>JACQZQ010000127.1 GCA_016213785.1 Acidobacteriota bacterium
GACAGAAATATAAAAACAAGTGTGGACTGGGAAATATACGAAAGTGTGCCAGTGATAGGAATAGATGAGATAGCCCTAAAAAAAGGACATAAGGATTATGTAGCAATAATATCAACAATGGGAGAGCAAGGAGTAGAAATAATAGCAGTATTAGAAGACAGAAAAAAAGAAACAGTAAAAACATTCTTAAGTAAAATACCATCAAGAATCAAACTAACTATAGAAAGAGTATGTACAGATCTGTATGAAGGATATATAAATGCAGCAAAAGAAGAGCTTCCTCAAGCACAAATAGTAGCAGATCGTTTTCACATAGCGAAAGCTTATAGAGAAGGTGCAGACAAAGAAAGAAAAAGTGAGTTAAAAAGACTAAAAAAAGAACTGTCAGAAACCGAGTATGGAGAACTTAAGGGGGTAATGTGGCCTTTTAGGCTCAATCCTCTTGACCTAGAAGTAGAGCAAAAATCACAATTAGAAAAACTCTTTTCTTTATCCCCTTCATTAAAAATGGCTTATGATTTTAGAGAAGAATTAACAGAAATTTTTGACAAATCTCCATCTAAAATAGAGGCTAGGCTCTCTATTTTATCTTGGGCTGATAGAGTTAAGAATAGTTCTTTATCCTGTTTTGATTCTTTCTTAACTACCCTCAATAACCATTTAGATTCCATTACTAATTACTTTCTTGACCGTGAATCCTCTGGCTTTGTTGAAGGTCTTAATAACAAAATTAAAGTTCTTAAACGTCGCTCTTATGGCATTTTTACTTCTTCTCGTATTTTTCAAAGACTTTGGCTTGATCTCAATGGTTATCACTTTTTTGCTTTTTCTTAGCTACACTATATCTTGTGGCCTCCACGGCAATTACGGTAGAGCCTTTGTTTTTCAGTAGTTATTGAGCTTTGTAACACTGTTATTTCAGGATCTTGTTTATCTTCTTCACCATTTGCCATAATTCATTGTTTCTCAGTTTTGAATAAAAGTATTACTTAAGAATTTTATCATATTTTGTTAGCTTTTTAGCAAAAAAGCGGCGTGTTGTCGCCTTACTCCAAAGTTAGAAGAAAAGGTATAAAACACATTTTTACTCTACCAAAAAGCCCAAAAACAACAATTCTTTTCATCAAACAAATAGAGCATTAAAAACGAGCCTTTTCTTCATCAGCTAAATTTTG
The DNA here is from genome assembly GCA_016213785.1 of Acidobacteriota bacterium. Classification (GTDB taxonomy): domain Bacteria; phylum Acidobacteriota; class Blastocatellia; order Chloracidobacteriales; family JADJPF01; genus JADJPF01. The sequence continues at coordinate 1,176 of JACQZQ010000127.1, forward strand.
TCTGTTTGCCTTAGTGTTGTTTTTTTCCCTTTTGCTATCGGAACACCAATATGCTTTAAATATTAACAGATAGAGGGAATGAATATTGTGCAAACTTAGAACATCATGACTACCAGCTTTTCTTAGCTTTAGAAGATATAGATCACACTAAGACTAAAGTTAAAAGCCCTCAAACCAACGGTATTTGCGAACGTTTTCATCGCACTATCTTAGATGAATTCTATAGAATTGCTTTACGGAAGAAAATTTACAATACCTTAGATGTTCTTCAATCTGATGTTGACGCTTGGCTCGATTTTTATAATAAAGAGCGTCCTCATTCTGGTAAGTTCTGCTACGGCAAAACTCCTTGGCAAACCTGGTTAGATTCTAAACATCTTGCTTGGGAGAAATACTTTAATCAATCTGACAGTCAAGAACTTTCTTTTTCTGCTGTCAGTTAACCTTCTTTGTCAGATCATGTATTGACTATTACATACTTGTGTGTTTTGACCCAAATCAAAAATTTTTGAGTAATATTACACATTTTAACTAGACAAAAGCCTATAAATATAAAGTTATTTATAGGCACATTCATTGCATAAATAATGAGCAACCAATTTTAGTTTATTTTTATGGTTAGGTAGGAAATTTGGCACTGTGACAAAGATTTTAACTATAAAGGGTTAACTTTATGAAAGATAATAGAGAATTAGTTGATTCAAATAACAAACTAGCTATCAGTCAATTAGAAACATTAAAACTTCCTATTACTAATTCTCTAACACCAACAAGTTTACCTAAATGGAGTCAGGGCATCATTATAACAACATTTCTTTTTGCAATAATATTTATTGTTTATTTAGCATTACCTAAGGAATTAGGGTTTACTCTAATTGTACGTGGTGCGCCTACAGGTAGTGACATTTTGATAGATAACATCAATCGCGGAATCACTTTATCGGATGGCAGCACAAAAATAACCTATCTTAAGCCAGGTAAAAGATTAATACGTGTAACTAAGGAAGGATACAATGAATTTAACACTACGGTGACAGCTACGGCAGGAACGACAGAATCTATAATTGCACAACTAGTTGCATTAGAGAGAAAAAGTCTACTTCCTGAAGAAATAGATTACAATGGCAAAATGATATTAATAACAGCAGGAGAGTTTATTTTAGGAAGTAACAATTATTTACCAAATGAACAAATAGAACAAAAAATTTATTTACCAGATTATTATATTGATAAATATGAAGTTACAAATGGGCAATATCAAAGATTTTGCCAAGCTACTAATCGTTCAATGCCAAGTAATCCTTGGTGGGATGAAAATTATTTTTCTAATCCTAATTTGCCTGTAGTAGGCATTACTTGGAATGATGCTAATGCTTATGCTAATTGGGCAAACAAAAAATTACCAAGTGAAGCAGAATGGGAAAAGGCTGCTGCTTGGGAAGTAAAAGTACAAAAAAAACGTATTTGGCCTTGGGGAGATAATCCTGATCCAACTTGTGCCAATATTAATACGGCTCATCCTAGTCAAGTCAATCAATACCCTAGAGGAGCAAGTAGTTATGGTGTAGAAGATATGGCTGGAAATGCGGCTGAGTGGGTAGATAGTTTCTACCAACCTTACTTAGGTAATCAATCACCAGATACAAATTATGGGACAACAAATCGTGTTGTACGAGGAGGTAGTTTCCGTAGTAGTTTTGAGGATGCTCGCACAACTCGTCGATTTTATCACACACCAGATTTTAAGGCAGATGAAGTAAAAAACCGTAGTTGGTTAATTGGCTTTCGTTGTGCAATTTTAGCAAACGATTCAAAACTACAAAGTTTTTTAAAGCAATCTACTAATAAATAAATTAAATTGATGGTAAAAAGTTAAGTTATCTAACAAAGGAGATAAAGATTATGAATGTCAAACAACATAAAAACAAACGAATTATCATTTTTTTGTTTCTTTTGTTAGCACAGTTTCAACTAGTTAACCTAACTTTAGGGCAAGACTCTTCTTTAGTTTGGGATAAGCCTGTAGCAGTAAAACGTGTATCTAAACCTACAAGAAAACCTGTACCTCATCGTAGTGTAGAGCGTGTACCACTTCTAACTTTAGAATGGCGTATGTTAAAGCGAAACAGTGATGGTAGTGTTCAGGAAACTAACCCCAATGCTATTTTTCATACAGGTGATCGTATAAGACTAGCAATAAAAGCTAATCAAAATGTTTACCTTTATATTATTCACCATAGCCAAGAACAGGACGGCACATTAATTTTCCCAGATTCAAGAATAAACAATGGAGAAAATTATGTTAAAAAAGATCAAGAATATGTGTTACCTGCTTATTGTCCTACTCCTGAGTTTGATGACCCTAAAGATTGTTGGTGGAAAATGACTCCTCCAGCAGGAAGTGAAGAATTTACTGTTATTTGTAGCCGAGACATGATTACAAGTTTACCCAATCAAAGCTCAGATACACCAGGAATAATTAAGCTAAATGTAATAAATGAGTTAAAAACTATTTCTGGTCAAAAATTAAAACGTACTAGCCGACCAAATCTTTCTTACTCAGAAGGTGGTAGTGGTCGTTATATAACTTGGGTAACTAATACTAATTCTAAAGATAATGAAGATTTAATAGAAACAATTGTTATTACACATGGCTTTTAGTAAAAATAAGTTTCCAAAAATGGAGGTGATAATGATGAAACAGCTTTATTACTTAGTGATTTTCTTAGTAGCTATTTGTGTAATTTGTGTAACGGGTTTAACAGGCTTTTCACAAAGTAAACGCGCTCGGGGTTTATTTGTTAATAACCAAGCTGATGCAATACATATTCTAATTCTAAAGAAAATAGATGAAAATAAATTTGCTCCTGTTGATCCTAGCCGTGCTTTTCAAAAAGGAGAACAGATCAAAATTGCTTTTGAAAGTAATTTTGATGGTTTTGTTTATGTTATTAATGTAACTCCTGGAGGAAAGAAAAGGGTTCTTTTCCCTTTTAATAAAGAAAGTAATCGCATAATTCATGGACAACGCTATGAGTTACCTAATCTTAATACCTTTGTATTTGATGAAGAAAAAGGTACTGAAATTGTTCAAGTTATTATGTCCAAGGATGCAATAGCCTTTTTTGATCAAGCAGTCAAAAATTCTCAAGGTGAATTAGGAGAAACGGCCTCTAGTGTTGCAGCTGAACTCTCTAATTCTAACAGCAAAACACCTAAAAGTGGTATTGTGCTAGAAAATATTACTAGTGTATTACCACAGAGTGGGCCAGGGGCAATACGTCAACGAGGAATAATTTTATCCCCTGGTAAAGATAAAACTACAGAAGGAACTTATATAGCAATCCCTGATAAAGGAGGTGAGCGTTCAAAAGATAAAGAAGCTAGTAGACTGAAAGCTAATGAGGTAGCTGTTTTTGAAATTCGTTTACAACATATTTAATCTTAAAACAAAAGCCATCTGTTAATAGCAATGGCAACTATTAAATTAGTTTTAAGACGTAGAATTTGTTTATAACTTCCTATTTTGCATTTTTTGCAATAAGAGGGCTAAGTTATGTTTGTTAAAAGAAAAAGCTTTTTACTAATAATTATCGCTAGTATGTTTTTTTCTTGTACAAAACTAGAAAAAGTTAGACTACTGCAACTTACTTTAACTAATCACCAATCTTCAAAACAAACAACAGAAGAAATAACAGAACAAACAAAAATAGTTAAAGAAAAAGTTAGAGAAGCTGTTAATGCTATTGGTTTAGTTTTAGTTAGAGATAATAGTAAAGAAAAATTGCGCCCTCGTGGGTCAGGTGTTGTTGTTAGAGCAAATGGAATTATTGCTACTAATTATCATGTAATCCAAAATGGTCAAACAGGAGAGCTTTACCCAGAAATATTCTTTGAAATCAACAAAAACGATAGTAGTGTTGATTTTGAACGCTACCGTTTAATAACAATCATAGTTAATAAAGGACAAGATCTTGCATTACTACAAGTTATCAAAGACGAAAAAGATCAAGCTTCAATTGGTTTACCAGCCATAACTATAGAAACTAACCCTGTAGAAATACTTGATGATATTGTAATTATTGGTTATCCAGAAAAAGGAGGAAAGTCTGTTACTGTTAACACTGGTATAGTTGAAGGAAAAGACTTACTAGAAGAATGGATTAAAACAGATGCTAGATTGATTCGTGGTAATAGTGGAGGTGCAGCAGTCAATGGTAGCGGTAAATTAATTGGTATTCCAACAAAAATTGTTGTTGATAGCCAAGAAGTTGATAAAGATGGTGATGGGTTTCCTGATACAACGCAATCTTATGGCGCTGTTGGATTTTTGCGCCCAGCGCATTTGGTTACTGCTATGTTAGGACAATTAGATAAAAGCTCCTTAACCCTTGATAAACCAAATACAACAAAAAACTCTAATATTATTCAACAGGTTGCACCAGTAAATTTAGTAACCATAAAAGGAATAGTTATTAAATCAGGAACTAATGATGAACCTATTGCTGGTGCACGTATTGGATTGATTCCAGCAGAAACAGATGAAGTTACGCCTAAAAATCTTCTTTGCTGGGGAGGAAGTAATGCAGATGGATGGTTTGAGTTAAATAAAACTGTTCCACCAGGAAAATATTGTCTAAAAGTAAAAGCTTTTGGCTTTGAACCATATACACAAACTATTGAAATAAAAGAAAAACAAGAAATAATAATAATAAAATTAGGTAAATCTGGAGGTTAATAATTTGTTGGCTGAATTTCTAAATAAAAAGGATTACAAAGATGAAAACATTCTTAACAGTAGCTTTACCTGATAACATTCAAAAAAATATTGAAATAATAGCTAATACAACTATTGGGCGAGCACCAGACAATTCTATTGTTATTAATCATCCTAGTATTTCATATTATCAAGCTATCTTAGAAAAAAAATATCAAAACTACTATCTTACCAATCTATCAAAAAGCATTCCTACATTAGTCAATGGAATAGCTATTTATGGGGAAAAAAAATTAAAATCTGAAGATAAAATTGAAATAGGTGCATGTAAGTTTATATTTCATCAAGAAGACCAAAAAACTCTACCCAAATTAGTTTTTGAAAAACCTAGTTTAGAGACAACTAAAGAGCCTGATCAAGGATTGATAAACGATCTTGCTACTGCAAAAAAAACATTAAAAAACAAACCTTTGCTAGTCCTATCCGCAGTAGTTTTAGGTTTAATTATTACCGTTGCTAGTATTTTTCTAGTATTTTATCCAGAGCCTCAAAAAACAATAAACCAAGTTCATATTCTTAGCCCTGCTAATGGTTCAACTATTCGCAGTCCTGTAAGTGTTTTGTTAGAGATAAAAAATACAGAAAATATTGGCACCCTAATTTATCAATTAGATGGTGTAGAAATAGCTAAGTTTGAAAGCCCCCCATACAATCTTATTGTTGATCCTATGAAATTAGCTACAAAATTTCCTAATCTAACAACTAGTAATCATATTCTTTCTATTACAATAGAAGATACTAAGGGAAAAAAAATTTTGCAGTCAGAAAGTTTATTACTAGCTTTTGAAACACCTGAAATAGCTACTACAACTTCAACCCCTAAAATAGATCCTAGTAATTATGATAGCAATATTCCTTCAACACTTAGAGTAGATATAAGCATTATGACTACAAATTTAGTAGCTCAAATAGCACAAAAAAGCGGTTATAATTTACGCTCAGGCTTTGTAGAAAAGATACATCTATCTACAAATAGCTATCGACTTAACCTAATTAATGATGCACGCCGTAATAGAAGAGAAATTATAAAAGCTTTTAGAGACAAAGGATTGCACCCTTTACTAGGTTTTGTTTTAGCAACAAGTGAAAGTAAGTTTCAACTTTCAGATAAGGGTAATAACAAAGCAGGTTTATGGCAGATTCCTAAAGAGATAGGGAAAAATTATCTTTTACCTGGTGAACAAGAAACAATGCTCAATGACCCCAAAAGAGGTGCAGAAATTGCAGCAGCCTATCTTAAAGATTTAATTAATATTTTTGGCACAGAGAATTTTGTTTATGCTATTGCCTGCTATGGTCAAACAGTTGCTCAAGCAGGAGAGTTGCGAACTAAATTAGCAACAAGTGATTTAGCAACTACTTGGCAACATGATTTCTGGTATACAGTAGAAAAAGGATTGATTAGTCAAGAGTCAGCAAATCATGTAGTAAGTTTTTTTGCCGCTGGCATTGTAGGAGAAAATCCTCAAGCCTTTGGTTTAGAACAAGAAAGACTATCTTCTCTTTATTAATTTTATGGCAACAATAAATTTAACTATTAGATCTCCAGAACATACACAAAAATTTGAGATGAAGACCAACCATTTAACCATAGGGCGTGGAAACCAAGCTAATCTTATTATTCAAGACCCTAGCCTTTCAAAAATCCATGCAAGCATTCACCAAGAAAATAACCATATTTGGATACTTAATGAGTGCTCTAATAGTGAAAGTTTTGTAAATAATATTAAAGTGCCAACACAAGGATTACCTATTAATGATGGCGATAAAATTAGACTAGGTAAAGCTACAGTTATTGATATATCAATTAAATCTTTTTTAACAGCTACTCAGAAAAAAACTAATATACCCATTACTAAACTTCCTCAAAACATAAGCTTAGTAAAAGTTATTTTTATAATGATTAGTTGTTTATTTGTTATAACCAGTTTAGTTTGGTTTTTAACTAAGAAGCCAAGTAAAGCAACTAGTATTAATACCGTTAACGTTGAAGAAACTAGAAATAGTAATTTGCCTATATCAACTAATCAAAGCCCTCAAATAGAAGAATCAGCAAAAGAAAATAATTTAGTAGAAAATAATTTACCAAAAGAAGAATTTATAAAAAAAGATATAAAACTTTATCTAAAAATGACAGAAGAAGAAAAGCTGGATTTTGTTGATAAGCAGGCACAACATATTTCATTAATGATGGGTAATCGGCCTTATGCTTTTACTGATGATGTTTTAGGTTATATAAGAAAATATGTTGATTCATATGCACAAAGAACTAATACAACTTCTACAAAACTTTGGGGTGAAAACCTTCATAGTCTTTATGCTCGTGCTAGTCTTTATGCTCCAGAAATTATTAGATCCTTTAATTTACGTGGTGTTGCTCCAGTAGTAGGAATCTACATTGTAATGATTGAGACAGAATACCATGAATGTTTGGAAAGCCCTGTAGGAGCTAAAGGGCTATTTCAATTTATGCCTGCAACAGCTAGGGCTTATGGAGTAGATCCAAATGATCGTTGTAATGTAAAGAAAATGTCACCAGCAGCAGCAAGCTATATGGCTGATAGAATTACAGAGTTTGGCCCTGATGCTATGAGTGTTGCCCTAGCAATAGCCGGTTATAATCGTAGCCCTGATTCTGTTAGGCGAGATCTTCATGATGTTATTAATAGTGAAAACCGTGAGCGTAGTTTTTGGACTCTAGTAGCTAATTCTACTAAGCTAGATAGACCATTTCAAAATGAAAATATTAAATATGTGCCAAAATTTTTTGCTGCTGCAATTATTGGAGAGAACCCTTGGGCATTTGGCTTAAAGCTAAGACCGCTGTCAACCTACAATGAAAATCTATCCCCAGAAAAATTAAGCAATAGTTCTTACTCCCAAACTATAGATCAACAGTTTGAAAAAACTGTTGTAGAGTTAATTCGCCGTATTAGTAGCGATGATAAGCCTTATGTCTTTCCAGAAACAGCGCTTCAGGAAATTAAAATTAGAGTTGAAAGTTACCGAAATCAACCTTCAATAGCAAATGCTTTATTTTCTCTAAATCAACATACAGAAAAACTAGCATTACTAGCCAGACAAGAAGGCGTAGAACCAGCACTATTTTTTTATATCCTTTTAGCTGAGTTAATCAGTAATAAAGAAATTTATGAATTAAATACAATGTCTAAAAAAATCCTAGAAGAATTAATAACGCTTAGGGCAACTTTTGGCACTACTCTAGCAGATAGTAGTTTAATAATTCTTGCTGCTTATCGAATGGGAAGTGGGACAAAAAAATCTCATCCATTATTAGCAGCTATGCGTAAAATTGTTAAGAACCCACAAACAGAAAGAAATATATGGTTTTTACGAGAGCATGGTGAAATTAATGATGAGGTTTATGACTTTGTTATAAACTGTTTAGCATTAGGTCTAATTGGTCAAAATCCTAAAGCTTATGGAATAAATGCACCCGCTTTTTCTTATTAGTACATTACCCTCTAATATTTTTATTAGCCAAAGTGTTTTTTAAGTTATAGATAAACTAATAGACTAAGAATTTTTCTCTCTAATATTAGTTGCATACTTATTGCATAGATAAGAAAGTAAGAGAAAGATTTTTAATATTTCTGGGAAAGTGATTAATATTATGAGCCATTACCGCAAAGTAGTTTGGAATGAAGGGATGCTCCTTACTCCTCATCATTTGCAACAATGGGATAATTATTTTGAAGATCAAATAACTTCACGACTAGCAGCATTTATCCCTTATCAGTGGGGAATAATCAACCTTCAAATTAACCATGAATCAATTAGTAATGGTATTTTTGAATTAATACATTGTCAGGCAATAATGCCTGATGGCTTATTAGTTAATTTGCCACAACCAGATCCTTTACCAGAAGCACGAGCTTTAGCAAAACATTTTGATACTGGTGAAAAACTGGAAGTTTACTTAGCAATTGCAACAAAGCGTGCTGGTAGTGTGAATTTTCAAGCACCTACTAAGGAAAAATCCGCAAACTTACGTTATAGCCAAGTTCCTGGTACAGTAATTGACGAAACAACAGGAGAAAATCAACAACAAATAGCTTTTGCTAAACCTAATTTTCGACTGCTTTTCTCTGATGAACTAAAAGAAGGTTATAGTAGCCTGAAAATAGCAGAAATTGTACATACGACTACTGGACAGTTAGTTTTATCTGAAAACTACTTACCACCAATATTAAGTATAAGCGCATCTACTTGGTTACTTAATATGTTAAGACAGTTAATAGAAATTCTTATTACTAAAAGTACAACTTTAGGGGAACAAAGAAGGCAAAGAGCTAGTTCTTTAGCTGATTTTACTACATCTGAAGTTGCTGTTTTTTGGTTACTACATACGGTAAACAGTACAATTCCAAAGCTAACGCATCTCTTACGTACTAGAATTGTACACCCTGAACATCTATATGAAGTATTAGTTGAACTTGCCGGAAAGTTAATAACCTTTTCTATTGATCAACACCCTAAAGATATAATTAGATATGACCACGATAATTTATACTTAAGCTTTAACCAATTAATGTTACAGATCCGTGAACTCTTAGAAACCGTGATACCTACTCGCTGTGTTGCAATAGCATTAGAAAACATTCGTGAATCGCTTTATATTGGTAGAGTTCAAGATGATCGATTATTGCATAACGCAGCATTTTTCTTAGCAATAAAAGCACAGGTAGCAGAAAGTTTTTTAATTGACCGTGTGCCACGAATTATTAAAGTAGCTTCCAGAGATGTAATTGACGCTGTAGTAGGTTCTGCACTACCAGGTGTTACTCTAAGACATGCATCACCTCCTCCTTCTCCAATACCTACTCGGGTAGGCTTTCACTACTTTGGTTTTGATAGTATTGGCCCTTATTGGGACACAATTCGCGGTTCAAAGACAATTGCTATTTATGTTCCTGATGAGTTTCCAGAAGTAAAGTTAGAACTTTATGCAGTAAAATCTTAATTTCACCTCTACCATCATTAAGAAAGAGGTAACTTATGTCTAATGTAATAACACTCAACCCTATTTCTAATACAGAATTAGCTGATTTATTAGATAATAGTCAAAACCCTTTATTAATAATGGCTACACGTACTTTAGAGTTAATATTAGAACTAAAATCAGGTATCGTTAGCCCATCTAGTGACTTAAGGAATACTTTTAGTAATCTATTAAAAGAAATGGAATTTCAAGCTAGTAAGTTAAGTTATCCATCACAAGCCGTTCAATCTGGAAAGTTTGCTTTAGCTGCTTTTATTGATGAAACCGTATTGACAGCAGATTTTCCGCTTCGTCAAGAATGGGAAAAATATCCATTACAACTAGAATATTTTGGAGAACATTTAGCAGGAGTAAAGTTTTTTGAACGTTTAGAAGAATTATTGAAAGAAAGCCTACAACATATTGATATTATTGAGCTTTACTATGTTTGTTTATTACTTGGATATAAAGGGCGATATAAAATTTATCTAGAAGATCAACTTAAACAAGTAATTAACAATGTAGCTGAACATTTAATAAAAGCAAACAGACTAAAAAATATTAGCCTTTCGCCACACGCTAAAGCTAATGATCAGCCTAAACTCGTTAGTGATCATGGTTTACCTCTTTGGATAAAATTAACCACAATTACAGTTTTTGTTATTAGTATATTTGTCTATATTATTTTCAAACTATTGCTTAATAACCAACTACTAGCTGCTAAAGAACAATTATTAAGATAAATAGAACAAATGCTACTGCAAAATATAATGCATATTTTCAATAAACCTTGGCTACTGCAAAAATGCGAAAATTTGCGCTAATTAGCGCAAAACTCCTATTTATTCTTTTTGTCTACAAAAGTAATCCTAGCAATCCTCTAAAAAATCAATAGTTTAACATTTGGAATAAAGCTTGCTCATATCTTTAGCGATGCTGAGGATTTTAAGTAAGGAGATTATCCATGCCACAATTCTTAGAATACATTGAACAAATAAAGTCTTTTCTTAAAATCACTACACTGGTTCTCTTATATGGTCTAACAAGTGTTTTAGGATGGTCAGTAACAGGTAATTTAGGGTTTAGTTTTAATACTCAAGTTTTGCTAGTAGCTCTAATTCTATTAACTTTTCCAATTGCTTTATTTATCAAGCACTATTTCAAAAAATCAGAAGATCAAATCTTCCCAGTGACTAATAATTCTTCTACTACTAAAGATTATCCAGATTTAATAAATCGTGCTGAAGAAGTAGTTCAATGGTTAAACAATACAAAACTTGCTTCAAAATCCACTAAAAAAGTTGTTTATCAACTCCCCTGGTTCCTTCTACTAGGCGCTAAATCAAGTGGAAAGACTTCATTAATCTTAAACTCTGGTTTAGATATTCAAGCTTTACCTAGCCAACAAAGTTTAAGCCAAAACCTATTTCGCCCAACTAATAGTTGTGAATGGTATGTTAGCAATTCAGCAGTTTTTATTGACACAGCAGGCCGTTACCTTAATGAAGGAACTGATCATGAAGAATGGCTATCATTACTTAATACAATAAAAAGATATCGCCCAGAACGTCCCATTGATGGATTAATCCTTACAGTTGAAACAACAAATATTACTAAAGCCAGTGAAAATGAAATAGAACAACAAGCAAAACAGCTAAGAGCACGTATTGATGAGCTAAAAGCACAATTTAACAGCCCTTACCCCATTTATTTAGTTTTTACACATGCCGATGTTATTAATGGATTTGAAGTCTTTTTTAGTAATTTTGATAAGAAAACTCGTAACCAGATTTGGGGTACAACTATACCTTTAGAACAACGTGAACAAGCCTACTCGCTTTTTGATGAAGAATTTAGCTATCTTTGTGAAGCTTTAATGAGCAATCGTCTAGTACATTTAGCATCATCAAATTTATCTAAAGAACAGTTAGAAATTTTTGATTTTCCTTTTTGTTTTGCTTCTATTAAAAATAAACTCTCTCTTTTTGTTTCTACATTATTTAGACCTAGCCCATTTACTGATAACCCTTGGTTGAGAGGTTTTTACTTTATTGCAAGTTCAGTAATAAAGAAACGACCATCAGAAAACCTTTTAATAACAGCACAAGAATATAGAGAAAAATATTTTATTGATGACTTGATCCAAGAACAATTGCTTAATGATACTAATTTATCTGCGTCAATGATAAAGAAAACGGATACTCCTAAGCTAAAACGTAGAGTCCTAATTGCAACTGTAAGCTTCATTTCTTTGTTTCTAATAATAGGCTTTACTGTTTCATTAATAAGAAACCGAAGTTTAATTAATGAAAGTTTAGAAAAAGGTCTAAGAGTAGATGAAATTAGTAGATTAAGGTCTAGCAACATTTCTAGTAATCAAGATACTGCCTCGCTACGTGTAGAGTTAGAAGCAGTTGAACAACTAAGGCAACAACTTGTAGTTTTAGAAAATTACAAAAAGTCTAGACCTTTATCTTATAGTTATGGGCTATATTCAGGTAATGATATAAATCCTAATTTGCGAGCTATTTATTTTGATTTACTTAACCAACATTTCTTTCAACAAACAGCAGAAAACCTAGAAAATGATTTAAGAAAATTTGCTGATAGTAAAAATAAGTTTTCTGAAGAAGAATTAGGATACTACTATGATCTATTAAAAACATACTTAATGCTTTCAGAGCCAAATAAAACAGAGCCTACTTTTCTAGCAAATCGACTTAATGAATATTGGAAAAAATCTTATCCACCAGAATTAGAACTTTTAGCACAACAACAGCTTGATTTCTATGCCAAACAAGCTATTTATGATGATGCCCCCCACCTCAAAGCAGACGATAAAATTGTTTCTGCATCGCGTCAGCATCTTGTTAGTTACCCTGCCGTAAACCGCTTTTTTAAGAGAGTAACCTCAGAAATTGACTTAAAAGTAAAGCCTGTAACAGTTGAATCAATTACTCAAGGTCGTAACAAAGGAGGGTTAATAGGAAAATATAGTGTACCAGGTAGTTTTACCATAGAAGGCTACGAAGGTTATATGAACAAGGCTTTGGTTTTAGCAGAAGCAGAAATGAACAAAGAAGACTGGGTAATGGGAGCATCTACAGTAACAACTAAAGATTTAAGTAGTGATGTTGGGAAACTAGAAGGCATTTATTTTCATGAGTATAGTAAACAATGGCAAAACTTCTTAAAAGGTTTAAGTATTCCTGCTTTTAAGACAAAAGAAGATGCTATTGAAGCATTAAAAATCTTATCAGCTAACGATTCGCCATTAGACCTAACATTAACTGAAGTAGCAAGACAAACTAATTTTACAGGAGCAAAAGCAAAACTTAGTTGGTGGAAAAAGATTTTTGCAAGTAAATCAATTACTCCTAACCCACAAATCCTTGAATTAGAAAAAGAATTTCTTGCTCTAAGACAATTTTTAGAGCAAGAAGGAGAAAATTCTCCTGTTTTACAATATCGTAGCTCTTTACGTATAGTGCTTGATAATTTAGAAACTTCTACAGCTGATCAATTATCACAAACCACAAAAATGTTGCTTACTGGTAAAGATGATATTGGTCTACAAAAAGCAGAATTAACAATTAATAAACTACTAGAAAGTTTTACTAGCTCAGCAACTAGAGATGCTGCATCTGCTTGTAAACAGCCTTTAGGGAATTTAAGAGCTATGCTTTATGGTAGTAGCTATGTTCAAATTGAACAAAGTTGGCAAGAGCAAATCTATCCTAAAGCCCGTAACATAGAACAAGGTTTTCCTTTTACAGAAACAGGAAGTGCATCTATAACAGACCTTACACGTTATCTTAATCCAGTTAATGGTGTATTAGCACAATTTTTTAATGATAGATTAGCTCCTTCTTTTGAAGAAGTAGGAGGTAAATTACAACTAAAAGAAAGTGGGGCTTTTAAGTTTTCTCAAGAATTTATTAGTTATCTTAATACCAGCAAACAACTTCGTGAGGCTCTCTTTGCTCAAGGTGGTCAGCAAATGGAAGTTAGTTATGAACTCTTGCTACAACCTACAGCAAACACTGATGTTGTAATAGAGATTGATGGAACTAGAGTAGAAACGCGTGGCACAACCGTACAATCAGCAAAATTTACGTGGCCTGCAAAATCTGGAGCATCTGGAGCAAAAATTACTGTAATACAAGGTAATAAAATAGCTGAAAAAGCTTTTCCTGGGGAATGGGGGCTTTTCAAAATGGTAACAGGAGCAACACCTGAAGGAAACCTACTTATACTTAGCTGGAACATTGAAGGAATCCCCATCCGCGCAACATTAAGACCATCTAGTGCTAATAATGCTTTTTCACGCCATCTTTTTACACAATGGCATGCTCCAAAAAACTTACGAAACTAAAGGAGGAAATTATGTCTTCAGCAAAAGTTATTGCAAGTTCAAAAGCAAAAGCTTTATATCAAAATGGCTACCTTGTAGAAGCAATTAAAGAATTAATTCAAGAGGTCAGAAATGACCCTGGTAATAACTGGCTACGTACATTTCTCTTTGAACTACTTTGTTTTAATGGTGAATGGGAGCGTGCAGAACGTCAGCTTAAAGGATTGTCAATAATAGGGGCAAAAGCTGAAACTGGGTTATTAGTCTACAATAATAATATAAAAGCTGAAATCCAACGGCATAAACTTTTTTCTAATGATATAACCCCAAAATTTTTATCTACACCACCAAATTATGTTTCTTTACAATTGACTGCACTCACTAAGCTACGAGAAAAAAATTATCCTGAAACGCGTAATCTATTAGATAACATAGCTTTAAATCAACCTAATCTCAAAGGCAAACTTAATGGAAAGAAGTTTAGTAGTTTTGTAGATTACAATGATTTTTTTGGTAATTGTTTAGAGGTATTCTTAGAAGATAAATATTATTGGCTACCATTTGAAAATATCCAACGTTTAGAAATTCAACCACCAAAATTCTTACGTGATTTGGTATGGATAAAAGCAGTTGTTCAGCTAACTAATGACACATTAGCAGAAGTTTTCTTACCAACACTTTACCCAAATTCTTATAAACATGAAAATGAGCTAGTACGTCTAGGTCGTATGACAGATTGGCAAACTCTACCTAATGACATCTATCTTGGATATGGATTACGCACATTTCTTAGTGATAACAAAGAAAAAACTATTCTTGAAGTTAATGAACTAACCTTTGATCATTCTTAGAAAAAGGAGAAAAACTAATGCCAAACATAGCAATAGAAACACATTGTATTAGTTTTGAGCGGCTTTTAAGACCAATTGAAGGAAAAAATTCTTCTGGAGATAATCTTCAATATGCTGTGCTCTATGATGATATTCGTGAAGCTCGGCGTAGTGAAGATATTGAGGAATTAGGAGAGTGGAAACGCGAAACAAAAACATCTGATTGGAATAAAGTAATAGCTTTATCAACAGATGCACTAGAGACAAAAACCAAAGACCTTCAACTAGCAGTTTGGTTTTCAGAAGCACTAGTAAATAGCTACGGTTTTGTAGGTTTATGTGATAGTTTACAACTTTTAAAGGGTTTGTTAGAAAATTTTTGGGATTCAATTTATCCTGAAAACGAAGATGGAGATTTAGAAGCTCGTGCTAATGCTTTTTCTTGGTTTGATAGCCAAATTTCTATATGTATAAAACAATTCCCCATTACAGCTTCTAACCTAACAGATAATTATTCTTATTTACAGTATGAAGAATCCAAACTCTTTGATATTCCAGAAAAAATAGATGATTTAAGCTCTGAAGAAAAACGTAAAATAGAAGAATTAAAAGAACTAGCAGAAAAAGAAAAGAAAACAACATCAGAACAATGGCGTAAAGCACAAAATACTTCACCAATTAGTTTTTATCAAACAACATTTAATCTACTTGATAAATGCTTAAAAGCCTTTTTAGAGCTTGATAAATTAATGGATGAAAAATTTTTATCACAAACACCTGGTTTAGGAAAACTAAAAAAATCTTTAGAAGATATTTTTAGTTTAATAGGAAAGATTTACAAAGAAAAACAGCCTATAAAAATTATTTCTGAACCCCAAACTAATTTACCACAAGACTTAATAGAGAGTATGGAAAAATCCTCAATAGCTGAGCAAACATCCACAAAAAATCTTCCAATAAGTGCTGGAGCTATTAGCTGTCGAGAAGATGCCTTAGATAGATTAAAAAATGTAGCAGGATATTTCCGTAAAACAGAACCTCATAGCCCAGTAGCTTTCCTTGTAGAACGAGCTATTAAATGGGGTGAAATGCCCTTAGATCAGTGGTTAGAAGAGGTTATTAAAAATAGCGAAGCTCTAGACCAAGTAAGGGAGACTCTAGGGATAAAAAATTAAGTTTGGCAATAAATTTGCACAAGCATATTGTAGATGAGTTAACCCTTTGTTAATTGAGAGTATTTTTTAAGAGTGAACTTCTTATTAACTTATAGTGATTAAATATTAATTCGATTGCTAATTAACGCTCTCTAAGAAAGGATAGAAATTTTATGCCTAAAAAAGAAAGTCTCCAGCATAAACTTGATCGAGTTCGTTCGCCAAGAGTACATATTACTTATGATGTTGAAATTGGTGGCGCGATTGAAATGAAAGAACTTCCTTTTGTTATTGGCGTTTTGGGTGATTTTTCTGGCAAACCAGCACAAGCACCCCCAAAGTTAAAAGACCGCAAATTTATTGAAATTGATCGAGATAACTTTAATCAAGTAATGTCGGGTATGAAACCTCGGGCAGCTTTTTCTATAGAAAACAAACTAACCGATGATGATTCTAAGATGAATGTAGAGTTGAACTTTAGAGAAATGGAAGACTTTAGCCCAGATAAAGTAGTTCAACAAGTTGCCCCATTGAAAAAAATGATTGAGGCTCGACGCAAGCTTTCTGATTTGCTCTCTCAAATGGATGGTAATGATAGATTAGGTGAACTGCTGCAAGATATTGTTCAAAATACTGATAAACAACAGCAATTAAGCAAAGATCTTGGTTTGGAAATGCAAGATAATGTGTAAAGGAGACAAACCATGAGTAAAGCAATAGAAAGCCAACAATCTCTAACAACTAGCCTTGAGCAACAAACTGAAGTTAGTTTGCTAGATCAGATTATTTCTGAAGGCCATTTGGCTCGTAATGAATCCCAAAAAGAAATGGCTAAGGATCTAGTTTCTGAATTTGTCCAACAAGTAATGCAAGGTGAAATGGTTTATTCTAAAGATATTGAAGCTATGATCAATAATCGTATTGCTCAGCTTGATAAACTAATTTCATTACAAATGAATGAGATTATGCATGCAGAAGATTTTCAAAAATTAGAAGCATCCTGGCGAGGTTTGCATCACTTAGTCTTTGAAAGTGAAACTAGCACTATGCTTAAGATCCGAGTTATGAATGTGTCAAAGAAAGACTTAATACGCGATCTAGAGCGTGCAGTAGAATTTGATCAATCAGCGCTCTTTAAAAAGCTTTATGAAGAAGAATATGGAACATTTGGTGGGGCACCTTATGGTGCCTTGATTGGTGATTATGAGTTTAGTAATCATCCACAAGATTTGTTCTTGTTAGAAAAAATCTCAAATATTGCTGCTGCATCACATGCACCATTTGTTGCTGCTGCTTCATCGCAACTTTTTGGTTGGGACGATTTTACACAACTTGTTGAAGTAAGAGATTTAGCCAAAATTTTTGATCGTGTTGAATATGTCAAATGGCGATCATTTCGTGAGTCAGAAGACTCACGTTATGTAGGTCTTTGTTTACCACATACTTTAATGCGCTTACCTTATGGAAGAGATACGGTTCCAACAGAAACTTTTAACTTTACTGAAACTGTTGATGGAACAGATCATAAAAAATATCTTTGGGGCAATGCAGCTTATTCTTTTGGTACACGGCTTACAGAAGCTTTTGCCAAGTATTATTGGACTGTAGCAATACGTGGTGTAGAAGGAGGAGGACTTGTCCAAGGGCTTCCAACACATACTTTCCGCACAGATGAGGGTGAAGTAGCATTAAAATGTCCAGTAGAAATTTCTATTACTGATAGACGTGAAAAAGAATTTGCTGATCTAGGATTTATTCCATTAGTACATTGCAAAAATACAGACTATGCTGCTTTTTTTAGCGCACAATCTACAAATAAAGCAAAAAAATATGATACAGATGCGGCTAATGCTAATGCTAGGTTATCAGCACAGTTACAATATATTTTTGCAGTATCAAGATTTGCTCATTACCTAAAATCAATGATGCGAGACAAAATAGGCTCTTTTATGTCACGCAAAAATTGTGAAGATTTTCTTAATCGCTGGATTAGCAACTATGTGCTACTTGATGATACTGCTGGTCAAGAATTAAAGGCTCAATATCCACTTCGTGAGGCACATATTGATGTTGTGGAAGTAGCTGGAAAACCAGGAGTTTATAAAGCAGTTGCTTTTCTAAAACCACACTTCCAATTAGAAGAATTAACAGTTTCTCTAAGACTTGTAGCCGAGTTACCTCAACCAGCACAAAAGTAAATAACTCTTAAATGTGGCAGAAATTATTTTACTAATTTCTGCCACAACCTAAGCTTATTGAAAAGGATAGTCTTATGGCAGAACTTAATCAGATATCCCGAGCAGATGTAGGTAAATCTGACATAGGTGAATTATTAAACCTTATCCGAACATTGATTTCTGGCCCACCAAAAATGGAGGAGTACCGAGGTACAGCTTTTCTTTCTATTAACGGGATTAAAGGTGAAAGCACACATGACAAACACGAAGGAGAAATAGAAGTTCTTGATTTTCATTGGAGCGTAGCTCAACCTCATGCTGGTTCAGCAAGTAGCGGCAGTGCAACAAGAACAGAACGAGCACATTTTGGAGATCTTTCTA
This sequence comes from Acidobacteriota bacterium, assembly GCA_016213785.1. GTDB lineage: Bacteria > Acidobacteriota > Blastocatellia > Chloracidobacteriales > JADJPF01 > JADJPF01. The sequence continues at coordinate 19,851 of JACQZQ010000127.1, forward strand.
TTTATAAAGCTATTGATACCTCATCACCAGCCTTAGCGCATGCTTGTGCTAGTGGGCTACATTTAAGTAATGCTGTGTTACAACTTTGCCGTGCTGGAGGTGAGGCACAAGTTTATATGAAATATACTTTATCTGACGTTGTTATTACTAATGTTAGAGCAGGTGGTCGCGGTTATGGAGAAAAAATTCCACTAGAAGAAATCTCTTTAAGTTATAGCCAAATTGAATGGGAGTATTTTCCTACAAAAGTTTCTTCTGGTCGTGTTGAAGGTCGTAAGGTTAAAAATTGGAATTTAAAAACCAATCGCGAAAGCAGTTAATCACTTCCAAACTTCCTAAGGAGTAAGATTATGGATGCATTTCTAAAAATTGATGGAATTGAAGGCGAAAGTATGGATGATAAGCACAAAGGTGAAATCGAAATACTTTCATTTAGTTGGGGTGTAATGCAAGCTTCAGCAGGAGTTGCTAGTACAGCCGGTTCACTTTCTGCTGGACGAGCACAATTTCAAGATCTAAGCATAGTAAAACTGCTTGATAAAGCTTCTCCCAAACTAGCCTTAGCCTGTGCAACAGGTGAACACTTAAAGTCAGCTTGTTTATCGCTACATCGTGCTGGTGGAGAAAAAGAACTTTATATGGAATATAAATTAACTGATGTATTGATAACTTCTGTTCGTCCTGGCGGCAGCAGCCAAGGAGAAACTATCCCAATGGAAGAAGTTACTATGAACTATGGAAAAATAGAACTTAAATATATTCCAACAAAAGTTGAAGGAGGCAGAGGCTCAGGTAGTGTTGTAGCAGGTTGGGATCTAAAGTTAAATAAGAAAGTGTAAAACTATGAGTAGATTTGACAGTGAGATACATATTACCCCATCAGTAATAGATCGTTTGCTTGATAATGAGCCAGAGCTAACACAAGAACCTCTGGCTTTGCACTCACGTAGTTTGCAACAGTTTAAACAAGCTGTAAAACGTGATCTAGAATGGTTACTTAACACACGTCAAACATTAAAAATATCTGCTGACTTAAAAGAGTTAAATCACTCTATTGCTAATTATGGGTTGCCCGATCTTTCAAATGTAAATGTTAAAAGTGTTGATGAGCAACATAAATTAGAGCAATTGTTAGAAAGAATAATTAAAATATTTGAGCCTCGGTTAGAAGATACTTTAGTAAAACTTGAGCCTGTACTAGAAAATGAACCTGCTTTACATTTTCGTATTGATGCAAGGCTTAAAGTTGAACCTGCGCCAGAACCAGTAAGCTTTGATACGGTGCTGCGCCTTGATAGTGGTCGTTATTTTGTTAAGGAGGGGTAATGAGAGATGAACTCTTAGGGTATTATGAAAAAGAATTAGCTTTTTTAAGACAAATGGGAGCAGAATTTGCAGAAAAATATCCTAAAGTTGCTGGAAGACTACTTTTAGAAAAAGATAAGTGCGAAGATCCTCATGTAGAACGTCTTATTGAAGCTTTTGCCTTTCTAGCTGGGCGTATACGTCTAAAACTAGACGATGAGTTTCCTGAAATAACAGAATCTCTTCTTAACATTCTCTACCCACATTACCTAAACCCTATACCATCAATGTCTATTGCTAAGTTTAGCCTTGACCCTGAACAAGGAAAACTAACTACTAGTTATCAAATTAATAAAGGGACTACTCTTTATTCAAAACCAATTCATGGTACACCTTGCCGCTTTCGTACTTCTTATTCAACTACATTATGGCCTCTGGAAATAATATCTGCCGAACTAGGTTCTAATGTGCCTACTGATTCTCATGGTAGGTATAGTCAAGCATTTATCAGGCTTTCTTTACGTTGTCTAAATAACACTCAACTATCTGAGCTAAAACAAAATGAAAGTAAAAGAGCAGAACCAATTAGCCAACTACGTTTTTTTCTTAATGGAGAAGCACAGCTTGTTTATCCCCTCTATGAGTTTATGTTTAATCATGTTACCAATATAGAATTACGTTCTATTAAAGGAAAGAGAATTTTAGGTAGCACCCCAAATGTAATTACACTACCAAGTAGTAATATTCAAGCTGTAGGTTTTAGTGAAGATGAGGGGTTACTACCTTATACTGCACGCTCATTTATAGGGTATCGCTTATTAACAGAATATTTTGCCTTTCCAGAAAAATATCTATTTTTTGATTTATTAGGTATTGATTTAGCGGCTAAAGCTGGATTTGGAGAAGAGTTTGAAATATTTATTTATTTAAAAGATATTACCCCTCCAACTGCTCGCATAGAGGCATCAACTTTTCAACTAGGTTGCACGCCTATTATTAATCTTTTTCACAAAACTGCTGAACCTATTCAACTTACACATCAACAATATGAATATCATGTTATTGCCGATATTCATCGCCAAATGGCAACAGAGATCTATTCTATAGATGATGTGATAACTACAGACCCTTATTTACAACAAGCACAACATTATCAACCTTTTTATTCTTTAAGACATACTTATAAGACTGAACAAACTAAAACTTTTTGGTATACAAATAGACGTGTTTCGCAACGTAAAGACGATCCAGGAACAGAAATTTATATTTCACTAGTAGATCTTGATTTTAATCCTAATGTTCCAGCAGTAGAAACTTTAACTCTATCAGTAACTTGTACTAACCGAGACTTACCCGCAAAACTGCCTTTTGGAGGCCAAGACGGAGATTTTCAAGTAGAAGGTAATGCCCCTATTTCGCGGGTTATTTGTTTAAAAAAACCTACTAATACTTTGCGTCCACCAATGCGACGTTCAGCACATTGGCGGCTGATTTCACATTTAAGTTTAAATTATTTATCAATTGTTGAAAGTAAAGAAAATTCTGCTGAAGCTTTACGAGAGATTTTGTTACTTTATGATTTTATGGATTCTCCTGCCACAAGAAAACAAATTTATGGAATTGAAAAGGTAAGTAGTCGTCGAATAGTTCGCCAAATAGGCCCACGTATTGGAACTGGGTTTGTTCGTGGAATAGAATGCTCTATTGAGTTTGATGAAGATAAATTTGTTGGTAGTGGCGTTTTTCTGTTTGCTTCTGTGCTAGAACGCTTTTTAGCGCTTTATACTTCTATTAATTCTTTTAGCCAACTGAAAATCAGCACTAAACAACGGGAAGGATGGGTAAAAACATGGCTACCTCGTTTAGGCGATCAAATCCTTCTTTAAAACAACGCCTAGCCCAAGAACCATATTATTTTGATTTTTTTCAAGCAGTAAGGCTTTTAGAAAGAAGTTTTCCTACTCGTCTTACTGTTGGTCGCGATAGTAATCCTAAAGAAGAGGTAACACGTTTTCATAATCATATTTCACTTAATTTTCCATCTAGTGAAATAAATAAAATTGTATTTTCTCCAGAAGATTTACCTACACAAACATCAAACAAAATGTTTGTAAGATTTATGGGAATGGCTGGGGTAAATGGTGTATTGCCCTTATCTTATACAGAGCTTCTAATTGAACGCCGACGCTATAAGGATCAAACTTTAGCAGATTTTTTAGATATTTTTAATCATCGGATGATCTCCTTATTTTACCGAGCATGGGAAAAATATAGATTTCCAGTAGTTTATGAGAGAGGTACTGATGACTATTTTACAGATTATCTTTTTGACACTATTGGAATTGGTACTAAAGGTTTACAAAAAAGGCTTAATTTTCCTGATAAAGCTTTACTTCTTTATGGTGGCCTTATTGGTCAAAAACCTCATTCTATCAGTGCAATAGCTGCTATTCTAAGAGATTTCTTTCAAATCCCTACTAAAGTAGAACCCTTTACTGGTCAATGGTTAAAACTTGACTCTGAGAGTATAACTCAACTTGGAAAAAGTAATAGTATACTAGGACAAAGTACTATAGTAGGAGCTAAAATTTGGGATCAGCAATCTAAATTTTGTTTAATCTTTGGGCCGCTAAAATTTCAAGAATTTAAGGAGTTTTTGCCCATTGGCTCAGCTTACCAATCCGTCATTGATTTAATACGTTTGTTAGTTGGGCAAGAACTTGATTTTGATGAGCAATTAGTTCTTAAAAAAACAGAGGTTCCTACTTGTAAAATAACAAATAACCAAAAACAAGGTATGTTATTAGGTTGGACTACCTGGCTTAAAACTAAAGAATTTAATCAAGACGATAGGCAAGTAGTGCTTAGGACTGATGGTGATTTTCTAATGTAGCCTAGAAAGGTGGTGGTTATGAATACTAACCTTAAGTCATTAATTGAGAAATTAAACAATACCTGTCGAAATGCTTTAGAAAGAGCGGCTGGCCTATGTTTGTCAAAAACTAATTTTGATGTTGATTTAGAGCATTTTTTGATAAAACTTTTGGAAACTCAAAACACAGACTTACTACGTATTATTCAGCATTTTGAGATTAATATCTCGCATCTTAATCGGGATTTAACTGCTGCATTAGAAAACTTAAAAACTGGTAATAGCCGTAATCCAGCACTATCTTCTAATATACCTAGATTAATTCAGAACTCTTGGTTAATTACTTCAATTGATTTTGGTGAAACACAAATCAGATCTGGTCATATTTTATTAGCAATGCTTACAGATGAACGCTTGCTAAAAATTGCTCGTGAAATTTCTAAGGAATTTGAACTAATTACCCCTGATACTTTGAAAAAAAGATTTATAGAAATTACCTCAGGATCATTAGAAGAAATTAAACCTTTTAGCAAATCTAGCTTAGAAACAACCTCTGGATCAGGAGTAGCTGCTTTAGGAAAAACTCGTGCATTAGATCAATTTACTATTGATTTAACAGAACGGGCCCGTAAAGGAGATATTGATCCTGTTTTGGGGCGTGATTTTGAAGTAAGGCAAATTATAGATATTCTTATTCGTCGTCGCCAAAATAACCCAATTCTTACTGGTGAAGCAGGAGTAGGTAAAACAGCAGTAGTAGAAGGTTTTGCGCTTCGCATCGTTGAAGGCAAAGTACCAACACCACTTAAAAATGTTGCTATTCGTACTCTGGATCTTGGTTTATTACAAGCTGGAGCAGGGATTAAAGGAGAGTTTGAAAACCGCTTAAAATCAGTAATCGAAGAAGTAAAATCTTCACCACAGCCAATTATTTTATTTATTGATGAAGCCCATACAATGATTGGAGCAGGTGGACAAACAGGTCAAAGTGATGCGGCTAATTTGCTTAAACCAGCTTTAGCTCGAGGAGAATTAAGAACTATTGCTGCTACTACTTGGGCAGAATATAAAAAGTATTTTGAAAAAGATGCTGCATTAGCTAGACGTTTCCAAGTAGTTAAGATTGAAGAACCTAATGAAGAGCAAGCTATTATTATGATGAGAGGGTTGGTTGAAAAACTACAAAACCACCATAATGTACGTATTTTGGATGAAGCTGTTATTGGTGCTGTAAAACTTTCACACCGTTATATTACTGGTCGGCAACTTCCTGATAAATGCGTTAGTGTATTAGATACAGCTTGCGCTCGTGTAGCAATTAGCCAAGTAGCTATTCCATCTTCAGTAGAAGGAGTCCAACACCAGCTAGAACAACTTAATACTGAATTAAATAGTTTAGAAAGAGAAACTCTAACTGGGGCAAACCATCAAAAACGTATTAGTAAAATTTCTGAAGAAAAAACCAACCTTGAAACTCGGCTATTACAGTTAAAAGGGCAATGGGAGCAAGAAACTGGGCTTATTAATCAAATTCAAGCAATACACCTAGAGTTAAAAAACTTTGCTAAAGACAATAAGCCAAAAGAAAATCTAGAGAAATTACAAAATCAATTGGCAAAATTAAATAAAGAACTAGCCAGTATTCAAGGTGAAACGCCATTAATGCAAGCATGTGTTGATGCTCAAGCTATAGCAGAAGTTATTTCTGGTTGGACAGGAATTCCTATTGGCAAAATGCTTACAGATGAGATTAATTTAATTCTCACAATGAAAGAAAGATTAGAACAACGTATAATTGGTCAATCACATGCACTAGAAGCTATCAGCCGTCGTATTCGCACTTCGCGGGCTACTCTTACAGACCCTCGCCGCCCTATAGGAGTTTTTCTTTTAGTTGGCCCTAGTGGTGTAGGTAAAACAGAAACAGGTTTAGCACTAGCAGAATTACTCTATGGCGGAGAGCGTAATCTTATTTCTATTAATATGAGTGAGTATCAAGAAGCTTATACTGTATCTTCTCTAAAAGGCTCTCCTCCCGGATATGTTGGTTATGGAGAGGGAGGGGTTTTGACAGAAGCCGTAAGGCGTAAGCCTTACTCTGTAATCCTTTTAGATGAGGTTGAAAAAGCCCATCCTGACGTAATGGAACTCTTTTATCAAGTGTTTGATAAAGGAATATTAGAAGATGCAGAAGGGCGTGAAATAGACTTTAAGAATACTGTGATTTTGCTTACTTCTAATATAGGTACAGAGATAATTATGAAGCTTTGTGCTGATCCTGATACTACGCCATTGCCTGATAAACTAGTTGAAACACTAAGACCTGAATTAATAAAAGCCTTCAAACCTGCTTTACTAGGTCGTATGATTGTTATTCCCTTTTTTCCTATTTCTGATCAAGTGATGAAGTTAATTATCAAACTACAGTTAGGCAGAATTGCAAGACAATTAAGGGAAAATCATAATGCTAGTTTTAGCTATGACGAATCTGTTATCAATGAAATAGCAAGCCGTTGTAAAGAGGTAGAAAGCGGTGCACGAAATGTTGATCATATTTTGACAGGAACCTTACTACCAGAAATTGCAGGAGAATTTTTATCTAGAATGGCAACAAAACAAACTGTATCTCAAGTAACAGTTAAGCTAGGAAATGATAGTAATTTCATATATGAGTTTTTTTAGCTAGAATGGTGAGGCGTAAATGATTAATAAAGTTTTCCCTGGCCCTTTAGGGCATGAAAACAATCCCCGCCTAATATCAATGGGTAAACAGACAGCAGAAATGGTAGCTCATTTCTTGCCTACAGCCCAACCAACCTTAGTAAAAAGTAATTACGGTTTAGTAGAATTATCGCCTGGGTCAATTTGGTCAGGCGATAATTTATTAGTATATGTTTGTCCTGAAGAAGTTTTTTTTACTACTGGAGACACATTACATTCTTTATCAGTACAAAAGTTTATTGAAGAACGTTGGCCTGTGTCTACTTTACCAATTAATCAAGAAAACAATGAAATAGTTTTAGTACAAGATGAAAAAGAAAGTTTACAAAGTATATTTGTTCCTTGGTATGTTACACTAGGTCTCAGCCCAGCAAAGATAGGGTTATTTTATAGCCGCAATCATGACACACTAGAGCGTTTGCTTTATCTTACACCAGCGTTATTACAAATCTTAAACACATGTCGTTATCGTTATCATAAACTTTTTATGCCAATCCCCTCGTCAACTGACGCAGGTTTTGCAATAAATCATTTATCTCTAAAATGTAATAGGGAGGGTGTAGCTTATTTTATAGCTCGATTATTAAAAAACCCACAACCCCCAAATAAAACCCTAGGAGCAGTAGAACGTATTGTATCTAATACTATTGCTATAGTCATAAAAACCATTGATGCTTTGGAAAAACTTTTTTATATGGTGGTTTCTTATAATCTAACAAAGATTGTCTTAATGTATTTATTTCCACCCGCAGGAGCATTAATGCCTTGGGTTGATTATGAAACAGTGAAAGAAAGAGCTATAACAGAGTACTCTGAATATCTTGCTGCTAGAATGGGAGAAGAGGGATATTTTTTATCTCAATCAGAGGCAACAGAAATTTTAAGAGACTTAGTTAATGATCCAGGAACAATCTTAAAACTAAGGGACTTAGAAGGGTTATTAATACGCTTTATCCCTATTATTAAACATTTACATACAGCACTTTATCAAAGCAATTAGTTTAGTAAAGAAAGGAAATAGGTTTGGGAGAATATAAACAGCAAAACCGAAAATTTCAATTATTTACACCTTTAGGAGAAGATGTTCTTTTATTACAGGGCTTTACTGGGCAAGAAGCTATTTCACGAATGTTTCATTTTGATTTACGGCTACATTCAGAAAACCGTGCTATTGCATTTGATTCTATTGTTGGTAAACAAGCAACCATTAAAATTATTTTGGCTGATAATAAAACAGAGCAATATATAAATGGATTAATTAATACATTTTCTCAAGCAGGCTCATCATCAAGCTTTGCTTACTATCATGTTAGATTAGTACCTTGGATTTGGATGTTAACACAAACCAGCAATTGTCGTATTTTTCAAAATATGACGGTTCCAGATATTATTCAACAAATTTTAGATGAGCATATAAAAAGGATTTCACATAATGAGTATGCAGACTTTAAGCTTAGACTACATCGTAAATTTGAACCTAGAGAATATTGTGTTCAGTACCGAGAAACAGATTTTAATTTTGTTTCTCGTTTAATGGAAGAAGAAGGAATTTTTTATTTTTTTGAGCATGAAGCCAAAAAACATACTTTAGTTTTAGCTGATCATTATAATGAGTTTAAGGTATGTAAAAACCAAGCAACTATTAGATATGAGCTATCTGGCAGTGAACGCCGAGCAGAAGAAGTCATTAATGAGTGGAGTATTAGACAAGAAATCCGTCCAGGTCAATATGAACTAAATGATTTTGACTTTAAGCAACCGGCACTAGATCTTACAGCTAATGTAATAGGTAAGGATGAAAGAAAATTTGAAATCTATGATTATCCTGGTAAATACTATAAGAAAAATGAAGGTGAAGAACGAGTTAGTATTCGTATGGAAGAAGAAGATGTTTCTCGAATTGTTGCTATTGGCTCAAGCACTAGTAGGGCTTTTGTTTCAGGCTCCCGTTTTAAGTTAGTAGAACATTATCGCAAAGACCTTAATAGTGATTATGTTCTTACATCAATACATCATATTGCAGACCAAGGTAGCAATTATCGTAGTTCAGAAGCTAATGCTATAGAAAGTTTTGATTATAGAAACCATTTTCAAGCAATACCTTACCCTTCAGCATATCGACCTACTAGAGTAACAGCTACACCCATAATTTATGGCTCTCAAACAGCAATAGTGGTGGGGCCAAAAGGGGAAGAAATTCATGTTGATAATTATGGTCGAGTAAAAGTTCAATTTCATTGGGATCGTGAAGGGAAATATGATGAAAATAGTTCCTGTTGGGTACGTGTTTCACAAAATTGGGCTGGAAAACGTTGGGGAGCAATGTTTTTACCTCGAATTGGACAAGAAGTAATAGTTGATTTTTTGGAAGGCGATCCAGATCGTCCAATTATTACAGGGCGTGTTTATAATGGAAGTTCTATGCCTCCCTATGAACTTCCAGGAGAAAAAACCAAAAGTACTACTAAAAGTTACTCTTCAAAAGGTGGAGAAGGTTTTAATGAAATGAGGTTTGAGGATAAAAAAGGATTGGAACAAATATTTATTCATGCACAAAGGAATAAAGATATCCGAATAAAAAAGGACTTGTTTGAAACTATTGGTAGCAACAGCCACTTAATTGTTGGTGGCGACCAACTAGAGTCTATAGGCAATGACAAACACCTTACAATCAAAAATAATCATAATGAGAAAGAGGGAGGGTCTTTTTCTCGAAGTGCTGGTGGCGATATATGCCAAAAAGCTGGAGAAAATATATTTTTACAAGCAGGCAATGAAATAGATATTAAGTCAGGAACATATATTGCGTTAAAAAGTGGAAGTATTAGTTTGGTAGGAGATGGTGGTTTTATTACTATAGATAGTAGTGGTATTTATATTAATGGTACAATGGTTTATATCAATAGTGGTGGAATGGCAATTCCTGCAATGGATGCACAGCCAACAACTCCTAAAAAACCAAAAGAAGCAGATACTGGAGTTACTGGGGAAATGGCTGAGTTACCACCAGCAAAAAGAGCAAGAAAAGTCAGTAGCTATAGCCCAGGAGCTTTAGCAATGAAAAAAGCTGCTATTGATGGCGTGCCTTTTGTAGAAATGTAGGACTAATTAGGACTAATTATGTTAACAGAACAAATGTTAAATAAACTGGCGCAAAAGCTATTTTCTACTGAAGATATACAGCCTTACGCTATTGTTGATGGTGCATCAATCTCTAAGCTTTTAGAAAAGTTAGATGAGTATCAAGTAGAGTGTGAATGTCTTTTTGCTGGCGATTTAGAAGACGATATAGCTGAAGTAGCGCCATACTTAGTAAAATTAATGGCTGACTCAACATTTGCAGAATGGCTTTTATTAGAAGGCTGGGGAAAACACTGGGGTATTTTTCTTTTAACTAAAATAGAACTTTCTACTTTACTTAATCACTTATGCAAGTTCATAAGAGTACGCGATGAAGAAGGCAGAGTGCTACATTTCCGTTTTTATGATCCTAGGGTATTATCAAAGTTTCTTCCTACTTGTACAACTAAAGAACTAGTAAACTTTTTTGGTGAAATTGAGAGCTTTATAATAGAAACAGAAAATGAAGAAATAGCTAAATGTTTTTCTTTGAGTAATTCAAACTTAAAAGAAGATAAGATTTTATTAGTGTAAGTTGGCATATTATGATGAAAACAAACAATATAGAAAACAATTAAACAGGAAAAACTTATGTTATCTGCACGTATTACTGATTCTGAAATTTGCCCTATAACAGGTGGAGCCGTAATTATTACTGGTATGCCAACAGTACTTGTTGGTTATATGCCTGCTGCTAGAGTTACAGACTCGCTTAATTGTAGTGGCACTATAATAACAGGTTCTTTTACTGTACAAATAGGCTTTCAACCAGCAGCACGAATCACTAGTGTTACCTCACACGGGGGAGTAATTTTAACAGGTTGTCCAACAGTAGTAATTGGTGGATAAAACATTTTTCTTAAAGTTTATAAAATTATGCTTAAAGTTCGTACCCAACAAATGCAAGTATTTCAATCAGTTGCAGAAACAGCCTTTTTACATAAATTAGTTGAGTATTTTTATCAGCAACACCCACAAGTGGCGGTACAAATAGGAGATAGTCTAACTGTAATTTGCCAAATTCCAGAAAAAGAATTAAAAATTTTAGTAGCAAATGGAATAACTTATGCTCGAACTTATGGAATAACTAGCGAAAGTTCACTTGCTGCATTTGTAGTATTAATGTTTGTTACTGCACCAAATTTTGATGATCACCCATTAATTAAACGATTGCTTGAGGATGAGAAAGTTGCTCCTAATGATCGTATTGATAGCTTTTGGCAACACACTACAGAACAAAATTGGCAAGTAGTAAAACAAAACTATAACTCTAAAGCTTGGCAAAATCTTAAAAAGGAAAATAAATGAGAAGCGTTTCCATTAAACGTATTGCAAGAAATGCTGTTAGTTCAGTAAAAAACTATTTTTCTCCTTACCCTCCTTCACCAATAATTTATTCTGTTAAACAAAAAAAACTGCTGGAATTGAATTTATTAGTTGTAAATAATAGCTTTTGGCAAAACGCTGATTATAAAGAACTATTAGCTTCTTATTTAGAAACAACTGAACGTATTTTGAATATAAAAATTAAAACTATTGAAGAAAAAGTTTGTGATATAAATAATAAAAAATTTTGTTTAGGTAATTGGGATGGAGTAAAAAACTATACAAAAGAAATAGTTGATATATTAAATAAATATGGGTCAAAAGATAGATTAACTCTTTTACTTTGCGATGAAATCGAAAACTCCCAAGCCTTAGCAGTATTAAAAAGTTGGTCAGGAGAAAAAGATGAATTGGAAAAAGAAGGTATTATTTTATCATCAAAATCAACAGACAATACACTTAGCCAGCTTTTAGCTAGAGTTTTTAGCAGTAAAATACCTTTTGCTACTAGTGATGACCCTAATAATTTACTTTGCTTATCAAATAATGGTGGTGAAGAATGGTCAGAAATAGAATGCAAAATAGCACATAATAGCAATTACTTAAAATAATATTTCTTTAATAATTTTTTCTCTATTTAAAAAACTCGCTACTCAAAAAATATGAACTCTACTAATTATGAAAAAATATCACATTTAATAGACAAGTTGCATAGCATGGTAAGCAACAAACAATTTTATAATCCACAATTAACTAGAAGTAAAATTTACTGTTTAGTAGATGACAATTTATCTATTCATGCTTTACGATGTGGTAAAAATTCTCTTGACGACCCTCTAGAAATGCAAACAATCGAATATGCATTTTTAAGTTTAGAGAACTCATCTTTACTTCAATGGCAAGCTTTAACTCCAACAATATTTCATCCTGCTTTTCCTATATTAGTATTGGGTAAAAATCAAATTTTTGCTTTAGTAGTAGGTTTATTAAAAAATGACAAAGATAGTGCTCGCTATTTACGCTATTATGCACATTGTTGGTCAATTGGTAATGAGTTTTTAGATACCTATCCACAGCCATTAAATAGCTCAATAAAAGCAGCAATAACTAAAGATGAAAAGCTTTTATTAGTCTCAACTAATTGGGTGCCTCCTGTAGCAATAAATATATCTCGACCATTAATTTTAGCTAGCTATGAGAATAACCAATTTTCTATGCTTGCTAATCCTATTGTTGGAACAGATGTAGCAGGTAGTTTTCCATCTTCAATTGCTATTTATACAAATAACAAAAATGAAATACATTTAGTTTATGATGGTTATTATCAATTATTGCAGGATGATGGGTTACATCTTTGGCATCTTAAACTTGCAGCTAATGGTGAGATTTTAGCTACAGAGGATCTTGGATTAGCCCCCAAATTTCCATTGATTAGCGAAATAATAACATCTCCTGATGGGTCAATTTATCTATTAATAGTTTATTTTGATGAGCTTACTCGACAAACTCTAGAACATAAGCTAATAAAAATCCTAGGTGAGGATCTAGAAAACAGTAAAGTTGAACATTACTTTATTGACAACTGGCTACAAATACATAGTGTTTGGTTTGATAATAATCAAGCTTATTATTATGGCCCTGATAAAATCTCCATTCTCTAACATTCCTAAAACAGACCTCTCTGTTAAATTTTTCAATAGATTGCGAATAAATTAGCAGTTTATTCTTATCAAAATTTCTCAACTCTTAGAGTTATAGACTTAAGACAATAAATTCTAAAATTATTATAATAATTTTTATGCTAACTTATTGATATTATAACAGTTATAATAATTTTTAATAAAGTAAAAACTTATGGTAATTTGTTTCTTTAGCTACTCTATAAGGCATAGGTATTGCGTTATTTCATAGTGTTTTATTCTTCTACCTTAGAGGAGGAGCTATGGCACAAATAAATTTTTTACCTAACTCTATTAATCAGAAATCACCAAATACCAGTCATTTTATTATATGGGTAGTTTTATTATTGTTTGTGTTGTTAGTTTTCTTTGCGAAAACTGCTAGTGGAGCAATAATACAACAACAACAATGTCTTACTTGCCCAGAAAATATTATTGCTACAGTAGATCCCAATATGTGTGGAGCAAATGTTACTTTTCCACCCCCAAATATTAATGGATGCCCCACAAGTGCGACTTTAACTTTTTCTCACCCTTCAGGAACATTTTTTCCTGTAGGAAAAACAACTGTAACTGTTACAGCATCTTTATCTGGGCAAACAGTTGGGCAATGTAGTTTTACTATTACAGTAATTGATAATGAGCCTCCTAAAATTACTTGCCCTACAGATATTATTGTTAATAATTCTCCTGGTCAAGCTAGCGCACTAGTAAATTTTCCTAGTCCAAGAGCAATGGATAATTGTGGGATAAATAGGGTTGTTTTTGATCCTCCAACGGGGTCATTATTTCCTATTGGGACTACAACAGTTTCATTAACAGCTTTTGATACATCAGGAAATAGAGCAGCTTGTTTTTTTAGAGTTATAGTCCTTGACCAAGAGCCTCCTAGAATTACCTGTCCAGCTAATTTTACAGTAAGTACTTCGGCTGGAACTTGTTCTGCTAAAGTAGTTTATCCAGCCATAGAAGCCAGTGATAATTCACAATTTACTAGTGTAACTTATTTACCTCCATCAGGTTCTTTCTTACCATTAGGTACAACAGTAGTTCAGGTTACTGCAACCGATAGATCTGGAAATACTGCTACTTGTAGTTTTAGTGTTACAGTGGGAAGTGGAGAGCCATTAAAAATTAATTGCCCCGCAGATATACTTCTGACAGCTACTAATGGTCAGTGTGGTATGGTGGTTAATTATCCAACCCCAACAGTAAATAATGCTTGTGAAGGTGTAAATATAACTAGTTTTCCTGCATCAGGAACATTTTTCCCATTAGGCACAACTTTAGTTATAGTCACAGCTACTGACCTAACAGGAGCAAAAGCAACTTGTACTTTTAATATAAAAGTTAATAGCTCTCAACCACCTCAATTAGCTTGTCCAGAAGATATAAAAGTTAATACTTTTGGAGAAGATTGTGCTATTAGAGTTGATTACCCTTCTGCAATAGTTACTAATGGTTGTCTTGATACAAAAATTGAGTATTCAATCCCCTCAGGCTCATTATTTGCAGTTGGTAAGACTCCTGTAACTGTTACAGCAACAGATCTTGCAGGAAATAAAAGTACTTGTGCTTTTATTGTAGAAGTAGTTGGTGTACCTATTTTAAGGTTAAGAGTAGAAAATAATAATCTACCACTTATTTTTGGCCCAACCTCTGCTCGTAGTAAACCTAAAAAATTATCACTCTTTAGAATGTTTGAACTAGAAAATATTGGTTGTGGGCCAGCATCAATGCTTTTTGCTTCAATGTTGCGTCTTGGAGATGATGTCGATAATCAACGAATTGTTAACACAGATGACCGAAATCTTTTTATTATTCAAGCAGGTAGCCCAGATCGTAGCGGTCAAAGAATAGATATGGGCAGCAATATAGTGTTAGAAGCAAAAGAGAAAAGAACATTTTTTGTTCTATTTCAACCTTTAATTCCACCTGTTAGCGATAACATAGAAAACTTAAGTGCTAGAGAAGTCTTACCACAAGCACTTATTTCGCGCTTTACTATTACACAAGAAGCAACTCCCCCTATTGAGATTCCATTAGTTGGAAAAGTCTTAACAGAAGTAAAACTAATTGATCCGCTAGATCCTAGACGTGCTCCTAAAGTTTCGTTTTCTCGTAATGGGGATATATTTACAGTTGAATTTTCTGTTTATGACTCAAACCTAGATGTTAATCGAGCAACTTTCCAATTTTTCAATAGTAACGGTCAAGCTATTGATCAAGCCATTACGGTTAACCTAACACAAGCTTTGCAAGAAAGCCGTCTTTTACGAGGTCAAAGCTTTACTGTAGAACAACAATTTACTGGAGCTAGTGACCATCTAGAATATAACAAGGTACAAGTTACGGTTTTTGATAGTAGCACTAGCGCTACAGCACAATCTAATGGTTTGACCAATATAACTTTAGCTAACCCATTAGTTAACTCTAGTGAAAATAAAATTGTTTTGCCAGTAATTAATCTTGTAATACCTAATTATTAATGTGGTAGTAAGCTAATTAGCTTAACTAATGGAAAGGAGTTAATATGATAAAAAATAAACTGACTCTAATGGTTTTGTTTTTAATTATTGCATTGTTAGTAGCCATCATTCCAACTCCTATTTATGCCAAAGATAAAGAGATAAATAAATATTTGCCAAATCGCTTTCAAACAAGTTATATGCTAAGAAATATAGGTACTATAGAAGCTTTTGGTAAAATATCTGTCAATGGGCAAGTAGCTAATCAAAAGAGTACTTTTAATTCTGGTGATTATCTACAAACAGGAAATTATGCTACTGCAACGCTTTCTATTGATAGCTCAGGCAAAGTCATATTAGGTCAAAACACTTCTGTTTATTTTGCTGTTAGTAAAATACTAGAAAATAATGGAACAGAAAAACCAATACTAATTGCTACTTTAGTTAAAGGTTCATTAAATGTAAGACTCAATAATCAATCACAAGCTTATGTAGAATCTGGAGGTTTGATTTTCACTGCTGAGGCTGGAACTAGTTTTCGTGCTTCTAACTATAATGGTCAATTAGAAGTGTTAGGAGATGTGAATTTTCAAAACAATCGACAGTATATTGTTAGACCTGTTGAAGTAGGAGCAACATTAAGTGTAAAAGCCCGTAGTACACGTCAAATTCAAATTCAAGTTACAGATGAAAATGATCGTCCTGTACCTGATGTACCTATTATTTTTACTTTAGGTAGTCAGCTAGGAAAATTTGGTTCTACTAATGCTACTACTACAAATAGCCAAGGTATAGCGTCTATTAACTTTACAGCAGGTAATTCACCTGGCACTACATCCATCACAGCTACAGTAAAGGATACAAACTACTCTTGGACTGGAGAAATATCTGTTTTTAAGGCTGGCTTTTGGTCAACACGTAATAAAGTTTTAGTTACAACAGCAGCAATAGCAGCAGGTACTCTTACAGGTGTTGTAGTTAGTCAATCTGGTAATAATAGAAAGGCTAGTGTTGTGGCACAAACGCCTATTATTACACCTAAGTAGTAATAAAAACAGTGGCAATTTTATATAAGTTGTCACTGTTTTTATTTTATAAAAAGGCAAAAGATTATGCTAAAACTTCATAAAATTTATCTATTTGTTTTCTTTACCCTCTTTTTCATATTAATAGGTTTTACCAGTGTAACACCTACAATCTTCACTAACCAAGAAAAACGACCAAGAGCAATTAATGTTAAAGTTGGGACAACAAGTGCTGAAGTAAAAGCGGGTAAAGAAGTAAATTTGTGGGCAATAATAATTGGTATCTCAAGTTATAAAAATGGTGATAAAGATCTTGATGGCTACCAAATTTCTAATCTAAAAAATGCCGCAGATGATGCTCAAGCTATTTATGATTTTTTACGTAGCGATGAGGGAGGAAACTTTCGTGATATAAACGAAGGTGGAAAGATGATTTTACTTAAGGATGAGCAAGGAACTAAGGCTAATGTAGAAAAGGCTTTAAGCATTCTTAAAGATACTAAGGCAGATGATTATTTTGTTGTTTATATTGCTGTTCATGGAGCTTTAATTCCTCAACAAATTGATAAGCGTACAATAGATGTACCTTATTTTGTTCTCTATGATACAGATTTGAGAGATATGCCAAATACAGGGTTAAAGATGGAAGATTTCCGTAATATAGTTAGCAAAGTGTCGGCTCGCAAAGGGTTAGTACTCTCTGACACTTGTCATAGTGCTGGAGTTCAAATGGCTGGCCGTGATCCTTCTTCTAGTTCGCTAAGAGCTAATGTACGTTATTTAGAAGAAATGCAACGTATTAGCAGCGGTATAGGTTTTATTTCTGCCTCAGATCAGTTAGAACAATCTTATGAGTTAGATGAACTTAATCATGGTGCATTTACTTATAGTTTTTTAGAAGCACTTCGCGGTAATGCAGATGAAGACCAAAATGGAGTAGTGACTTTTAATGAGTTAGTAAAATATTTACGCGAAGAAGTACCACGCTTAACAGATCAAAAACAACATCCTCACTATAATACAACTTCAATAGAAGCCAATTACTTACCTCTTTCAGTAGTTAACTATGCTGATACTAACTCAATTACTAATAGTGATTATGGAACTTTGGTTATTCGTACACCTGATATAGATGGGGTTGAAGTCACAGTAGATGGTGTAGCGATAGGCAAGATTTCAAGCAATGGAGAAAAGACTGTAAAAGTACAAACCGGAGAACGTTTTATTACTTTCTCTAAAAATGAGTTAAAACAAAAAATATCAGAAACTGTTCTAGCTGGTCATTCAAAACTTATTGAAGTAAACCTTTCATTTTCTCAAAGTGATGAAGAAGCAATTATACAACCTACAAGCAGACAGCTAAATGTTTATTTACAAGAAGATAAAGAGCCTAGTAAAGAAGCTAAAGAGCTTTTCTTAAAAGGCGTTGAAGCATTTAACCGACAAAAATTTGATGAAGCATTAAAATTACTTAATCAAGCAATCAAGAGTAATAATGGTGTTTATGTTGATGCCCTAGTTTATCGTGGGCGTATAGAACAATCTCTTAAACGCTATGAAGCTGCTGTAAGTAGCTTTGCTAGCGCCTTATCCATAAGACCTTCAGATTTTGAAACTGGTGTGCTTTTGGCTGAAGCAAAATTTAATGCTAGCTATAATGTTAATGAAATTATAACTGAGCTTCAAAAAATAATTAAAAACCATCCTAACTTTGATTATGCACGAGTTGTTTTAGGTGACATACTCTTGTGGCGACGAGATATGACTGGAGCAGAACGCCAACTGCGTCGTGCTATTTTAATAAACCCTCTTTCACCACCCGCTCATCTTATCTTAGCAGACGTGTTAACTTATCAAAACAGCGTCTTAAAACAAAAAGAAGCTATAAAAGAGGCAGAAATAGCATTAAGTCTGTTTGAAGAAGTTTCAAAAAAACAAGTTTCTGCCCTAAGAGGGATAAAAAAACTTTCTATCTCTCATATAATTTTTGGTGGAGGTCGCTACATTAATCAATCAGTAATAGCAGAAGCCCATCATATTTTAGCTAAAACAATAAACCGCTTTGTAGAAAGAGATGAAGCTATAACTAATCAAATAGAACTCTTAACGCGTGCCCGTAATCATATTGAACAGGCAATGAAATATGCTCAAGCAACTAATGATAAGCACCGCTTAGTTTTATTATATGACCTTAGCGCACAAAATCACTTGCTTAAAGGTGATCCAACAAGTGCTATTAGTGATGCAGAACAAGCACTTAAACTTAGTGAGAGTGTAGTAGATCTTAAAGATTTCCCAGATGCGCACTATACACTCTATTCAGCTTATAATAGCAAGCAAAAATTTAAAAAAGCAGCCGAACATTTAGAAAAGTTTATTCAAAATTATGGTAATCAGTTGAGCCACCAAGAACGTAGTAACCTTGAAGCAGAATTAAATAAATTAAAACGCGCAGCAGCAGCAAATAGACAATAGATTTTGTCTATTCTGGCAAATATCCTAACGTGCTATTCTATAAGGCTAGCCTATTACTAATCTACTATTAGTATATTTTATTTTGATTTTCTACAATTTTTATAAACTGTGTATACAATTGGCTACAAACATGTAGATTTTTAACAATTCTTCCTTTATCTTTCCTATATTGGTTGTCTATTAGTGATTTTATTTACTTTTTCAATTCTAGACTTGGATTATGTATAAAACCTTTATTTGGTTACTATCAACATTGTTAATAGTTATCGTTATTGCTATCCCTACTTTTGCTAGTAATTTTCTTAACCACCAAGAACCCTATATTTATCAAAATTGGTTAACTCAGGATGGTTTGCCACAAAATCTTGTCAAAGATATTTTACAAACAAAAGATGGCTATTTATGGATTGCATCTACTAGCGGAATAACTCGTTTTGATGGAATTAGGTTTACAAACTTTAATACTTACAACACTGTTGACTTAGCAAGTAATCGAATAACTTCTCTTTGTGAAGATAATAAAGGCAGACTTTGGTTAAGTACTGAAGATAAAGGAGTTTATAAATATGAAAAAGGGAAATTTACTAATTATAATGCTAGCAATGGTTTATTAAAAAACCATGTTATGAATTTATTAACTACTCCTGAAGGTAGTCTTTTAGCAATAACAGAAGCTGGTATATTTCAGTATCAAAATGATCAATTTGTTATATATAAAAATACAAATATATTTTCTCTAGTTCGCGATCTTGCCTTTCACCCACAAAGAAAAGAAACTTGGATTACTGCTTTTGATAAAATAATTTGTCTTAATGACCAAAATGACCAAAAAGCTACTTTTTATAAAGTAGCAGAAGAGCTTGCAAATAACAAAATTAGGAAAATATGTATAACTCGTGATGGGAATATATTAGTAGGAACAGCTTTAGGACTAGCTTATTTTAAGGAAAAAGAGTTTATTCTCTACAAAGACGAAAATGCTCCAAATACAGAAGTACGGGCTATTTTTGAAGATAAAAAAGGAACTATTTGGGTAGCAACAGATAAAATTCATCAATTTAAGGATGGGATTTGGAAAATTTTAAATTACTTTCCTGAAGGAAAATTTGAGTCAATAACTCAAGATAAGGAAGAAAATATTTGGATCGGTAGTTTGGTTAACGGACTTTATAAACTTAAGGAAAAAAATATTCAGGTTTTTGGACAAGAAGAAGGAATTTTACCTGACTCAACAAACGCAGTAACAGAAGACAAATTTGGAAATATTTGGGTATCGGCGGGTTGTACAGGATTAGTTAAAATTACAAACAACCAAGTGAAAGTTTATAAAAAAGCAGAAGATCTTCCTGATATGTGTGTTTGGGGCATTTCTTCGGATAATGATGGCAAGGTATGGTTTGGTAGCTGGTCGCAAGGGTTAGTTTATCTTAAAGAAGATAAAGCTACTTTACTTAAGACAGAACAAACAATAAATAAGGCTATTTTATCTTTTTATAAAAGTAAAAATGGTCTTACTTGGTGTGGCACATCAAAAGGATTATGCCAGATAAAAAACGATGAACTAACGCTTATTTATACTAAAGCAGATGGCCTAGTCGGTGATGATGTAAGATTTATCACAGAAGACCAAGAAAATAATCTGTGGATTGGAACTACACAAGGGCTAAGTTATTTAAGACTAAAAGAAGGTACATTCGTTAATTACACAAAGAAAAATGGTTTACCTGAAAACTTTGTTAGAGCAATTTATCCAGATAATGATGGAACTATTTGGATTGCAACTTATGGGGGGGGACTATGCCGTCTTAAAAATAACAAATTTACTTACTTTACAGAAAAAGATGGACTTCCTAATAATTTTCTTTCCTCAATTCTTCTTGATAAAAGACAAAATTTTTGGGTTAGCAGTAACAATGGAATTTTTAAGATTAAGAAAAAAGACTTGGATGATTTTGCAGAAAACCAAGTTACTCATATCTATTCTGTTTTGTATAGCTTAAAAGATGGCTTAGAAAACAATGAATGTAATGGAGGTACACAATCAGCAGGATGGATAACTAAAGATAATAAAATATGGTTTCCAACAATTAAAGGAGTTGTAAAAATTGATGCTGAAAAGATCAACTTACTTCCTCCACCTATATTAATAGAACGGCTATTAGCAAATAAAAAAGAACTTACTTTATCAGACCAAAATATAATTCCCCCAGATAACACAGATTTAGAGATTTCATATACTGCTTTAAGTTTTGTTAGTCCAGAAAAAGTGCTTTTTAAGTACAAATTAGAGGGTTATGACAAAAACTGGGTTGAAGTTGGCTCTAGACGTAGCGCCTATTATACAAATCTTAGCCCAGGTTCTTATTCTTTTAAGGTTATAGCTTGTAATAATGATGGAATTTGGAATGAAGTTGGTACTACATTAACTTTTTATATTCAGCCTAAGTTTTATCAAACAATCCCCTTTTACTTTTTTTGTATTGTTTTTCTTGGACTTGTTAGTGTTGCTTTTTATAAAGGACGCATTAACCATTTAGTTTATCAAACTAAAAAATTAGAAATTGCTGTGTCTGAAAGAACATTAGAAATTAATAAACATAAAAATAGCTTGCTTCTACTCAATCAAAATTTAGAAAAAGTTAATGAAAATCTTCTCTCTGTTCTTAATAAATTAAGCGTAGGTGTTTTAGTTATTAATGAAAATAACTTTATAGATTTTGTTAATAAGACGGCTGAACAAACTTTTAACTTTGAGCAAGAATCTGTTTTAAATAAACATTATTTAGAAATGCTACCATTAAATGAGTCTGACAAACTTAGGCTCTGTCACCTAATTCAAACAAGCCCAGAAAACAAAGAAAAAATTGCTATAAAGCTAAACATAAGTAAAACAAGAGAATGTTGGGCAGAAGTAGAAGTTCAAAAAGATCCTAGTAATAAAAATAGAAGATTAATTTTCTTTTATGATGTTTCAGAAATATATGATTTACGCTCATTAATAAAAGGACAAAACCTATTTCAAGGAATTGTTGGAGAGAGCACAATCATACGTCTTGTCTACAAACAAATTCAAGATGTTGCTAGAGTAGATAACACTGTTTTAATTTTAGGTGAAACAGGAACGGGTAAAGAATTAGTAGCTAGAGCAATACATAATCTTAGCGACCGAAGTAAAAAACCATTTATTGCCGTTAATACTGCTGGGTTAACAGAATCTATGTTGACTAGTCAGCTTTTTGGACATAAAAAAGGTTCTTTTACTGGTGCTGTAGGCGATCAGCTTGGATTTTTTGAAGCAGCAGAAGGAGGAACCTTATTTCTTGATGAAATAGGAGATATTCCTTTATCTATACAAGCAACATTACTAAGGGTATTACAAGAAAAAGAAATTACTAGATTAGGAGAAACAAAACCACGAAAAATAGATGTAAGAATAATTACTGCTACACATAGAGACTTACATAAGGCTGTAGAAGCAAATACATTTCGTCAAGATCTTTTTTATCGTATAAGTGTTACAAATATTCATCTTCCTGCACTTCGCCAAAGACGAGAAGATATCCCTTTACTAGTAGCTTATTTCTTGGAAAAAAGCTCATCAGCAACCAAGAAAATTGTTAAAGAAATTAGTGCTGATACAATGAAATTACTTATGGAATATCATTGGCCGGGCAATGTTCGTGAACTAAAAAATGCAATAGATTTTGCTGTTATACATTGTGCAAATCAAATTATACAAATTAATGACCTACCAACTTTAGTAACTAAATCCGATATCTTACCAGCAACCAACATTATTTCTAATATTCAAAAAAGCAAAGAAAAGACTAATTTACTAGAAAGAAAACGTATTTTAGATGCATTAGACCAAGCTAATGGTAATCGTGCTGCGGCTGCAAGAATTTTAGGCATAGCACGAAGCACTTTATATCGTCACTTAAAAGAATTTGGCTTAGATGAATAGCTATAGTTTATTTTAACTTAATTGCTCTTGAATTAAACCTTACTACAAAACAAACCTTTTTTACTTAAACAAACCTTTTTACTAGAGGCTTTCTGCGGTTTTTGTTTAAATCTTGCTAAAACTTTCACCATAAACCATAAAAAACCAAGTGTATTAAAAGTGTCTCATAGGTGCCTTATGCTTGACTTGAGACACTTATGAAACACTTATGAAACACTTATGAAACACTTATGAGACATTTGTGAGACATTTTGTGTTTTATGAGACAGGTGTGTCAAGAAAGCTCAAAATTATAACTACTACATATAAAAGAATTTAACCTTTATTTATTTTTTTGGAATAAAAATAGCAATAGAAAAAGAAGAATTATTTAAGCCTTAAATTTTTAGATTAAGTAATAAATGTAATTAACACTCAAATAAATTTAGGAGGATATATGCCAGAAGACAAGATTACAGAAAAAGCAGGAGAGCTTGAGATTGAAACAGACGAGGAAAGAGAAGAAGAAGCTGAGGAGATTTTCAAAAATTTAGACATAGAGAAAACTAATGAAGAGGATCAGAAATCACTTAATCAAGTAGTAACAATTGATTTAAAAACCTTTTCTTCTTCAACTTTAATTTTAACATCAGAAAGACCACTTGATCCTTTAGGATCAAAAACAACAGGCTCAAATTCAGATGAAGAGAAAGCAAAAGAAATAACTGAAAAAGTACTTACTGTTAATGTTGCCAAACTACCACCAGTGTCCCAATGGCTTTCTAGAGCACCTTTTTTTTCCGCAATATTTGGTGGGCTTTCACTCTTAAATACAGCAGCTGTAGCTGTGACAGCTATTTATGAAGCCATATCATCCAAAGCTCAAAATACTCCTTCTCCTATTTGGGATCTTTTACCAGATGATGTAAAAAATTCTATAGAAACTATAGTAAAAGAGTGGATTTCCTTGAGTGATAATGATTTATGGAAATCTGTTGCTGATTATGTAAGTAATTTTAACCCTAACATCACAGTTCAAATGCTGATTATGCAAGATATAATTCAATTTTCTCCATCTGTAGATTGGGAATGGTCTTCAGATGATAAGATTAAAGTTGTTAATGGTTTAGTAAGTAAATATAACGAGCAAAAAGATTTTGCTGATATTTATCGCGCTGTAAAAGAAGTCACTTTTAAGGATAAAAAACTTCCACGCCCTATTGCCGCAGAAGTTTCTAGAATAGCCTTAGCTTTAATTTTGAATCAATTAAGCAACTAACTCTACATTCAATATAAACCTAGAAAAATAACAAATGAAGCTCATTAACCTTTGTTTAATAAAGGCTTTACATAAGCTTTTATTAAAATTTTCTTATATGACAAAACCTAATATTTTAGAGAAAGGAATTATTTATGATTGATTTTAGTAAAATTTTTGATATCGCAGAAACTCTGTCTTTTGCAATACCTGAAGCAGGACCCTTTATTGCTGGAGGTATAGAAGCATTAAAAAGCTGGGTTCTCCCCTTACTAGAGGGTGAGTCTTTTGAAGAAAAACAAATAAAAGATTTAATAGAAGTTACTAATCAGGCTATAAGTGACTTAACTAATCCAATAGAAAACGCTCGAGTACAGTTTGGTTTAATATTAGATTACCTGTCAAATGACGAAGAAACATTTCTTAAGAATGGACAACAGTGCGATGTTTTTCGCAGATTTGACCAAGATGCAGGTTCTGATGCTCAAGGCAGTTTACTCTTTACAGTAAGCACTATTGAAAATGCCTTAGTTGCTCCTGGAAAACCTTATAAAGAAAGACAAATACTCCTCCCTCTATTTATTCTTGGTGGCTCAATAATAATCAACATCTTTTCGCAAATGATGTCATTAGATGTAGCTTGTAGTAACCCTCCTATAACGAAAGAGTCCAATTCTGTTTGGTTAGGTAGGCTTGTTAGAAAAAGTAGTGAGTTTGCTTTAAGTGTTAACCAAGCAGTAGAAGACATACAAAAAGATCGTCTTGCTCAGATTACAAGCCTAGAAAAAACTTTTGTTAGTAAAAAAGGGCCTGGAAAAGGGAGTTTTATTAATGTCCCTGCTTGGAAATTCCAAGACAACGAAACAGGAGATGGTTTTATAGGAGAGAGTGAAAGTGGGATGGAAAAAGACAGAAACAATTATATACAAACTGTTCTTAACAAACTTGATGATGAAGGTCTTAAAGATGCAAAAGAAAGAGCCGATTTCTGGGAAAAAACTAGCATAGCCTGGGGAAGATTACTATAGCTGTTTCTTTTTAGAGTCCCTTTTATAAGAATAGATTTCTCAATAGCTTATAGTCTATTTTCAATCGCTCTCAATTAAGAACTACGACAAACAACATTTGGACTTAAACAAGATTAAAAGAAAGAGAATAAATTATGTCCCAAAATTTAAAGAGCATAAATAAAGCTTTTTTCTTAGTAAGTTTTTTCTGCTTACTAATAATAATTGCAATTCAAAAAAGTTCTGCAAATCAAGATACAACTGATATAGATATAGATATTCAACCTTTAGCTTCTGTCACTTGTGGTATACCAGGATTTAGCGCACCAACAAATATTAGTGTTAATGGAAGCCCTTTTTCTGTTTCAAAAGGAGATTTTAACAATGATGGGATTACTGATCTAGTTACAGCTAATTTTACTACCAATACTATTTCAGTACTTTTAGGCAACAATTTAGGTGGTTTTGCTGCACCTCTTAATTTACCTACAGGTGCAGGCCCTCGTCAGCTTTCAGTAGAAGACTTTAATAATGATGGAAAGCCCGATTTAGCTGTAGTAAACCGTAATTCTGCTTTTATTTCTGTTTTTCTTGGTAACACCATAACACCTGGAACTTTTACAGCAGCAACAAGTTTTTCTATAGGTGCAGCAGGTGTTTCTATTGCCTCAGGAGACTTTAATCAGGATGCAAAACCAGATCTTGCTGTAGTAACAATTGCTGGAGTAGTTGCTATTTTAACTGGAGATGGTTTAGGAGGCTTTTCTACTCCAACACTATTTACTCCTGGAGGGTTTCCAAATGCTGTAATTACTAGAGATATAAACAAAGATGGAAAGTTAGATATTGTAACTTCAAGTCGTGCAGGAAGCGTTTCTGTTCTTCCAGGCAATGGAATGGGAAGTTTTGGAGCATCAATTGATACTCTAACTAACTTAGATTCAGCAACTCTTACAGCAGGTGATCTTAACCAAGATGGAAATTTAGACCTTGTTACAGCTAACTTAACTAATGCAAGTAGTTCTATTTTAATAGGTAATGGAACAGGAAGTTTTACAGTCTCTAATATAACAACAGGTCTAAACCCTGCTGGAGTAGAAATAGCTGATCTAACTTTAGATGGTAAACCTGATTTAGCTGTAGCCAACTCTCTTTCAAGTACAATATCTGTTTTTAGAGGAAATGGTAATGGGACTTTTGCTAGTGCCAGAATTTTTCTTGCTGGCACAGTTCCTAATAATGTTATTACTGATGATCTAAACAAAGATGGTAAGTTGGAGTTAATAATATCAAACCAAAACTCAGGAAATATTTCAATTTTAACTAACACTTTTAGTAGTGCTTGTGTAACACCGTCTTTTACTAGTTCTAATAGTTTTCCAACAGGCACAAGTTCCTTAGGCAATACTATTGGGGATTTTAACCTTGATGGAAGACAAGATATAGTAGTTGTAAATTCAGGAAGTAATAATTTATCTGTTTTATTAGGGACAGGGACAGGGAGTTTTACTGCCGGAACTTTAGTTTCTACAGGTGGGCTAAACCCTGATAATGCAACAGTTGCTGATTTTAATAAAGATGGTAAGCCAGATTTAGCTATCACAAATCGGTTTTCTGACAGCCTTGCAATTTTACTTGGTGATGGAACAGGAAACTTTTCTGTAGCAGGTAATTTTGCTGTTGGAGGAACAAACCCAAGTTCACTTTCAATAGCAGATTTTAACTTAGATGGCAACCCAGATGTTGTAACAGGAAATGTTAATGGCAGTGGTAGTATTTCTATATTTTTAGGTAATGGTACAACTCTTAATGCTACTCCAAATGTCATCACCACAGGTTTAAGTCCAAGTGTAGTGACAGGAGATTTCAATAAAGATGGTAAAGCTGATATTGCGGTGGCTGTTGCTGCGCTTAATACTATAAATATTTTCTTAGGTAATGGGCTAGGAGCCTTTCCTAGTACAAATACTATTTCTTCTGGGGGAATATCTCCTTTTATTCAAGAAGTTGCAGACTTTAACAACGATGGCAACTTAGATTTACTTCTAACAAATTTTGCTTCTGCTACTGGAAATATATTTTTAGGTAATGGGTTAGGTGGCTTTACTTCAGGATTAAGTATTCCTTCAGCACAAAGACTTAGATTTGCTGATTTTAATAAAGATGGCAAATTAGATATTTTTGCTGGAACAGATGTAGGAACTAACTTAAGAATACTCCTAGGTAATGGAACAGGTGGAGTTCTTAGTACAGTGACTTTACCTTTTAGTTTTGGTAATAGCTTTACCCTAGCTTTGGCAGACTTCAATAGTGATGGTCGTCTAGACTTAGGCTCTGTTATGTTTAGCTCTGGAAATGCCCTTGCTTTGCGCCTAAGTAATTGTATTGGTGCGCCTAATGCAACTGTTGTATTTGCTGGCTCAGCACAAAGCACTCCTGTAACCACTAATTTCCAAACTCCTATTCAAGCTCAAGTTATTGACATTTATAATCAAGCAGTACCAAATGTAACTGTAAGCTTTAATTCACCTGACAGCGGAGCAAGCGCAACTTTTCTAGGAAATGTAACTACTGCAACTGCAATAACCAATTCTCTTGGAGTTGCGACTGCACCAACACTTACAGCTAATACTCAGTTAGGTTCATATGTTGTAACAGCTAGTGCTAGCAATGGAAGTGTTAATGTTTGTGCTTTTTTTGGCTTAACAAACATAGCTGTTTTAGAAAATGCTAACATTTATGTAGCAGACACTCTAAATAATAGAATTCAACGAACAACAAATGATGGTGCTAGTTGGTCAACTGTTGGATTTGGGCCTGGAACTAATCCTGGTCAATTCAATCGTCCCCGCTCAGTTGCGGTTGATAGTGCAGGGACAATAATATTTGTTGCAGATACAGCAAATAACCGAGTTCAGCGTTCAACTGATTCTGGTGCAACTTGGTCTGTTCTTGCTGCTGCAGGAACTTCTATTGGCGCAGTTAATGCCCCTGAAGGATTAGCTTATAACCCTCTGACAAATATTCTTTACATTGCAGATACAGGAAATAACCGTATTCAAGCCATTACAAATGCTGCTAGCACTACACCAATGGCATCAATATTTGCTAATGCAGTAGCAGGAAATGCAATAGGACAATTTAATAGACCTCAATCTATAGCTTTTGACCTTAACAACCGTATTTACGTTGCAGATACAGGAAATAACCGTATTCAAGTTAACTCAAATGGTGCTTCAAACGGTTGGACAATATTTGCTGATGCTAATGCTGGAACAGCATTAGGTAAAATGAATTCTCCTCGCGCTATTTTTGTAACTTCAACAAACCTAGTTTATATAGCAGACACAGGAAATAACCGTATTCAAGTTAACTCAAATGGTGCTTCAAATGGTTGGGCTGTTTTTATGTCTCCTGGGGTTTCTATTGGTTCTGTTAATGCCCCTCAAGGTGTAACAGTCTCTCTTTCTGGTAATGCTTTTATTGGAGATACTGGCAATAACCGAATTCAGAGAAAATCTATTACAACAGGAATTACTAGCACAGTAGGCACTCCTGGGACTTCTATTGGTCAGTTTAATCAGCCAACAGGAGTTCGATAATATCTTACACCTAATCCAATGTGCTAGTAGTAAATTGGATTAGGTAAATTAGGTTGAGTCTTAATTTGAGCAAGTCTAAACAAAAACTCAAGTAAAAATTATAAATAAGAAAAGGCTTTCAAATGTTTATTTAAGCTTAAATAGCTTATTAATTAAGTAAATTACACTAATCTCAAAAGGAGAAATTTATGGCTACTATTAAAAATAACACTACTTTTAAGTTAAAATTTGCTGCATATAGAGCAGATGGTTTGCTTTTGTCTAACGACACTCCCGTTTTAGAATCAGGTGAGTGTGTTGAAGTTAGTGGTGGAGATACAAAAGGTATAGATTGGTTTATGATGCTAGTCTTTCTTAAAGATAGCATTATTCCACCTAGTCTTAATGTTACTCAACAAACCCAAGGATCAGGAATTACTATAGGTATTTCAGCGGTTGCAGGTGGAACAGGTGGAGGGCTTACTGTTGGGGTTAATACTGTTGGGACTATAAATTTTTCTACTCCATTAGCAGGCCAAGTTGTAGCAGATGGTCAGTTTTACAACCTTGAAAAAACTGGCAGCCTACAACTCTCTTTTCAGAAACTAGACACTGAGCCTAGCTGTAGGGCTAAAAAAATGATCAGCAACATAATTAATCGATAATAACTAAAATTAAAAGCTTGTAAAGTTAGCTAATAGGCCAATTGGCCTATTAGCTAAAACTTCTAAAGTGTCTCTAAAATATTTCTAAAAATTAAAACAAAAATCAAAAGGGTATTTCGTTGAGAAATAAACTAATTAAAGCAATAAAACTAGGTGAGATCGAAGAAGTAAAACAAATCCTTTTAACAGGACTAGATGTAAATTTTAAGATGGAAGATGGGTGGACACCTCTAATTTATGCTACTGTTAGTGGGCAAGTAGAAATACTAGAACTGCTCTTAAAAGTAGGAGCAGATGTTAATGCCCAAAATGATTTCGGAGACACCGCCTTAATAAAAGCTGTTTTATGTAATCATTTTCACATAGCAAAAATTCTACTAGGCAATAATGCTAACATTCATATTATAGGTCAAGATGGTTGGACAGCCCTATCTATCGCTATAGCAAGAGGTAATAGCGACTTTATAAAAGTTCTTAACCAACACAAAACCAAGTAAATCTTGCTTATTTATTTTGGATTTTTTTTGATATTAATTCTAGGATATTTTTTAGACTAATTTGCGAGATAGCTTTAGAGTTTTTATTGGAGAAGTAAATAGAGTGGTTATAGTTTTATTCTTATTTTCTACTAAAAAGACTATTTTGCTATTGAGCCTAATAGCATGGTAATTACCTGGTTCTACAGAGCTTATTTGAGTAGAAAGTAAAGCTGCTCTATAAAGTCTATTTCCTAAAAACCCGCCTGAAAGTATTCCTATTCTAAGCAATGGGTCTAGGACTCTAAAATAATATTGGCTATTTTTTGTATAAATAATCATTCTATCTTCTAACTGTAAATCGTTAAATAAAAACTCCTTAGTAATACTTTCATCATCAGATGTTGATGCTGTTTTATCAAGACTAGAATCAGCTTTGTTTGTTGTATTTTTAGGTTGACACACTTTTTAAGTACTCCTTAGTTATTTAACATCTACGTAAGATTCCTTCTCTTTCTTAACAATATAAAAGTAACACTATGTGCATAAATAACTAATAAAGAGAACATTAAATTTTTATAACACTTATCCAAATGAAAATAATATTTATATCTAGACTTGAATAGTGATAATTACCTTAGCTACAATAAAAAAAGGGATAAAAAAATGAAAGTAAAAATAACCAATAACAATATAACAGTAGAATTTGAGAGTAGAGAAGAACTAGACTTAGAATATCAAAAAAATATAAGCTCTGGAGGGCTATCTCTGCCAATAACATCATCATTACCTTTATTTAGCTCTTTGGAAGTGGTATTAAAGTTAGATGGTGGAGGACAAACTAAGATTAAAGCTAGCGTAGTTGCTTTACTAGCAAACTCTTTAGCCTTAGCTATTGAAGGCGATTATAATAATATTTACTCAATACTGACTACTCCTAGCCAAACACCTAATCAAGGTTTTAGCGAAACGGTTATAGCCAAAGATGATAATGCTTGGGAAAGGGTAAGAGCTTTATCTAGAACAGAAAAACTCTTACTTGCTCCAAAAGCAGATCGCAGCGAAAGAGCAATTTTATCTCAAGAAAACGATCCTCAACTTATTCTTTATTTGCTTAAAAATCCAAAAATAGGGACAGAAGAAGTAGCTCGTATTGCTAAATCTCCTCTTATTAACGCAAGTATTGCAGAATTAATAATTAAAACATCTCAGTGGGCTAATAATCCTGAGATAAAAATAGCGCTTGTTAACAATCCTCGTACACCTACGCCTTTATCTTTACGAATACTTCCCTCTTTGCCTGAGCCTGAAATTCGTCAGATTGCTAAAGGTAATGCTATTAATCAATCTTTAAAACAAGCGGCTCTTCGTCTTATTATCAATAAATCTTAACTAAACATAAAATAATGTAAGGGTCAGATAGGTGGGTGGCCCCTATTTGACCACCTGAGCAGAGATTTTAATTTTGTGTTTCTGCAAAACCTTTGAAAAATCAATAAAATATACGCTTGCTTTTTTATTTAGCTGGGTCAAGTAGCCACCCATGTAAATGACCACTACATTTTTCCATGATTTAGTTATTGGTTTATTCATTAATCACCTTGAGTTTTCTTCTTGACTTTTTTATCCTCCAATTCTTTTGGAACACGATCCTTTTTTCAAAACCTACTCTTGAAAGAGGATGATGGGTCGTTGCTCCATTTCCATTGGGAAGCCCAACGCTCCGATCAGGACATAAGCCATGGCTCTCTTTTTCTCACGCTTCAACTGTAACATCGCTATCGATTACAGCCTGGCAGGCCAGAATGTAATTCAGCGCCTTGTCTTCTTCAGTGAGGGCATCTTCCACGGTCATCCTTACATTGCCAGATACAAGCTTGACACGACATGATCCACACGTTCCAGAGCGACAAGCGTTGTCGATGAAGATACCTGCTTCGTCAGCTACATCAAGAATCGTCGCGCTGACCGGCACAGGTGCTGTGATGTCCGAAACCTCAAAGCGCACGTTGCCTGCGATCTTGCTTGATGCAGTACCCTTCGCCGTCGGATCGCGTTTAACAGTGCCAAACGCCTCAGTCTTGATTTGTGCGACAGGCACACCAAGCCTAAGAAGTGTGTCCTTGACAGCATCCATCATGGGCGGCGGGCCGCATAGATGCACCCGACGCTTTGCAATGTCTGGGATCACCGCTGTTAGTAGGCTCGCGTCTATGACACCGACGGCACCAGACCATGGCTCATCGCCCGGGCTACTCATGGTGACAGTAACGGCAAGATTAGCGTTGCGGGACTGTAACTGGGCTAGCGCCTCGCGAAAAATGAAGTCACGCGGTGCATGGAAGCCCAGAATTAAATATATCTTGCCAGACCAGTTGATGTCAGTTAGATAACGCGCTGCACTCATCATAGGGGTGATACCTACACCGCCGCCGATCAGAACTATACTTTCTGCTTCTGCCCCAGTGAAGAAAAATGTCCCGCTTGGGGCCTCGATCTCAATTTCGTCCCCGATCTTTACCTCATCATGCAACCAACGCGAAACCAAGCCATGCTCTTCTCGTTTGACCGTGATTTCGATCCAATCGCTCCAAGTGGGGGAGGATGCAATGGTGTAAGAGCGCTTGGTTGCGATGCCACGCGGCTCTATATGGAGCGTCAGAAACTGACCAGCCAGATAATTGAATGGGATCTGGCTCCCATCACGAGTTCTAAAGCGGAATGTCTTCACGTTGTGAGTCACATTTTCCACTTCAGCGAGTGTGAGCTTGCCCCGCCACCTGATTTTTCCAGTCGCTGCATCATTCTTCCGATAGAGGGAAGGCTCCCGAATTATTTTTGGAGGTTGCGGTATAGTCTCGACCCTGCGATGCCAGTAACTAGATGAAGGAAAGCATTTGCCGAAAGCGACCAGTAGCTTTGGCGACCCCTTGATCCGAATCTTCCGCCGCAGCAGTGCCCACACCAGATTTTTTTCCTTCCTTAGAAAGCCGATCCACGTCTGCGAGTCAGCGGTAACGTGCAGATCGGGCCGGCCAATATGTCCCTCTTTAACGTTGATCTTCTGTTGCTGAATCACAACAGTTGCCTGCCGCTGCTCATGGCCGGTGAAGGTGAAATGAAAAGTAGCGTTCAAACCCTCTGACTTACCTGGCTGGAAGACATTTGGCATTCCTTTAAGGAAAACCTCGATGGTGTTTGGCCGTAAGCTGTTGCCCACGTGCTTAATTGTCTTATGGGGAAACCGTTTGGCGACATACTCCTCGGCATCGGAATTCTCAGCAACATAAATCGTCTCTTCCTTTTCCTGAAGGGGCCGAACGATTTCATTGAGATGTGCCTTCCGATCGGTAAGGTATGGACCAATAACGTCTTCTCCGGCTGGGCAGACCGCCAGACAGTACGCCGATTTGTAATTCGCCCCAAAGGACAGGCTCTGCCACATCGAAGCCGACTCTGCATCACTGACTCGACTGCGGTAGTCGCGGGCATTCTTGCTTTCGGCTACTTGCTCGACCCAATCGGTGAAGCCTCCCATGAACTCCCGATAGTTATGGGTGTAGCAGGCTGAGAAGTTAAAATCCCCTTCCGAGGAAATAGCCCCCACAGGACATGCGGCCACACACAGTTTACATTCCAGACAAGGGTTATAGTTGATTGGCTGGCTAGACTCAGAAACCTCGGCATCAACCAAGATGGTGCCCAACAGGATGAAATTACCGAACTTCTCATGGATCACGTTGCGGTGAATGCCCATCATTCCTAGCCCTGCCGCCACCGCGACTGGTTTATGTGATACGATCCATACCTTGCCGGGAAACTGAGCCATTTCCATCGGGAAGCCCATTGCTGGATTCATTGCTCGAATTCCTCGCTCTTCCAGCGTCTGAACCACGCTTCGGGCAATTTCATTGACCTCCTCCCCGCTATGGTGGAATTCGGTGTTGGAGATCGAGCGGGCTGTTGTCCGAATGGCCTCTCGATTCATGCGAACCACGAAACTGATCAGTGTCTTGGTATGCGGGAACGCCTTGAAGATGTCTTCGCGCTGACTGTCCAAAGCAGGTCTGTCGATCTCGACAAACCCCACGTCATCAGCACCAGCATCGAGGACTAGTTGCTTTAGCCATGCGGCATCCAGCGACTCCTTCCTAGGAGAAATAGCGTTCACAGTCTTCAGGTGAATCCGCTGCACGGTCGGGTGGTTTTCAAGCTTCATGCGTTACTCCTTGTTGTATATACAACT
Source organism: Acidobacteriota bacterium (assembly GCA_016213785.1). GTDB lineage: Bacteria > Acidobacteriota > Blastocatellia > Chloracidobacteriales > JADJPF01 > JADJPF01. The sequence goes on from JACQZQ010000127.1 coordinate 54,018, forward strand.
ATCTGGCAAAAAAAATTAGTTTACATCTAACCCTTTGCTGACTCGCTTCATGGCTTGATTCAATTGCTCCACGAACTCGTCCCCAAGAACCTTTTTGACCTGCTGTTGCGCCTCGTTCCAGACTGGAATCGCCTTTTCCAAAAGCTCACGCCCTTGCGGTGTCAGGCAAAAAGGCTGTGAGCGGCCATCCTTGTCAGGCACAACTTCCAGCCAGCCGCGAGCCTTCATTCGTTCAACATTGCGGCTGAGAGTCGAAATGTCGAGATGCAGATGTTGGCAAACGTCAATCGGGCGAGCCGTACCCATTTTGGCGGCAGCGACAAGAATATTCAATTGACTCACTTTCAGGTCGAGCGACCGCAGGGCGTCATCATAGATGTTGGTAATGACGCGATTCAGCATGCGTAGCCGAACGGCAACGCACTCGCTAGCGATCTTGTTAATCATCACTTGCATACGTCAGCTACCACTTCATTCTTTCTGATTTTGATTGTATATACAACTACTTTGTTAGTCAAGACTGGTATCCCCCCTTACAACCATTTTCTTCTTTGCTAGCAGCTTCATTCTGCCCTACTTTGTTATGGTCTCCTACTATTATTGAGATAAAAAAAGTAGTTTTAAAAAAGCAAAGTAAAAATGATGTTTTCCTACTCTTCCTCGAATTATTTCAACTCGATTGCCTATACTATAAGTTTATTACCTCTTACTTGCTTTTAATTATATTGAACTCACGTTATTTAGGGCAAAAGTGATGGAGAAAACCCTGTTGAGGGAATATAGAGAAGTTGTTAAGAAAATAACTAAACACCTCTAGGGAAAGCTTTTTGGTAGTTATATCTCTCAACAACTTTTTTAATTACTTAGAACCTGTAATTAATATCTAACTGTATGCGTTTAGAAGTACGGTTTTCAACTCCCCTCAATACATTAAAACGCTCTGTAAAGAAAAGATTGCCTTTAACAAAAATATTTTTGCTTAAGGTATAACCCATAGAAACACGGCTACTTCTACTATTTGTAGCTAGAAAATCGCTATAAGCAA
>JACQZQ010000128.1 GCA_016213785.1 Acidobacteriota bacterium
TGAATCTTCTTTTTCTTTGATTGAACGCATGTTGCCCAAAAGCATTCATGCTGTCACTTCTAAAGGCTTTGAGCTTAAGTGCGCTCTTTTTGTCTTAGCTCTTTCTTTTAACTTTTTTGCTTAGGTCGCAACTTGGACTATTTTAGTTAATTGTTTCTCGTAACGAGTCTGTTTCATCAAGAGTTTGATTAAATTGGTTTAATAACAAAGTAGCCTTTTTAGCCATTTTCTAAACTAGCGTTTACATAATGATATGTAGTGTTAGTTTGTCTATGTCCTATTTTATTTCCACTATAGAGCAAAATAACTATAGTAGGTCAGGAGATCGCTGGGTTAAGTTTGGTTGTCCCTTCTTTTATTTTCCTACTAATTACTTGAATATACAATATTTAATACAAATAGTAATATACAAAAAACCGAAGGTCTAGACCTTCGGTTTTTTCGTTTTAGTATAAAGAAATTCTTTTTTGTAGCTTAAGACTTTACCTATAGTATTTATTTTACAGAAGAAACCTTTTTAAGTGCATCTTCAAAAGCATCTAAAGCTTCCTTAAACTTACCTTGAGCTAGAAGAGTTTGTCCTGATTGTAGTAAAGCTGTTGCTTCTTGAACTTTTTGGTTATTGCGGCCAACAATAGTTGTAACATCACTTACTGCTCTTTGTACTCTTATAGCTACACCTTCAACCAGTGCCATTTGTATTGCTGTTGTGTTAACTCCTTTATTTGCAGCAGTATTAAGGTCTTGTAGAGCGGCTTTAATATCTTTTAGCGTTTGTTCTAGGTTTGCTACTGCTAGTGAGATTCTAGCTTCTTGAAGTTTTTTAAGTGCTCCTTGTAATGCACTTTGAGCATTTTGTGGTGCTGAAGATAAAAGAGTTTGAACTGACTGTATTGAACTATCAACTTGCTCTGTAGGAGATTTAATAATAGATAGCTCATTTTGAAGTTGAGTAATTTGGGCTTGTGCATTTGTTAGTTGGGTTTGGAGGTTTGCAACTTGAGTTTGTAAATTTGTAACTTGGGTTTGGAGTTGTGAGACTTGCGTTTGTAGGTTTGTAATAGTTTGATTTGCACTATTTAGCTGATTTTGAAGTTGAGTGTTTTCTGTTTGAAGCTGATTTACTTGATTTTGCAATTGGCTATTTTGTTGAGTTAGTGTAGCAACTTGGGTTTGGAGTTGTGAGACTTGGGTTTGTAAGTTTGCAATAGTTTGATTAGCTGTATTTAATTGATTTTGGAGTTGAGTGTTTTCTTGAGTCAAGCTACTTACCATACTTTGCAATTGGCTATTTTGTTGGGTTAGTGTAAGGACTTGATTTTGAAGTTGTGTATTTTCTTCTGTTAGCATATCAACTTGTTCTTGCAAATCTTGACAATCAACTACATTAGAAATTTTTACTACAAATAAATCACCAGGAAAACCAGGCGCACCTGCATAAATAGGTTGAAATACTCCTGGTGTAGTAGGAAGATTACTAGAAGTAGTAGACCCTATTAAATAAAGGTTTTTTGCTGTATCTATGGTAAGGTTAGCAAAAATATCCTCTGCGCTACCGCCAAAGTATGTAGAGTAGATTAGCGTGCTAGCAGTTGGGTTAAATTTCACAAGAAAGCCATCTGTACCACCTGCATTAGTCATTTGAAGAGAATCCATCACAGGAAAATTTGTAGAGCCTGTGCTACCACATAAATAAATGTTGCCTAAAGAATCTACCTCAAGACCACTTGCTATATCACTACTACTACCACCTAGGTAAGTAGAGAAAATTAAAGAATTACCTGCTGGGTTTAATTTTGATAAAAACGCATCAAAATTACCTGCGCGTGTTGCTTGAAATGGGTTTAGGACTGGAAAATTGTTTGAAAAAGTAAATCCAGCAATATAGGCATTTCCACCAGAGTCTATCTTAATTCGAGAACCTAAATCATCATTATTTCCACCTAAGTAAGTAGAATAGACTAATGCTGTAGCTAAAGGGTTTATTTTTGCTACAATTGCATCTAAACCTCCTCCATTACTTGGTTGTATAGGATTTACTGTAGGGAAGTTAGAAGAATTTACTGCACCAATTACATAAGCATTACCACTTGAATCTAAGGCTACTCTAACTGTATCACCAGCCTCAAGACCACTACCTCCAAGATATGTAGAGTAAATAAAGGCACTGCCTAAAGCATTTATTTTTGTTACAAAAAAATCACCATTGCCCCCAGAGTTAGTAGTTTGTAAGACTCCTGGAGTTATAGGAAAATTACCAGAAGCAGTACCACCCACAACATAAACATTACTAAGAGAATCTACAGCAATACCAGAACCACTATCAGACCCACTACCACCTAGATAAGTAGAGTAGACTAGCGTATTACCCATAGGATTTAACTTAAATAGAAAAGCATCTGCTCCACCACCGTTACTTGATTGTATTGCATTAACTGTAGGGAAATTATTTGACTGAGTAAATCCTGTTACATAAACACTACCAGTAGAATCTAGTGCAATGCCAAAACCTTGATCAATATTGTTGCTGCCACCAACGTACGTAGAATAAACTAAGCTTGTGCCAGTAGGGTTAATTTTTGTCACTATAACATCATTAACACCTCCAGCAAAACTAGGTTGCAAGGCATTTACAGTAGGATAGTTACTAGAAGCTGTTACACCTGCAACATAGGCATTGCCTGCTGAGTCTACTACAATAGAAGTACCACCTTCAGCACCGCTACCTCCAAGATAACTAGAGTAAGAGAGTATGGGATCAATGATAAGCGGTCTATTTCTATCATAGTTATCGACTTCAAATCCTATTTCTTTCTCATTTTTGAGTATGTAACGACCTTCAACTGTTTCTTTAATTCCGTCTTTTTCTTGATAGATAATGGGTTTATGCTGACGAATTTCGCCCTCAAGAGTATGTAGGATTAATTGGCCTTGGTCATTTATTTCTAAGCTATTTGCACCATTAAATCCAAGCCTTATTTCTTTTGGATCTGCATTTGGAGATAAAACAAAGTCATACTCTAATTGCTCTTGATTACCGTAGTAAACTAAATCTATACCTGGATAAACACTTTGGTATTTAACCTTTGTATAGTTTATCAGGCCAGTGTTCCATTTCTTTGGGTCATTGCCGATAAAGTAATTGCTTTTTGTAGGGAGTGGATCAATTCCAATTACTTTAGGCAAAGAGTTACTGCCAAGCATTTCCATTTCTAGAACAGCGCTTTTAGATTTTTCTTTAGATTTTAAGGCTAGAGTGGCTTTATTTGCTGTGAGAAATAGACTATAGCCACTTCCATGAGAAATAAATTTGACTTGTTTATCAGTTTGTCCATTGTTTGACTCAAACCTTAATGGCAATTTACCGTAAGCTTCTTCTATTAAAGTTTGAGTTGATTGAGTAGGTTTAAATGTTTGAGTTGGGTTGTTTTTTGATAAGGGTTGTTTTTTAAGAGGGGTTGCTTGAATTTCTTCTTTGTTTAGGGTTTTTAAGCAAACTAGTCCTACTATTAATAGTAGAAAACTCCCAAGAGTTAACATTATTTGTTTGTTTTTCAAAGTGTTTTTTTGCACAGTAGTATTTTTAGATAGTTTGGGGTAGAAACTATCAAGGTTGCCTTTCTTCAACCGGTAAAAATAAGAAAGTTTGGAAGTAATATCTTCTAGTTAAGTCCAAGAGTTTTTTATTAGTTACTGCTAAACCATTAACAAAAAACTCTTCAAAGTGTTAGGGTAATATCACTCAATTACACTAGAAATCTAGAAACCTAGGTTAAAAGTTAAATTGTCTCTTTTACTCCATTTATAAAAACACTTTGGTGAAGAAGAGAAACTTGTGATATAGCGGTTTAGAAACTATATAATCAAACTTCGTGCCATATGGATAAGTATTTATGCTATTTATCTATCTTATTGTAAATAAATGGGTAAGCAAAAAGTCTTAAAGAAAAAGTAGGATTTTAAGTGTAACAAGTAATGCTACAACTAAGAAACCGCCTTAAATAAGTTATCTAGTTGATTAAAAATCAGATACTAGTTAGTAAAGCTAAAGAACATAGATAGAGTAAAATTCTTAGTTGTAACTAGTTTGTTACAGTAGTAGGACTTTAATAATTTATTTTAATTTTTAGTTTTTCTTAAAATTCTATGTAGAGTTACACGATGGATGCCTAAACGGTTTGCTGCTTCTGTAAGGTTATTATTTGCTTCTTTTACTGTTTGCTCAATTAAAAGTCTTTCTTGCTTAGATAGTAAGCGGTTAAGTTCTTCCCTACGATATTGTAGGTCTTGAAAGCTAGTTGGAGGGTTTTGTAGAGTTATATAAAGTGGATCTCGTTTTAGATTAATTAGTTTTAAGCTGATTTCAAGTATTTCTTGAGGTAAGTCTTTTATTTCTATTAAGTTATTTTTATTAAGCACAACCATACGATGAACCATATTTTCAAGCTCGCGTACATTTCCAGGAAAGTCATACTCTTTTAGCCACTCATTTGCTTCAGGAGCAATATATATAGTTCTTTTATAAATAGCAGAAAATTTTTCTAAAAAGTAGTTTGTAAGTATGACAATATCGCTTTTACGTTCACGAAGTGGGGGAACTTCCAAGGGAACAACATTAAGGCGATAGTATAGAGCTTTTTGAAATTCTCCTAGCTCTATCATTTTTTTAAGATCTCTACTTGTTGCGGCTACTATTCTAACATCTACTTTAGTAGTCTCTTTGGCTCCTAAGCGACGAAACTCGTTTGACTGAAGGAAACGAAGCATTTTTGCTTGAAGTGAAAAGGCTAGATCTCCTATTTCATCAAGAAATATTGTTCCCCCATCACTTTGTTGAATATGCCCTGCGTAGCGGGTAAAAGCGCCTGTAAAAGCACCTCGTTCATAGCCAAAAAGCTCTGACTCTAATAAGTTTTCAGGAATGGCAGCACAGTTTATTGCAATAAAAGGAAATTGTCGTCTTGAGCTTTGAAAATGGAGTGCACGAGCTAAAAGTTCTTTTCCGCAACCACTTTCGCCTTGAATAAGTACACTTGCGTTTGTGTCTGCTACCTGGTTAATTATTTCAAGTAAGGACAACATTTTTTTGTCTTGCCCAATAATTTCTTTTGATGCTTTATTTGAATCCAAAATAACTTTACTGCCTTGTTCAAAGACTATTGGGAGCATTCGAGAGTGATGGAAATAGGAAATAGTAAAACTAGCTATAGTCTCTAGTAAGGCTAAATCTCCTTTATTAAAAGCTGATGGGACTTCATCATTAGCTAAATAAAAAGCGCCTATTACACGCTCGTCATATTTAAGTGGTAGCACGATAATTGATTTTAGTTGATATTTTCTTACGCTTTCTTCTTTAGAGTATGTTGGGTTTAGTGAAACGTTTTCTAAAAGCAATGGGCTTTGGCTTTCAAACACTTCTCTAAGTAAAGTACGGCTAAAGCTATATTCTTCAACTATTAGGTTAGTAGTTTGAAAATTATAAGCAGCAATAATATTAGCCTCTGTTGATTCAGGTAAATAAGAGACTATTAAGCCTTTCTCGGCATTTATAAGCTTAATTAAGTTTTCCAGTAGAGTTTGGCAAAACTGCTTTAATGATAAGGGTTTTGTCTGAAAAAGTTCTGTCAATATTTTAATTAGGCGGTTATCGCTTAATTTTTCATTTAATTCATCTATTTGAAAGTTAATTTTAGCAACAAAATCTTCCTTAAGGATTTTTATAAGCAAATTAAGGTGCTCTCTAAGCTCTTTTAATTGAGTATTTAGCCGTTGCAGTCTACGGTCTGCTGAACTACCTTGAATATTTTTAATTAGCTCTATTATTGATAAAATTTGTTCTTGACAAGCTTTTTCCTCTTGTTTAAGAAACTCAAACAAAGTTGTTGTAAGGCTTTTTATTTGATTAGTTTGTTTTGTCATATGAGTTTTACTTAATCCTGATCAAGCTTATACCCCCATAAAGTCTGGTAACATTTGTGAATACGTACAGAGTTATCTTGTTTACCAGAAGCTAATGTTTTTCCATCAGGTGAAAAGGCTAGTGAAAGAATAGGCGCATTATGAGAATCAATATAGGAGATAAATTTTTGAGTTTTTGCATTCCAAAGAGAAATTTTTTTATCATCACTAGCTGAGACAATTTTTTTACCATCAGGTGAAAAAATACTTGCTTTAATTCTAGCAGAATGTTTTCCAAGCAAGGCAATTTGCTTAAGTGGCTTACTTTGCCAAAGTCTTAATGTTCCATCTTCTTGACCAGTAATTAAGTTTTTACCATCAGAAGAAAAATCAACTGTTAAAAAAAAGTTTTTACTTAAGTGTAGCTTTTGAATTTCTTGCCAATTATTGGTATCTAATAAAGATATAGTTTCATCATTAGGTGAGACATAGACTAAATTAAGCCCATCAGGAGAAAATCTAGCTCCATAGTTTTCAGAAAACTTGGCAATAACTTTTCCATCAATAGTTGAGTGAACATTTCTTGAAGTTGCTATCCATAATCCATTAGGAGAAATAGCTAAGCAATGGCTAGGAGCAGGAGCTTGTCTATAAACCCATTTTTCTTTGCCTTGAACTAAGTCCCAAAATATTAAAGTCCCATAAAAATCAATTGAGGCAATTGATTTACTATCAGGTGAAAAGGCTAAGGCTGTTACTCTCGAAGTATGACTTAATAAAACTATTTCTTTTAAGCTTTTTTCAATATTCCAAATTATTATAGAGCGATCATCACTAGCCGAAGCTAATAATTTTCCATTAGGTGAAAAAGTTACTGCACCAACAGGAGCGCTATGTTCATTAAAATTAGCGATTTTTTGTTTTTCTTCTATATCCCAAAGAATAATTGCCCCATCTCCATGACTTGAGACTAAGTAGCGCCCATCAGGTGAAAAGACTGCATCCCAAACTATAGAAGTATGCTCTAAGCGGCTTATTTTTGTTTGTGTTATCGCGTCCCATAAAATTATTTGTTCAGCACCCGTTACAATCAATTTATTATTAGGCGAAAAACTAGCTACACGTCCATTATCTTGATGAGCAGCAAATCTATTAAGCACTTTTCTATTTGTAAAATCTAGAAAACTGACAATCCCATTACCATCAACTACTACGATTTTTGTATTATCTGGAGAAATCGTTACCCCATAACCATTTATAAAAGTAAAACTTTTTGCTAGTTGCTCTCCAGTTTCAAGCTGCCAAATAGCACCTGTTGAATCTATAAGCTCTTTACCTGTTTTAGAAAAAAGAAACTTACGGCTACTAACTGTAATATTCATAACTTGAGTATTTTTCCAGTTATTAACTTCCCATTTTGTTACTAAATCGCCTTCTGAAGAACAAAGTAGCCACTCGTTATCAGGTGAAAAACTAACTCCTGCAATATTTTTTGGGTTATCTAAAAGTGCAATTTGCTTAAAACTAGTAGAGTCCCAAACAATAACTTTATGGTCAACACCTCCTGTTACAAACATTTTTCCATCAGAGGAAAAAGCAACAGTTTTGACTGAGCCTAAATGTTGAGTTAAAGTAGTTAAGCGTTTACGTAGTAGAAAGTCCCATACGATAATTTTAGAGTCTTCACTCACAGAAACTAAAAGTTTACCATCAGGAGAAAATACAACCTCTAAGACTGCGGCCTTGTGTCCATCGCTAAGAGAAAAACTTTCCCATTCTTCTTTTACTGAAAAAATAGCTGTAAGTAAGCTAATAATTAGACCTAATGTAAATGTTAAGGTACTAGCTTTGGCTGTAGCTAAAAGTAAGCTTTTTTTAAGTAAATTTTTTTCTGTTTCACCACGTTTAAGATCTGAATAACGAAAGATTAACCAAAGATTATTTATAGGGATAGAGGTGTCTTTATCTACAGAATAGCTTGATAAATACTGACGAAAAAGCCTATTAGCACGTCCAACTTGACTAATTACTTTACCAGTAATTTGATTAATTTTTCCTATTAAGTATTCATGCATTAGTTCATAACGAAAAGGCTCTTCATCTTGAATTTCACGAACAAGGCGAGAGTTTACAAATAGGGTTAATAACTCTTTTGTTTTCTCTTTGCTTTGATGTATTTTTTTAGAAATCTCTTCAATAGATAGGCTTAGACGGGTGCTTTCATCAGAGATTAGACTGTGTAAAAATAGTTGAGCGTCCTTTTTATCTCCAAAAGTTTTAACTATATCTTCTAGAAAACTATATATTAAAGACTCTTTTCCACCTAAGCGTTTATACTCACGTAGGGTAAGAATTTGTTTATTTTGTAATTGTTCTCCAACTATTTGAAGGTCTGAAGGAAGAATATTTCCATTAAAAGCTAGATCTTTCGCTATATAATCAATTAACTTTTTTTCAACATTTAATTCTATTTGTTTTATAGATTTTTCAATTATTTCTTTAGCCTGTTTTTCATTAAAGCTTTGTAAATTATATAACCTTGAACTCTTTAATGGATCAGGGATTTTACTATCAAACTCAGAGTTAATTAGATAAAGAAAATCACTTCTTATTAAAAAAAGATACTTAATATTTAGGTTATGGTTATAAGTATTTGATACAAAAGAAATAAAACTTTCACGTTCTGTTTTTTGGGGAAAATTTATAAAAAACTCTTCAAATTGATCACAAATTATTACAATGGTTGAGTTAAGTTCTTTACTAACTCTTTCTAAATAATTTATTGGCGACTCGTTAGAAAGAATTTTTATTTGAGTATGTTTTTGAGAATCTTCTAAAATTATTGTTACTGGATTTTTATAAGAACGACAATATAGGGGCAAATAGCCTGTTTCCCATAATTTAGGTAATACTCCAGCTTTAATTAAAGAAGTTTTTCCACATCCAGAATCACCAAAAATCACACCAAATCTAAAGTCACTGTGATTAAGTTTGTCAAATATAGCAAGGGTTTCTAGTTCTCTTCCATAAAAATAGTCTTTGTCTATTTCCTGAAATGGCATTAAGCCACGAAAGGCAATTTGCTTAGGTAGGGTTGAGTCTAAAACTCTATAGGGTGAATAATATTTTAGCTTAAGTTGTTCTTTAAGTTTTTTTAAGTCTAAAATTATATTTTCAGCAGATTTATACCGATTTTCTTTGTTTTTTTCTAAAGTTTTTCTAATAATTCTTTCAAGCTCTAAAGGTATATCACTGCGAAAATTTGCAAGAAAAGTAGGTTCTTTTTCAAGAATTGAATGAAATATTTCTGTTAGATTTTCTCCATCAAAAGGACAAACTCCTGTAAGCATTTCATAAATTACAACTCCTAGTGAAAAAATATCTGTTTGTTCATCTAATTCTTTTCCTAAAACTTGTTCAGGAGACATATAATTTGCTGTACCTAAAACATTATTTTTTTCTGTTCCATCAAGCTTACTAGCTTTATTTATAAGCCTTGCAAGCCCAAAGTCTAATATTTTTACATTTCCTTCTTTTGTAATAATTATATTGGAACTTTTAATATCACAATGAATTAAATTAAAGGCATGAATAGCTTTTAAGGCTTGGGCTATTTGAGTAGCAAAATCAAGAATAGTAGCAATATCTAGATTCTTAGGAATTTTTTGGCTAAGAGTTTCTCCTTCTATATATTCCATCACAATATAAGAAAAGCTAGAGGAGTGAGGGAAACTAGCATATTTACCTAATTCATAAATAGCAGCAATGTTTGGATGATTAAATTTTGCAGCAACTTGAGCTTCAGCAAGAATATAATCATTATTATCAGAATCAGTTAAGGTTTTATTTAATTTAAGAACAGCATTTCTTTTTAGTTTTAAGTCTTCTGCTAAATAGACTTCTGCTATTTGACTAATGCTTAAAGGTTTAAGGATTTTATAATGAGATATTATTTGATTTAGCATTAAGTTAAGCCTAAGTAAATTATTTAGTGGCTATAATGTAATTTATTTGGAGCTAGGAATTAGCCGGATAAATTTCTATTATAGTCAGTTCTGGTCTAGAACAAAACCTTACTCTAGGGGTATTTCCTCCTTCCATTCCAATACCTCGATTAACATAAAGCCAAGTGTCTTTAACTTTGTAGAGTCCTGACTCATACTTTTTATCAAATTTAGAGTAAGTAATTAGCGCCCCATAAAAAGGCATAGCAATTTGCCCCCCATGAGTATGACCAGCACAATATAAATCTATTTTTCCCGCAAGATCTTCTATTTCATCAGGATAGTGATATAAAAGTATAGAAAAATCTTCATTAGGGATTTTTTCAATAAGTTTTGAGACTTGATTTGCTTGCCCTACAGCAACACCTGTAATCCAAAAAGAATTGTTGTTTATGGTAAGTTTTTCACTGATAGATCTAAGTTCTTTAACTCCTGTTTCACCAAATAAATTTAGGTTATACCAAAACCAACTATCCCAATTACCTTTTACAACATAGGTTGGAGCTATTTTAGAGAGTTTAGAAAAAAAATCTCTAGCTACTTCTAAAGCTTCTGTAGAATTAATTGTATCTCCTGTAAAAACAATGATATCTGGTTTTTCTATTTCAATGCGGCTTATAAGTTTGTTTTCTAAACGTGGTGTTGGATCGCTATGGAGGTCAGAAAAATGAGCTATTTTTAGTGGTTTTGAGCCATTAGAAAATTTCTTTGTAGTTAACTTAACGTAAGAGACATTTAACAGATAAGGTTCTACAAACCCATAAATAAAGCAAATAATCCCTAAAAAAGCAGCTATTAAACTTATTCGACGTAAATACCTTCCCCATTTACTATTAGTTAACTGAATATAGCCTAATTTATTTAAAAGTAGGCGAATAAGAGTTGCAAAAGCTAAAACATAAACACTTGCAACAAGACTTAGAAAAATAATTATTCGTAAATCAGCAGCTTTTGACATATTTAGCTTATCTCTCCAAAATTAAGGTTTTTATTTTAAGGAAATTTTTAGACTAACTTGACACTAGCTTGTAAGACAAGTCTAAGAAATTATTTTCTGATAAACTAAATAAAATATTTTTAGCTCATATTTGTTTAATTTTCCACATAGTAAATTTACGAATATTTTGAAGGAGTGTTTTGTGAAATATCAAGTAGTAACGGTTGCTGGTGGTCTAGATGCAGGTTTTATTGATGGGATGGGAGAGGTAGCCAAATTTAACCGCCCTAATGGAATTGCTATTAGCCGTCAAGGATCGGTTTTTATTGCTGATTTTGGAAATAATGCTATTCGTCGCGTTAGTGTTATTGGTGAAGTAAGTACGATTGCTGGAGGAAAAAGCATTAGTACCTTTCAAGATGGTTTAGCTCCACTAGCAGCATTTCTTAACCCTCGCGGACTTACATTTGATACAGATGGAAATTTATACATCGCTGATTTTGGAAATAATTTAATTAGGCAAATTGATGGAAATTTAGAAGTTACAACACTTGCTGGGTCTGGAGCTAAAAAGCATTCCGAAGGCGAAGCCCGTACAGCTTCATTTGAGGAAATTAGAGATGTAGCATATTTTTCTGGCTATATTTTTGCAGTCGACCGTTATAAGGTACGTCGAATTAGCCGAACTGGAAGCGTAGTTACTTGGGCAGGAGGTGCTGAATCTGGTCTTTGGGATGGGACAGGAGCACAAGCTCGTTTTGGAACTCTTAGCGCTATTACAACTGATGTAGCTGGAAATATTTATGTAGTAGACGCTGATAATAGCGCCATACGCTATATTACACAGCTTCAAAGAGTTGGAACCCTTGCAGGCGCAGATATTACACCACCTGAAGGTAGTAATACTTTTTTGCAACAACCTGTAGGAATTGCAGTTGATTTAGAAGGAAATTGCTGGGTAACAGATGTAGGCGACTATACGGTAAAAAAAATTACCCCAAAAGGAGTTATTACTCAAATAGCAGGATCGCTTAAACAAGGACATTTAGATGGGAATGCTCTTTTGGCTGAGTTCCAGCATCCATCGGGAATTGGGGTTGCAAGTGATGGTAGAGTTTATATAACAGATATTGCAGCACATTCTTTAAGATGTTTAATTCCTTACCCTTAGAGAAATTTTTATTTTTTTCGGAAAAATTTTTATTTTTTCTCACCAATCTAAAAAATTTTTCCGCGTTATCTAGTGAGAGGTTTTTATAAAGACTTTTATTGGGCTAGATCTTAAAACAACCCGGCAATTTTAACATCTAGCTCAGTACCCTCAATTACATTATTCCTCTTAATCCCACTAAATAGCATCCTAGTAAAAATACCTTCTTTAGGCTCGCCATAAGAGTTTTGTTTATTCAAGTTAATCTTTTTTTCACATCTACTTAGCATTTAACGCTTTTGTTACTCGACCTTTTTAATCGATACTAATATAATAGTTATGTTTTTTACTTCAAAACCATAATTAAGCAAAAAAATTTCCAGGGTTTAAAAATAATCAAAATGTGTTCTACCTTTTTTTTGATTGAGAGGAGGAGAAATTACTATGTTCTCAGCTAACCTATGGGCAAATAATACCCTAGCGCGCTTAGCTGTATCTATCCTCTTGTTAGTTGCGACTTTTTGCTCTTTACAAGGAATTGTTTTGGCACAGTCTTCAGCAACAGGAGGCCAGATCACCGGACAGGTACTTGATTCAACAGGTGCCGCTTTAGGCGGTGCAGAAGTAACTGTTCGTAACCTAAACACAAACTATACCCGTGAGGCAGTAACTAATGACGGAGGGATTTACGTAGTACCGTTACTACCATCAGGCCCTTATGAAGTCACAGTTAAGTTAAATGGTTTTGCTCCTGCGTCCCAAGATATTTTGGTGACTTTAGGAAGTTCAGTAAATGCCAGTTTTAATTTAACAGTTGCAGAAACTAGCGAGGTAATTGAGGTTAATGGGGCTAATTCATCAGACTTAAACCTTGAGCCAGGCCGTACTTCTGCACAAGAAGTTATTAATGACTTACAAATTCGTGATTTACCTGCTAATGGTCGTCGCTTTCAAGACTTTTTACTTTTAACTCCTGCGGTTTCTGTTGAACCTACCCGTAATGGATTATCTATATCAGGCCAACGTGGTATTAATATCAATATTAATATTGATGGTGCAGACTATAACCAACCATTCTTTGGTGGTATTCGTGGCGGTGAACGTTCTGGTTTTGCTCCTACAGTAAGCCAAGAAGCAATCCAAGAATTCCAAGTTGCCCGTAATACTTTTTCCGCAGAATTTGGTCGTTCTACTGGTGGTGTAGTTAATGTAATTACAAAATCAGGAACAAATGAATTTCATGGCTCTGCATTTTACTTAATCCGTGATGAAACTCTTACAGCACAAGATGCTTTTGACCGTCAAGGTCTAGCTCGTCAACAACAAATTGGTGGTTCTTTTGGTGGCCCAATAGTAAAGAATAAAACTTTCTTCTTTACTGCTCTTGACTTCCAAAAAGTAAACCAACCCGTAAGAGTACTATTTTCAAGTCTTGATGCTCAAAATGTCCGTAATAGTGCAGCAGCACAAGCTTTAATAGGCATTGCTCCAGAAGAACAATTTTCTACTACTAATGACTCTCAAGTTATTTTAGGACGTGTTGATCATCAACTTCTACGTAATAACAACCTTTCTGCTCGCTTTAACTTTAGCAATAACAAAGCTAATAATGCTACTACTGTAGGTGATTTACTACAAGCTACTACTACCAGCGCACTTTCTAACAATGGAACTGAAAGAGATCGTACCTACACATTAGTAACACAATTAACCTCTATAATTTCTAGCAAATTACTTAATGAGCTTCGTTTTCAATTTGCTCGTGAAGAACGTCCACGTAAAAACAATGCTGCTGGCCCAGAAGTTACAGTTCGTAATAATGGTGCTACCATTGGTACTTATGGCCGTCGCGCATTTCTTCCTGTTGAGCAATTTGATGATCGTTACCAAGTTACAAACAATCTATCTTTAGTTGCTGGTCAACATACTTTTAAGTTTGGTTTTGACTTTAACCGTGCTTTTGTAGACCAAATTTTTAGAAGTGATGCAGGCGGAGTTTATCGTTTTGATAGCTTAAGTGATTTTATTGCTCGTAGACCAGCCCAATATCGTCAATTTGCTGGTAGTGGTGTATTTCAAGCAGCTGTAAAAGAATTAGCTCTTTATGTTCAAGATGAATGGCGACCTGTTGCAGGTTTTACTATTAATGCAGGTTTTCGTTATGAAATGACACTTAATCCAGATTTACTTCCTGCTACTAGTCCACAATTTCGTGCTAACCAAGTAAGTGACATTCCTGATGATAAAGAACAATACGGCCCACGTATAGGTCTTGCTTGGGATATTGGTAATAAAGGTAAAACTGTTGTTCGTTTAGGTAGCGGTCTTTTCTATGCTCGTACCCCATTACTACTCTTTAATCAAGCTATAACTAATAATGGTGGTAATTTAGATTTAGGCTTTAACGTTACACTAAATGGATTTGCTGCAATTGATGCTGCTTTTAAGAGAGGTGGTATTAATCTTGCAACAGCAAACTTAGGTACTTTACCTGTATTTAGCGATGATCAATTCCGTCAATTATTTGCTGGCCCAAATGGTGCACTACAAGTATCTTTCTTTGATTCTGAGTTTCAAAATCCTCGCTCAGTTCAATTTAATGTTGGTGTAGACCACCAAATTGCTCCAGGGATTGTTAGTGGTGTAGAGTTTTCTTATATTAACACTACTAGACTAGAAAGATTATTAGATGTTAACTTAGCAAATCCTGTTTTAGATCAAACTGGAAGACGTATTTTTTCAACGCCTCGTTTAGATCCTAGATTTTCTGTAGTTCGTTCTCAACAATCTTCTTCACGTTCTCTTTATCGTGCGGTAACATTTTCACTTAATATTCGTAAACCTAAGTTTGTATTTGATACTTATTACACTCTATCAACAAACTATGGTGATGATGAGAATGAAAGAAACTTTGCTGCTGTACAATACTCAGACCCATTTAATCTATCTAATGAGTATAATTTCTCTAGCTTAGATCAACGTCATCAAGTAACTATGAATGGTCTTTATAACCTACCCTATGGTTTTGAGATTTCTGCAACAACTAGATTTACTTCTGCTGCTCCATTCAGTGCCATTGTAGGACAAGATTTAAACAGAGATGGAAACGTAAATGAACGACCTATTATCAATGGAAAAGAAATTAAACGTAATTCCTTCCGTAATTTTAGCTTCTCTGATATTAGCTTAAGATTACAAAAAGGCTTTAAGGTTCCTAATGAACGAGGTAGAGTAATACTCTCAATAGAAATGTTTAATTTACTTAACTTTGACAATGTTCAAATTACTAATAATAGAACATTTGGCCCAGGAACTATTTTCCAAAATGGAAGACTAGTCTCTGTACCACCACCAATAACATTCCGCCAAACTCGTGACAATAATGGTAACTACTTTAAGAATAATTCTGCTGGTTCACCATTCCAAGTCCAAGTTGGTGCTAGATATACTTTCTAAGTTTATAAGTAAATTAGTAAATAATTTTGCTTTATTCTAAGCCCAAGAAATATTTCTTGGGCTTTTTATTTTAAGCGATTATAATTTTCTTAATCCCTAGAAAACTTTCTGATAAATTAAGCTAGAAATTATAACAATGCCTACAAAACAACTTACAGAAAAAATTTTTCATTGTTCATTTTGGCTACTTTGGCTAAGAATATCCTTTGTTAACACAGCCTTAGCAATTCTTATTTGTACTACAATTGCACAACTAGCTAATGGCTATCCTATTTTTAATTATGAACATCTGCTCTTAATAATTGGGTTAATTGCAGCTATAGCAATTTTAGCTATCCCATTTGTACTAGCACATATTTACTATTTTCCTATTGTAATTACACCTACTGGAATAACAGGCTATACCTATATTTATCCTAATAAAAAAGTTCATCTTAATTGGTCAGAAATATCTCTGCTAGAAAAACGTAATCGTATGGGAATACCTTGTTTTAGGCTTTATTCAGAAACTAAAGAAATAGCTATACTTATGCCGACAGACTTAAAAAACAAAAAAGAATTTCTAGATATTTTTACTCGACACGGAATAAAGAATAAAAAGCCTTCCCAAGTAGAAACGCAAATACAACCAAACAAAACCCCAAGGCTTACTACAAACTTATCTGAACCAATTCGCGAAGGTGGCTATATTATAGTTAGTACTGAACATAATAGATCAGGTAAAAAATTTTAACTTTCTTAAAATACTTATTCTTTTTATTATTTCTCTTACTTCCCTTAATTAATAAAACTTAATATTATCCTAAATAATTTAGTAGCTTAGCATTTAGGAAAAATTTATAAGTTTTTGCATATTTTCTTTTTATCAACGCAACAAATTTTCTGCAATCCCCGATAAGATGAATGGCGATTCATTCAGAAAAGCTCACTATTCATTTATTATTCAAAGCAATCTTAAAAAAGTAAAAGTTAATAACACAAAGCTATATTAACTTATTAATTTAAAGGAGATTTTCATGGCCGTAAATAATGTAAATAATATGATCGTTGGCGATCCTATTCGCGACACAAACAACAATGACCAACAAATAGTTGGAGACCCCATTGCTCAAATAAGAACCCCTGCTAACCCACTTGGTGGAGCTAGCTCAAGAGAAGTAGCATTAAATACCCCTGAAGCACAAAAAGCTATTCAGACCAGTTTAAATTATTTAGGTTCAATGGGCGCTGCTAGAGCAAGTGTAGCAGCAAGTAATCCTGGCAGAGAAATGACTCCAAGATCAGTTGTTCAAGATGAATTAGGAATGATGCACGTTCGTATGGATCGTACTTATAACGGCTTAAAAGTTTATGGTGAGCAAGTAGTAACACACTTAGGTGCTGATGGTAACGTTAGATCCGTAAGCGGTGATCAAGATAGATTATTTACTATTGCTGCTTTAGATACTCGCCCTCGTTTAACTAACGATGATGCAATTAGAGCAGCTAGCCAACAATTTCAAGGGCCAGCAACTTCTACTCCTAGTGCTGAACTTTTAGTTTATAAAGCAAGTGATGGAAATTATCACACTGCATATCAAGTTAAAATGGATAACCTAGCAGGCGATCCACCATCTAAGATGAATTATTTTGTTGATGCTAAATCAGGTCAAATAATTGATCAATTTAACGCTTTACCAGTTCTTTGCCCACACTGTGTCCAAACAGCACAAGCACAAGCTGGAATTACTAGCGGTTCACAAAATGCCACAGGCGCAGCTAATGGTAATCAAGGTATTGTCCCACAACATATACAAAATAGCCAAAGCTCTGCTCTTAGTAATAATACTGGCATTGTTCCACCTTGGATGAGCAATAGCAATAATCTAAGTAATCGCCCTAGCAGTCCAACAGCTTCTCGTGGTCGTGTAATGCCTGATGGCTCACTGGCTTCTCGCCCTCAAGCTGCTGGTTCATTACTAGCAGGTAAAGGTACTACGGCTCCTCGTTCATTAACTGCAACTGGTTCTGCTACTCCAAATGCACCTATTAATGATAATCAAGCTACTACCTCAAGAATTACTATTAATGACGACCTAGATATTACTGGTGTTAAAGTAAATGTTGATATTGCTCATACTTATCGCGGTGATTTAATTGTTAAACTTCGCTCACCTGAAGGTAAAGAAGTAATACTTAAGAACCGTGAAGGCGGTTCTGCTGATAATCTAGTATTTTCTGCTAATCCAGCAGATTTTAATGGCTTAAAGAGCAAAGGCGATTGGTCGCTTATTGTTGAGGATAAAGCTAATCAAGATACTGGTACATTAAAATCTTGGAATCTATCAGTAGATGGTAATCCTAGAACAACTCCTAGTGTAATTACAAAAACTGCTACACCAAATACACCTATAGCTGATTTTGGAAGTACAACTTCTACTATTGATTTTACAGAAGACGGACAGGCTGAGTCAGTTAAACTCAATTTAGATATTGATCACACTTATCGCGGCGACCTAGTAGTAGAATTAACTTCTCCTTCTGGTAAGAAAGCTGTTATTAGCAATAAAGCTGGTGGTTCTGCTGATAACCTTAAGCTTTCTAACCTAGATCTCTCTTCTATGTTCCCTGGAGAATCAATAAAAGGTTCTTGGAAAATGACTGTTCAAGATACTGCTGCTCAAGATACTGGTAGATTTAATTCTTGGGGTTTAACTATTTCTAAGAAGAATACAACTCCAACTCCAACTCCAACTCCTACTCCTACACCTACTCCTACACCTACTCCTACACCTACTCCAACTCCTACACCTACTCCAACTCCTACAGGCGATGGAGCAGGATCTTCTCTTTACAGTGGTCAAGTACCAATGACTACTACTAGAAATGCTGATGGTACATTTTCAATGAGAGATGCCTCTCGCGGTGGTTCACGAACAGCAGATGCTAACAATCGCACATCTGGTACAGGAGCAACAGATTTTCGTGATAACAATAATACTTGGGGCGAGTCTGGAGATCCTGCTCGTGCTAAAGCTGGTATTGATGCACATTATGGCTCTCGTATGACTTGGGATATGTATAAAAATATTTTAGGCCGTAATTCTATTGATGGAAATGGTGAAGCTTTAATTTCTAATGTACATATTAGAAGTAATTACAATAATGCTTATTGGGATGGTTCAACAATGAACTATGGTGATGGCGATGGCACAAACTTTAGCCCACTTACAACCCTTGATATTGCAGGTCATGAAATTTCACATGGATTAACAGAACGTACTGCTGGTTTAATTTATAATGGTGAGTCTGGCGGATTAAACGAAGCAATGTCTGACATTCTTGGTACTGGTGTTGAGTGGTATGCAGCTCAGCAAGGTGGAAGACAATGGAATTGGAAAGTAGGCGAAGATGCATTTACCCCTGCTAATGGAACAGGCGATGCTCTACGCTATATGGATGACCCAACAAGAGATAACTACAGTATTGATAATTATCGTGATTATCCAAGACAAACAGAAGTACACGGTTCATCCGGTATTGCCAACAATGCATTCTATCTTTTAGTACAAGGTGGTACAAATCGTACCTCAGGTATTTCAGTAGCTAATGGCATTGGTATGGAAAAAGGCTTAAAAGTTTTCTACCGTGCATTAAGTATGTATATGACTCCTAGCACAACCTTTGCTCAAGCACGCCAAGCTACAATTAATGCTGCTACTGACCTCTATGGTGCAAACTCTGTAGAAGTCCAAAAAGTAAAAGAATCTTGGACAGCAGTAGGCGTTAACTAAGCTAAAGAATAGGTTTCTTTCTACACCCTCTCAGAACCCTGTGGAAACACAGGGTTTTTTTAATCTTTTTATAAACAAAAAACTTCTTTAAGACTCCTTAAGACTTCTTTTTATAAAATAGTCTAACCTTCTTTAGCTTATCTCTATAATATAGTTACACACAAACCCAATCTAGGAGATTTTATTATATGAAGAACAAAGAAAGTAAATTATCTACTTTTTGGATAGCTCTTAGCGTGGCTATATTTATTACCACAGAAATTTTAATTGGAAGTTTTCTTGAAAAATATGTATCAGGTTTTATGTCAATATCCTTACGATTTCTATTAATGGGTTTAATAAATCTAGCTGCTTATTTTTTAGGCGGCTTTTTTATTGGTATGATATCTAAAAAACGAATCTGGGAACCCCCTATAGCAGCCTCTCTTTGTATATTATTAATGTATATTATTACCTTTTTTATTCCTATGACATTTTATCAGTATGGCTTTACTAAAATGTTAGGTGCCTCTTTAATAGCATTTATAACAACTTTGATTGGCTCATCAATGGGAGAAAATTTTGTTAGCAAGCTACGAAATTCTACTAATTCTGTTAAAAATACTTATGAGTTTAGTGAAGTAAAATCTCAATATTATCTAGGAGATAATAAAGAAAAAAATAATACTTGGTCTTATGAAAACAAAAAAGATAATAATTTTATATCTTAAGTTATTTTACTATTTAACAATATAGCTAAAGTACAACTGTATCAGTAGTTGATGAACCATAACGAAATTTGCCTATAAAATGATAATTTAATTCTTTATCTGGCAAACTACGTAAGAGTTTTTGTAGTTCTTGTGCTAATTCTTCAGCAGTAGGCCGACATTGAGGTTCTTTGCTCAAAAGCCTACGAATAATATCATCTATAACTGGGGGAACCTCAGGATCAAGAATTTTTAAGGGTTCAGGCGTTTTACTTAAATGAAGAATTGCTAAATTAAAAATTCCACCTGCCCCAGTCATATCAAATGGTGGGCTTCCTGATATCATTTGGTAAAACATTACCCCTAGACTATAAATATCTGAACGGCCATCATAAGGCATATTACTAAATCTTTCTGGAGACATATAAATAGGTGTGCCTAAGACAATTCCTTGTATAGTAAGGTTTTGTAAATCTATCATACCAGAGGATTTATCTAAGAATTTTGCTATGCCAAAGTCTACAACTTTAACCATTTCACCATCATGAGTTTTATGAAGAAAAATATTATCTGGTTTAATATCACGGTGTACTATTCCTGCACGATGAGCCTCAGCTAAAACTTGGCAAGTAGGGACTAGGATTTCTAAACAGCGTTTTATTGAAAGAGTTCTGACCATATCTAGTTCTGTTGCTAGAGAATGACCTTCTAAAAGTTCCATAACTAAATAAACTATTCCTTCAGAAGAAACCCCTGAATCTAAGATAGAAACAGCATTAGGATGGTTAACGCGACAAGTAGAAATGCCTTCTAAGCGAAAGCGATTAAGATTTTCTTCGCTCTCATTTGAGGCAGTAGGACGAAAAATTTTTACAGCTACTGGTCTATTTAAGGCTAGATGTGTAGCCTTATAAACTACGCCATAACCACCTTTACCTATTTTATTTTCTAGGCGATATTTTCCATCTAAAATTATATTAGGCAGCACTTCGACTAATGCAGAAAAAAGCACATCTGCATTTTTGTAAGAATCTAGTAAAAGTTCTTGTTTACGGGCAAGTTTTTCTTCTTGAGCTTTACGTAGTTCATTTTCTAACCGCTTACGCTCAGTAATATCACGAATAATTACTGTATGTAAAATTTGTGTAGCTACTTTAACTTGTGAAATAGAGGCTTCTAGGGGAAATTCTTCTCCATTAATACGCTGACCTATAACTTCGCCTAGATGTCCCATTCGACGGTTGCTAACACCTGTTTTTTCAAAATTATATATATGTTTTTTATGAGCCTCATGAAAACGATTAGGTATTAACAAATCTAAAGATTTACCTATTACATATTCTTTCTTATATCCAAAAATATCTTCTGCTGCTTTGTTAAAAAGTATAATATTTTGATTTTGATCTATAGTAATTATGCCATCCATTGCTGAAGCGATAATGTTAGCTATTTGTGCTTCATTATCTTTAGCATACTGTTCTAAATGTAAGTATTCAGTAACATCTTGTAAGCACCAAATTTCAAAAGTATCTTTTTTATATGATGTTATTTCAACAAAACATTTGGTTAAATCCTTTTTTAGAAGTGGTAAAACCTGAGGTGCATTTTTTAAGGCAAACTCTTTATTAGGGCAAATCTTTATCCAATCACTTAAAGTAGAAAGCTCTTGGCTTTTATAGCCTAGCAACCTAGTAACATTACTATTAATATATAATGATTCATATTGTTTATAAATTATAGGAATAGGTAAAAGAGCTAAAAGCTCTTTTATTTGTGAAGGATTTAGTCCTTTAAGCAAGTTTATAAACGAGGCTTGATCTGAAATATCTGACATAGAGTTATCTATCCTTCAATTTTAGAAATTTTTAGAAACTTATTCTAAAAATATTAAGCTATTTCTATCTCACTCATTATTCTAAAGTGTAATAAAATGCAAGAACTAAAAATTAAAAAGATTTTGGCTTTTTCTAATTTTGCATACCACATTATCACAACAAACTTAATTTAGATATCATGAGGATCAACTATGAATAGTGCTCTTAAAACTTCACTACCTGCTAATTGGAAGCAATGGGTAGCAGAGAATATTTTATTAGGCATATCTGATCAAGTCATAGCTGAAAGACTTTCTATAGAAGGTTTTTCTAAAGCTGCTATTAATCGAGAACTAAAACAAGTACACAACCATCCTTATATTAAATCTGCTTATTATTTATCAGAGAAAAAAAGAAAATATGAGGCATTAATGGATTTACAAGACTCTTTAGCTAGTCAAGCTTCTTTTTATGGAAAAATTTTTTTTGAGAAAGATCTCTCTCAAAGAGAATTTTTAGATTTTTACTATTCTCAAAATCGCCCAGTAGTTCTTAACGATATGATGAAAAATTGGAAAGCTATGTCTTTATGGACACCAGAATATTTTAAGACAAATTATGGTAATGAAATAGTAGAAATACAAGTAGATCGTAACTCTGATCCAATTTATGAACAAAACTCTGATTATCATAAGAAAAAAATTAGTTTTTCTGATTATGTGGATATGGTTTTAGAAGAAAGTCCAACAAATGATTTTTATATGACAGCTAATAACCATGTAATAGAAAACCCTAATATGAAAAACTTACTAAATGATATTGAAATGTTTCCTGAGTATTTAAGACCAGATTATAAAGCAAGTGAAGTTTTTTTCTGGTTTGGGCCAGCAGCAACTATAACACCTCTTCATCATGATCGGCAAAATATTTTTATGGCACAAGTTTTAGGGCGAAAACTAGTTAAGCTAATTCCACCTACTCAAACACATTTAGTTTACAATCAATTAACAGTTTTTAGTGAAGTTGATTGTGAAAACCCTAATTTTGATCTATTTCCTCTTTTTCAAAGAGCTAATGTAATTACAGGTATTCTAAATCCTGGACAAGTGTTATTTCTTCCTGCTGGATGGTGGCACTATGTTAAAGCACTAGACATTAGTCTTACAGTAACTTTTACTAATTTTATTTATGATAATCCTATTTTTTCTTGGTAAGAAAAACAAAAACTCCCATTGTATATAAAATTTAACAATGGGAGTACAACTTAACTAGGGATAAACTTGTAGGAGGCTAACAATTACTAATCTAACCCTTATTGAAGGGTATACTCAGGCTTCACTAAGCCAATAGCTATAGCATAACGTACTAAGTGAGCAATAGAACTAACATGTAATTTCTTTTTAATATTCTCACGATGAGCATCAGCCGTTTTATAACTTATTCCTAATTTTTGCCCTATTTCTTTGCTAGTAGCGCCTTCGGCGATTAATTTTAAGACTTCGCTTTCACGAGCGGTTAAAAGATTGCTTTCAAATTTTACTGGACTCATTTGTGGCATCATGTTTAATAATCTCCTTAAAACTCAAAAATTGTTTATTAGGTTGAAACTGTTTGTATCAAGTGCAAAACTAGAATAACACTGTAGGCGTTAATAACTAATAAACAAGACATTAAAGTTTCATTAACAGTTCTTCATTAAATGCTTAAGAATTATTCTTAGTATCTAAAGAATAACTCTATTATTTTGTTTGGATTACAATTTAGTATAAAAATAGTAGGCTTATAAATAGAGGCAAAAAATGTTTATTTTTTTTATTTTTTATTGAATATCTATTGAATATCTATTGAATATCTTCACTAGGATCACAGAGGCGGTATCCAACCCAAGGTTCAGTAATTATATAGCGAGGTTGAGACGGGTCTATTTCAATTTTTCGTCTAAGGTGGTTTACAGCTACACGTAAATTTTCATTATCTGCTTTATAATCTGCACCCCAAACACGGGCTAAAAGTGTTTCATGACGAACTACTTGCCCAACATTAGCAGCTAGGGTTTTTAGCAAGCTATATTCAGTAGGAGAAAGTTTTAGTCGTTTTCCATCTAAGGTAACAATATGTCGATCAAAATCTAGGTCTAGTTTTCCTACTAAAACATGTCCTACATCAGAAGTAGAATCATTAATTCTACGCATAATAGCACGAATACGTGCAAGCAATTCATTTATACCAAAAGGCTTATTAACAAAATCATCTGCTCCACTATCTAAAGCTTTGACTTTATCACGTTCTGCTTCTCTAGCAGAAAGAACAAGAATTGGAACTTTTGAAAAGCTACGAATACGTCGGCAAACTTCAAAGCCATCTATCCCAGGCATTGAAAGGTCTAATATAATTAGGTCTGGCATCTCTTCATTTATTGAATCTAGGCCAGCTTGACCGCCTAAAGCAATTTCTACTCTATGACCATAGGCACTTAAAGAAGTCCTTAGAGTTCTTAATATTTGCATTTCATCATCTATAACAAGAATATTCATATTATCTAATTATCTAAATTATTAACTATTATTAGCTAGATAGAAATAGGTAATAATATATCAATTTTTGTTCCTTGTCCAACTTTACTTTTTAATTCAATGGTTCCTTTATGACAATCAACTAATCCTTTACATATAGCTAAACTCATACCTACGCTAGGTAGTTGATCAAGTTGTTGAGTAGGGCGATAGAATTTGCTAAATATTTCTTCTTGCTTATCGTCTTTAATCCCACAGCCTTTATCAATAATAGAGATTTTTACTTTATCTTCTATTTGACAAGCACTAACTAAAATTTCACTTCCAGCAGGTGAAAACTTTACACAATTCTCAAGTAAAAAACATAAGCATTCTTCTATAAGCTCACTATCTAGGGATACTAAAGGAAAATTTGCTGGTATATTTATAGATAGTTTATTTTTCTTTAATATTTCTTTTAGTTTATATCTAACAGATTTTACAATAGATAACAAATTATTTTGTGTATAGTTTACTTGAATTTTTCCTGCTTCAATACGCGCCATCCATAATAATTTTCCTATTACTTTATTTAACCTTTCAGACTCATCATTAATTATATCAATTAATTCTTTCTTTGATTCTTCATCTATATTTACTTGAGTTTGTTTAAGGACACTAGCAGCCCCTTTAATCGAGGTAAGGGGAGAGCGTAAATAATGAGCAAATCTATCTAACATCAACTCAAAATCATCATCTTTTTTATCACTCAAGCTATTTATTTAATCTCCTTAGAACAAGTTAAAGAAATTTTTACAACCACGCTAGAAATTACTTAAGCGCCATTATTTTTTATAAAGTATAAAGAGGTAAAGTAGTTTGATAAGAATATTAGTTTGATAAGAATACTAATTTTTACTAGTTCAGGCAATAAAACCTTGCATTTTGATAATTCCTTATGTTTTTAATAGGTTTTAATAGGTTTTAATGGCTTTGATAGTCTTGATAAAGCTTAAAGACCTGTTTTATAAGAATTAATTTTTCTAATGAAATTAATCTAGTATTAAAAGGGCATAAAAATTTCATTAAAGTTTTACATATAAAATTAAGTTTTTGCTAGTATGTTGCCTTCAAGAAAACAAATTACTAAGAACGATTTGGTAAATTGGTTCGTACTCCTTTCTATACTTCAAAATGCGATAACGCTTTTATAACCAAAGCCCAAATCCTTAACTTTAACTATAGGATAGGTTTTAATGATCGAAACAACAAAGCAGAATAGAAGAAAAGAATTACGCCATAAAAAAGAATTGCCTTTAAGAATTCAAGGCGACGATTCTTTAGGCAAATTTTTTGTAGAAATAACCCTTACAAATAATATTAGCCTCTCTGGTGCTTGCATATCACTTAACCATGAATTAAAAATCGGCCAACAATTACAAATCTTTACTTGTGGAAACTTAATACCAAATCAAACTAGTGGAAAAGTCTGTTGGCTACGTCGCCAAAGAGATTCTTGGTTAGTAGGGTTACATTTTGAACGTTCTAATAAATTTTGGAAAAATGTTGGGGATATTTTTAATCAACTCCTGTCGAACCAAAACCACCTACACCCCTTCTACTACTGCTAATAAGCTCAACTTCTAAAATTTCATAGTCTCCTAATTTTAACAAAACTATCTGAGCTATGCGCTCGCCAAGCTTTACTAAGAAAGGGCGAGCGCTAAAATTTTTTATTTCTACTAAAATCTCTCCTCTATAATCGCTATCAATCCATCCTGCTCCAACCTCTAAATTATGTTTTATAGAAAGACCTGAGCGGCTAGCAATTCTACCAACCATTCCAACAGGTATTTCCATTGCTAAACCTGTTGAAACAACGGCTCTTCCTACTTCAACTAGTCCATCTTGTTTTAGCTCTGTGGCAGGGATTGTAATCTCCTGAGCAGCATAAAGATCTAGCCCAGCACTACCTGAAGTCATTCTTATTGGTAATTTTGCAGTATCTTTAAGGCGTTTTATTTTTAACTCTTGCATGACTTTTTTGTCCTTTTGATGATAATATGTTTTTATGCTTTCAGAATTTAATTCCTGTGCAAAAGAATATAATAAATTTCGTCCTGATTATCCAGAAGCCCTTTTTGAGCTATTAATAGAGTTTTTTAGCCTATCAAAAAATAGCCTTATAGCAGATGTGGGTTGTGGTACAGCTAAATCTAGTAGCTTTTTTGCTAAACATGGAATACCTGTAATTGGTATAGATACTAGTTTAGAAATGCTTGCTATTGCTAAAAATATGGCTGAAGAACTAAATTTACCAATGACCTTTCTTGAGTCAAGTGCTGAAGAAATTGCTTTAGAAAATAATTCGGTATCATTTGTTAACTGTGCTCAAGCTTTTCACTGGTTTAATAGCCAAAAAGCCTTAAAAGAATTTTCTCGTATACTTAAACCTAATGGAGGGCTTGCCATCTATTGGAATAACCGAGATTATGAAAAAGCTTCTTATCTACTTAAAGTAGAAGACTTAATATCAAAATATAATCCAAAACACCAACTAGCTTATAGAGCACATAATTGGACAAAAATACTAGAAGAATCTCAACTCTTTACTAATATTACACTTCATACTTTTTCACATTCTGTTGAACTTTCTATTGAAAGTTTTATTGGGCTTACTCAATCATTTTCCTATGTCCGTAATGTAGTTAAAGAAGAAACAAAAATTTCTTTTGAAAATGAACTAAGAGAAATATTAGAAGCCGTATCTAATAATGGCTTAATTCTTTTACCTTATGAAGTAAAACTATGGTGTGCCAATAAATATACTATAAATTCAGAAAAATCTGAGGTTTAAGTTATATTTCATAAGACAAGCCTAAAAAAATACTACTTTTTCCAACCTACTTCAACTGCTGTTTTTTCTCCAACACGACTTAATTCTAGACTATCAACATCTTTTTCTTTTGTACCCTCTATAGGTATTGCTAGAGCCATAATTTCAGCAAATTCTTGTGGGTAGCGTTTTTCTGGCGCAAAATAGCCATCAGGAAAAATTGTTAAGTGATTATCATCGTATTTATCACTTGCTCCTACTGTATGTAGGACTTCATGAGCAATTAAACAAGTGGTTCGGCCAGCCGATTGTTTTCCTATAGGTAAAAAAACTACTCCAAAACGACCTCTAGTAGTTCCTACAGAATGTTGTTTTTCATAACCTAAACCTGCATCTGCTGGATAGATATAGAGATAGAGTTTTACATCAAATTGGTTTTGAGCCACTCCTGTCTGAGTAAGTT
Organism: Acidobacteriota bacterium; assembly: GCA_016213785.1. Lineage (GTDB taxonomy): Bacteria > Acidobacteriota > Blastocatellia > Chloracidobacteriales > JADJPF01 > JADJPF01. The sequence continues at coordinate 27,513 of JACQZQ010000128.1, forward strand.
TATCATTAAAATAATTTATAAAAGCAGAAGTCTGTTTATATTTTGTCCAAAAGCTGTCTTTTTCTGTTGGTAGACTTGGAGGGGGGGATTCACTAAATATAGGCCCAAGTAACTCAAACCGAAATGGTTTAATATCACTTTTATAAACTCTTTTTGCTTCATTTTCAAACCATTTTTCAAGAGATTGTTGGAGTAATTCTTTACCAAAAGGTGATAGCGCTCGTTCAGTATTATTTTTAGTCCCATTAACTACTTGTACTAAAGCAACATTATAGGTTCTATCCCAATCAAGTTTACGTTGATCTTGGTAATAAACTCGTCCTGCTATAGCAATTACGATAAGTAAAACACTAAAAGAAAAAGCCTGACGGTAGCGTGTCCAGTTTCTACGAATCTGCTTTTTAGGAGCACAGTTAATACAAAGAGTTTTGTTTTCTTTATCACATCGCATACATATTGCAACACTACATTTAAGACAAAAGGCCGTAGTAGCTTGGTCAATATGAGTAGAGCAAAACCTAATGTTTGGCTGATTAATTTGTGTGCTTGCGCCTAACTCGCTTAGTTCATTAGATAATTCTTTTAACTCTTGAACTGTTTCAGATTCAGAAATAATTACAGGAGTTTTAGAAAGCAAAATTTGAGCGTTAGAAGAATCTATTTCAAATTTTTCTATTATGTATTTTCTTATAAAATATTCACTTTTTCTATCTTTAATACTTAATATGAGGAGTTGGTACGGCATAAACAATTAAAAGTTTTAAGTTTTAAGTTTTAAGTTTTTTTGGATGACTTTTTATTAAATCCATAAGGGCAATGGCGGCAACCTGACTCACAACAATAGCCCCGCTTAAATAGGTATTTAGCGTTTAAGACCATATAAGGCCCTTCCCAATAAAAATCCTCGCCCTCTACTAGTTGTGGAGGCTGACTCTTTGATTGGCTAATATTTGATTCAGGTTTTGGAGTAGTTTTTTGTATGGTTTTTGAATCAGCACTTTCTATGATCTCATCACCTGGACTAACTATTTTCCTCAGCTTTTCATAGAAATTATCAAAAACAGCCACAGTTACGCTCCAATATAGTGTTAGAAATAAATTATAAAATCTAATGGATAGTTTAGCCTATCTAAGAATAGATAACTAGTTATCCAAGAAAATAATTTTTACAGAAAGTTTATACTAAATTTATAACGGTAAAGTACTGTCACTTTAGATATCTAGGTTAGTCAAGTAAACTTGATTCGAATCTTTATTCTAATCCCTCGCATGAGCGTTGCGATAAAATTTTGTCTATTCTAATATATGTTTGCTACCCTACAGTAGCTTTATTGAATTATTAAAGCTACGTTAATAAAGCTCGCATAAGTCAATACAAAATATTTTCGAAAAATAAAATTCATAAAACAATTTTCAATTAAAAATCTTGAAAAGGAAAAGTCTATATGAAAATCTACTCTTTTACTTTAAGTAAAAAGTATCTATCGATTTTGCTAGTTATTATACTAGTTTCAGCTTTTAATCTGCTAATAAAAGACGTTGGTGCATTTACTGAGCAGTATGAGCAATTAAAAAGAGGGAATACTACAGAGTACAATGTTACTGCTAACCCTTCTCAGTTAGGTGCTTATTATGATGCAACTAAAGCAAACATAACTTTTAATGTTTATTCTTCTCGGGCTACTCGTATAGAAGTTTATCTTTATAGCACTGCTACTGGTTTACAAGAAAAGGCAAAATATGTTTTAACTAAAAACTCAGCAAACAATATTTGGTCTAAAACTGCTTCTGTAGCAACTTTACAAAACACTTATGGTTTAACAGGGACAATTTATTATGGTTATCGTGCCTGGGGGCCAAACTGGCCTTACAATTCTACTTGGACAAAAGGGTCTTCTGTAGGCTTTGTCACAGATGTAGATGCTAGTGGAAACCGCTTTAACCCCAACAAGTTACTACTTGATCCCTATAGTTTAGAAATAAGCCATGACCCTGTTACTACAACACAAACTGATGGCACAATTTATGCGTCTGGCCCACTATATAGAAACATAGATACTGGGACAAAAGCACCAAAGAGTATGGTGTTAGCTCCTGAAACCTTAGCTAACACTGTAGGCACTGGTGTTAAACCCACACGACCACTTAAAGATGAAATTATTTATGAAGTCCATGTAAAAGGCTTGACCAAACAAGATAACACTATTGCTTCTGCTTTTCGTGGTACTTACAAAGGGGCTGCAATGAAGGCTGGCTATTTAGCTAGTTTGGGCATTACAGCAGTTGAATTTTTACCTGTTCATGAATCTCCTAATGATAGTAATGATATAGATCCAAACAGCAATTTAGATGGAGACAATTATTGGGGTTATGCAACTCTTAATTTTTTTGCTCCTGATCGTCGATATTCTTATGATAAAACCCCTGGTGGCCCAACACGTGAATTTAAGGACATGGTAAAGACTTTTCATGATTATGGTATTAAGGTCTATGTTGACGTAGTTTATAACCATACAGGCGAAGGCTATGCTTATAGCTCCACAGATAAAAATACTTATAACCTTATCTGTTGGCGAGGATTAGATAACCCTACTTATAATTCATTGACTATTGATTTTCAGTCTTCTTGGGATAACACTGGAGTTGGCGGTAACTTTAATACTCTAAACCCAATAGCACAAAATTTAATCGTAGATTCTTTACTTTATTGGCGTGATAGTATAGGCGTAGATGGATTTCGTTTTGATCTAGCAACTGTTCTAGGCAATACTTGTGAACATGGTTGTTTTAATTTTGACAAGTTAAATCCAGCAACAGCATTAAATCGGATTGCTCGTGATCTTTCTCCTCGTGCAGCCAATGGTGGCTCAGGAGTTGATCTTATGGCTGAGCCTTTTGGGATAGGCGGTAATAGCTATCAAGTAGGAGGTTTTCCATCTGGCTGGTCAGAGTGGAATGGAATTTATCGTGATACTATCCGAAAATCACAAAACAAGCTTGATGTTGAGCCTATAACTACAGGCCAACTAGCTACACGTTTTTCAGGCTCTTCTGATCTTTATGGAGATGATGGCCGTAAACCTTGGAATTCCGTTAATTATTTAGTTGTTCATGATGGTTTTACCTTAAAAGATGTTTATAGCTACAATGTTCAAAATAATAACCAACCTTGGCCTTATGGCCCATCAGATGGGGGTGCAAGCATTAATGATAGTTGGGATCAAGCAGGCATTGCAGCAGATCAACGTCGAGCAGCACGTACAGGTTTTGGATTATTAATGCTAAATGCTGGAACACCTATCTTTAATGGAGGAGATGAGTTTTTACGTACCTTAAAAGGTAATAATAATGCTTATAACTTAGATTCTCCAGGAAATTGGCTCAATTATGCTTTAACTGCTGATCAAAGCAACTTCTACAATTTTGCACAAAAAATGATAGCTTTCCGTAAAGCTCACCCTGCACTGCGACCTATTAACTTCTATTCTGGTGTTGATAATAACTCTAATGTTATGGAGCAATTACGTTGGTTCAAACCTGATGGTGGAGTTGCAGATGCTGCATATTTTGATAATCCTAATAACCATTCTCTTGCTTATAGACTGGATGGCACAGAATTTGGCGATCCTGCAAGTTCAATCTACATTGCTTATAATGGTTGGAAGGATTTAGTAAATTTCCGTCTACCTTGGCCGGGCAATGGTAAAAACTGGTATCGTGTAATGGATAGCTCTAGTTGGAATGAAGTAAATGGAAATGCTGTTAATCCAGGTAGTGAAATATTTATTGGTGGCGAAAACACTATTTATGGTTTACACGGTAGAGGGCTATTAGTATTAATTGCCAAATAAGTTTAAAATTTTCGGTAAGCTAATTTATAGAAGTAAAAGCATTTCTAAGAATCTACTAAAGAGCCTTAGAAATGCTTTACCTAACTTTTAATAAACCACTTTAATAAACCACTTAGTAGCTACTGATAAGCCCTTTTTGGCTATTGACTAAAACAACCATCCATATATAGTTAACCTATCCGAAGAAATTCTAATTAGCTCTAATTAAATTACTAAGTTAATAAATTAATAATGCCTAGAGGTATTCTTTATGAAATGGAAATCTGCTTATAGGTTAAGCGTTTGGTTATTTTTTTATTCTTTTTTAATAGCTAATGTAATGGGTCAAGGAGCTACGTCTTCGGCATTCTCGAGTACTATAAAAGATAGCTCTGGGGCAATAATTGCAGGGGCAAAAGTCCAAATAAAAAGTACTGAAACAGGACTAGAAAGAGAAAACCTTTCTAATGAATCAGGAACAGTTTTTATTAATTTACTCCCTCCAGGAGAATATGAACTTAAAATAGAAGTAGACGGTTTTACTCCACAAATAAGAAAAGTCCTATTAACTCTAGGTCAAACTCTTAGTTTAGACATAGAACTTATTGCAGGTGGAAACCAAGAGATCATAGAAGTTAACGCAACAGCGCCTATTCTAGACCTTAATAAAACAGAAGTAAGTACTACTATTGATAGACAAAAAATAGAAAACCTTCCAATAAATCGACGTAATTTCCTAGATTTTTCTCTTACTACTCCAGGCGTAAATATTGACCGCCTTCCAATTCAAGGCCCAGCCGCAGCTAGTGGGCTTTCTTTTAATGGTCAAACTCCTCGCCAAAACAATATTACAATTGATGGTCTTGATAATAATGACTTAGGTTCTTCTTCTGTACGCTCAACTTTTAGTCAAGATGCTGTACAAGAGTTTCAAGTACTCTCTAATAGCTTTTCTGCTGAATATGGGCGAGCTATTGGAGGTATAGTTAATATTGTTACTCGTAGCGGAACAAATGATTTTCATGGTTCAGCTTTTCTATTTAATCGTAATCAAGACTTAAATGCTCGTAATGCTTTTGCTCGTACTAACCCACAATTTTCACAATATCAATATGGTTTTACTTTAGGTGGCCCAATAGTAAAAAATAAACATTTCTTTTTTACCTCTTATGAGCGACTAGATGTTACTGCTACAAACTTTGTTACTATTAGCGATCAAGCTATAAGCTCTCTTAAACGCTTAGGTTTTCCTACTGACAATGGTGATGTTGCTTTTGAGCAAATTAATAATAGCTTGTTAATTTCTACAAAAAGCCAGTTAAATAGTAAAAATACTCTTTCTTTGCGTTACAATTTTTCTAGAGGCAAGGATGAAAATTTACAGCCCTTTGGAGGTTTGGTTGCTCGTAGTACTGGCGGTATAGGGATTTTGCGGGACGATGCTCTTGCAATTTCTAACATATCAGTACTTACGCCTAAAATAGTAATGGAAACAAGATTTTTATATGCTAGACGTTCCCAAGCAATTGATAGTCTTGATCCTAACCAAGGGCCACTGCTTAATATTTTTTCTGATGAAGGTTTGATATTTGCTGGGCGTAACACTTTTCTGCCACAACCCAGACTACAAAATATTTACCAAGTTTTTAATAGCTTATCTTTATCTACAAATAGGCAAAATATTAAATTTGGAGTGGATCTTAATTTTAGTGATTCACCTGAAGATAGAACGGCTTTGCCAATAATTTATGGAGGGCTAGCAGTTTTTCAAGCTATAGATTTTGCTCAAGCTACAGGTATTCCTGGGCTTCCCTCTATTAGTGCACTTCAAAATTTTGACCCTACCTTGCGTACCCCTCTACAAAAAGCTTTTTTAACTACAGCTTTTGGAACTATCCCTGGTTTTGGGGCAGTAGGTGATTTACCACTTCCAGCTGCATTTATTCAAGGTTTTGGCGATCCTTCTGGTAATATTACCTCAAATTATCTCTCATTTTTTGCTCAAGATGACATTAAAATAAAACAAAATTTTACCCTAAAATTAGGTGGACGCTATGATAGAGAGGGTTTAGACGATCCATTTCCTAGTACTAGTGGTAATCATTTTAGCCCACGAATTGCTTTTACCTGGTCTCCACTAAAAAATAATAAATTAGCTATTCATGGCGCATATGGCTTATTTTATGGGGTAACACAAAGAGGCGTTATTCTTGCAACTAGAGTTATTGATGGGGTTAAAACAAAAACAGCTTTACTTATCTTGGGTAGCCCTACTAGACCAGGGCAAGCAGCCATTAATCAAGCTTTAATCAAATCTTTTGCTCAACCTGGACATCGTTTTCCTGAAACAGGACAATTCCCTTCTGAACTCAGTAACACAGGCTTTCCTGTAAGAATATTTTTGCCAGACCCAAATTTTAAGAATCCTTATTCACACCAAGCTAGCTTTGGGTTTGATTATTCTATTACTAACAATATGGCATTAACTATTAACTATCAGTTAGTAAGAGGCTTACATATACTTTTAAGTAGAAATATTAATCCCATTATACGCCCTGACTTAGGTGATCCTGCTGGAAGAGTAGATCCTAATCGAGGAGATGTATTTAGTTTTGAAGGTAGTGGAGATAGTTACTATCATGGGGTTAGTTTTGTGCTTAATCGTAGATTTGCTAATCGCTTTGGAGGACTTGTAAGCTACACATTCTCTAAGGCTTTAGATAATTTTGTAGATTTTCAAGCTGATAGAGAAGAATTGCAAGACTCACTAAATTTACGTAATGAAAGAAGTTACTCATCTAATGATGTCCCACATCGTTTTGTAGCTAGTGGGACTTTAGATATTGGTTATAGTAAAAATATTTTTCTTAAGGATTTTCTTTTATCTGCAATTATTACAATAAACTCAGGTCGTCCATTTAATTTACTTGCAGGCGTAGATGTAAACCGTAATGGTGATAACCCTCCAGGCGATCGTCCTGCTCAAGTTGGGCGTAATTTAGGGATCTCACCAAAGATTGCTACTTTTGATATGAGATTAACACGTTCAATTCGCTTAAAGGATAAATATCAATTTAATCTAACTCTTGAAGCGTTTAATCTCTTTAATCGGGTAAATATCCTAAGCTTAAATAGAATTTATTTGCCTAATTCGGACGGAAGTTTTAATCTTCCACCAAAAGAAGATGGTAGATTTATTGCTACTCCAGACCGTTTTCGCGATGCAACTTCATCTAGACAATTACAACTAGGTGTAAGATTTAGTTTTTAACTGGAAACTATAAAACTAAAAACACGTATCTTCTAGCAAAAAAATTATTTAGTCAAATTAATGGAAGACTTTATGCAACAAGAAATTAATCGTCTTAAAGTAAAAACAGAAAAAATGGCTACACGCTGCCAAGTTTGTCATCAATCAGACTTTTTTGACCCAAAAACAGAAACCTGTTTAAGATGTGAGCAAGTTGAAAAGGCACTAACAACACAACCTCAAATAATTAGATCTCTTTGGTCGCCTAGATTTGCTTTACTAAACGATAACCCAAATCAACGTAATAGAAGTAATAGTTGTAAAGAAGGGCTAAGCACTATACTAGCAATTCTATATGCATCTACTGTACTACGTTTTACAATTAATCTGTTTGGAGAAACATTGTTTGGATTTTTATTAGCAATGTTTATATCTATAGGTATTCCTATAATTGTTTTATTTTTATTATATTTTAGAAAACAAGGTTTTATTTTATTAAAACAACTTTTTGATAGTTTAGAAAAACAACTTAATGCCTATAGAAATCCAGAAACACAAACAATAACTACTTTGTTTGACAAATATCCCGAAGAAAACAAGGCTTATAGAGAATCACCTTATAATGAACCTACAATAACTACTTTGTTTGGTGATAATAAAAAGAAATAATTAATAGTCTATTGCACTTTTAGAAATAATTCATCATTTTCAATCTTGACTTCAAAGCAAGACACTTTAGCTCTTGGATTAGTAATACAACTACCGCTATTTATATCAAATGTCCAGCTATGCCAAGGACAAACTATCATAGTTCCCATAAAAACCCCCTCATTTAGTGGGGCACCCTTATGAGGACAAATATTATCAATGGCTGAAAACTTCCCATTTTGATTAAACACAACTACTGGGCGACCATTAAGTTCAATGACTTTACTTTTTCCTGATGTAATATCACTAGCTCTTGCAACTCTAACAAACTCTGACATTTATAAATCTCCAAAATATGCCCTACAAAATCACTAAGTATTTACTCTATTATAGCTAATACTTCTCCTGCAACAACTGTTTGGCCTGCTTTAACTTTAATTGTGGTGACATGCCCATTTTTAGGCGAACCTAGCTCGTTTTGCATTTTCATAGCCTCTACAACAACTACACCTTCACCTGATTTAACTTCATCTCCAACATTTTTAAGCACTTGTACAACTCGCCCTGGCATAGGAGCAGATATAGCTTGTGTTCCTGAAGTGGCACTGTCTGTTTTGCGTCCACGTTGTCTGCGGTCAACAACTTTAGTAGTAAATACCTTATCAGCTACTTTAACTGTATTATTTAAAGGATTTGTTTCAACTGATAGTTCATAAACATTATTGTTAAAAAGTAAAGTGTAAACATTACTAGTAGGAGACATTAAAGTTAACTCATAGCTATTTCCATCAATAGTAGCTTTTACTATACTATCATTTTCTTCCCAATCAATACTAAGAGTTTTATCAGCAATTTCGATTTCTAGTTTCATTTTTTCTAAAAACCTCGCCCTTTTGCACGTACATTTAATTTCCAAGCAGACTGTTTTTGAGTAGTGTTACTTTCAGTAGTAACTTTTTTAGAGTTAATATTATGATGAATTGCTGTTACTAATGCTGCTAAATGTTCTAGCTCTTTATTTTCAGTTGAATCTGATTTATTAGGGTGCCAATTTCGTTCAATATAACCTGTATCTAAATCACCTTTAATAAATTCTTCTTGCTTAAGAATTTCCTTAAAAAATGGAATTGTTGTTTTAATACCATCAATAGCATATTCATCTAAGACACGACCGAGTCTAGCTATGGCTTCAGGCCTTGTTGCTGCCCATACGCTTAATTTAGAAAGCAGTGGATCATAATAAATTGGGACTTCAAAACCTTCATAAACACCACTGTCTTCTCTTACTCCTGGGCCACTAGGAGGAGCGAGTCTAGTAATACGGCCTGGATTAGGCATAAAGTTTTTTTCTGCATCTTCAGCATAAATACGGCACTCAATAGCAGCACCACGTAAGTGAATATCTGATTGTGTAAAGCTTAATGGTTGACCAGCAGCAATTTTTATTTGTTCTTTAACTAAGTCAATTCCTGTAACTAGTTCTGTAACAGGGTGTTCTACTTGAAGACGTGTGTTCATCTCTAGGAAATAGAAATTATGTTCTTGATCGGCTAAAAACTCTATTGTGCCAGCATTATAGTACTCGGCTTGTTTAGCAATTCTAATAGCAGCTTCACCCATTTGACGGCGTAGTTCAGCGCTATTAATTGGAGAAGGGCATTCTTCTACAACTTTTTGATTACGACGTTGAATTGAGCATTCTCTTTCGCCTAAGTAAACATAGTTACCTTGGCGATCTGCTAAAAGCTGTATCTCAATATGTCTAGGGCGAACAATATATTTTTCTAGATAGACAGTAGCATCCTTAAAAGCGGCTGAAGCTTCAGACCGAGCAATATTATAAGCACCTGCTAAATCTTCTTCTTTACGAACAAGCCTCATACCTTTACCACCACCACCGGCAGCAGCTTTTAACATAACAGGATAACCTATTTCTTTTGCAACTTTTAAGGCTTCTTCTAGTGATTCTAAAGGTTTTTCTGTACCAGGAACAACAGGGGCATTAGCTGATTTTGCTAATTGGCGAGCACGAATTTTATCTCCCATCATTTCCATTGCTTGGGCTGAAGGGCCGATAAATACAATACCTGCTTGCTCAACAGCCTGAACAAACTTAGCATTTTCTGATAAAAACCCATACCCAGGATGAACAGCATCTGCTTTAGATTCTTTAAGCACATTTACTATTTTTTCCGCAGAAAGATAGCTTTCTATTGAAGGGGAAGCGCCTATATAATAGGCTTGATCAGCTAAACGAACGTGTAAAGCACTACGATCAGCATCAGAGTAAACAACTATTGGGGAGATACCCATTTCACGGCAAGCCCGAATTATTCTAACAGCTATCTCTCCTCGATTTGCAATAAGAATTTTCTTAAACATAGATTTTTCTGGAATATAGAATTAGACTTTAAACTTATTTAGGTGATAATAAGTAATAAATTGATATTAGAATGAAAAATTCGCTAAATAATGTTCTAGCAAGAAGGCTTATTCTTCAGAAGATTCTTCTAAAATATCAGTTTTAGCTGATTGTAAAATTGTCCCATCTCGCATTACAAGATCATCACTTGTGCCCAACTTGCCATCAGCACCTGGAGAAACTAATTGATATTGGTTAAAGAAAGGCAAAGGCTGATTTCCTACTTGCGAATCAACTGCAAGTTCAGCAGTAGCAGCATATTTTAATTTATTTTCCCAAAAATCTATTAGTTCAAGGTTTTCTTTAGAAACTGATTTTAATTCTTCTAAGCTTACAGGATAAGCGCCATGCTGAATTTTATATTCAAGAAGAGCACTAGCTAAATGATACATTTTTGCACGAGTAGCAGCGCGTTGCTTTTCTTCTTGAGTACGAAGATATTTAGGAATTCCAATAGCTACGTAAGTAGACACGGCTAAAAGAATTGTTATAGATAAAATTAAAGCACTAGTAGCAGTACGATAAGCGCCAAAATGTTTTGGATCAGAAAGGATTTTTTTTCTAGAATCAAAGGCTAAATAAATAGCAAGTAAGGTAAAAACAAGTAAAAATTTCCAGATAAAGGCAAAAACACTAATGATGGCTAATACTAATGCACTTACTGAACGCCCAACTTGGGGTACAAAGTAATCAGGTTCAATAAGAGGTGGGCCAATTACACGAGCACCACAACTACAACTTAAACCATCTGATGCCATCTGACCACCGCAACAAGGACAAACCATAAATACTCCTCGCTCTAGTTCTAGTTCTAAGCTCTAGATGCTGCTACATCACTTAAGTTTGATTTGGACTCTTCAGACTTTGTTGCTTCTGCCAAGCTAGCTGCTTGAGCTTGGGCTTTTGCTTTTGCCTCAATAGCCTCACGCTCAAGTTCTCTCCAAGTATGATAGACCCTATGTACTACTGTCCAATGAGAAAGAACAGCTAAAACCCAAATTACAGCGTGCATTTTATGAAGGAAAAAATTATTTTGAGGGCCAATTTCTGTTAAAGAACCTATTATTAATAAAACTACTCGTTCAGGTCTTTCTAAAAAACCTACTTTACATTTTGGTATTAGGCTTTCTGCCCTAGCCCTAGTATAACTAACTAATACTGATCCTACTAATGCAATACCAGTAAGTGTTACATATAGAGTACTATGATCAACAGTATCCCGAGAATAATAAATAATTATTCCAAGTAAAACTATTATGTCAGAGTAACGATCCATTACTGAATCAAAGAATGCGCCAAATTTTGTTACTCGGTTAGTATAGCGAGCAATTTTGCCATCAAGAATGTCAAAAATATTAGCAAAAAGCAGCACTAAACCGCCAACAAAGAAATACCCAAAGCCGAAAATAATACCTGCGGCAACATTAATAAGTAAGCCTGCAAAAGTAAGATGATTGGGGTTGGGGCGTAGACTTGCAATTGCACGCACAATAGCGTCTGCTACGCGTGTACCAACATTACCAATCTGTTCGCCGAGCATAAGTTTTGATAAGACCTTTCAGGAAAAACGGTGGATGATAAACTTCGATCTTAGTTGAGTTAAATTTTGTTTGTCAAGAATTGCCCGCTCAAGTCTTTCTCTAAGATTTTAATTTAATAACCCTTGTAATCTTCTTAAACCTTTTAAGGCTAATTTATACTTAGGGTTATAGTCTAGAGCGCGTTGATATTGAACTATTGCTAATAAATATTTGCCTTGTTTTTCTAAAATTCTTCCATAATTAAAATGTGGATAAAAATAACATTCATAACGAGGTGCAACCATAGCTTTTTTTAACCAAGCAATAGCTCCAATATCATCGCCTTTTTCAATAAGATAAGCTCCAATATCATTATAAGGGTTGCCAAAAGTGCTATCTACTTCAATGGCGCGACGGCACTCTTCAATAGCATCATCTAAACGACTTTGAAAACTATATACCCAACCTAAAAAAGTATGAGCTTCGGCGGTAGGAAAAATATTAATAGATTCTCTATAAAGATTAATTGCCTCTTCTAAATTGCCTAATTGTTGTGCTTGAAAAGCTTTTTTAAAGTAAATTAGTGCAGTTTCTTTTAATGTACTCTCTGACACTAAACTTTCCTCCAAATAAAATTATTGTTTATCTTCGCCTTGTTTAGCACGAATAGCTTGTTTAATTAAACCTGAACTAGGCAAAATACCGCTTTCACGCTTCCCTAACTCTAAAATTAGCGCGTCACGTTCATTAAGGGGGCGATCTGCTACATAAGCACCTTCTTGAGCTTTTTTAGCTTCTTCCTCAGCTTTTTTCTGTTTATAATCCTCTATTTCTTCCTTTGTAACTCCTTGGAGTGCGATTGCATCATCTTCTTTTATTTGAATTACATGCTCCATAGTGATTCTAAAATTAACATCTTCTCGCTTAACCTGGTGTTTTATAGGGATAAGAAATAATGATTGCTTAAAATTAATAAAAACTGAAACCCTTTGATTTTTATAATCAGCATTAATATCAATGCTTTTATCTGGTATATAAAGGCTTCTGTCTTTTAACCTTTCCTGTACACCATTTCTAAGCATATTAACATTTATTCTATTAGTAACTAGTACGCTATAAAGATCGCTACTAACACAAGCACGCACATAATATTGGTTAATTACATTAATTATTATATAAAAACCAAGTATTACTCCTGCTACTTTAGCAGCCTTAGAGAAAAACGCTTTATCTTCGTTTCTAGAAGAAACAGTTTTACTAGAAGTAGATTTTTTAGTTTGTGATTCTTGAATTTCTATTTCGGTTAAAATACGTCGAAATCTAGGTATAGTGGTTATTTCATACCATTGACCATTACCACGACAAATTTTATCAGTATGTGTCAAACGTTTTTCCCAAAGCCAAGCATCTATGGTTTCCTCATTAAGGTCTTCGTAGATTTGGCCGTCAACCTCTACCTTCCATAAATTAGCGCTTAGATCAAGTGATGTAGCATTTTTTGGAATTATACTTGTGTTAGAGGCTGATGCAGAATTAATGCTAGTTCCTGTTGAGTTAGCTATAGCCACTGGAGTTTGTACAGGACTGGTTGTAGAACTTTGAGAGTTTTGAGCAGAATAAGCTTGAGTTTTATCTGTTTCATATAAAGCCATTGTTGAGTCTTCAGATAAATGTCCTGTATTTGGCTTAGCTTTTACAGTTGCCTCTTCTAGTAATTGGCCTGTGTTTGTAGATGGTTTAGCTTTTTCTGATACATAGGAAAGCATCTTATAACTATCTGTCTCTAAAAGGGGGTCTATAATGGTTTGATCAGAAGAAAAGCTAAGAGTATTTACTGCTGGAGTATTTTGAGATTTAGCTTGATCTATAGGCTCACCTACTATTGTTTCTACTTTTATATTTGCTCCAAGATTACGTAATTTTTCAGCTATTTTATTTGCTTCATCTTGGGTACGAGTTTTCTTAACACTAACTCCTTTAGCTGAGATAAGTTGTTCGGCTTGGCTAGCTGCAATATTAAAATCTTGTTGTAACCCTTGTAAAAGACGTAGGCGAGTTGCATCACTTGTATCAAGTAGTCCGTTAAAAACTACTTTCCATTGATTTGCAGTAGGGTTAAGTGCTGCATCAAGTTGCTCTATTAGCTCATTAACATTTCGTTGGCGTTTATCAGGGCGCTTTTCTAAAGTTTGCATTATCACTCTTGATAAAGGCTCTGGAGTATTTGGATAAACCCCTATTAATGGTTTAGGGGCTTGAGTAACGTGTAAAATAATTAATGCTGGAGGGCTAGAAGCCTTAAAAGGTACTTCTCCTGAGAGCATTTGATAAAACATTATTCCTAAAGAATAAATATCTGTACGATGATCTACTTTTTCACCGCTACATTGTTCAGGAGACATATAAGTTGGAGTACCTAATAGCGCTCCTGTCTCTGTTAAATTGGTATGTTGTTGGTTATCTCTAAGCTTAGCAATACCAAAATCAAGCACTCTAGCAAAGTCTTGACCATCAATGGTTTCTATCATTATATTATCAGGCTTTATATCTCGGTGAACTACTCCTGCTTTATGAGCAGCTAAAATGCCTGAACAGATTTGTTTAGATAAATTTAAAAATTTATCTAGTGGTAATTTTCCTCCTAAACGATCAACAAAACGACGTAGCGAAACACCTTCTACATATTCCATTACAAGATATGACGTGCCATCTTCAGTTTGTCCAAAATCTATTACTGAAATTGCATTAGGGTGATTAATTCTACTAGTAGCTTGGGCTTCACGACGAAAGCGATCATAAGCAGCAGGATTTGCTTCTACTAAGCTTTGAAGCAAAACTTTAACAGCAAATTTTTTATTAACGGATGTATGTTGAGCAAGATAAACTGCTCCCATTCCACCACGACCAATACATTTCTCTAGCCTGTATTTGCCATCTATTACAGTGCCTAGTAAGTTGTCTGGAATATGTTTACCTCCATCAAATGGACAGGGAACATTATTTTCAGAAAAATTATTTTTACATTTTATGCACTGTTTCATAGCAAACTCCATTAAGCAAAACAATTAGTAAGCTAATTCAGCTATAACAAAAACCAAACTAATTTTTTATAAAAAATTTACTTATAGATATTTTACAGAAAAATATAATAAAGCCAACTAATAACTGAGCAACTATAATAAATTATACTTACAATATGGATTAAGGTATTTTACACTTGACTATTTACTTACTATTTTATAATTAAAAACCTTAATATTTTATATATTTTAACTTGTAGCCTAATAATTCACTTAGGTAAGTTTAACAGAGGACTAATTATTTCTAGAAAGTGGAGAACTATTCTAGCAGTAGCTCCCCAAATCGGTTCTGGGCCTATGTGATAATAATAAACATCTACTAGATTGTTTTTGTAAATTGTATATTGTTTTATTTCTCTTAACTCTGGTTTAAGAAACATAGACAAAGGGACTTCTACTAGGTAATCTATTTCCTCTTTATTTACTATAAAATTATATGGGTAAGGAATGGAGCAAACAAAAGGAGTTATACGATATTGGGTAGCTGTCATCATATCATCAAGTTCACCTAATAAAATAACATCCTTAGATTTTAAGCCTATTTCTTCTTCTGCTTCTCTTAAGGCAGTTTCTAAAAGAGATTGGTCTGTAGGATCTTGACGACCGCCTGGAAAAGAAATTTGTCCTGCATGTTGTCTTAAATTGTTATTTCGTTTAGTAAAGAGTAAGTGAGCTTGTTTTTCTTTAAAAAACATTGGGACTAAGACGGCTGCGGGTTTTAGTTCCCAATCAGCAATTAGCCCCTTGTTACGCCCTTTTAATAGATTTTCTAAACCTGTAATTTCAAGATCTAACATGCTTACTAATTTACTTAATTAAAATTTGGCATCTGTGGTGGAGTACTAGAGCTAGAGGTGGAGCTTTCATCTGCTTTGTTATCTAGAGTTGGGTTGGGTTGGGTAACACGTCTTTGTCTAGTTAAACCAAGTTTTTGCAGTGATTCAGCAGTTGGATAGCCAGTAGTCCTAAAGTTATTATCTTGTTGATATTTAGTCATAGCTTCAACTGTAGTGCGGTCATATTGTCCAGAGGGTTCATTTTGTAAATAGCCCTCGCGTTTAAGAGCGGTTTGTATTTCACGAACTCTATCTGGTGGAATAGCAACACCTGGGGCACGACTAACGGCTTTTTCTGAACCTCTTCTACCTCGTTTTTTCCCACCTCTAGCAACAACTTTTCTGGACTTGTTACTTCTAGCAACAGCTTTTCGACTTCCTTTGCTTGATTTAGCTACTCTTGCACTTTTTTTTGTTGAAACTGCTTTAGCTCTGCGGCCTTTTGCTAAAACATTTTCTGGCATTATTGTAGTAAGTGTAAAGCTAGCAAGGAAAAAAATAATTAGGAGTTTTTTAACCATAATAATAACTCTCCTTAATAATTTCTGGGGTTATAAAAAGTAATAAATAATAGCACAAGAAAATTTTTCTTCTACTAAAAGCTACACCAGAAAGCTTTAGAGTTAAGCTTTCTGGCTTCAAGAATTTATCTTTAAGCTTTTATTGGGCTATAGTAAAGAGAAACGTTCTTGAAGTTCCTCCGTTTGGATTACGCAAACGAACAAAATGATAGCCTGGTGTTATATGAGGAAATTTCTTAACCTTAATTAGAGTAGAACTAATAGATAATTTTAAGTTTAAAGCAACTCCATCCATTTCTACTATAGTTCCTTGGGTAAAACCTTGACCCCTAATTTCTACAGGAAGTTTAGTTTTATCCGCCTTAGCAGTTGAAGGAGTGATTAAATCTATTCTTGGAGCAGGAACAATCTTAAAATCTCTAGTAGTTTCATCTATAACTGTAGCCTCTGGCTGAATAACTTCTAGACGTATTCTAGCCCTCTCTGTAACTAAATCTGCTGATGCTAACCAATTAAATTGATTGGTAGTAGCCGTTAACCTACTGGCTAAAACTATTGGGAAACTACTTCCTCCATCTGTAGAAAGTAGTAAGCGTTGAAAAGGTGTACCATTACTATCAATAGTCCATTTAATGGTTGTTGGAGCACCACCAGCACTAACAATATTTTCTACTGAAGTAATTTTTGCTACTGGAGGAGGGACAGCCCCTTCATAAGTAAATGCATCTGCTAGTTCTGCTATTTGTCCATCAGGATTAATAACTAAAACATTAACTGGGCCTGGATTACGTAGCGGAGTAGTAACCATTAAGAAATTTATATCTATAAAAGTGGTAGGTAGTTCTTTATTACCTAAAAAGACTTTAGCACCGCGTTGGAAATTATTTCCTGAAATCTTAAGAGAAGTTCCTCCTGTTGTAGGGCCTCTATCGGGTGAAGCAAAATTTACTGTAGGGCCTTGAGGAGGCGGTGTAATGTATTCAAAAGCTCTTGGAAATAAAGTAGTCATTCCATCAGAGTTAGTAATTCTTATATCTATTAACCCTATGTCATGGGGAGGAGTCATAAGAGAAAGTGTAAGCTCGTTTACCAACTCTGCTTTAGTATCAATATCATCAAAAAATACTTTAACGCCTGGGCGGTAATTTTGCCCTCCCAAAGTTACTTTAGTACCACCTGTAGAAGATCCTCGCGGAGGATTAACAAAATTTAGGATAGGTGGTTTAGGCTCAAAAAGTTTTATGTTATATACATTTGTATAAACATCATCTCCACGAGCAGTTGCATCACCATCACAAGCAACCCCAATTAAATGAAAAGTGATATTTCCAGCATCTTGAGATGGAGCAGTCCACTTAAATTGCCACATAGCTACATCTATACGACCAGTAAAGTTTCCTGCTATAGTTGGAACTAAGTAGTCTCTACTACCTGACCCTACTTGCATACTTCGTACAACAGCAAAAGTCTCATCTGAAGAAACTAAGTTACCAACGCTAACACCTTTGCTATCAAGTATGGTTAGTTCAAAACCCCAACGACTAGATTCTGTATCTGCAAGAAATACAGTTAGATCATATGTCATTCCTGCAACATATTCACGAGGAAGCCCTGTTATAGCAACTTGACCTTTACCACTATTAGTAGGAAAAGAATTATGACAACTACTACAAGATTGCTCCCCTGGTGCACCTGTACTTCCTAATGGAGGATTACCACTATTAGCACTTGTTTTTTCTAATAAGCCAAAAATTATAAAGAAAAGTAATATTAATACTGCTTTCCATCGTCTCATTTGTGTAGTACCTCGAACTATTTTTTATTCCCTATAGGAGCATTAGCAAGCAAGGCAGGAATTATTTCAAAAATAAATGCTTGATCAGTGGAAGGAATATCCTTAATTAATTCAACAGATTGAATGTCTTTTAAGTTAGCATCTGCAAGCAGTAAAAATATACTAGAGCGATTTACTCCACCACGAGTAAAAATAGCAAATTTGCCTTTAAGCTCATCTCTACTTACACCTATTACATCATCACCACCTAAAAAATTGGTAGCATGAGGATCATCAGTAAATATACCTTCATAGCTAACTAGTTCTTGTTTATTATCTTCAAAGAGGAAAAGCATTACTGTTCCATCAGCATCTTGTAGAGAGGCAAAAGCAGGTCTATCTTCTGGTATCTGAACAACTTTTGGGTTTAATACAATTGCAGTTCTAAAATATCTTAATTCTAGTTTACCGCTACGAGTATCTAAACGAGTTCCTAAAATAACATCATAAAAACCTGTTAATCCAGGTATTTCACAATCTCTAAAAAAAGCTATTCCATAACGCAGAGCCTTAAGCTTAAATCGATCGGCTTCTTTTTCTGTAGAAGGGAAAAAATTTGTTGGTAATAGCTGGAAATTTGCTTGCCTTTGTAGTTTTGCTAAAGATTCTTTAGGCAAAATAAAAGGATCATCTGAGGCTAATGGCTCAATTGTATTTTGATTAAAACCTTTAGCTAAATTGTAAGTAAAAAAGCCTGATGGACTATTATTTGAAGGGGTTTGTGCTTGTATTTGTCCAGCAAAAAAAATTACAAAGATCAATAAAATTACTGCCCTTAACATTATGCCTCTCAAATTAGGTTATTTAATATTTAAAATTACTTTTAATATTTAATTTTAATAAGATTTTAATAAGAAACTCTAATTGGCAATATAACCCAAGCTAAATAGATTATCAAGCAATGTTATAGCATCAAAAATTAGTAGGATTTATAGACTGAAAATTAATGTAGTAGTTAAGAAAATTTCTTTAGCCTTAAACTATTACTTACCACAGAAATACTAGAAAGCGACATTGCAGCACTAGCAAACATTGGTGAAAGCATTAAACCTGTTAAAGGATAAAATAATCCTGCTGCTAGAGGGATACCTATCACATTATAAATAAATGCCCAAAATAGATTTTGCTTGATTATTCTTATCGTAGAGCGTGATAACCTAATAGCTAGTACTATAGTGTTTAAGTCTGCGTTAAGCAAAGTGAGATCAGAGGCTTCCATAGCAACATCTGTTCCTGTTCCTAAAGCTATCCCAACATCTGCTTGAGCAAGTGCAGGAGCATCATTAATACCATCTCCAACCATTGCAACAAGTTTCTTTTGGTTTTGTAATTCTTTGATTCTATTTATTTTATCTTCAGGTAAAAGTTCAGCAAAAACCCTCTTTATTTGAAGTTGGCTAGCTATAGATAATGCAGCTTTTTTATTATCACCCGTAAGCATTACTAATTCTAAACCTAAATTCTTTAACTCTTCTAATGCTTGTTTGGCTTCAGGTTTTAGCTTATCTGCTAAAGCTAAAATCCCTGCTAATTTTTTGTCAATAGCCACAAACATAAGAGTTTTGCCTTCTTGAGTTAATTTATTTTCTTCTTCTAAAAAATAAGCTGTAGAAATATTATTAGCCTCCATAAGCCTTTGATTTCCAATAAACAATGTTTTTCCTGAGACTTGGCTAATAATTCCTTGTCCAACAATAGCAGAAAATTTTTCTGGATAAGTTGTTTCTAAATTTTTAGATTTTGCTGCTTGAACAATTGCTTGTGCTAAAGGGTGTTCGCTACCAGATTCAGCACTAGCAATAAGTTTAAGAACTTCTGTTTCTCTAAAATCATCAGCTAGAATAAGATCTGTTAAATAAGGCTTACCTAAAGTTAAAGTCCCTGTTTTATCAAATACTATGGTTTGTAGCTTATGAGCTTGTTCTAGGGTTTCTCCATTTTTAATTAAAATCCCTTTTTCTGCTCCTCTACCCGTTCCAACAATTATTGCTGTTGGTGTAGCAAGCCCTAAAGCACAGGGACAAGCAATAATTAATACTGCAACAAAATTATTAAGTGCAATAACTAGCCTTGATTCATCTGCTGAAACAGCAAACCAAACAAGGAAAGTTATTACAGCAATGGCTAAAACTATTGGAGTAAAAACCCCACTAACTATATCGGCAAGCCTTGCAATAGGAGCTTTTGATCCTTGAGCTTGCTCTACTAGCCTAACAATTTGTTGCAGAGTTGTGTCTTTACCAACCTTAGTAGCATAAAACTTAAACATCCCTGTTTTATTTATAGTCCCAGCAAATACATTATCATTAATTTGCTTTTCTACAGGCAGGCTTTCTCCTGTTAACATTGACTCATCAACAGATGAAGAGCCTTGGTAAAGTTTGCCATCAACAGGAATTTTTTCTCCTGGTCGTACTAAAAGCAAATCACCTACTAAAACTTCCTCTATAGAAATAATACTTTCTTTTTCTGCTCTAATTAAAGTAGCTGTTTTAGGCTGCAACCCTATCAATCTACGAATTGCCGTTCCTGTACGTTGTTTTGCTTGTGATTCTAATAATCTGCCTAGCAAAATTAATGTAATAATAACACTAGCCGCTTCAAAATAAACAGGACTATGAGACTCTGCTAAATGACTATTATCACTAGACATAGCCCAAGTAGGAAATACTGTTATTAGTACTGAATATAGATAAGCTGATGAGGTTCCAAGAGCAATTAAAGAGTTCATATCTGCCGAAAAATTTTTTAATGCAGATAGAGCACCTCTAAAAAACTGCTCCCCACAATAAATAATTACTGGGGTAGTTAATAAAAGCTGTAAATAGTTCACTCCAGAAAAGTTAAGCCAAGCAACTTTTCCATGTGACATAGCAATAATAAATACTGGTAAGGATAATAACAAGGCGATAAAAAACTTTTTCTTAAGCTTTTTATATTCATTGTCTTGTTCTTTTTCTAATAGATCACTGGAACTTTCTGCTTTATTCTCTGCTACTAAAACACGATAACCTAAACTCTCTATAGTTTCAGTAAGTGTTTGTCTATCAGTAATTGTGGGAATAAACTCAACTCTAGCACTAGCAGTAGCAAAATTAACATTTACACTTGATACTCCAGGAGATTTGCTTAATTTACGTTCAATCAGTCTTGCACAAGCCGCACAAGTCATTCCACCAATGGGTAAATCTAGTTGAATATCTTTAAGTGGTTCTTTGTTACTAGTTGAAACTGTTTCTATTGACATATTTCTTACTTAAAAGCTTATGTTGAAGTCTTTTTCCACTTTGTTTTCTTGAAAAACACTTAGAAGAAACTCCTCTAAAGCCAGCTAGAAATATAGCAGGAAATTAACACACCTGGCAAAGTGCTGCTCCCCAAGTAAAACCTGCCCCAAAAGCCAAAATCATCACATATTGACCAACTATAAGCTTATTTTCCTCTCTAGCTTGGCAAAGAGCTAAAAAAGCAGATGCCTCACTAGTATTTCCTAATTTATCAAGATTTATAACTATTTTTTCTTCAGAAAATGATAGGCGTTTTGCTAAGGCTTTTAATAAGTTAGCATTAGCTTGATGAGGAATAATTAAACTAATTTCATCTAATGATAAATTATTTCTTTTTAATATCTCGCTAGCTCCATCACCTAGTTTTCTTACTGCATGCATTATTACTACTCGACCATTCATTGAACCATAATGTAAACCCTTTTCTAAATCCTCCATATTTAACCATTCTGTAACATTAGCTGTTCCAGGAGCTTTTACAAAAAACTATTGTGGAAAAGCACAACTTATTAACTAGGGATTGCCTCATAAGAGCTAAAGGCTTAAAACAGATGTCAGATAATAATTTTTGTGTTACTTTTAACTAAACCTCTCAAACTCATTAATTTTAGAAAATAATACTTAAAATTATGGCTATTTTAATTGCAGAAGATAACGTTGCCCAACGTCATTATTTAAGAGAATTGCTTGAAAGAGAATTTTCTTCACACGGCCCAATTATTGAAGCTGGTGATGGGGAAACTACTGTTACATTGGCACTTAAACATCACCCAGCTTTATGTATTTTAGATATTCAAATGCCAGGACTTTCTGGAGTAAAAGCCGCTCGCTCTATTTGGCGAAGTTTTCCAGCAGCACGAATTATTTTTTGGACACAATTTCCTCATGAAATTTATATAAATGAGATTCGTAAAATAGTTAAATCCGTTCAACCTCCTCCTGCTTATGGGTTTATCCATAAAAATAACCCTGATACTCGCTTTTTACGGTTTATTGCTGCTGTTTTAGAAGATGGGGCAGATATGATTGATCCAGCTTTTAAGGATTCATTCAAACAGCCCTTACTTACAGAGTTTGAGGCTGAAGCGCTTTACTACTTAGCTCTAGGGCTTTCTAATTGGGCAGTTGCACGTAAATGTAGCCTTTCACAACGTGGTGTAGAGAGTCGTTTAGCTACACTTTATGAAAAGCTTTTTGTAACAATTTCTGAAGGTACACCAAACGAAGCTTATGATAAATTTGCTTATAACATCCGCACAAGAGCCTTTTTTGAAGCCTTAAGAAGGGGATTAATTAATAGCGATGAGTTGGAAAAAGCCTCAAAAGACTTAGAAGCTTGGATTGAACGCGACCGCAAGCGTTTTGCCGAAGAGCAAAAACATTTAAGTACTAAGCCATAAATCTTAAGCAGTTTTGATCTTGTGGTTTATATGATAAAAAATTTTAACCTATTATTTTTCTTAACTATCCTTCTTTTCTTATTATTTATTTTTAGCAATTTTGTTTATGGACAAGAATTTTATCCATCACCATCGTTAAATTTGCATAAGTGGGGGTCGGTTACTCTTTTTCACGGCCTTCCATCTAACCATGTTCGTGCAATTGCACAAGATAATGATGGAACGCTTTGGTTTGGAACTGATAGCGGTTTGGCTAAAAATGATGGTCGTCGTACTCAAAAAGTACTAGCTAGCTTACCTAGTGAAAGAGTTTCTGTATTAAAACTAGAATTTAGTGGAGAACTCTGGATTGGAACAGATGCAGGAGCAACAAGGCTAGTTAATAATGAGTTTCTGCCTATTAATGAGACTGTAGGCTATAGTATTAGCTCAATAATCAATCCTAGGCCAGGAGAATTAATTCTTAGTAGCTTACAAGGAGTAATTTTTTTCTACACCCTAGCAGACCATAAAATTATTTCTTTTGAAACCTTTGGCCCAAATGATAGCGCTCTTTTAACCACTTTTTCTAACACTGCTATTCCCCTACCAATAACTAGAGTGATCTCAAACGGTGATGCTCTTTTGCTTGCAACACGTGGTAGAGGACTGCTTGAAATAAAAAATAAACAGGTAAAAGAAATATACTTAAGACCTCGTTCATTTTTTGTTGAAGCAGTGGCTAAAGATAAGACAGGAAATATACTAATTGGCGCACAAACTTCTAAAGAAGATAGTGGAGTTTTCCAAAGCACTAATCTTAACCAGGTACAAAAAATAGGTAGTCCAACGGGAAATATCACTTCCATTTGTGTTTCCCCTAAAGGAGATTTTTGGGTTAGTTCAAGTGAACGAGGGGCTTTTCATTATAAAGATGGTCTAGAAATTGAGCGTTTTACCTTTGAAAACAGCGGGGGAGGGCTACAATCTAATCAGGTTTATACAATTTTTATTGATCAAGAAGAAGTAATATGGTTTGGAACAGATCGTGGAGTTTGCCGCTATGATCCAAATAGTCCACATGCAGAAAAAATTTCTGATCAAGCAGAAAATAATTTTATTCGTGTATTTTTTCAGTCTACAACTAATCAACTTTGGGCTGGTTCAAATCGAGGACTTTTTACTAGAGAAACAAAAGCTATAGGATGGCAACAAATTAGTGAAATTGCTAATAGTTCAATTTATTCAATTTATGAAACCAATAATCAATTAATAATAGGCACATCTGGCGGGCTTTATGCTAGCTCGCTTGATAAACAAGAAATCTATAAAGATTTTATGCGAATAGATAAAGACCCTGCTGATACAAGCTCAAAAGACATAATTAGGGCAATTTGTTTTTTTAAGGAAAAATTCTATTTAGCTAGTCAAGGAAGAGGTCTAGAAATATTGGAAAATGGTCAAAGAAAACCTGTTTGGTCAGTAGAAAAAATAGATTCTAGCTTAAAAGATATAATCTCTTTATATGTTGATGATAAACGAATGTGGATAGGAACTACTAAAGGTGGAGTTTGGTACTATGATGGTGAAAATCTAAAATCGGATAAGTCTTTTGAAATACTAAAAAATAGTCCTATTCGCGCTATTTTAGGTAGTCATAAAGATTTACTTTGGTTAGGTACAGATAAGGGGCTTTACCAGTATAAAAATAATGAGCTATCTTTAATTCTCAAGGACATAGAGGTTTGGTCACTAGTTGCTAGTGGAAATAATAGTATTTGGTGTGCTACAGATGGTAAAGGTATATTTAAGATAAACTTAAATGATTGGGTAGGAATAACTCTTAGTCGTTTAGGAAATGAACATGGATTGCCTTCAGATAAAGTTTTTACATTATTTTCTAAAAACCCCTCTGAGGAAGAAAGCTTATGGATTGGAACTAACCGAGGCATTGCTGAATATAGAGCAGGAAAAAAACCCGCTATTTTAAGATTTACTCGGATTTTAGGAAGTCAAATTTATCAGCTTACAGATCTAGAACGAGGTCTTGACCTAGCTTACCCGCAAAACAGCCTTGTAATAGATGTTACAGCCCTTAGTAGCCGTACATTCCCAGAACAGTTCCAATATTTATTTTTATTATTTGATGATAAAAACAAAATAATTAAGCAGCGTTTAGCAAAAGATACCCAGTTTCTAACAGAAAATTTACGTCCTGGAATCTATCGTATTGAGGTGCGAGCCTATACTGGTTCTTTAAGCGTCTCTAAGCCTATTATTTTATTTTTTACAGTTGCAAGTGCACCTTTTCCTTGGACAACTCTAGCTTTATCAATACTTCTAGCTTTATCACTTTTTGCGCTTTGGTGGGGCTATCACCAAAATGCAAAATTATTTGGGACTAATAAAGCTTTGGCTACAGCTAATGAGCAATTAGCTGAAACTCGCTTGCAGCTTGCAAGTGAAACAGAAAATGAGCGTAAGCGAATTGCTAGAGATCTTCATGACCAGACTCTTTCTGACCTACGACAATTAATAATGATGGCCGATCAATTACCTGCTGAGTCAAATGGTGATAAAAGATTGCAGTCAAATACATTTCGTAGAGAAATAGAGTCTATTTCTACAGAAATTCGTCGAATTTGTGAAGACCTAAGCCCTTCAGTATTAACCAATGTAGGTTTAACAGCAGCCCTAGAATGGTCATTAACTGAAGCTATAGCACATTTACCTAAAGAAGAAAAATTTGATTATGAATTTATTTGTGATGATGAGCTAGAGGAAAAAATAAACTTTGACTCAGCAATTCAAATTCAAATTTATAGAATTGTTCAAGAAGCAATTAGTAATATTTGTAAACATGCTAAGGCTAAAAAAGTATTCTTAAATGTTGATATTTCTGAAGATAATATATTTACTGTTTTAATATCTGATGATGGCTGTGGTTTTACTGTAGGAAAAAAAACTGGGCGTGGATTAAGTAATATAAGATCTCGTGCTAGTTTGATTGAAGCGGAAGTTTTTTGGCAAACAAACCCTTTAGGCGGAACACTTTTTAAGCTTCAAAAACATAATTTAGAATCAAATAACTCTGAAACCCATAACTAATAAAGCTTTTTATTTTAGATTTTTTAGAGTCGTTTAATCATTACTACTATTAATACCAATAGAACTAATACTAGGAAAATTAAAATTCCTACTAAAATTCTTTCTATCGTAGTTTTGGTTTTGTTCTCGGGTTGATTAGGAGTTTGTAAATAGTTTGAAGCAGAAGGTCTTATCTGAGATGATTGTTTAGAACCATTAATTGACATAGATTGGGCAAAATTAGATGAAGCAGGTGAAGTTGAAGCTAAAGGTTTAGCTGATTTTAAGCCCTGATCGTCTGGTTTGATGTTTTCAGCTTTATTATTTGGTTTAGAAACACCTTTTTGGTAGCTAGGATCTTTTGAGTCTTCTAAGTCTTCTGAGTCTTCTGAGTCTTCTAAAAAAGAAAATTGTTCACTATCTTCGTCTAAAGGTTCATTGCTTATTTTCCCATCAGGATATTTTTCTACTAGGGGTTGAAGGTCTTTAATAAATTCTTCTGCATTTTGATAACGTCTATTTGGATCATAATCAATAGCTTTTCTTACTACTTTATCAAAGGCTTTAGGAACAAAAGGATATTTTTTTGAAAGCTCAGGAATAATTCTTTTTGTCTTAAAAAGATAAACTTCTTTTGGATCAAGGCTATTAAAAGGCAATTCACCTGTTAGCATTTCATAAACTATAATACCTAAGGAGTAAATATCTGCTGCTGGCCCAATAGAGTCTTCCATTAATTGTTCTGGTGCCATATATTGAGGTGTTCCAAATACTTCTCCAATAACAGTCAACCCAGACTCATTAAAACCTATATCAGACTCAAGTAGTTTAACAACTCCAAAATCAACTAATTTTATTGTAAGTTGATCTTCAGATTTATTTATTAAAATATTGGCTGGTTTTATATCTCTATGTAGGATGCTATGTTTATGAGCCATTTCTAGGGCAGAGGCAAGAGGTTTGACAATTTCTAGACAATGTTTTGGTGTAAGAGGGAGAATTTTTTCTAAGTAGTCATCTAGAGGTTCACCTAAAACATATTCCATTACAATAAAAAGTAAGTTATCTGGCGTTGCACCAAACTCATAGACTTTAACAATGTTTGGATGTGATAGCATCCACCCTACTTTAGCCTCTCGTTCAAATCGTTTTAGAAAAGTTGGATTAGTTGTTAAATTTTGGGAAAGTATTTTAATAGCGACAGTTTCATTAGTATTTAGGTCTTTAGCTTGAAAAACTGCACCCATACCACCAGCAGCTATTTTTTTTTCTAGTTGGTAGTTATTGTTTAAGACTTTGCCTATTAAGCTATTAAATAAAGCATCTTCGCTATTTGCGACTTTATCCATGAGTAAAAATTATGTTAATAGAAATTTCAGATTTTTGATTTTAGATTAAGTGAATCTTAAAATTAAAGGTTTATTGTGAAAAATAATAGTTATTGCAAACACATATATTAATTATTCTTAAAAATTATCTTGATAAGTATGAAACAAGACAAAAATTGTCTAAAGTTTAAGAACCTAAAAAGGTTTGATGTATTAGGGCTAAAGAAATTACTTAATTAATTACCTTTAAAACGAAAAACACGCGCTGTGAGGCAAGCGCGTGTTTTTAAAGAGCGAGCCTCGCTTGTGCTCGGCGCGAGACACGCGGGGCATACCGTTATTGAGCAGGCTTAGCCAAAGTTGCATTAGCCTCATTACGAATAGTTTCTATAGATTGGGCTAAGTAGGATTTTATATTTGGAAAAGCTTTGCTCAGCATTTCAATATCATAATCTATTGCCTTACGTAGTGGGATATACTTTTCTTCTTCTGTCATCACACAGGCTTTAGCATAGGTATCAACAATTTGTTCACTTAATGAAGCAAATTTTGTTGTATTAATAAAACTATTTATAGGACTACGTTCTCCATTGCGATAGAGTTGGACTTGGGCTTTAGCTAATAAAAAGTAGGTATAAGGTTGATTAGGGTTAAGTTCTGTAGCAGAAGTTAAAGCCCTAGCGGAATCTAAAGAACAACCATTTAATAAAGCAAAAATCCCTAATGATTGATAAACATCAGCTAAAAGATTATTTTTATATGGGTTCCAATCTGTGTCTAAATAACCTGAAGGCATTTTATTTGCTTTTAATAAATCAAGTGCTTGGCGTGCAAACCCTTCACCCTCTATAAAATACTTAGTGTCCCCTCTTAAAGCTTGATTACTAGCAATAGTAGCTAGTTGAGTTAAAACTAGCATATGTTCAGGATAAGTTGTTAAGGCTTTTCTACCAAGCACAAAAGCTTGGTCATAGTCATTAAGACGAATAGCAGCAGTAACTAAATTTTGATAAAGAGGAAAGCACATTTGGCTATTTGGGGCTTTTTCAATAAAAGCTAGTCCTTGTTCAATCATTGTTTTTGAACAACTTTGAGCAACAATTTGTTGATATTCTTGGTATTCATCTTTTGTTACTGCTACTGGTAGGGTGGGATCAACAGCGGCAATTGTTTGATTGGTACAATTTTTCTTATCTTCGTTTTGGGCTAATGTATTGGTTGGTAAAGAAAGAAAAGATAGTGCTAGCAATAAAATTATAAAATATGTTTTAAGGTTCTTTTGCATAAGACCTCCCCGAATATCAAAAACAAACGATTTTGTGTAAAACAATCAAATGTTTGATACAAATTTGGTTAAACGTTATTTGTGGATTGGCCTATGATAAGAAAATGTGCAGATAAACTTGACAGCTTATAGCATTGGCTTCCACTTCGGCATTTCTCCAACCATATTCACTTACTTAAATAAACTTAGGTTGAGAACTTTGCGCCCTGCGCTTTCACCACAGGTTGCTCTTATCGGTGGACTACCTTTTATGTAGTCAATTAAATTTTGTTATTAATTGTAAAGTAAAATTTTTGTTAATTTTGTTAACTAAGCTACTTGGCATTCTAAATATCCTATCAACAAAAAGCAAGTTTTTTTTTCATTAAAATTAAAGATTTTTCCTGCTATCCCAACTATTTACTTCTGTTTATAATAAACTGTCCTTACAATGCGAATTACTACCTATTACTTAAAAATATCTTATGAATTTCTCTAATATAATTGATCCTATAAAGCTAGAAATATTTAAATCTCTCTATCGTTGCGTAGCAGAAGAAATGGGGTTAGTATTAAAACGTACCGCATTTTCACCTAATATTAAAGAACGGCGTGACTATTCTTGTGCAGTATTTGGAAAAAATGCAGAACTGATCGCTCAAGGGGATCATATGCCGGTACACTTAGGTTCTATGCCTATGTCTGTTATAGCAGCTATTAAAGAACAAAAAATGTTAAAAGGTGATGTAGTTATATTAAATGATCCTTTTAAGGGAGGAACTCATCTTCCTGATTTAACAATGATTGCACCTGTGTATATTGGTAAAAACACTAAACCTAGTTTCTATGTTGCTAATCGTGCTCACCATGCTGATATTGGGGGTTCAACTCCAGGATCTATGGGACAAGCAAATGAAATCTATCAAGAAGGCTTACGTATCCCTCCTATTAAGTTAATAAAAGAAAACCAACTTGATAAAGATATTAAAAGTTTATTTTTAAGCAATGTACGTTTAGCAGAAGAAAGAGAGGGGGATTTAACGGCTCAAATAGGTGCTATTTCTACAGGAATTAACCGTCTACAAGAAATTATAGCTCGTTATGGTGAAAAACAATCCCTAGCTTATGCAAACCACCTTATAGCCTATTCTGCACGGATGATGAAAGACCGACTTATAGATTTACCCAATGGAACATACTATGCCGAAGATTATCTAGATGATGATGGGAATACAGATAAACCAATAAAAATAGCTGTAACTATTACAATTAAAGATGATGTAGCACATATTGATTTTAGTGGAACAGATAAACAATGTAGTGGGCCAATTAATGCTGTTTTAGCTATAACGGTTTCAGCGGTTTTTTATGTTTTTCGCTGTTTACTTAAAGATTCTACACCAGCTAATGCTGGTATTTTAGAGCCAATAACTATAACAGCACCCTTAGCAACAATAGTTAATGCTGTTTTTCCATCGGCGGTTGCAGCAGGTAATGTTGAAACATCACAAAGGATTGTGGATGTACTCTTAAAAGCCTTATCCCAAGCTTTGCCTAATGAAATTCCAGCCGCTAGTCAAGGAACTATGAATAATTTGACTATTGGAGGAATAAACACTCTCACAAATCAAGAATTTGCTTATTATGAAACTATTGCTGGAGGAATGGGAGCGCGTCCAATGGCTCCAGGCTTAAGCGGAGTCCATACCCATATGACAAACTCGCTTAATACCCCTATAGAGGCTTTAGAATATGCTTATCCTTTACGAGTAAGACGTTATAAACTACGAGCTAATTCTGGAGGTAAAGGACAATTTCAAGGTGGAGATGGTATTATTAGAGAGATTGAACTTCTAAGCCCAGCACAAGTTACACTGCTTTCAGATCGCCGTAAATTTGCACCTTATGGTTTAAGTGGCGCAGAAGCAGCTTTACCTGGAAAAGCCTATATAATTACAAATAAAGGTACCGAAAACTTATCTAGTAAACAATCTATTAAGCTTAATAAGGGTGAGAAGATTGTTATAGAAACTCCTGGAGGCGGGGGTTATGGTTTAGTAAAAGACTAAATAAAACTATAGGAGAAAATTATGAAATTTGTACAAATTTTTTTATTACTTTTTGTTATTTTATTTTCTCTAGAAACTATTTTTGCTGCTAATGAAAAACAAAAATTAAATTTTAAAGATTTAGAATTAGAACTCTCAACAACAAAACAAGAATTTCTTTTACTTGAACCTATTCAATTAACTGTAAAACTAAAAAATAAGCGTGGAGAAGCAATAATGCCTAATTCCTCGCCTGAGCTTAAACAAGAAGATGTGCAATTAAGAGTTTCTTTTGAGGATAAAAAAATAAAACTCCCTGAACTATCTAACTCTATTGCATCATTAATGTCTTATGAAAAAATCCTTACATCAGAAAGAAAGCTCCAGTATCAAATAATTCCTCGTGGAGAAGTTTTTTTATCTTCTGGTGAATATTCTTTAACGCTGGTTTTTTATAAAGGAAAAGAGCGACTAATGTCTAATTCTTTGGCAATTAACGTAGTTAAGCCTCTTGGAATGGATAAAGAAGTTTTTGATAGCCTAAAGAGTCTTCCTAATTTTATATCTCTTCTAGATACTCCAGGAGTATCTGAAGAAGCTAATTTAACAGATAAACTAGAAAAACTTGTTAGAGATTTTCCTCAGAGTGTCTATACTTCCTATATTATTTTTAATCTAGCTGAAATAGATTTTTCCTTAGGCAATTATAATCAAGCAATTAATAAACTAGTTAGTTTATCAAATAATGAAGAGTTTCCATTTTTTGAAATAGTCTTACAACGCTTAGAAGAAATCTACACTAACAATAATGATAGTTTTATGGCTGATTATTACAGGAAAAAACTTAATAAAAGAGATCTAAGAAATACAATAATTATGTCATTTTAAGTCTAGAAAATAGACCTAAAAACTTTATTGTTCAGGCATTGGATACATAGCTTTCTTTGGAGTATCTCCAATAAATAATACTTCATCTGAGCGTATTCTTAAATGAAAATAAAGTAGAAGTTTAGTAGTAAAAAATATTGGTAATATTGTCAACACTACAATAGCAGAAATTATTTCACTAATAAGACTAGCTATGGTTTGAGGCAAAATTAATTTTAATGAAAATAAAAGTATTAAATTTATTATAATTTGCACACCAGTAAGACCTCCAATCCAAATTAGTCCAAAAAGCAGAGGGATACCAATATTTATTCTTGCTAAAGCCTTGCTGCGGTCAAGAGCATTGCCAAAATATTTTTCTTCTATAATTGCAACTTCAGGAACAAATAAGCCTCTAGGAAAAGTATAAATACCACCAACAAGGCATAGGAAGAAACCCAGAGATTGATATAGTTGCCCCATAATACTTGTAAGTGCATATTTCCAGCCTCTTTCAAAAATAAATTTATATGAACTAAAGATAGAAGCATTTTCCCCACGATAGCGGTCTAGGATAGATTTTGTTATAGCACCTGACATAATCGGCCAAAGAACTATTGAGGCAATCAAAGTAGCAAAAACCGATATGAGTGTAAAAATGGCTATAGTTATAGGAGAAAATAAAGTAGCAGCAAAAACAAGAGCTAAGCTAGGTAATATACTAATTAGCATAATAGGAGTTTGCCCTAGTAAACAAACCTTTAAGAAAAGCCCAAAATTGCGTGAGTAAAGTGTAATGGCTTCTGGCAAGATACGAAAAAGATCGCTTACTGGGACGTTTTTATCAAAAGGGCGTGCAGTTTGTTGAAATTGTTGATAACGAGCAGCATCTTCTTGTGGAAGCGCTTGAGCAACAATTAAAGCCTGACAGCGCATACAAGTAGCAGTAAATGGATCAAATCGGTCTGCTTGATGACAAACTTCACAACGAGATTGAGCGGTTTGTTCTAAAACTTGAAATTTTCTTTCATCCATAATAATCCCCTAAAATTTAATCTGCTACTTGTAGCAAAAATCCTAACTCTACATTCCCATTATGCTATAACCCCCATCTACATAGAGAGTTTGGCCTGTTATACCTCTAGAGAGGTTGCTTAGCAGAAATAACCCTGCATCAGCAACTTCACTTAACTCAGTATTTTTCTTAAGTGGAGCTTTCTGACGATGGAATTCTAGCATATGAGAAAAGCCAGAAATGCCCGCAGCGGCTAAAGTTTTTATTGGGCCAGCAGAAAGAGCATTAATTCTAATTTTTTCTGCTCCAAGGTCATAAGAAAGATAGCGTACACTTGCTTCAAGTGCAGCTTTAGCAACTCCCATAACATTATAATGAGGAACAACTTTTTCTCCTCCTAAGTAAGAAAGAGCTAAAATTGAGCCTCCACTCTCTTTCATTAAAGGACGTGCCGCCCTAGAAAGTGCTGTTAAAGAGTATGAACTAATATCTTGGGCAATACGATAACCTTCGCGAGAGGTAACAATATAATCACTTTCAAGCTCATGTTTAAGTGCAAAAGCAACAGCATGAACTAAAAAATCTATTTGCCCCCATTCTTTTTGGAGTTTATTAAAAGCCTCATCAATTTGTTCATCACTAGTTACATCTAATTGAAGTAGTAAAGGGTTTTCTAGTTTTGTTGCTAGTTCTTGGACATTTTCTCCAAAACGTTCATTTTGATAAGTTAGTGCTAGCTGTGCACCTTCTTGAGCAACACGTTGAGCAATTGCCCAAGCAATCGAACGCCTATTAGCCACACCTACAATTAAACCTTTTTTTCCTTGCATTAACACAATAGTTTTTCCTCTATAAAATAAAAATATTTGGTTTATCTAAATATTTTCTAAATAGAAAACCAGATTTAATTAAAAAAGTTATTAGACCATTTACTATATAGCCAGATCAAGCTTACATAGCTTAGTTGTTTTTGACTAAAAACCCAAAACTTAATTAGGTATTTTGCTAATAAATAGAGCATCCGTTTAGTTTATTAAAATTGACATTATCAGACTAATATTTTTAGATTTTAACTTTATACCATTAATAATCTAGAAAAAAATATAGATATCTGAGTATGAAACTTTTTTGTGCAAAATGCTATAAATTAGTTAATAACATAAAGTTAAATAACTTTATAACATCTTTTCCACAAATTTTTCCACAGACTTTGTGGAAAAAAAGAGAGGATTTTAATTCTTTTATTTTCTAGCTTCTGTTAATATTCAGCTACCTTTAAAAACAGATACAAACAAACCAAAAATATTCAAAATTTTGCACCCATCCTAAATCAAGTACTTTATTTTTGAAGGAGAAGCTAATGCTACCTAAAGATCTAACTCCAGCAGTAATTGAGAAGCTAAAAAAAACGGCTGAAACTTATCCAGCTGGCTCAGTACCAGAAAATTTTGACCCTCTAAAATTTTCCTTTCGTTCAAATACGGGTTTTGTTGTAAATATAACTTTAGATAAGCGTAGTAAAAGTCCTTATTGGCTATTAAGTATGTCTTTCCCTTCTCGTCCACCTACAGACGAAGAAGCAAAAGATACTGTAGCAGCATTTTTTGGGGTAGAAGGCACAGAAAAAGCAGGAAAAATTCTAATGCCCGAAGGTGGTAATCCTAATATAGTTTACTATAGACTTAGCGCTTAATAAAAAATTATCTATCAAAATAAAAAGGCAGAAAACTTTTTCTGCCTTTTTAATTAAAGCAAGCATTACAACTTCTAGAAAACCTATTGAGCAACTAAAACAACTTCTTTATCAAATTTTCTCCACCAAATTACTACTAACAACCAAAGTACACCAACTACCACAGCAGCTAAAGCATTATAAAAAGTAGCTTGTTGTGGGGAAACTCGCCAAACATCAATAACCCGCCCACTAAGACTAACCGAAATAGCCATTGATAAAGTAAAAAGAGCATTATCTATAGCAAATAACCTACCTCTTATATGATCTTCAGTAAGTTTTTGTAATAGTGTTGTACTAAGCACCCAAAGAAGGCTTCCACAAGCAGTAACAAAAATTATACTTAATGAAACAAGCCCTAAATTAGGTGAGATTGACCAAAACCAAAAAAATAACCCTCTTAAAGAAAAAGCCGCCAAAATAATATAAACAGCACTTAAAATGCTAGTTCTAAAAAGCCAACCTGTAAAAATAGCACCTAAAAGTGCTCCCATACCATGAACACCATAAAGAATGCCCACAGAAATAGCTCCATCTTGACCTATAGGGAAAACGCTTTGACCATAAATTACTGATAATAACCAAACCCCTCCAGCGGTTGTACTAATACCGGCTTTAACTAATAATACAGCTAGTACTCGAGGGTTTTTACGTAGGTAAGGAAAAATTTCTGAAAAACCACTACCAATATTATCAATTTTTCCACCTTCAGTAGTTGTATGTATATCTCTTTCTACTTTTAGCCTTAAAATTAAGCCAGCAGAAACTAAAAACGATGCTGCATCAACTACAAAAGCAACTTGATTACCATATAAACCAGAAATCACCCCACCTAATGCACCTCCTATAGCCAAAATAGTTGACCAAGTAACCCCAGAGAGTGCATTAGCATGAATTAGTTCTTCGCCTTTTGCTACATTAGGTATTATTGCGGCTCTAGCTGGTTCAAAAAATGCAGTAACAGAAAATTGCAGGGTTGAAAGTACATAGAGTAGCCAAAGTTGATTAGGGTGACGAATAGTAAGAAGCCCTAGAACTACAACAAAACGTATTAAGTCACAAGCAATCATTACTTTGCGTCGATCAAAACGATCTGCAACCATTCCTGCAAATGGACTAAGCAAAAACATTGGTAGCATTTGCAAAATAACTAGCCAGCCTGTATCTTGAGCTTGCCCAGAAAAAGTTTTAATAATTTGTACTAGTGCAACAAAATTAAGCCAATCACCTAGCTCACTAACAATTTGTGAAAGCCAAACTTTTCTAAAACTAGCATTATATCTAAGTAATTTCCAGTATCCGCTAGATGCTGATGCTGATGTATTTTCTTTCATTATAAAAATTATTCTCCAAACTGCCTTAAATGGTGATCAAGGTGTAAATAAGCCCATCGTAACCATTCTGTTTCGGTCATTTCTCCAAATATAGGGTGTTGTTTCCAGGCTAAATCCCTTTTTATTGCTCTATCTATAAATATTTTTAATTCTTTTAGGTCTTTTTCAAATTCTTTTGGAGGAGTTCCACCTTTTTGTTGGTCTAGCTCTGGTCTTGTTTGAACCCCTTTAACCCAAGGAATAGGAACATAAAGAGCAAGCCATTTAACTAAAGTACGACCAAATATATTAGATTTTAATGCTACATCTTTTTCACCTATAACGGCTTTAAAAGAATCATTTAAGTGACAAATCATTTGATGAGGAGTCATTTTTCCCCAACGTCTTATACTATTATGTTTAAGTTTTTCTAGTCTTAATAATATTTCTTCTGTATTTGTGCTCAATATTTTCATAACAGCCTCCTGTAGCCCAATAAACGGCAAATTAAGCCCATTAGATTTTATTTTTTCCAGTAAAAGCAAGCCATTTAGGCTGACTTAAAGCTATCTGAGGCTATCAAAAGCTTAGCGCTAAGATCTTGATGCACTTAAATCAAGCGGGTTATAGTTAATGTTTTATCTTCTTTTAATATTCAACTTATTATCATATTCAGTGTTTAATTTAACATTGTAATATTTTTGACCCTATTTTTATTATTGAATTAAATTGATTAAATTAATTAAAGTTTGTTTTTTTGGAGTAGGAATTGAGTAAGAAAATTTTAGTTATTGGCTTAGATGGCATGACGTTTAATTTTATTGACCCTTTAATTGATAAAGGGAGGCTACCAACTCTAGCCCAAATTATGAAAGAAGGCATACGTAGCCCTCTAGAAACGATTTTTCCTCCTATTACTTCAGCCGCTTGGACATCTTTTATTACAGGAAAAAATCCTGGTAAACATGGAATTTTTGAATTTATCCAGCGCCGCCAAGGTCAAGCTCGTGAAACTGCTGCAAATGCAAGTCAACGTAGTGGAAAAGCCCTTTGGGATATTTTTTCAGAAGAAAATCGCCCTGCAATTTCTACTAACTTTCCAATCACTTACCCACCTACACCACTTAATGGAGTAATGATTTCCGACTTTATGACTCCAAGAGGCAGACGTGATATTACTCAACCTTCTTCGGTACTTGCAGAACTAGAAGCTAAATTTGGCGCTTATAAGCTTTATATGACTGAAACCTATGCCAAAGATAATGTAGATAATGTCTTAAGAGAGCTAGACGAAGAAATAGACTATAAATCAAAAGTAAATTGTCATTTAATGCGTAATTATGATTGGGATTTTTTTGTTACTCATATTTGGGGAACAGATCGTTGTCAACATGAACTCTGGCATATTTTTGATGAAACTCACCCAAAACATAATAAAGAAGAGGCAAAACTTTATAAAGAAAAAATTTATCAGTATTGGGACACTGTTGATAAAGAAGTAGCAAATATGTTAGAGGCTGCTGGGCCAGATACAGCTATTTTTATTGCTTCAGATCATGGTTTTGGCCCTGCTCATACCTATTGCGCCTTTAATATTTGGCTAATGGAACAAGGCTTTTTACAACTTAAAAAAGATGCTTTAACTAGAATTAAGAAAATACTTTTTTCCTTAGGTATTACACCAGAACTTGCCTATACAGTATTACGCAATCCTTTACTTAAAAGCATTCGCCCTTCTCGTGGTGTAGGAACACAAAAATCCAAAGTAGGGCTAATTAATCAGCTTTTCCTATCATTTAATGATGTTGATTGGTCAAAGACTACTGCTTTTTCTAAAGGTAATTATGGGCAGATTTTTGTAAACCTTAAAGGACGAGAGCTTGAAGGTTCTGTATCACCTGGCGAAGAATATGAGCATGTACGCAGTCAAATAATTGAGCGACTAAAACAAATTAAAAACCCTAAAACAGGTGGAAAATTAATTGGCACAATTTATAAACGAGAAGAAACTTTTTCAGGTGAACATTTACCTGATGCTCCTGATATTTGTTTTTTACCTGATGATATGAGTTTTGTTTCTTTAGGTAATTTAGATTTTATGTCTAATCGTTTTATGGTCAACTCTTTTGGTAATTCTGGAACACATCGCTTGCATGGAGTTTTTATTGCAAGAGCTAAAGAGCTAAAAAGTAATTTTCGTCTTTCTAATGCTCATATTATTGATGCTGCACCAACAATTCTTCATTTAGCTAATTTAGCAGTCCCAGAAGATATGGATGGAGTAGTGCTAAGTGAAATTTTTACGGAAGAGTTCTTGCGTAATCATCCTATTAGAATAGGTAAAGCTGCTCTAAGAGGCCAAGTAACAGCAGCAGAGTTTTCTGATGAAGAAAGCGATGAAGTACGTGCTAGATTACATGAGCTTGGTTATATGGGCTAAAAGTTTCTAAACCTAGCATCAAGGGTAAATCTTTGACTCTAGGCTAGATTTCTTCGATGCTGGAATTTATTTAATTTTATAAACATTTAATCATGAGCCAGAAAATTCCCTCATCAATACTAAAAGAATCTACTAGTAATTTTCATTTCTATATATTAGCTGGTTTAATCGGTGGTGGCCTTTTAGTCTTTGTTGAGGCAATAGACCGACTATTAACCCTACGATTTCCTACTTATCTAGATCAAGTACTCTTTGTATGTACTCTAGCAATGGCACCTATAGGAAATGTTTTTTTAGGCAGTTTTATAGCTATCTTAGCGCTTAAAGCTAAATTCTTACTTTTACTACTAAATAAACAACTTAAGATTTCTACTTACCTACAACATTTACTAGTAGCATTGTCAATCTCAAGTCCTTTTATTTTATTAACTTTTTTCTTTCCAACCCTGTTTGCTGATAATTTTCAAGGAATTCTTACTAGTCTGAGTAGTCGAGGCATTCCTTTTGGGCCAATTATTGGTTATAGCAAATTTCTTCTCTCTTTTTTAATATACTTTTTTGCTTTAGTAATTGTTTTTCTAGAAAGTGAGAGATTTAATCAAATAGTAAAAGGGAACTGGGTAATTTTATTATTTGTGTTGATGGTTTTAATAATGGGAGTAGCCTACTATGCAGACTCACGTATCTTTGTAGGTAGATATCAAGAAATGTTTCATATTCCATTAGCGTTAATAGCCATCTTAAGTAGTTTTATGGCAGGGCTGTTAATAGTTGAACAACGATTTAATTTTGCTCCTAAACACATTATTTTAGTTATAATTCCAGCCTTTATTTTTACATTTGCCCATCAATCTATTAATAAACATCAAGCAATGAAGGCATCTTTTTGGCGACGTGGAGTAGTAGTAAAAAATTACCTTATATTAGCTCAAAGGCTTTATGATTTTGATGGTGATGGGTTTTCACGTTTCTTTGATGGTGGTGATTATAATGATAAAAACTCTACTTATAATCCAACTGCAATAGATAGCCCAAATAACAACATAGATGAAAACGCTTTTGGCGGAGACTTTAAGTTACCTTTGCAAAACCCTGCTGAAGTTAATCAAAAACCCATTCCAAGCGCTTCTGCTAAAAATGTCTTATTTATTACAATAGATTGTCTTAGAGCAGATCATTTAGGAACTTATGGCTATGCCAAAAAATTAAGCCCTAATATTGATGCTCTAGCTGCTCGCTCTTTAGTTTTTGAAAATGGCTATGCATTAGGTACAAACACAGGACATAGTTTTACAGGTATTGCTAGGTCAAATTATGGCGAAGGACTTTTTAATGATGAAATTCCTACCCTAGCAGAACTCTTTTCTCAACAAGGCTATATAACTACAACAATTACCAGCCCAGAAACTAGTAAATGGCTACAAAAACAAGGATGGGAAACTTATAAAACAGTAATGTTAAAAGGTTTTCAAAATATAGTTCATGAAGAAGGTGGAAATTGGAATTCTAGAAAGCTAACTGACCACACCATAGAATATCTTCAAACTAAAGAAGATAAACCTTTCTATCTTTGGGTTCATTATAATGATTTACACGCTAAAGCAGAAAAATATCATAAACAAGATAAACAAGACACTGCTAAAACATCAATGGAAATCTATGACAGCAATTTGCACTTTACAGATAAGCATCTAGGAAGATTATTTGAATATTTAGAAAGCTCTGGCTTAATTAATAATACAGTAATAGCTATTAGTGCTGATCATGGAGAAGAATTTAATGAACATGGGCAATTATTCCATAATGGCCGACCTTATCGGGTTCAAACTCATGTCCCTGTTATTTTATATTACCCTGGAGGTGGGGCTAAAAGAATAAATACACCTGTAAGTACAATAGATTTTGCTCCTACTTTTTTGCGCCTTACTGGAAAACTTCCTCCAAAAAG
This sequence comes from Acidobacteriota bacterium, assembly GCA_016213785.1. Classification (GTDB taxonomy): domain Bacteria; phylum Acidobacteriota; class Blastocatellia; order Chloracidobacteriales; family JADJPF01; genus JADJPF01. The sequence goes on from JACQZQ010000128.1 coordinate 67,162, forward strand.
TTATAAAGGAGTAGATTTAATAGAAACTGCACTAGGAAATATATCAAACCGACTAGTTATAATGGAAACTCCACGTAATGTTCCTGATAGTAATTTTTTTGCTTGGGCAATAGTTGATAAAGATTGGCGCTTTGTCTATGACTTAGTAGGAAATACTTTTGAGCTTTATAACCAAAAAGATGATCCACTAGAACAAAATAACTTAATCGATAAAGAAACAGAAAAAGCTGTTGAATTAAAGAAAAAATTTGGTATTTGGTTAGATGAACAAACCCAAGATAAGCACTATAGATATTGGCAGAAGTTTTAAGAGGTTTTAATTAATGTATTTATCCCATAGCATTGCTGTCGTAATTCCTACTTATAATGAAGAACAATTTGTTGCCAAAACAATTTCGCATGTTCCAAATTTTGTTGATTGGATAATTGTAGTTAATGATGCTAGCAGTGATGATTCATTACAAGCAATTGCTAATGCTCAAACAACAAAAGTACAAATAGTTAATCATCAAAATAACTTAGGCGTGGGAGCAGCAACTATTAGTGGTTATCGTAGCGCTTTAGCTCTAGGTGCAAATATTATTGTTGTAATGGATGGTGATGGGCAAATGGACTCTAAAGATTTGCCTAATTTACTAAATACATTAATTCTAAATAATTATGACTATGTTAAGGGCAATAGATTTTTAGATAAAAGTATTAGTTCTATGCCTAGATGTAGGTATCTAGGTAATATTATTTTTAGCTTTTTAATGCAATATAGCTTAAAAATCCCATTTAATATAGACTCCCAATGTGGTTATGCTGCAATAACTAGCCAAGCAGTAAAGGAAATTGATTTAGATAAACTTTATCCAAGGTATGGGTTTCTTAATAGCCTACTTTTTTCTTTAGCAGAAAAAAATATGCGTATTGCAGTAGCACCTGTGCGCACAATTTATGGTAAAGAAAAATCTGATATTAACCCATTTATTACTATTCCAACCATACTTTATATAATTTTATCGTGCTATCTAAAAAGCATTTTTATTGGTTTGCTAGCAAAAGTTTCTCTAGAAAAAGCACCACTAACTAATAAGCCGCATTCTTTATCTATTACTTGCAAAGAATAAGTTAAATAATAAAACGTAATTATGTCTAAGCTACTCTTTTTAACCAGTTCTTTTCCTCGCTATAAAGGAGATTTTGCAGGAAATTTTGTTGCTGAATTTGCACAAGCAATATCAACAAACTATGAAGAAATTCAAGTACTTACACCTGCTAGTAAAAACTATCCTAAAGAACAATCTTGGGGAAAAATAAAAATCATTCGATTTAACTATTTTTTTCCTTTTAACTACCAGCTACTTGATTCAGCTAAAGATCTCCAACCACTACTTGAAACTTCTATTTTTGCACAGCTACAATTAATTCCTTTTTGCTTAGTATTTTTCTTTAGAGCTTTTTTTTTAGCTAAACAAGCTGACGTGATTTGTTCACATTGGCTATTACCAGCAGGATTAATAGGTAGTTTACTTTCTTTTTTACTAAAAAAGCCTCATTTAATAGTTGAACATTCTGGAGCACTAAATTTACTTTGCAAATTACCAATAGGAAATTTTGTATTAAATATTATTGGAAAATATGCAAAAAGTATTGTATTAGTAAGTAAAGAACTACAAAATAAATTAATAAAACTTTGCCCTAAATTAAAAGTTAAAACTTCTGTGATTGCTATGGGAATAGATTGTAATTTTTATCAGCCTAGCATTCAAAGAGAAGAAAATAAAGTTAAAAAAATATTATTTCTTGGTCGTTTAGCAAAAATAAAAGGTGTTGATGTTTTAATAAAAGCTTTAGCTAAATGTGAAAATATTATTTTATTAATTGCAGGTGATGGAGAAGAGAGAGAAACATTAGAAAAACTTGCAAATAATTTACAAGTACCAGCAAAATTCTTAGGCACAGTTTTAGGAGAAGATAAACTTAAGCTAATACAATCGTGTGATTTATTAGTTATTCCTTCTATTATATTGCCTGATGGTCGCACAGAAGGAACTCCAGTAGTTTGCTTAGAAGCTTTTGCCTGTGGGAAAGCTGTAATAGCTTCTAATGTAGGAGGGTTAAAAGACTTAATAATTGATGGGAAAACGGGTTTTTTATTTGAGCCAGAAAATCAAGAAGAGTTAAGAGAAAAGATCTTTGCTCTATTAAATGATGATAAAAAAATAAATGAAATATCAAGCTCTGTAAGAAATATAGCACTAGAATATGATTGGTCTATTATAGCTAAACAATTTAATTTATTAATTTAGGATTGTTACTTAGATAAAAATATAATAGCTGAGTATAAAAGTGCAAAAGCCATATCCTATTTTAGATATGGCTTTTTATGTTCTTTAGCTAATAATAGCTTTTATATTTTAGCTACTATTCAGGCATACGTGGGTCACTACGGTGTTTGTCAACACTTACTAGACCATGTTGAATGCTATATTTAACTAATGCAGGTAAAGTATGGAGGTTTAATTTTAGCATTATGCGGGCGCGGTGTGCCTCAATTGTACGACGTGATAAATTTAATATTTGACCAGCTTCTTCGTTAGAATAACCATCTGCAAGTAATCTTAAAACCTCTTGCTCTCGTTGAGTTAAACTGATTGCAGCTTTTTTTGCTCTAGTTGCCATAAAGAAATATCTCCTTTTATGATATAAATTTGGAAATGTCCCAGCGGTTTTTGTATAACCTAGCTTAAGATAGCATAACAGGTAAAAAAACAACAGTAAAATAACATGCAAACCCGGAAATTTATTAGCAAATCATATTTAGTAAATATTTTTACCTAGATATGGCACTAGCTCTTCTTATTACTACAACTTGCCAGATAGATTTAACTATCTAAAGATTATTCATTAGCAGAAAAAGGGTCTAAGGAAAAATCAGTAAGATTAGCAAAATTAATTTTGTTGAAAATAAACAAAGTAGAAGCGTTTTGAAAAATGCTTTGATGAAGCAACAATAATGGCGCAATGGTACCAGCAATTATATTTACTTGGCAATTATATTTACCTTAAATATTTTATAGTTTATTTACTAAAAAGATTTTTTACCTTTATTAAATTGTTAGGTAATATCAAGTTTTACCTTTATTAAAAGGTTATTTGCTAAAATTGTTAAAAGCCAAGAAAATAACTCTAGGGTTATTTTCTTGGCTTTCTATATTTATAAATTTAACACAAAAGTGTTAGAACTAATATTATTTATATTTATAATGATCTGGTTAGCTCCTTTTTTAAGAGCTAATTTCTTTCTATTTCCTTTTAGCTGAATTTCAATTGAAGTTAAATTATTTATAAATTTACTTACGTCACTGCCATTAATCAAAACTTTTGCACCCATACCAAACCCACTTCCTTTGATTGACAGGTTTGGTTTCTCAAATAAAACACCACTTATCATAATACTTGGGCTAGTAGCTTTCCCAAGTCCTTTAACTACACGAATAGCAGTATTCCCAGTATCAGCAATTAGCAAATTACCACTACTATCTATAGCTACTGACTTAGGACTATTTAGATTTGCACTAGTAGCAACCCTAGCATCTCCAATATAACCTCGTAATCCACTACCAGCAACAGAGCGTATAATTTTTGTATTTACATCAACTTGGCGGATTTTATTATTTCCACTATCTGCAATAAATAGATTTCCTTGAGCATCAAGTGTGAGGCCAAAAGGACTATTTAGACTGGCATTAATAGCTAAAGCACCATCACCATTTGCTCCTACAATGCCATTACCCACAATAGTTGTAATTACTCCCCTTACATCAACTCTACGGACTCGGTTATTACCAGTATCAGCAATTAGTAAATTTCCCATAGAATCTAAGACTAAAGAGCTAGGAAAATTTAAGCTAGCATTAAAAGCTAATGCATTATCCCCAGAAAAAGAGGCCATTCCATTACCAGCAACTGTTGTAATTAGTCCTCTTGTATCTATTCTACGAACTCTATTATTTCCACTATCTGCAATAAATAGATTTCCTTGTGAGTCAAAAATTATTGCAGTAGGTTGATTTAACATTGCTCTAGTAGCAAGCCCTCCATCACCAGAAAATCCATCAGTTCCATTTCCTGCTATTGTGCTAATAAGCCCACTAGCTATATCAACCTTACGTATTCTATTATTTCCACTATCTGCAATAAAGAAATTGCCTTGCCCATCAACCGCTACACTAGTAGGATCATCTAAGCTAGCCATAGTAGCAATAATATTGTCTCCATTATAACCAGGTACACCAAAACCGGCTACAGTATCAATTATTCCAGAACTTCGCATTATACGACGAATACGATAATTATCAGGATCAGCAATAAAAATATCACCTTGTTTATCAAGAGCAAGGTCAGTAGCATTACTTAAGTTTGCTTGAAAGGCTGGCAGCCCATCACCTCCAGAACTACGAGAACCAATTCCAGCAATAGAGCTAATAAAATTTGTAGCTGCATCAACTTTGCGGATACGATAATTTGTTTCTGCATCAGCAATAAATAAATTACCATTTCCATCAACTGCTACAGCCATTGCTAGTTGTAGACTTGCATTTACTGCTAAGTCACCATCGCCCTTAAAATCTCTAGTTCCATTACCTACTAAAGTATTGATAGTGCCTGTTTTAAGATCAACTTTTCTAATCCTAAAATTAAGTGTATCAGCAATATAGATATTGCCTATAATATCAGTAGCAATACTATTAGGAAAATTTAAGCTAGAACTTGTAGCTGAACCTCTATCAAAGCTAAAACCAGCCATTCCATTACCAGCAATAGTACTAATTCTTTTACTAGCTAAATCTATTTGACGAATTCTTTGATTAGAAGTGTCTGCAATAAATAAAAAGTTATCTAAAAGGTCTAAAACCAAACCGTTAGGACTGTTTAATTGTGCTTTATCAGCTAAATCACCATCACCGGAAAAGCCCATATTTCCATTTCCTGCTAAAGTAGAAATTCTTCCTGTCATAGTATCAACAAAACGAATTCGATGATTTTCTGTATCAGCAATATAAAGATTTCCCTTACTATCAAGTGCAATTCCTCCTGGTTGATTAAGACTTGCACTTGTAGCAAGACTACCATCACCACTAAAAGCATATCTCCCATTTCCTGCTACTGTTGTAATTATTCCTGTTTGGGCATCAACACGACGAATGCGACTATTTAGACTATCTGCAATAAAGAGATTTCCTGCATTATCAAGTGCAATGGCTAAAGGAGTATTTAGACTTGCACTAAGAGCAACTCCCCCATCACCAGAAAAGGAGGCTGTTCCATTCCCTGCTACTGTTGTAATTATTCCTGTAGTATCAATTCGTCTAATTCGGTGATTAGTTGAGTCAACTACAAAAACATTTCCTGCACTATCTAGAGCAACTCCAATAGGATGCATAGCTGCATTAGTGGCTTTACCGCTATCGCCTAAAAATGGAACACCACCAGCAATTGTAGTAATATCACCATCCCGAATCTCTGCTAATGATTTGGCAGGAAAGTTAAAAGCTCTTTGGCTAACTCCTCCACGAGTTTGAATAGATAAAGTTCTATTACCAGGAGCAACTTGTGATGGAACACGAAAACGAAGTTCTGTAGCACTAAGTACTTGCACATCAGTAACAACTTTATCTCCAAGAACTACTAAACTTTCAGGAGCAAAGTTTTTCCCTCTTACAATTACCTCTGAACCGCCTTCTAAAAAATCACTTTCTTGGCTTAAGCTATTAATTTGTGGAGCGCCAACAGAAACCATTTTTAGTGAATCATCTTCACTTAAAGTCCCATTATCTAAAACAAAAACATCTGTCCCTTGGACTACAACACTACTTGCTTGAGCAAAAGTGTTAGCCTGAGCAAGTGAAACCATTTGACGAGAAATTTGTGTAGGAGAACTTGTAATTACTTTAACCCCACTATTATCAAGTATATAGATATTGCCCAAATTATCCAAGCTAACCGATTGAGGATTATTAAAAGTAAACTCATTATCTGCTTGAAGGTTAAAAGAAAGATCGTCTTGAGAATTTGCATCTGTTCGTTGGATTCTACCAATAGTAGCTACTTCACCTGTTAGACTAACTGAGCGAATTACATTATTTCCTGCATCTGCTACTAAAATAACAACATCATTTGTAGCAGCAGAAAAAAATGAAGTTTTTACTGGGTTAACAGAAATACTTACAGGACGATTAAAAAGTGCTTGACGCACCTTTCCATCAGCCTTTCCTGATTGTCCCGGGCTACCAGCAAGCAAACGAACTTCTTGTTTAACAAAATCTGCTGCATAAATAGCATGGTTATTGGTATCAGCAATATAAAGAATACCATTTGCCGCTATTGCTACTCCTTGGGGATTGCGAAACATTGCTTGAGAAAAAGGAGTAATGTCATTAGTCATTGTGCCTTGTGCACCACTACCTATTGCACTAATAACCTGGTTATTAAAGTTTATTTTACGAATTGTACTATTAAGACTATCTGCAACGAAAATTCCACCCTCTGAACGATTATCAATAGCAATTCCTAGAGGGCCAGCAAATAAAGCTGTTTGGGTTCTATCTCCATTATTTATCCCACGCTGACCCATTTTGCCAGCAAAAACACTTGGATCTACTCTAGCACTTGGGTTGCTTTTTAAGATCACATGGTTTATTGGGTCTGAAATATAAATATCCCCACTATTAGAAGTACTTGCTTGACCAAAAGATTTTTTTGCCTTAGCACCATTTACTTGAGTTACAACAACAAAATTAGATACAACCCCTTGAGGTGTTTGGGCTGTAATTGTTGCATAACCAGCTTGAATGCCTTTTACCATGCCATTTAAGTCAACTGTAGCAATATCAGGACTATCAGACTCATAAGTCACATTGCTAGAAATAGGCTGATTATTAGCATCTACAACTGTAACTTTTAACTGATTATTTTTATTTACAACAGGATTAGGATCATTATTTGGGCCTAACAATTTTAAGCCACTACTTTGAAAAGTTGGGTATACTGGATTAAGATTAGCTGTTTTAGTACTTAAGTAAGCTGTTTTAGAAAATAATGAACTTGTTAATAATATGGCAAAAATGACTATTAATATAGTTAAACTAAACTTATTACTATGCATAAAATATGCTCCTCAACTCACTAAAAAATGTCCATGAAATCAGACAAAATTTAAGTTGCTTATATAACAAATATAACAAACTAAGTTACTTTATTAGCAATTTATAGAGCTAAGAACATAGCGCTTGGATCTTTCAGCATTGCCTTGACACCTAAGAGGTTTGTTGCTAAATTGCGATTTTACAATAAATAGGCTCTCTTAGTAAGTTCTAAAAGCTATTTAGAGTATAGTCTAAAACAAATAACAATTTTAGTGAGTTTTTATGAAAAAGCGAGATCTGCTTTTTGCTGCAATATGTGTTGTAGTAGTTAGTTTCCTAATATTCCTTTCTATTAGAGGCAAAAAACCTAAACCCACAAACTTGTCTATCCCAGAACATCAAAACATTAAAGACTTAACTCCTCGTGAACGCTGTTTAGACTGTCATCATCCACAGACAGGAATAAATGACGTGAGTAAAAGAATTAAGTCTACTCATCCAGAAAAATGGCAGGATATAAAATTTTCCTGTATAAGGTGCCATAAATTACAAACAGCAGAAACTAAATAATTGAGTTAATTATACTTTTAAGGAGATTTTAAGGAGATTTTATGTCAAAAGAAAAGTTGGCAGTACAAACTTATAATAACTATATTAATGGTGAATGGATCCCATCTAAATCAGGAAAAACATTTGAGAATATAAATCCTGCTGATACTCGTGAATTAATAGGCTGTTTCCAAGATTCTAATGAAGAAGACGTTAATATGGCCGTTCAAGCAGCTAAAGAAGCCGCTAACTCTTGGCGACTAACTCCAGCACCACGCCGCGCAGAAATCCTTTTTAAGGCTGGACAACTCTTAAACGAACGTAAAGAAGCTTACGCTAGAGAAATGACTCGCGAAATGGGTAAAGTATTAAAAGAAACTCGTGGCGATGTCCAAGAAGCTATTGATATGTCTTTTTATATGGGCGGCGAAGGCCGTAGACTCTATGGTCAAACAACTCCAGCTGAAATGCCTAATAAATTTGCTATGTCTATACGCCAACCTGTAGGAATTTGCGCAATGATTACACCTTGGAACTTTCCTATGGCTATTCCAAGTTGGAAACTAATGGCTGCTTTAGTTTGTGGTAATACTACTGTGATTAAACCTGCTACTTATACTCCTCTCTCTTGCCTTAATTTAGTCAAAACTCTTGAAGATGCAGGACTTCCTAAGGGTGTTGTTAATTTTGTAACTGGCGGAGGCCGTGAGGCTGGCGAACCATTAATGAAACATAATGACGTTCGTTTAATTTCTTTTACTGGCTCAGTAGGCGTAGGTAGAATAGTTTCTGAAACCGCAGCACCAGCTTTTAAGCATTGCCATTTAGAAATGGGTGGTAAAAATGTAATTTTGGTTTTAGATGATGGTAATGTGGATCTAGCCGTTGAAGGCGCTATTTGGGGCGGTTTTGGCACTACCGGACAACGTTGCACTGCTGCTAGCCGCGTGGTTGTACATAAAAAAGTCTACAAAGAGTTTATAGAAAAATTTGCTGCTCGTGCCCGTACATTAAAAGTAGGTAATGGTCTTGATGAATCCATAGAAATGGGCCCATCCTGTAACGAAGGCCAGATGAATACAGTACTAAACTATATTGATATTGGTAAAAACCAAGATAAAGCAACTCTTTTGACTGGTGGAAATAGACTGACTGATGAAGAGCACAAATATGGTTATTTTGTTGAACCAACTATTTTTGGTGATGTTGATGCTAAAATGCGAATTGCCCAAGAAGAAATCTTTGGCCCAGTAGTTTCTGTAATTCCTTGTGATTCACTAGAACATGCAATAGAAATTGGTAACGGCGTAGAATTTGGACTTTCAGCAGCAATTTATACTCAAGATGTTAATCGTGCTTTTACTGCAATGCGTGATATGTATACAGGTATTTTCTATGTCAATTCCTCTACAATTGGCGCAGAAGTTCACTTACCTTTTGGTGGAACTAAAAATACTGGTAACGGCCATCGCGAAGCTGGAACAGCAGCACTAGATTTATTCTCTGAATGGAAATCAATCTATGTTGATTATAGCGGCAAACTACAAAAAGCTCAGATCGATGACTGGCAAGGATAATTACTAAGTCTTTGAAGATTATATTTTAGGGAGATAGCAGCTATGATTAAAGCAGCAAATCGTACAAAAAACTTTACTTATGCCATCCGTAATATTGTTAGCGAAGCAAAAAAAATAGAAGCCGAAGGAAAAAAAGTAACTTACTTAAATATAGGTGATCCTGTTCCTTATGGCTTTAATACTCCACCTCACTTGGTTGAAGCTGTTGAAAAAGCTTTACGCGATGGACATAACGGTTATGCTCCTTCTCCAGGCATTCCTCAAGCACGAGAAGCAGTTGCTCGTGAGGCTCTAAGACGAGGAATAAAAATGTCTCCTGATGATGTAATTATCACTTCTGGAGCATCAGAAGCAGCTGATATAGTTCTTAGCTCAATGCTTGAACCAGGTGATGAAGTTTTAGTTCCTTCTCCAGGTTATCCACTCTATACAGCAATTCTAGCTAAACTTGGAGCTAAAGAAGTCTCTTATAAACTAGACCCTAAAAATAACTGGCAACCTTCAGTAGATGATATTAGAGCCTTAATTAATAATCGTACTAGAGCTATTGTAATCATTAATCCTAATAATCCAACAGGAGCAATTTATAGCAAAGAAAACTTGCTTGAAGTGCTTTCCGTTGCTAATCAAGCAGGGCTTGTAATTTTAGCTGATGAAGTTTATTGGCGGATGGCTTATGAAACCGTAGCACCACCTATTGCTAGCCTAGTTGATGAAAGTGTTCCTGTAATTACTTTTGAAAGTATGTCTAAGATTTATCTTGCTCCTGGTTGGCGTGTAGGTTGGATGAAAATTTCTAACCCTCATTTAATGACTGATCTTAGAGTAGGCATTAACAAAATGGCTGATGCTCGCCTTTGTAGTGCTCGGCCACCTCAACACGCCGTAGCAGCAGCACTTGATGGAGATCATACTTACTTAGAAGATGTAATGAACCGTTTTCGTGCAAGACGCGATCTTTCTCATCAACGCATAAATGCTATTGAGGGAATGAATTGCACACTCCCACAAGGAGCTTTTTACTTAATGGCTCAAATGCAACAACTTGGAGATGCTACTGATGAGCAATTTGTAGTCTCACTACTTCGTGAAACAGGTGTGTTATTTGTGCATGGGTCTGGTTTTGGTATGGATCCACAAGAAGGCTATTTTAGAATAGTCTATTTACCAGAATTAGATGTGTTAAATGATGTGTATGATAGGCTTGCAGAATTTGTTTATAATTGGCAAAAACACTCTAAAGGCGCGGTAGGCTAAAATTTTACTTAAATAGATCAAAAAATTAGGCTAGGTATTTGCAATATCTAGCCTAAAATATTTTTAAATTTCATAGGAAATTTACTTAATAATGGTCTTTTCTAGTTCTGAAACACGATTTGGTAAGAACATAAATTTTGATTAGCTTCCTATCTAAAAATTCTCAAAAAACTCTCGCAGAGTATTTACTTCTATCCAAAAACTACCCATCTCTTGATGAATTTGATCAAGTTGAACAAATTAACATTAAATCTTTTAGTTTTTAATGTTGTTAAATTTACACTTATAGTTATTTTAGACCTTACTCCAGGTAGATGCAATTATTAGAAAAACTCATGCTATCATTGGAAAAGTTTCACTTAATAAAAAACACAGGTAAGAAAAAGTTATGAGTGATGAAGATATTAAGCAACGACGGCGTTGTAAATGTTGTAATAAATTGTATGATTATGCTGTGCAAAATAGCCATTCAACTAGATTTTTTTGTGAAGATTGTACAGACCTCTCTGAGCCTATTAGAAAAGTGTTAGCCACTTTTAATAAACGCTTAGTAGAGATAGAAAATCAACTTAAACCACCTCAAAAAGGCTCAGGGGCAAAATAATGGATTGGAAAAATTTAACCAAGAAAATTAAAATCCCTCAACGTAAATACTTAAGGCCACAACCACCTTCATCAACTGAAAAAATGCTAGGTGGAGTTATCTTAATAATTGTAATAGGAGTTGCTGTAGCAATTTATATGTCAGGTCGCCGCTATAATCCAGATCTATTTCGCCTAGACCCTGAATTATTAAAAAATACCAAGGATCCAAAAGAAGGCGTTCAAGTTGCAGGTGGCGAACGTCGCGGTAATAGACGTGCTTCACTAGATGGTGAACCCTCAGCAGAAATGGCTAGCACAGCTAGTTATGAGACAACTAATAATAGTGAAGCTAGTGCTGGAGGTGCGGCAAATAAAGAAGCTGAACAATTTATTCCTGCTGAAATAACAGGCTTGACTTGGAAACGTAAGGCTCAGCTAGAAAAATTTACTACAGAAAACCTTTATGACAAAGTAGATGGTAGAGAAAATCTTTATAAGTCATTTGAATTTCAGTCGCTTCTAGCCGCAGATTATAACTTTAATACTGACCCCAATAGATTTATTCAAGTAGAGCTTTATGATATGACTTCTCCTAAAAGTGCTTTAGGGGTATTTTCTGCTGAACGACCTTCCCATCCTAATGCTGCAAAAATAGGTAATGATGCTTATACAGAAACTAATGGAGCATTTTTTTGGAAAGGTAAATATTATGTTAGAGTTATAGGCTCTGACAATGAAAAATCTACCGAAGAAGCAGCAATTAAAATAGCTAACACTATTGCTGAGAAATTGCCTGAAAGCAAAGATACTTCAGCAACAGAAAATCCACTACCTAAGGAAAATCAAGTAGCTAATTCTTTTTCCATTATTCCTGACTCAGCTTTTGGGCAAGCTTTTCTCCGTAATGTCTATTCTGCCCGCTATAAAATAGATAATCTTGAACTAACAGCTTTTCTTATGACAAATGATAGCCCTGATAAAGCAAAATCTATTGTAAAACAGTATCAAGATTCTATGGCTTCTTTTGGAAAATTTAATCTAGCCACTAGCGACCCAGCAGAAATTTATCATTTAGAAGCATTTGGATCACATTACATTATTTTTGCTAAAGGTAATATCGTAGGCGGAATAATGGAAGCGGATAAAAAAGACCCAGCTATCAAACTAGCAAAACTACTAGCAACTAATGCTAAATAGTAATTACTCTAAATACTCTAAACTTATCTAGTGGCTTACTTAGCTATATTTTTATCTTCTTAATGCGAATTAAGAGTTGAAAAAATCCCAGCTTTCCTTGAAAGATAATCGGATGAAAAAGATTCGAGAAATCGACAAGGAGAGAAAAAATGAACTGGGAATGGGAATTGATTAACGTGTATTTGTATATTTGTCAACA
>JACQZQ010000132.1 GCA_016213785.1 Acidobacteriota bacterium
ACAAAATTACTAATAATAAGCCTAAGTCTGCGGGTACTAATCTTTATCAAGAGTTAGATTTAGCTATTGATGAGTACTTAGAGCATCAAGATATTTCCTACATCAACAAAGCTAGAGAGATTGCTACTGATATTGACACCAGATATGGTGATAAGTATGGCGTGGATTTGGTTAAGTACTACCAAGAATTTAATACGCCAACATTAAAAAAAGCTCAAACAGATTCTCATAAAAAATTATTAGAAATATTTGATAGAATCTCTGCTGACAACTATCAACAACGATTAGAAGAAGCTCAAAAGCTAGAAAAACAATTTATTGCTTTAGAAAACTTTATAGAAGCGCAGAAAACAAAAATAATAATTAGCAAACTTTGTGTTCAGCTTTATAAATATGATCAAGCAGATTTATTTGTACAGCAAGGAAAAAAATTTGCTACAGATAAAAATTATATTTTTTTAGAAACACATTTCCTACTTTGCCAAGCAAAACGTTTGTCTCAAATCCCTGATTTTATTAATGCAGAAAAAATATTCCTTGAAGCCATCGATTTAGGAAATAAACTACAACTTCTTAAGGTTGTTAAGAGTGCTGGAATGTCCTTGGCTACACTATATTACCGCAATGATAAAAATGAAGATGCTTTTGAACTAGCAGAGAAATTGCTACTTGTTTTTCCTGATTATGGTAACAGCCAGTCTATAGCTCTATTACAAATAGGAGGTCTTTCAAGTTTTAATTTAGGAAAGCATGAGCTTGCTAACTCATATTTAAAACAAGCTATTGAACATTCAATTACGCTTAAAAATCCGGCTCTTGTAAGCCGTTCTTATGCGTTTTTATCCTTAATTTTATGTGAGCAAAAAAGGTTTGACCAAGCTAATAATTCTTTCTTGTTAGCTGAATCAGAATTGAACAAGGTAGAAGACCAAACTGTTAGATTAGAATTGTTATCAATAATTGTTGGCTATAAAGCTAAAGCAATGCTACTAAAAAATGAATATGAAAAAGCCTTAGAACTTTATCAACAAAAACTTTCCCTTTTAGAGCAACTAAAACTAGAAAACAATTTAGAAACTAGCCAAGTAAATGAAGCTATGGCGATAGCATTAACAGCACTTGGGCAAAAAGAAAAAGCTCAAAATTACACAGCTATCGCCAAATACCATAAAAATTTAGCAGAAGCAAATAATGAGAAAACCAACTGTTTGTTGTCTTTATTACCTACTAACTGTGTGTCTAGAAAATAATTTCTACTCTATACTTGACTTACCAAAAATTACGGCTTCACAGGCAATAGGATAAGGAGCAAAGGCAGCTTTTCTAACAGCAACAGGCATATAATTTGGAACATCTGTCTTGACTAGATCATAATAAAAAGCAAAATGATTAATGTTCATCATATCTTTTGGTGGTAAATTTGTTATAGAAACAAAATAGCTTACTCCAATTTGATGTGATAATTTTATTTCTTTACCTAATCCAACAATAACTAAACTATCACCCTTATCCATATTAACTTTAAGAGTCGGTCTACCTATTTCTCGATTAAATGAATGGATTTTACTTCCTGCAACAAACTGATATTTTCCTTGAGTAATATTTTCAGCATAAAAAGTTCCTACATTGAAGTTAATTTTAGTAAAAAAATTATCCTTCAAATAAAGTTGTTTTTGAAAAAGATCCGTTTCAATATCTAAACACCAACGAAAATCACTAGCATCTTTACTCATATCAGGAGAATAATAACGTGTTGGCTTATGTAGATTGTTAGGCATTGAGATATTTAACACTTTTTTATAAAGATCTTTTCCTTCAGTAGTAAAAATCACTTTTTCCCTACCTTTCTGAATCTCTTTTATCTCAAGTTTAGGAGTATGGTGATGAACATCTAAAATACCATCAGTTACTTTATTAGGATTACCAAATGCTATTGCTTGCAAGCCATCAAACATAAACTTTACTTCACACTTATTTGCTGCATTTACACCAACATTATTTATCATCATTGTTGCTACACATATACACACAAATACCACTAAAATAGATACTTTTTTCATATTTTCTCTCCTTTAAAAATGGGGCTATTACCCAAGTATTTCTAGACTTATTTTAGTTAATTGATTACTAACCATTACATTTAACTTAACATAAAAATATATAAGTTTTTCACGTAATTTGTTTACTTATGTATTTTCAATAGCTTACGAGATTTATTTTTTTGATCTATTTCAGATCAATTAATAAAACAGTTAATTTATACTTTCTTATAGGGTTTATCTTGTGCAACTACACTTAATACCCCTTGCTAGATCAGTAGAAATTAGGATCAACTAATTAAATTAGTCAAAAGTTTCGGGATTTTTTAGGAAAAACAATATCTTTTGAGTGACAAATTGACTTTTTGCAAATGACTTCATTTAGAAGGGAATTGTCTTAAATAACAAAATCAAAAAAAACAAAAATAGAGCTAAATGTTCAAAAATTATGAGAAAATGATAGTTGATAAGAAAGGCCATCTGAAAATAGAAATATTTCTAGCCATAATAAAAAATAATCATCTAATAGCTGTTAAAAGAGGATAAATAATGTTGCATAAACTTTCTTTACCAAAGGCAGACGTTATATTTTACCCAAACCTTTTTTCTCAACAAGAAAGTAATCTATTGTTTGAAAAACTCTATAGAGAAATCCAGTGGGAACAAGGTCAAATAAAACTTTTTGGTAAAATAATAGATGAACCAAGACAAAGTGCTTTTTATGGGGATAACTGCTTAATCTATACTTACTCAGGAAAGAAACAACAAGCTAAAATTTGGACACAGACTCTTCTCTACATCAAAGAAAAAATAGAAGACTTTTTATTAATTGGATTTAATAGTATACTCGCAAATCTTTATCGCAATGGTAAGGATAGTATGGGATGGCATTCTGATAATGAAAAAGAGTTAGGGCTAAATCCAATTATTGCTTCTCTTAGTTTTGGTGCTACTCGTTGTTTTCAACTTAAACATATAGGAAAACCTTCTTTAACACACACTTTAGAGCTAACCTCTGGTAGCTTACTTTTAATGCAAGGCACTACACAACATTACTATAAACACCAAGTTCCTAAAACTAATAAAGTAGACCACCCTCGCATAAACCTAACTTTCCGTAATATTCTTTAATAGGCTTAAAAAAACAAGCCTAGCTAAAAATAAGCTAGGCTTGTTTACTTGAAAGGTTTGTAGATACTCTCTTAAGTATCTTAAAAGTTTAGATTAATCATTTAAATGATTAATCTAAACTTCCTAAACTTCTCCTAAAAGGCTCCTCTAGCAATGATTCCATTTGCATTTGTCACAACTATTTGATTAGTGCTTTTACGAATATTTAGTTGTTTACGAGTACCTTTTAGTGTTATTTGTTCATTATTTTGATTAGTCATTTGTTTGGTAACATCTTGATCATTTATTTTGATGGTTATGCCATTATTACCAAATCCTCCACCTTGAATAGTTAGAGAAGGTTTTTCATAATTAGCATTAGTAATAAATACATCAATTGATGTTTTTACTTTATCTGAGAGTTTAAGTAGTTTAATTCCAGACACTTGTTTAGTTAAAAAGGATTGTTCTGCTACAAGAAGATTTTCGTTTTGGTCTAGACTAACTTTGGGAATACCATCAAGTTTGGTTGGTCTAGAATCATTGGTAGGCTCATTTGAACCAGAAGCAGCAACAGTTATAATGCCAGTCTTAGCATCAACTTTCCAAACACGATAGTCATATTTAATAGAAGTTATAGAGTTATCATCTCTAGTAAAGTCAAATGCACCAATGAATAAATCTCCAACGCTATTAACAGCTACACTAGTAACAAATCCTAGACCTGCATTGATAGCGGGGCCATTTTCACCACTAAATTTTTGCTGACCATTGCCTGCAACAGTTGTAATTATTTTTGTATTTGCATCTATACGACGAATTCTATCTTTACCAAAACTAAATAGGTCACTATCAACTACAAAAAGATTACCTTTTGAATCGCTAGTTATACCAGTAAATGCTCCTGAAGAATTAGTTGAAACCCCGCCATCACCAGAAAATGTTCCTTTACCATTACCAGCAACAGTACTAATAATTTTAGTTTTACCATCTACACGGCGAATGTAATTATTACCAGAAATAAAGAGATTGCCTTGAGGATCAAAGGTGATATCTTGAACATTGCCTATACCAGCATCTTTGGCTAAACCACCATCTCCATTAACTTTTTCACTGCTATTGCCTGCAAATGTGCTGATAATACCAGAAAGAGCATCAACACGTCTTACTCGCTCATCAAATGGATCTGTAATAAAAAGATTTCCTAGAGAATCTAATCTAGTTGTACCAGGAGATAGAGAAACATCTGGGGAGGTTGCAGGTTTACCATCTCCGCCACCTTCAGTGAAAATAAAACGTGGCCCATTACCTGCTACTGTAGTTATTAATCCACTACGAGCATCAATTTTTCTGATGTAGGCATTTCTTGCATCAGTCATAAAAATGTTTCCAGATAGATCTGTTGTCACAGAACCGATAAGACCTAAATTAGATGTTACAGCAGGAGTTGTACCATCTTCTGTAAAGTTAAAAAGTCTAGACCCTGCTAATTGTCTAACTTCACCAGAAGTTGTATTTGAAAGACGTTCAAAAATTCTTCCATCAGAAGCAAAAACAATGTTACCAGCATTATTTACAGTAAAGTTACCAGACATTCCATAAATATCAGTACCACTAGTTGGTTGTTGTATTGGTAGCTCATTTAGTAGACTGGTTTTGAAATCTAATTTGAATAAGCCTTTTATATCATTAAGAAGTAAGTTTCCATCTTTGTCCAAAGCCATAGTGATAGGAAAAAGTGGTACTTCTGTGGCAGGCTTACCTGCTATAGGGGAGTTATCAAAAAGACCATCTTTGCCATTACCAGCTATGGTTGTAATAATACCTGTTGTAGCATCAACACGACGAATTCTATTATTTGAGCGGTCTAATACTATTAAATTGTTTGCAGCATCTGTGATAATAGACTCTGGCCCAAGCCCTGCATTAATAGCTAATCCACCATCTCCAGAAAAATCATTTTCACCATTACCAGCAAAATTATTAATAATACCTGTTTTACCATCTACTTTTCTTACAGTAGCTTTTGATAATTCTGTCTTAGGATCTATATCTCTAGATATTAAAAATAAATTACCATTTTGGTCTAAGGCTATACTGCTTAAAAAGTTCCCAAGAGAAGCATCTATAGCTAATCCACCATTACCAGAAGACGTGCCTAATTTTCCACCTGCTACAGTTTTAATAGTTTTTGTAACAGCATCAATTCGTTTAACAGTATTAGTTAAAGTATCTGAAAAGAAAATATTTCCTGCCTTATCTAAAACCATTGATGTAGGCTGAATTTTGGATAGTACTGCTAAATCCCCATCTTTTGTTGAATTACCAAGTCCTGCTATTGTCGTTACTCGTCCAGATGAAGCATCAATTTGTTGTATTCTTCCAGGAAATCTTTGTAGAACAAAAATATTTCCTTGGCTATCAACATTAATGGCTTGAGTTTCAAGAAAATGAACATTACTTGCTAGCTCACCACTACCAGTAGAGACTTCTCCACCTGCTATAGTTGTAATTTCGCCAACAGAAATTCCTGATACTGACCTATCAATAACTCTTAATTCCTTTTGTGCTATGTTTTGATTGCTTACAACTGTTAAGGTTTTTGCCCCAACAATGTTTTGAGATGGAGCTTGAAATCTAATCTCATTACTCGTAACAACTCGATTGTTAATGATTTCGCTACCTAATATAACAATGGTATCAGATGAGAAGTTTTTTCCTGTAACAACAACTTCTACACCGCCTTCTATACGCAATATGCTAGGAGTTATATTGCTAATCTCTGGAATATTAAGGCTTTGTGCTTTTACTTCTCGGGCTGTAGTTACACCTATAGATAAACTGCCTAAAAGAATTAACAGTATAGCAAAAACTTGTGTACGAAATTTTTTAATTAATGAGTTATACATAATTACCTCTTATATAAAATGTTGGTTTAGGATTAGTTATTAGACTTTCTTAGACTTTCATAATAGGACGCGCAAATATAGGGAAAAAACTATCATCCTTAAAGCAGGAATTTTCTATAAAGGTGCAGTAATAAGTACTTAATATTCTGTAACAGAAATAAGCCTAGATTCTAGCTTCTTTTCTTAGAGTTGTAGTTCCAGATTTGTTTGATAGATATTTTAATCGTTGGAGATAAAACGATAACCAACCCAAGGTTCAGTAATAATATAGCGTGGATGATGATAGTCAGGTTCTATTTTTCTACGTAATTGATTAATAAACACTCTTAGATATTCTGTTTGCTCAGTAGATTCCCATCCCCATACAGCTTGAAGCAAAGTCTGATGGGTAATAATTTTACCTGCACGGTTGACCAGATATTTTAAGACTTCAAATTCTTTTGGAGTTAATTTAACTTCTTTTCCTTTAACTGTTATTCTCCTCTCATCAATATCTATTGTTAAATCACCTACACTAATTACAGTAGTTCCTGAGGCTGAAATTGATGAAGAAGCAGAAGAACGTCTTAATACTGCTTGGATACGAGCTAATAGCTCATTTAGACTAAAAGGTTTAGTCATATAATCATCAGCCCCTATATTAAGCGCAGTAACTTTGTCTTGTTCTGCTCCTTTTGCTGAAAGAACAACTATTGGGACAATGGAAAATGTACGAACTCGTCTACAAACCTCCAGTCCACTAAGTCCAGGCATTACCAGGTCTAAGATAATTAGATCTGGTATTTCTTGATTTATTCTAGCCAAAGCTTCTTCGCCATCTGAGGCGGTTACTACTTCATAGCCAGCAGCAGGTAGACTTGCTTTCATTGCTCTAAGTAGCTGAGGCTCATCATCAACTACAAGAATCATAGGTTGTCTATTCATATTCTTCCACCATAATAAATTCTGATATATCTTTACATTCTACTGGTATAGAGAACTTAAAAATTGCTCCTTTACCTAGTGTACTTTCAGCCCATATTTTTCCCTGATGTGCTTCAATAATACCTTTGGCAATAGCCAGCCCCATTCCTGTTCCACTAGTACGTTTTGTTGCTTGGCTTTTTCCTCGATAAAACTTATCAAATATGCGTTCTAATTCTTCTGATGAAATACCTTGACCTTCATCCTCAACACTAATTGTTAGTTTTTCACTTTCTACTTTACCCGTAATTTTCACTTTGCTTTTAGCAGGTGAATACTTAGCAGCATTTTCTAATAGATTTGTTAAAGCTTCTGTTAATAGAGGTGAATCTATTTTTACTGAAGGGGTGTTTTCATCAATATCTACTATTATTTGATGCTCACGTAGTACTGATGCACAGCGATCTATTGCAGTACTAATAAGCTCTGAGGGGGAAGACCATAATTTTTTAGGTGATAGTTCTCCTGCTTCAATTCTAGCCATATCTAATAGATTATCTACAATTCTAGTTAGTCGATAGGCTTCTTCACTTATTATTAAGTGAAATTCTCTTAGCGCAGCTTTATCTAAAGCAAAATCATCTCTAAGTAAACTATCAATAGAGGTTCGTATTGCTGTAAGTGGGGTACGTAAATTATGAGATACAGAAGCAAGTATAGATGATTTTAGTTTATCGCTTTGTCTTAAAGCCTCTGTATTACTAACTTCTTGCAAAAACTTTGCTCTCTCAAGTGCAAGTGCAACAAGCCCTGCAATAGCTTCTATTGCTCCTCTTTCTAGCTTATCAGCGGTTAAAGCTATTACTCCTGTTGGTCTTAGGCCAACTTTTAATGGTGCAAATGTTATTTCTTCTATAGAGCTATTTAATGCTTCTGTACTTAGCTTATCTACTGCAACTAGTTTTAGTTCACCTGTTTTAAAAACTTTATGGATTATGGTTAATGTCGTTTCTGAGGGAATTTCTAAACCACAGCTAGATGCTATTGAAAGTTGAGAGAGATTAATAGACTCGGTTAGAGCATAAACAGCACAATATTTTACTGCAAATACATCAACAACTTGTCTTGCTATAGAGGAAACAGCCGTTTCAAAATCAGGAGTAGCAATAATATTGCGCCCTAATTCGTATAGTTTCCAAACCTCTTCTTTTCGTCTTTCTGCATCTTGAGCACGAGAATGTGCAGCGGAAGATAGCTTACTAGTAATGATGGCTGTAACTAAAAATGCTGATAGTGCTACCCAGTTCTGTGGATCATCTATTGTTAAGTAACCAACAGGAGGAAGGAAAAAGAAGTTAAAACATAACATTCCTAAAATAGACGCAACCAGGCTTGGGCCAAAACCTCCTATTGATGCAGATATTTGCACAATTAAAAGTAGAATTAAAGCTGTAGTTGTATGGTTGACATTAGTAATAAATAGCTTAAAACTAGCCACTATTAAGACTATCCCACTTAAAGCTACTAAATAACCAAATAAGTTTTGCTTAATAGAACTCATATTGCTACTCGTTTTTCTTATTTAACTGAGTTATTAATATGTTCAGTAAGAACAGCTTAAAGAGCAACTAATTACTAGTTTATTTTTTGGGCTACTCATAGTTTTTATTTAACTTCACTTACTATTAGCCATAGGATGAGTAGCATTAAGAGCTAGATTTAGCTCAAGTACCTTAACTCTTGGCTCTCCTAAAACACCAAATGTTCTATTTTCAGTATGTTGCTTGATTAAGTTTTTTACTACTTCTTGACTTATACCACGCTCACGAGCAACACGAGGGAGTTGAAATTCTGCTGATGCTGGGCTGATATGAGGATCTAAGCCCGAAGATGAGGAAGTAACTAAATCTACTGGTACTTGAACATTAGCATTTTCTGTTTTTTTTGTCTCAGCATTTGATTTTACGCTATCAATAAGCTTTTTACTGGTAGGTCCCAAATTAGTACCGCTTGAAGAAGTAGCGTCATAACCATTTCCTGCTGCTGATGGGCGGGAGTGAAAATAACCTGCTCCTTGAAATTTCTGCCCAATTAAACGAGAACCTACAACTTTTCCATCTTTAACAATAAGGCTTCCTTGAGCTTGGTCTTTAAATATCAGATTTGCAATTGCTGTTACTGCTAATGGATAAATTATTCCAGTAATTAGCGTTAATATGACTGTTATTGCAAATGCTGGATATAGTTGTTTTAGAATATCATTCATAATACACCTCTTTTTATTTAAGCTAATTATTTAAGCCAATCCCAAAGCTACAATTATTAGATCAATGATTTTGATACCTACAAATGGAATAATTATTCCTCCAAGCCCATAGATAAGTAGGTTGCGTCTAAGGATTGCTGCTGCACCCATTGCTTGGTATTTAATTCCTCTTAATGCTAGCGGAATTAGTGCAACAATAATTAAAGCATTAAAGATTACAGCAGAAAGAATGGCCGATTCAGGTGTTGCTAATTTCATTACATTAAGTGTAGCTAATGGGCCAGTTGTTCCAGATAAAGCATAGAGAGTAGAGAACATAGCGGGAATAATTGCAAAATATTTTGCTACATCATTTGCAATTGAAAAAGTTGTTAATGCTCCTCTTGTCATAAGCAATTGTTTACCAATTTCAACTACTTCAATAAGCTTTGTAGGGTTAGAATCAAGGTCAACCATATTTCCAGCTTCTTTTGCTGCCATAGTTCCACTATTCATTGCTACACCAACATCGGCTTGAGCAAGTGCTGGAGCATCATTTGTTCCGTCTCCTGTCATAGCAACTAATTTACCTTGTGCTTGTTCTCGCTTTATCAAATCCATTTTATCTTGTGGTTTAGCTTCAGCAAGAAAATCATCTACCCCTGCTTCACGAGCAATTGCAGCAGCCGTTAATGGGTTATCTCCTGTTATCATTACAGTTTTAATACCCATTTTCCTAAGTTGATCAAATCGCTCTTTCATTCCACCTTTTACAATGTCTTTTAAGTAAATTACTCCTAAAGCTTTATTTTTATCTGCTACAACTAAAGGAGTCCCACCTTGGCTAGCGATGCGTTCAACAGTTGTTTTAAGTTCTAAAGGAATCGCACCTTTATTTGAATTAATAAAAGCAACTACTGCATCATATGAGCCTTTTCTTATAGAACTACCATTAAGATCAACTCCTGACATACGGGTTTGGGCTGTAAAGGGTATAAAGTGAGCTTCATGTGAAGCAAGTTCACGTCCTCTTAAGTTATATTTTGTTTTTGCTAGAACAACAATTGAGCGCCCTTCAGGGGTTTCATCAGCTAAACTAGAGAGTTGAGCCGCATTAGCTAACTCAGCTTCTGAAATATTTGGCATAGGGATAAACTCTGTAGCTTGACGATTACCTAAAGTTATAGTTCCTGTTTTATCTAAAAGTAGAGTATTAACATCACCAGCAGCCTCAACAGCACGACCACTCATTGCTAAAACATTGTATTGAATAAGGCGATCCATCCCAGCAATACCAATAGCAGAAAGCAGTCCACCTATTGTTGTTGGTATTAAACAGACTAATAAGGCTACCAGGACTGTAACAGAAGGCGCAGAACTAGTAGCAAACCCACCTGAATCACTAGCGGCACGTACACTATAAATTGCATAAGGAAGTAGCGTTATAACGGCTAGTAAAAAGATAATTGTTAGACCTGCTAGCAAAATGTTTAGTGCTATTTCATTAGGAGTTTTTTGACGTTCAGCACCTTCAACTAGTGCAATCATACGGTCTAGAAACGTTTCGCCGGGGTTTGAGGTAATTTTAATTTTAATCCAATCTGAAAGTACTTTAGTTCCACCAGTAACAGCAGAACGATCACCCCCTGATTCCCTTATAACAGGAGCGCTTTCTCCTGTTATAGCTGATTCATCAACAGATGAAACTCCTTCAACAACTTCGCCATCACCTGGAATAAATTCTCCTGCTTTTACAAGTACTATATCGCCTTTTCTAAGTTTAGGAGCAGGGATGGTTTCTGTTTTTATATTATCAATTCCTTGACTATTACTGTTAATAATACGGTTAGCAACAGTGTCTGTTTTAGCTTTGCGTAAAGTATCAGCTTGAGCTTTACCACGACCCTCTGCCATTGCTTCTGCAAAATTTGCAAAAAGTACTGTAAACCATAACCAAAGCGTTATTTGTACTGTAAAAAGTAGGTCTTGAGTTTGACCCTGCACAATATCACGAATTACTAGTAAAGTTGTAAAAACACTCCCAACCTCAACAACAAACATTACTGGGTTTTTTACCATCTTTCTTGGGTCTAACTTTATAAAAGAATCTTTGATAGCTCGTTTAACTATAGTTAGCTCAAATAATGGTTTTGCTTTTTCTGACATAATTAACCTCTATAATATCTGGCTTAAAACCTTACACCAGAATGCATAAGAAAATGTTCAACAATTGGCCCTAGTGATAGCATTGGGAAGAAAGTCAATGCACCTACTATTAAAATCACACTTATTAACAAGACTACAAAAAGTGGAGTATGAACTGGAAAAGTTCCTGCTGAAACAGGCGTAGCTTTCTTTTCTGCTAAAGAGCCAGCTATTCCCATCATTGGAATTATCATAAAAAAGCGACCTAGTAACATTGCTAGCCCAAGAGTAGTGTTATACCAAAGAGTGTTTACTGTTATTCCAGCAAATGCAGAGCCATTATTGCCAGTAGCAGAAGTGTAGGCATAAACTATTTCTGATAACCCATGTGGGCCATTGTTATTAACTTTAGAAGCAGCATATTCAGTTGCTACACTTGACCAAGCTGAACCTACAAGTATAAGAAATGCAAAGATTAGTGCATAAAGCATAGCTAAACGTACTTCTCTAGATTCAATCTTCTTTCCTAAATATTCAGGAGTACGCCCAACCATAAGCCCAGCAATAAAGACTGTTAAGACTACCATTACAAGCATTCCATAAAGCCCTGCACCAACTCCACCAAAAATAATTTCACCAAGCATTATATTAAGTAGTGGGATCATTCCTCCCATTGGAGTAAATGAATCATGCATTCCATTTACAGCCCCACAAGATGCATCAGTTGTAAGAGTGGCAAAAAGTGCAGTGTTAGCTATACCAAAGCGGACTTCCTTGCCTTCCATATTCCCACCTGATTGCATCTCAGTTGCACTTTGATTTACTCCATATTGATTAAATATAGGATTACCTTGGGCTTCAAAATAGTATGTAACAAAAAAGCCTACTAGAAACAGTATTGCCATAGCTGAAAATATTGCCCAACCATGTTTTTGATTTCCTGTCATCCTGCCCAAAGTGTAGGTAAGCCCAGAAGAAATAAGAAAAATACAAAGCATTGCAACAAAATTTGATAGTGGAGTAGGATTTTCAAATGGATGAGAAGAATTAGCATTAAAAAATCCTCCTCCATTTGTTCCTAATTGTTTAATGATTTCTTGAGAGGCAACTGGGCCTTGAGCTATGGTTTGTTCAGTAATTGTCTCAATAGTTTTAGTCCCATCTTCGGCCACTCTTTCAATTTGTTGAGGCTCTAACATAGTAGCTTTGGTGTAAGGATTTAAGTTTTGTACCACACCTTGAGAAACTAAAAACATTGCTCCTACTAAAGAAATAGGAAGAAGCAAATAGAGCGTGCATCGTGTTAAATCAACCCAAAAATTACCAATAGTCTTAGATTCTTTACGCGCTATTCCACGAACAAGGGCGATAGCTAAAGCAATACCTGTAGCGGCAGAAACAAAGTTATGAAAAGCAAGCCCAGCCATTTGGGTAAAATAACTCATTGTTGATTCACCACTATAAGCTTGCCAATTTGTATTGGTAGTAAAGCTAGCAGCAGTGTTAAATGCTAGGCTTGCAGGAACTCCAGCAAATTCTTGTGGATTAAACGGTAAGTAGAATTGTAAACGTTGTATTAGATAGAGAACTAACATTCCTACAAAACTAAACATAAGCATTGCTGCTGTATAAATTGTCCAGTGTTGTTCTTCATTTGCATTTATTCTACATATTTTGTAAATCAAACTCTCAATAGGGCTAAGAAGCGGACTTAAAAAAGTCTTTTCTCCACTAAATATCTTAGCCATATAAATTCCAATAGGTTTTGTTAGTAAAAGTAGAACTAAACAAAATATGGCTAATTGTAAAAATCCATTGGTTGTCATAACAATTTCCTTATCAATATACAAACTAAATTAAAAAGCTTAATAAACCCTTTAATCTTATATAGTAAGCTCTGAGGTTAAAATTTCTCTGGTTTAAGTAGAGCAATAAGCAAATAGATTAGTAGTCCAAAAGCTATTACTAAACTGATTATGTATTCCAAACTCATTGTTATTTCCTCACCAAAATCTTTCTTTAGAAATTTATTTGTTGGTAAAAGAAGATAAATACTATTATTAAAGACATAATGTGTCCTTGATAAAATTTTTAGCCTTTTCTTAACTAAAGCTTTTCGCAAGTGCGTATATAGAAAAGCGATAAGAGAAAGAAGAAAATTGTTAATCCAAAAAAAATAATATCAAGCATAGTAGTTTTAACTCCTTCTAACTATTTTTTTCGCTTACAAATTGTCTTAATTGTTTCACCAATTGCTGCACCCCAAACGGCACCTAAGAGTGCAAGCCCAATAACTCCCCAAATGGCTCCTTCAAAATTTAAGCTATTTGTCGAAATATCTATTGAGCTATAAGTTTGAAGGTATTGGCGTATTATTGCTATAAGTATTCCACTGGCTATTCCAATGGCAGCACCACAAATTAGCCCAATATCTCCATAATCAAAAATTCGTTTTGTAAGTGTAGTGGGGTTTTTTTCTTCCTCAACATTTGCACAACGAGAGCAAATATTAGCTTTAGGATCAAAACAATCCGTTTTGTGGCAGGTTTCGCAACGTGTTGGCAGAAACTCTTTTTTAACTTTTATGCTGTTCATACTCTCTATAACTTTATAGAAAAAGAATAAGGAAGTCTTAAAGACAGCATAAAGATTTTATAAATCTACAACATTTTGCCGGAACCCCCTTTTAATACTAGGATCATAGAGTAGATGATTTTCTATAAAAAGAAAATTTTTCAATAAAAAGATGTTTAAGGCATAATTAGTTAAGAATTAAAATTAAATCTAAAATTTAATTATTAAGAAATTTGATTAAACTATGAACAATTGGCAAATTTGGATAAATAATGAGGCTATTGAGGCCGATACAGAACAAGTAAAAAAATGGATTTCTACAGGCTATATCCAAGCTACTGACAAAATAAAACGAGATAACTTAAACTGGTTAGAAATATGCCGAGTACCAGAGTTTAGAGACTTATTTTCACTTCCCCCTTTAGCCTCTCAAACAATTAAACCTGAGGCTCCAGACATAATAGAGAGAACTGATCAAACATTAAAACCTATTTATCAACTAGATAGGGTAGCACAAATACTTGAGGCTACTTGCTACCATGCACAACTTCCTCCTAAATATATTTGCACAGAATGTGGTAAAGCTTTTTGTCGAGAATGTGCAAATTTAGTAACTACAGGAGTTAATGCAGTTTGTCAATTTTGTGGCTCACTTTGTCATACTTATAAAGATGCAACAGAAAAAGCAAAAATCCTATTAGACCAAAATACAGAGTTTGGTAAAGCTGATTTTAAGGCTGCACTGGATTTTCCCTTACGCTATTCTATAGAGCTACTCATTATTTCCCTTATTTATAGCTTTTGTCTAGTGATAGGTTTTTTTGGTTTTCCTTTAGCTAGCATTCTTGCTAACACAATTATGTATTATATAACTTCTGTGGTAATTAAAAATACAATGGTGGGTAATTTAGAAGAAGTTAATTTTGATTTATCTTCACTACTTGCTCAGCCTATAAACCCTTTATTGATGGGATTAGGTCTGCACCTTGTTACTACAGGCCCTTATGAATTAGTACATTTTCTTACAGTAGTACAAGGTGAAATAAATGCCCCTACTATAGTATTTAGCAAATACAGTGCTTTTTTTTATCCAATATTTTCTGTTTTTACAATTCCAACAATTTTGTGGGTAATTTTTTATTATCCTATTGCACTTCTTATTGCTGGTATAACAGATAGTTTTAAGGCTTTAGTTAACCCATTAGTAGGGTTTAATACAATAAAAAAAATAGGAAAACCTTTTAGACATTTCTTTTTAAGCTACTTAAAAGTATGTTTAATTGTATTTCCTTTAATAATACCGATCGCTTTAATAATTAGACCTGTTATTGTTTTTGTTGTTGGGGCAGCAATGTTTATACCTTTTTTAAATATTTTTGCTGTTATCTTAGTTGGTGCACTATTAATGATACCAGTAGTTTATGCAAACGTTATGATAGCTTATTTATTAGGAAGAATAGTTTTTAAGTCTTCTAAAGACTTAGGTGTGCTTGTTTAATAAAATAATTTATTTTATTAAACAGCCCTATAAAATTATTCTAAAAACCCTTTCTATAAAACCTTTTAATTAAGGTCGTTCTGGCACTTCACGTCTGAAATAGCCCCATTGACCATGTAAACGATCTGTTCCTGTGTTTTTTTCTAACCCTTCAGCCGCTTGACGTAAGGCTTCTACTACACCAGGCACTATATAATGTAGTCCTCCAGTAGATAAAGGAATTTGAGCACGATAATCATTTAATGTTCCTAGCTCAAGGCTAAATTGTGAAGTTTGTTCATAAAGCCCTCGCATTCTTTCTAGGAATGCTATTAATCCACTGGTAGCAAAATATGAGTAAGGAGGCAGGCTACGTAAGTGTTTACGTAGGCCTTCAACTGAATGATAAACATGAATTTTATTACGTAGGGCATCAGCTAGATTTCTTGCTGTTGAAATAACTGCTATTGGACGTAGATCAATAAATCCATTGTTACAATAAAAATACTCTTTTACTAATGATATTTCCTTAGTACGAACACCACTTATTGCTTTGAGTTGGCCTAAAATAGAGGCTTCTATACTATTACGATTGGTCATTAATATATCTAGAGGTGCAATATAATGACCAACTAAAATAAAAGTCTCATTTTTATCATTAAAAATAATTGGTGAGCCTAGTGAGGTAATGCTATGAACATATTTAATTACTTCCTGCATTACTAAAGAAAAAGCGTCATTACGTTCTTGGTAATTACGGCTAGAGAGATGTTTAATAGATTTTAAGTCTTCAGGAGTTTGTGCTTTTACTAGTGTAACTAAATCTTTACAAAGGGTTTCTAGATCCCAAGTAATTAGATCTTCAAAAAATAGTGTGCGCGAATTGTTTTCAAAAAATAGTCGTGTATTAAAAGTTGATAAAGAAACTTGGGTAGGAATTGAATCAGCATCAAAAGTACGTAAGCGGTGAAGTAAAATCATTAGTCCAAGCAAATGCAGTTCGCCTTGATGTTTAGCCGAGCCTAGATCTTGAAAAGACTTAACATCTAACCCACTTATTTGTGTCTCAAAAAGGTAAGGTTGGTTTAAGAAATCAAAAACTAATCTAGCATTTTCTGTTTCTGTGTAATAAGAAGTGTTATTAACAAACCAAGGAACATCTTTATCATCACCAACTATTGCTGCTTCGGCTAAAACAAGCCCTAGTTCACTAGCTGAGGCTACACGCATTACTCTATAAAGAGCATCCGTGTTAGATGTAGAAAACCTACCATTTTCACCCGATCTAATTTGAACTCTTGGAATAAACTCTAAGCTTTTTTGGAAAGAAATAGTTGCATCTGTTTCATTGCGATCTCGAATTGTTATAGGAGGGTAAATTCTGATTTTACCGCGCCTTAAATCTTCTTCAGGTATTAGTTGATGTTTGCTAGAACATACTTCGCGTAAATCTCTAAGTACACCGCTTTGAATTGGCACGGTTTGATTAGAAATAATTGCATCTATACCAATTGCTGCTGCTGTAACCAACATTTTAATTCCAACCTCAGCATAAAGATGATGGAGTTGTTCAGCAAAGAGTTGTTTATAACGAAGGCGCTCGTCTAAAGCACTATGTGCAAAACCAAGCCGGATAACTCTTTCACCATTAGCTCCTTCATCATACATTCCTCCTACGGCTGTTGTATGTGCTGCAATAACTTCCTCAGCTAAAGAATCACGAATAAAAGCTAGATCATCGCGAACTCTACATAAATAAAGTTGTTTTAAGTCTGTAATTAATTGCTCGGATTTAATTCCAAAAACGCGACAAATTTCTTCTAAATTGCTTAAATGATAAGCTGCAACGCTAGCTAGAGGGATACCAACGATTACTGCCCGAAAACGCATTTTCTCTGATAACTTACGCTCTAGTTTGTAATTTTGTAAAAACTCTGTGAATGGCTGTTTAAGACTTTGTTTAATGGCTTTTGTTAAATATTCAAATTTTTCTTTTTCATCGGTTTCTAGAGTTAAATTACCAGCTTGTAGAAAGCTACTTGCTGCCGTTTGGCGCTCATGTGTGCTTAAACGTGATAAATTAGCAAGTCCTGGTAGTTCAGGGTTAACACTTAAACGATGTAGCTCTATCATAATACCTGAACAAGTTCTATAGCCTTTATTAGTAATATGTTTAGGCAAATAGTCTTTGCCATAGAATTTCTCATAATATTCAAAGAGCCTACTACTAAAAGCTCGAATCTCTTCTTTAGTTAAGCCTGTAACTAGAATTGTTGGAGTATCGGCTGGGTTAGGGTGTGTGTAATGCATCATTTCTTCTAGGATTTCTAGCATTTTCATTATTGCAGTACCACCTACTGCCCCTGTGCCTCCGTAAACTACATAGATTTGGCGAAACGCTCCTGAGAGACGGCTGGCTTCATAAATTCGCTGACCTAAACGACCTTTTTTATAACGCGCTAGATATTTTTCTGACATAGAAACTCCAACAAATATTAAGTTTTTAGATTTTTAATTGTCTGTTTTTCTGATTTTCTGAAGAATCGTTTGGGAAGTCTATCATAACTACTTTTATCAGCAATCTTACCCTGCAAAGAATTTAAAATTTTCTTTTATAAAACAAAAAAACGTAGTTGTTTTATTAACAACCACGTTTTTTTAAGCAAACCTTAAAAGAATAAGCTCAACTTTATTTGGCTTTATTTAGCGGGTTTATTTGCAAAATCCCCAGCTTTAATTATAGTGATCTTATTAGGATCAATATATTTGCGCATTGCAGTTAGGATTTGCTCACTTGATAAAGCACTAATTCTAGTTTCTAGTTCTTGATCATAATTTAAGGTGCGATCAAGGTATAAATAGCGAGCTAGCCGACCAGCTAACTCATTATCTTGAGCACGACTTACTTGACGAGATTGTAAGAATCCTGATTTAGCAGCAGTTATTTCTTCAGCAGTAAATCCATCTTTAAGCATCTTCTCTATTTCTTCCTTAAATGCTGCTTCTAGTTTCTTAACATTTTCTGGTGCATAAATAGCAAACGCAATAAATGCGCCACTCTTATCTTGCGCATTAGCAAAAAGCTGTGAGCCTACGCCATAGCTAAGACCTTCTTTTTGACGAATACGTGTTGCAAGACGTGAGTTTAAGAAACCTCCACCAAGCATATAATTTCCTAAAATTAAAGCTGCATAATCTGGGTCTGTATCTTGGATATTAAGATTCATTCCAGCAATAAAAAATGCATTAGCCTTATCTGGAGTCTCAAAGGACTTATTGACTACTTTAGCTTCTTGATAAGGGCTAGGAATGCGTTGAGGTTGTGTTTTAGACTTCCAATTACTAAATTTTTCATTAATTATTTGAGTAATTTGTTTATCATCAAAATCACCAATTACTGCAATTTCAGCACTAGAAGCACCATAGAAGTCTTGATAGAATTTTTTTACATCTTCCAGTTTTAGAGCTTTGATTTCAGCAATATCTTCATCTGGGCTAGAGGCATAGCGAACATCGCCTTTAGGATAACTACTCATTGTACGTTGAAATTCAATTCTACCTATTGCATTTGGCTCACTACGTTCTTGTTCAATAGCTGCTAATTGCTCTTGGCGTAACTGTTCAAACTCGCTAGCATCAAAAGCTGGTTCTCTTAAAATTTCTGCTACTAAGTTTAGTACTGCTGGTAAGTTTTCGCGTGTAGTTTCAATAGAGCCACCTGCTTGAGTTGCACCACCAAAGACAAAAGCTCGTGCCTTAAGTTTATCAAACTCCTCTTGAATTTGTTGACGACTGCGTTTAGTTGTTCCACGCATTAACATTTGGCCTGCGAATTCCCCAGCAGTGCTTTGATTTGTTAAGCTCTTTTCATCGCCTAAATGGAATGCTAAAGATACTCTTACGCTACTTCCTCTAGTCTTTTTAGGTAATAAAGCTAATTTAATACCACTAGCACTAACTCTAGCAGTACGTGAATCAATGTTGCCTGGTGAGGGGTCAAAGGCTTCGCCTGCTGCAATAGCTTCAGCGCCTTTATAGTCTTTTAACATTGCTGTTATGTCTGGCACAGTAGGAATTTCTGATCTATCAGGTTTAGCTGTAGGAACAAACATTCCTAGTGTTCGATTAGAACTTTTAAGATAAGTTGCTGCTACTTTCTTTACATCATCTAAAGTAACTTTCTTAAGTCGATCACGATGTAAGAAGAATAATCTCCAGTCACCCATTGCTTGAAATTCGCTTAAAGTTAGTCCAACTCGATTAGGATCATTAAGTGTAAGGTCTATTTCTTTAAGTAAAGAGGTTCGAGCGCGTTCTAATTCGTCTTGAGTAGGAGGTTCATTAAGAAATCCTTCAACAGTCTTTAACATAATATCCTTGGCTTCGTCTAAAGATTGTTCTTGACGTACTTCTGCACCAAAAATAAGTACTCCAGGCTCACGTAGCTGAAAACTTCCACCATAGGCAACACTGGCTTTTTTAGTTTCTACTAAAGCTTTTTTAAGTCTGCCTACATTAAAATCACCTAAGATTTGTGACATTACATCTATAGCTGCAAAATCAGGATGAGAGCCAGGAGCCGTGTGATACATAGCGCCTGTTAGCTGTACATCTCCTGTACGACGCAGTGTAACTAGTCTCTCACCATCTTGGGTTGGTTCAGCAGTGTAAGTTCTTTGTAATTGTCTGGTGGGTTTTGGAATAGAGGAAAAATATTTATCAATGAGTTTTAATGTTTTTTCCTCATCAAATTTACCAGCAACTGTTAACACTGAATTATCAGGTTGATAGTAATTGCGATAAAAGGCTTGTAAACGGTCTATTGGCACATTCTCAAGGTCAGCACGAGCGCCAATAGTAGTATTTCCATAGTTATGCCATAAAAATGCAGTTGAAAGCATTCTTTCGGTCAAAACATTTTGTGGGCTATTTTCGCCTTGTTCAAATTCGTTACGAACTACAGTCATTTCGCTATCAAGATCTTTTTTAGCAATAAATGAATTAACCATTCGATCAGCTTCTAAATCTAATGCCCATTCTAGATTTTCATCAGTAGCTTGGAAAGTCTCAAAATAATTGGTGCGATCAAATGAGGTTGTACCATTAGGTCGAGTTCCATGTTCTGTTAATTCTTTAGGAATATTAGGATGTTTAGGTGTTCCCTTAAATACTAGGTGCTCAAGCAAATGTGCCATGCCTGTTTCACCATAGTTTTCATGACGTGAGCCAACCATATAGGTAATATTTACTGTAATGGTTGGTTTAGAAGGGTCAGGAAATAGTAGTACACGTAAGCCGTTTTTTAATTGGTATTCTGTAATTCCTTCTACAGAAGTGACCTTGGTAATTCCCTCAGGAATGGCTACTACAGGTTTTGTCACAGTAGCATTACCATCATTATTAATTGCCATTGTTTTAACTGGCATTGTCAACATTGTTGTTGCTAGAAGTGGTAAAGAAAATAACACACCTGCTTTTCTTACTTTGTTAGACATTAAATTATTGAACCTCCAAATTTGAAAACTTAAGACTTATAAGCTATTTTTTGAACTTAAACTAAATCGCGGATATGACTATGACACTATATTAAGTGTTAAAAAGTTGTCAAGCCGTGACGCTAATTTTTGATTTTCCAACTAATAATACGACTTTCAAAACTTATTGTCACAGGCTGGGTAGAAACCCCCAGCTTTAGCTCTTTCTATTACGCACAAGTTGGGAAGTACCGAATTCATAAGAGATTAAAAAATGACACATTAGGTCAAAGATTTTGAATTGTTACTTTTTGATAGACCATATAATTCCAGTGATGCCAAAGTCTTATTAGTACAAAGAGATGATGAGTATTTCAAAAATTGTTGGACATTAATGATTAATGGGAAAGTTTTTAGTAGAAGAATATTGGTTAATATGTTTTACGGCTGCAAGTAAAAAGCTTATTACGTTTTTAATGATTGTTTTATCTTTAAGATACAGTTATATTGTAGCTACAATAGTTACAAATAATTAAGGAATATATTATGCCAACGGTAAATATAAGGGATCTTAAAACAAACCTAAGCTCTCACCTAAATAAAGTAAGGGCTGGCGAGGAAATAGTAATTTTGGATCGTAGCACACCTGTTGCAAAAATAATCCCTTTCAATCCAGTAGTTGAACCAACAGCGGAAGAAATGCAATTAGTTGCTGCTGGAGTATTACGTTTGCCTACAGAAGTTTTACCTGATAGCTTTTGGGAAGAACCTCAAACTGGTGAAGTATCAGCAGAAATGCTAATCCAAGCAATCAAGAGTGATAGAGATGAAGACTAGTCCTGCCTTTTGGGATAGTAGTGCAATAGTCTTGCTTTGTTGTCACCAAGCTAATAGCCCTAAAGCTCGTCTCTATGCTAGAAATTTTCCTCGTTTGGTAGCCTGGTGGGCCAGTAATGTTGAAGTTACTTCCGCTTTAGAAAGATTAAGACGAGAAAACTTAATTTCTCAAGATATTTTAGACCAGTCTTTATCTAGTCTAGCTTTGCTGCAAAACTCTTGGGTAGAAGTCTTGCCTATAGAACAAGTAAGAGATTTAGCCCAATCTCTATTAACTCAACACCCTTTGCGTGCTGCTGATAGCTTACAACTTGCTTCTGCTTTAGTTTGGTGCAAGCTTAAACCTAAAAATCGTCCTTTTATTTGCTTTGATGACAGACTATCAAATATTGCCCTTTCTTTAGGGTTTGATATTTATACTTAACTAGAAAGCACAGTTAGGATGTTGTTTGTATTGAGAATGCAAGCTTCCATTTTTTCCAGACCTGACCCTTTTATTCAATAGCGAGGAGCAACAAGTTCCTTATAACCTTGTAATGGTTTTGCTTCAGGGTGAAATGAGAACCCTTGTTTTCTCCACTTGCGTTGTTGCTTTGGTGTGCCATAAAGGTTTTCATAAATAAAAATCCATTTTAATACTTCAGATGAAAATTGTTTTAACTTTTTATTGGTTAATTTGATATCCTGATTATTAATTTCTGCACGAGGTAACCTCAGCATTTCGCCTAAAAAAAATACTTCTTCATCTGAGAGTGCTGCGGGGTAAGGTACATCGTTGTTATCAATAGGACTTTCAAACTCAGTAATAGGGTTTTTTGTGGTGAATTTGTAGATGTTTCCACCTATATGAACGTAGGTATATTTTCGACTAGATGATTTATCTGTAGGGATTTGCAATAAGAGCGCGTTGCCTAATGCTTCAGATTCATTGGCATATAAAGATGGGCAGCGAGCTACCCACACTTTTACTACATTCTCCCATTTTATTAATAACTCTTCGGGCTTTGGTGGGAAATGTTGGTAATGTTCATAATCATGATTAACTGTATAGCCTGACTCATTTTCAAACTCGCGTGTGTTGTATACTAGAACACAAGTTCCACTACTAGAATTTTGCTCATCTACCAACACTGTAAACGGCCTACCACCATTGTAGTGAACTTGATATATGGCTACTCCTCCCAACATCATTGGAGATAAAGTGTTTTTTGGGCTATCAGCCTTAGAATTTTTCTTATCACCTTTACTCATACTCTAATTACCTCCAGGGTGCTTATTGTTATTTGTCTTATGCTAAATTGTACGAAAATCATTCCAAAATCAACAATTTGTTTAATTTATAAAAATTATTTGACAAAAAGTAAAACTCTTATTAATATATGCAAATATATGCACGCATTAACAAAAAAGCAATTAACAAGAGAAGAAGCAGCCAATAAAATATTGGATGTAATAGACTCAGAGTTCTTCAAAGCACTAGCAGAACCACTGCGAGTTGAACTAATAAAAGTGTTATTACTGCACGGCCCAGCAGATATAAATTCAATATCAAAACATATACCCCCAAGATCGTTCTGTAATTTCCAAACATTTACAGCTTGTTGCTGTCCTTCAACTAAATAATTTTTTGATTATTATATGCATATATGCGCACTAGACCTATAAACTTAGGCATGGCTAATAACCTCTGTAGTAGCAACACGCTGAATAGCTGATAGCCTCTTGAATTCTATCGAACCATCTTCTACGCTTCCATAGCGTAACATTGAGAGATCTCTAATATAATTTTGGTGCAACCGCCAAGGCACCTTTGAGCCTTGTTTTGGTAGCGTGTGGAGTGCCCTTTGCACATAACCTGATGAGAAATCTACTATTGGTTCTGACTGCATAGATGGATCTTTTACTCGTGGTGTACATTGGACATAGTTATGGCTATCCATATGGTTTAAAATGCGACAAATATATTCAGCAATCAAATCACAT
This sequence comes from Acidobacteriota bacterium, assembly GCA_016213785.1. Classification (GTDB taxonomy): domain Bacteria; phylum Acidobacteriota; class Blastocatellia; order Chloracidobacteriales; family JADJPF01; genus JADJPF01. Next base: position 23,697 of record JACQZQ010000132.1, read on the forward strand.
TTTAATGTCCAAGAAGCATTAGTGTAGCCAATAGCTGAAACAGCGTTTGGTACATCACTATACATCATTCCCTTATAAGACATCTTTTTTGATAGATCTACAGGTTTGCCGTCTACTACCAACTCTAACCCACTCAATAGCTTCATTACCAGCCCTGTAGCTGTTACAATAATGTCAGCATTAAGTTGCTCACCTGATTTAAGCTTTAGACCCGTTTCTGTGAATGATTCTATATGATCAGTAACCATTGAGGCTTTACCACTGCGTATTGCTTTGAACAAGTCTCCATTTGGCACGAGACACAGACGTTGATCCCAAGGGTTATAGGATGGTGTAAAGTGTTTATGGGCATAATCTTCACCGAGATAATGATGTATTTTTTTTGACAACATCCGTTTCATAAATTCAGGTTTTTTACGCGCAAGATTATAGAAAAACATTCCTAACAACACATTTTTCCAACGCGTAAGCATGTAAGCTATGTGTGATGGTAGGTACTTACGCAACAGATTTGCCACCTTATCTTCTGAAGGAAGTGTAGCTATATAGGTTGGTGAACGCTGGAGCATAATAACATGAGATGCCTGTTCAGCCATTGCTGGAACAAGGGTGACAGCAGTAGCACCACTACCAATCACTACTACACGCTTTCCTTTGTAATCAAGGTCTTGCGGCCATTTTTGTGGATGCACAATACGCCCCTGGAAACGCTCAACCCCAGGCCATTCAGGGGTGTAACCATTCTCGTAATCATAATAACCTGTGCAGAGATAAAGAAAATTACAAGTAAATTGCGTGAGTTGTTTTTCTGATCCTATTTCCGCCTCTACTACCCAATGTGCTTGCTCAGATGACCAGCAAGCACGCTTTACTCGGTGGTTGTAACAAATCTGTTTATCTACGCCAAACTCTAAAGCTGTTTCTCGGATGTAGTTTAGAATGGCAGGCCCATCAGCAATAGCTTTGGCATCTTGCCAGGGACGAAACCTATAGCCAAGGGTATACATATCTGAGTCAGATCGGATGCCTGGATAGCGGAACAGATCCCAAGTACCTCCCATTGAACTACGCCCTTCAAAAATAGCAAAACTCTTATTAGGACAATTAAGCTTTAATTGGCAGGCGGCTCCAATACCAGATAGACCAGCCCCTACTATTAATACATTAAAATGCTTCATTATTTACCTCCACACAGCCGAACTGTTTGTAATAATCATTGCTGCTTTAGTAAGCTTGGTTAGTTGTGCCATAAAAAAATTGTTATTCTATAAAAGTAACTAAATAACAGCCCCAACCTTATTTAAACACAACCATTTAACTCAATTGTTGTATATAAAAACAATTGACAAGTTTGAGCAAGAGTTTTTGTTCCAAGGCATTATATGACTTAATTCAAATTTATTTTACAGGTTTTCCTTCTCCAACCCATAACCCATTATCAAATATTGAGTCCCCTAACAACACTACATTATTCATCTTCACTTAATTTAACTCGCTTAATTTAACCTATTGGCAAATAACTTGTAGTCTCATTTTTCAGTCATTGTAATGAATCTAGCTATTTTTTAGAATTTCAAAACCCTGTTTCATCAAAACCATAATAGCTTTCTCTACATCTTTATCTTTAATAAGGAGATAATCCGTATTAAAAGTTGACAGGGCGAAAATACTAATACCTTCTTGAGCTAATGGTAAGGTTAAAGAGGCTAATATTCCAACTAATGAAAAATCTAACACAGCGTCAACTTTTAAGCATCGCCAATCTTTTTCACTTTTAACTTGAGTAGGTACTATATCTTGGCGACAAACAATAGATACTTCATCTTGGGTTGCTGTAATTGACCATAGATCTGAATTTATTGCCCAATCTGGAAAACTACTGCCTTTTTCTAGTTGGGCTACTGCGAATATTCCTTTTAGTAAAATTAACCTTATTTTATCGTTTTTCAATTGTTTCACACTAAAATGGTTTAATAATCCCCAAGACATTATATGAGTTAATGATGCCCAATAAAATTACTGCTATTGCTGCAATTGCCGCAAGCCGTCCAACACCAAGTAATAATGATTGTCAGGAGTCCAAACAAGCAATTCCAGTGATGATAATTAATGATACAGCAGATCCAATAAACCCTTACAATGGAGGTAAAGTAACTTTATTTGGATTTGGTAATCGTGGGACTGTTTTATCTTCTATAGAAACAGCTAAATATTTTACACAGCTTTGCTCCTAGAATATTAGGGCAAACCAACCAAACAATAAACGCTCCAACGGAAATCTGGAAATTCTTTTCCCAACAAACACCCCTTAAGTAAGCTAACTCATTCGCTTTTTTCTACACTACTCAGATTGACAAGAATACGCTATAGATATTCTATATGATTTCTAGGTTAGCAGTTGTTACTGAGGCTAACAAAGGCAAGATTTTACTATCATTAGGGAACAAATTTTAAGTTATAAGTGTCATAACCAATATAATCAATAAAACTGTCTTAAGGAAATGATTATGGTAATGGTACTAAAAAAACTTGGTTGGCAAATTGTTCCTGTATGTTTATCAGCTTTTATTTTTGCAGAGGTAGTAAATAGAAATATTTACAGACCGTTATTTTGGGTAGCAGAATATACCAACAGCTATGACAGTTACTTTGATCTATTATCTTGGCTAGATAATAGCCCAATAAAATTACGAGCATTCTTATTTTGTTTATGGGTAAGCGTCTACGTTTTAGCTGTTTTTTTAGTAAAATCACTAACACCACTAACATCTAAGCTATTATTGCATTTAAGATATGCGCCGCTAATGAGTTTTGTCTTTTTCCTGGTAACCATGATTGCCTATGATAATTTAATGATAGAATGCTCTAAATACCAACTAAGAAAATATATTCGCAATAGTACATACTCTTATCAGTACCCAATGGAGCATTTAAACTTATATAACAATTATAGAGGCCAATGCGGAAATGCCGCTATGGGCTATTATATCTGGCTTTATGGGGAAACTGTAATAAAAGAATTTGATAGTTCAAACCCGGAAGTTAGGTTAAGAGCACTACAAACATCCATTGATTTATATACTTGGGAAGGCTCTTGTGAAAAACCTTTTATTACTCTTTTAGAAAAAGCTAGTCAAGACACATCTTTGTCTGTTAAGACTTTAGTTCAACGTTATATTGCTAATAGTTCTAGTGATTGTATCAAAAAACAATAACATAAAAAGACAATGAAAGAAGTACAAGAAAGATTGCTAGAACTGCTGCATTTTCATAAGTATAGGTTGGAGTATAAGAAGTGCACAGAAATAGCAGTAGAAATGGTAAAAGAATTAGAAAGTACAAACAATTTCCTAATGCAAATTATGCATTTGATAATGGAGTATTAACCATAGATTTAACAGAATTAATAGAAAAAAGTGGAAAATATTGGGTAAATGAAATAGAAAGCTCAAGAAATATAAATTGGGAAGGAAACTGGACAAGAGTAGATGAAGTAGGAGCAAATCTACGCAATAAGCATAAAGAAAGCTTTCGTATGGTAAAAGTGAAGTGTCGTAATGGGGAAGAAAAGCTCTTTTGGGTATTTAGCAAAGCAATGAGGTTAAAGAAATATGGTAAAAAGCGTCTGGCAATGGGCGTGTAAATCATTTTCTGTAAACGCGATGATGGCGAAAGCCAGAAATCGCGCTCCCTTTACTAAGTTATTCAATATCAATAACTTATCTGATCGGTAAAAATCCTAGTAAACCAGATTTTCTTCACAAATACAGAAA
>JACQZQ010000130.1 GCA_016213785.1 Acidobacteriota bacterium
AGCAGGAAATGTATTGTTTCTAATCGACAGACTCAACCCTTAAGCCATAAACATTAATTTTTAACTTTCAATAACTTCAAGTAATTAAAAATCAAGGAGATAACTTAATATGGGATTTATAAACTTCTTCAAGAAGATAGGCGGATTTTTTGCTAACTTATTCACAAACAAGAAATTTAACCAAACAGTAAACCAAATATCAATATTAGCTCAGATAGCCTTTCCAATTATTGAGCTTGTTGCTAAAGCTACGCCGACAAAAGCAGATAATTTGCTGTTAGAAGCTGCTAAAAACTTAGGTGTTAGTGTAAATGAAATACTTTCAAGCACTAACGAGCTAATAAAAGATGGTGGCCGTCAACGATTGGCTGCTGAAGCTTTAAAACTCAAACTTCTTGAATTGGTACAAAATGGTAAACAAGTTAAATTAGAGGATTTTGCTATTAAGACTGTCGCTGACGTTCTCAATTTGGACAAAACCGTTTTACTTACCGCCATCCAATCTGCTGTGTTCTTTTTCAAGCAAGCTAAAACCAAATAATCAAATATTGCCACAGTTCAACTATGGTCATTGTATTTTGCCACCCAAGCCACTTGGGTGGCTTTTTTTAATATTTGCCACTTCTAATTTTCCTTATCGTAAAAACGATCAAGTTGATCTCAAGTTGATCTCAATTGTGATCGAGTTTGATCGAGATCAACTTGAGATCAACTCCGATCACGTTTGATCAGACCTAAAAACCTAGGGTTTGTTCTTGCTGATTACCTCGTTAAAGATGTCATGATCAAACATAACACCTTCTCTAACACAGATTTCTTTAACATCATAAGCTAAGTCGGATATGCTGTAACTACTTCCACCTACACGATTTGTCCGCACTCTATCAACAATATTCTCTAAGCTTTTCTTACGCTGGTTTCGGCTTTGTCGAGATGGGTTGGCTACGGCTAGTATTTCTTTGACGAAATACGCGAAAGAATTTGGTCGGTTATTAGCTCGTTCTTTTGTTAAGCGGATGGCTAGTTCTATTTTTTCAGTGGGTACATTTTTTACTTTCTCGTAGCTTTTTTGGTCTGCTTTTGTCCACTTATTACTGGTATGTTTTTTATAAATCGTCATCACCGTTTTTTGGTGTTCGCTTTGATGATGATCTGTAATGTTTAAATCATCATGATCATCATCTGTAATGGATGGCAAACTGCTAGTAGGTAGCGAATTGCTAGCGGGTGGCAATTTACTAGTAGGTAGCAATTTGCTAGCAGGTATCGATTGGGAATCGTTAAATGCTTCACCTATAGATGTGTAAATTTCGTATTCAGTTCCTCCCATATCAGTTCCTGTATTATCTATTTGTAGTATCTTAATTACTCCTTTATTTTGCAGTTCTCTTACGGTTCTTCTGGCGGTGTCAACACTTGTGTTAGTTCTTCTAGCCAAAGCACTTAACCCTACTTTACAAGTAGTCTTATTAAAACCAAAAGACAACCTATAAAGTCTTAACCATATAGCTTGTTCGTTAGGTTTTAGTTGGGTTAACAAGTTATCAAAGATTGCGTTTGGAACAGGAGTATAGCCTGAAAGGGAGGTACTTATGTCAGGTTGTTTAGAAGGTTCTAATGTGTTGCTACCTACTTGTATTTTGCTAGCGGGTAGCGAATCGCTACCGGGTTGTATTTTACCACCGGGTTGCATTGCTAGTGGGTTGTATTTTGCCACCGGGTTGTTATTTGCCACCGGATTGCTATTTGCAAGGAGGTTATTAGTAGCCACTTCTTTTGTAGCTATTATGGTTTGCAGAGTGTCTGAATTTTGTTGGCTATAACCTGTAGGAAGGAAATTACTGTCGTTAATTTTCTCCGGATTGCTATTTGCAAGGGGGTTGTAATTTGCAAGGGGGTTGCTATCTACTACTAAATTTTCATTTTTAGAGATGGTTGATAATGGATCAGTATCAGTTTGTTCTTTTTGTGTTGTCAGGTTGTTTCTTACTAAAGATTGATTGTTTGGTAATTCCTTTGTTGTGGATGTAATGAGAGTGTTTGAGTCTGAATGAAAATTTTGCAGAGGTAAGTTTTCTTCTCTTACGTGATTGTAATTTGCAACCGGGTTGCTATTTACAACCGGGTTGCTATTTACAACTGGGTTGCTATTTGCAACTAGGCTATGTATAGGTGTTGGCGTTAAAGAATGGGTTTCTAGTGAAGATTCACTTATTACTTTATTGGGTGTTTCATTTTTTTCTTGGACTTGAATCAATGGCAGAGGAGACCTAATACCCAGGATTTCTTCTACAGGGTGAGGAAGGTTGCGTAAATTTGCAAATATACCAGAATCAGTTTTTTTTTGAGGCTGTCTGGTCTTGATTTGGCGTTCAGTTTTTTGCTTTGTTTTGGAATCACTCATTATTCTTTAACCGCCTTTAATTTTGCTTTCATAGACAATCTGTTAATCACTTCTTCGGACAAAGAATCATAATCTTCGCTGCCGTGCGAACCAGGAGCATGTTCATATATAGTTTTTCTAAATGCAGGTGCAGTTTGGAGTTTGACATTTGTACGAATGATTGTTTCAAATACAGCAACACCAAACATTTCTTGGAGTTTATTTAATGCCTCACCGCAAATTTTGTTTCTTGCATCAAAATAAGTTAGTAAATAACCTAAAACAGCTAAATTAGGATTTGGTCGTTTTGTAGCATTGATGGTAGACGTAAGATCGACTACGCCTTCTAATGGATAATATTGTGCTGCAACTGGTACTAAAACATGAGTGCTTGCCAATAAAGCTTGTGTTAAGGTCATCCCTAAGCTTGGAGGGCAATCTATTATTACAAACTCATAATCAACCAAGCTGTCAAGACAATCCTTTAATCTATATTGTTCTTCTATAGCAACAGTTCTTTCAATCATAGCTAGTCGTATATGAGAAGGCACAATGTCCAGTCCTTCGATATGAGTTTGGTAAGTGGCTTCTATTAAAGGGGGACGGGTATGATGCCCAACTAATACATCTGCTAAAGTAGTTTTAATTATTTCTTGGTCAAGATAGGTTACTGTTGTGTTACATTGGCTATCTAAATCAATCAATAAAGTATTGTACCCTCTAATGGCTAAACCGGCTGCTAAGTTACAAGCTGTTGTAGTTTTTCCAACCCCACCTTTTTGGTTAGCAATAGCTATTACCTTCATTTTTTACTCCAGTTGTATTATTCTAATTTGTAATACTTAATTAATTATTGATATTTTGGTTTAAGGAATTTCTTCAAGTTTTTTCTTTATCTTATCGAAAGTTTCAGGCTGAGGTTTCCTAATACCTCGTTCCCACTGTCCCCAAGTTGTTGCTGTGCAATCAAATAAGTCTGCCATATCTTTTTTTCTTAAGTTTAGTTTAGCCCTAAGTTGTTTACATACTTCTGCTGGGCCACTGACTACTGGTGGATTGATTTCAAAGTGATTTAACAAAACCAATACACTTCCTGGGGGTTTTGTGTTGGCATATTCCCAGTCTTGCCAAGTTCTTAGGGCTACCCCAAAAAGCTTGCTCATTTCTCTTTGGGTTAAATCTAATTTTTCTCTTAAAGCGAGTAGGCGTGTTGATATTGATTCTTTGTCTTGGGATTGGTCGATTTTCTCCATATCTTCTAAGTTTAAGCTGACTTCGCGTAAAAAGTCAAGATTTCTCTTGATTTTATGCGAGATTTGCATAAAATATATCTATTAGCAATGCTTTTAAAATAAAATGCCTGTTGATGTAACAGATCAACAGGCAACTCCCTCAGCCATGTTAGTGACTTGAAAGGAAAATTTTTAATGTTGAACCAAACTATAACACAAATAAATACTAATTCGACAATACAACAACAAACGGTTGTATTACTACTTAACATTAAGGGGTTTGAACCATATGTTCCAGTAGGTTGTGAAGGAAGTTTGAACTTGCAAATAATAGCTCACAATTGGGTACACCTAGCCCAAGATAATAAACATATTGAATCATTAGGGTTTTGGGAAGAATTGCCAGAGCCTGAAGTAGATTTTACTATTTTACCTCTATTTCCAGAAATCCCTGGATTGACTTTAGAAAATGCCAACACTGCTTATTTAGACGGTTTCCTTATTTACTCTGGAACAAAAGAAATGTGTTATTTAGCTGCTAACCATAGCGAAAGCAAAGGAGCTTTTGTTAAAGGCAACTTTCGTAAAGGCTACAAGCTTTTTATTCCTATTGAACGCCTTAGTTTCAATGCCCCTAAATTTAACCTTCGCTCTTTTGCTCGTGAAGCCGTTATGTTTAGAGTTTATACTTTAGCTGATCAGCTAGGCTTATCTGATGATGAGCTTTCTTCTTTGTTACAAACTCGTTTTGGTGTTAGGTGGGCTGAAAGTCTTTCTCCTCTACAAGTAAAGGCTTTAATTAAACAATTTTCTTGTATTCGCCTAACAAAATATTTGACCCGTTATTGTGCTGCTTAACTTTAATTCACTAGTGGGTAGGCAAACAACCTACCCATTTTTAATAGGAGAAAAATGAACCAATTACAAAAAGCCAATAATCCTTTAGCTAAAATTACTGAAGCATTAAATTTTTACAAAGCTAAAATAGCACAAGCTTTACCCAAAGGTAGAAATGCAGATCAAGAAATATCTAGTGTTTTAGCTATGGTTTCTTCTGATGCCAGATTACAAAAATCTTCTCCAGAATCGATAGCCCAAGCTTGTTTTGATGCTGCAACCTTGGGTTTGCCTATCAATAGGTTAGGGCTTGCTTATCTCGTTCCATATGGTGAGCAAGTCAAGCTTCTTATTAGCTACAAAGGCTACATTCACCTTGTTCTTCAATCAGGTATCGTATTAGATATATTTGCCGAGTGTGTTTATTCTAAAGATAAATTTAGGTATTTAGCTGGCACTTCTCAAACTATTTTTCATGAGCCTGTTGTTGTTGGAAACAGAGGTGATTTTGTTGCTGTTTATGCTATTGCTCGTCTATCTAATGGCCTAACAAAACCTTGCATTATACGTAAATCTGAAGTTGATATTATTCGTTCTAAATCACGCTCTCCAAATAACGGCCCTTGGGTTAGCGACTATGATGAAATGGCTAAAAAAAGCTCTATAAAAAGATTGTGCAAGCTATTACCTTACACTTGTTTACCAGAAATGTTGCATACCATAGAAGAAATTTATGAGCCTATTGATGTAGAGGCAAAACCGCTAGAACTAGACACTAATAAGGAATCAATTGTTAATAGTCCTACACAATTTGAAAAAGCTAATGTTATTGAACTTACAAAAACCATTGTTAATGAAGAAAATAGCAGAAAACAAAAGCTTATTTTTACAATAGATAAATTGCTTAATAGAGAAGCGGAAATTACAGGTAAGAAAAACACTCATTCCACAAATTTTGCTAACTGGACAGAAGTCCAACTGAGTAATTTTTTGTTTAAGCTTGGTCAGCGTCTTGAATCTTTAGAAGAGCAACTGATAAAGACTAGCTAGTGATGAGGGGCTTACTATTTATGAATGCCTGGTATGTAACTACATAAATAGTAAGCCTTTATCGTTATATTAAAAGTGAGTTACTTACAGAAATTTTGGTGTAGTAAAAAGTTATGTGTAGGCAGTTTTTCAGGGTAGAAACAATGCGGCTTGGATCTGGTTGTGTTAGTATGCCCATTTTCATTTAAGTGAGTTTATTTAGCTTATTTATTTGTTATAACTGTATATAAAGTAAATAAAAGTACTTAAAATGAAAATAAATATTTAGTTTTAAGGAGGCGTTTTACTGGAGCAGCTTGAAGTCTAAGTTGCTTATTTTCTTATGAAAACAAAATTTTTAATTGTTATTATCTTACTAACAATGGGGGCTTTACTACCAATGGAAACAACGTCTTTTGCTTTTTCTTCAGCAACACTGTTTACAAATAATGAAAACCCTACAGTACTTTCACATAACTTAGTTGAAAGGCAAATAGGAGGAGGGCAAAGCCACCAATACTCAATTGAATTGTTAGCTGACCAATTTATTTATATTGATGTTCAACAATTGGGCGTAGACATTACTGTTAGTTTGTTTGATTCTGAGGGGAAACTCTTAATTGAAACTAACGCTCCTGACCTTTCTTATGGGGCAGAGCCTTTTTATTGGGTAGCTGAAAAAACAGGAAACCATAAAATAGTTATTAAACCAGCAGAAACAGGTACAAAGCCTGGTAAATATACTATTAAATTAGTTGAACTTAGGACAGTAAAGGATGACGATTTCCACTTTTTGGATGGACAACAAAAATTAGCTCAAGCTGAAAAGTTACGTAATCAAGGAACAAAACAGGGATTGTTAGATTCTATTGGCTTTTACAATCGAGCTATTGAACATTGGCAAATAGCAGGACAAAAAGAAAGGGAAGGGGTTTGTCTCAACCTAAAAGCTTTTGTGACTTATTATTTAGGTGATACCACAACAGCAATAAAATACTTTACAGAAGCGGCAGCAATTCGCCCAAGAGGTGGTGGTAAAGCACAATCGGTAAATAACTTAGCCATAATGTATCGCTTAACTGGAGAAACAACTAAAGCATTAGAGTATTTTACAGAAGCATTACAGTTAAGCCACGAAATCGGCGACAAGCAAGCTGAGGCAAACATACTTAATGGGATGGGAAATCTTTATGATGGTTTTGGGAATAAGCAGGAAGCTCTATCTTGTTATAACCAAGCTCTTAAACTGAGTAGAGAGACTGGAAGTAGAACAGATGAAGCTACTTCCTTACACAACATTGGGTCAATATTTTCTGCTTTGGGTGAGGCAGATAAGGCAATCTCCTTTTTTACAGAAGCTTTACCAATTTGGGATGAAGCAAACGACTTTTATAACAAACTTGCCACTTTAAACCAAATTGGCAACACTTACATGGTTATAAGGGAGTTTGATAAAGCTTTGGATTTTTATTTTAAAGTAGTAGAAATAGCTTCAGAAAAAGGGCAGAACAAAGATAAGGGTATTACTCTTAGTCAAATAGGATATGTATTTTTGTTAGAGGACAAAAAGGAAAAAAGCTTAGAATATTTGCACCAAAGCTTAGAGCTATGCATAAAGTCTAAGTATAAGTTTGGAGAATCAATAACCTTTAATAGACTTGGAATGGTTTATTCGTTATTAAATGACGACAGTAAAGCTCTAGAGTATTACGATAAAGCCTATGAAATAGCTAAGTTGATGGGTGACAAAAAATTAGAGTGCGATATTCTTTTTAGGCTATCTGCTACTTACCAGAAAGCAGGGAATTTAGACTTAGCAATCACACAAATTAAAAAAGCCATAGATTTAAGTGAAGACTTAAGGTCTAACTTTTCTAGCCAACAGTTGAAAACTTTTTATTTTGCTACAGCTAATAACTACTATCAGCTTTACGTTGATTTACTGATGAATTTGCATGAGAAAGAACCAACTAAAGGTTATGATGCTCAAGCTTTATACGTACACGAGTTATCACGCGCTCGCACTCTATTAGAAGTTATTAAAGAAGGTAGCGTTGATATTCGAGAGGGCGTAGATTATAACTTGGTTGACCAAGAGCGAAAATTAAATACCTCAATTATCAACAAAACGGAAAACCTTTTTAGGTTTCTTAAAAAAGCTAATTATTCAGAAGAAGAGCGGGCAAAATTAGAAAGGGAAATTCATCAACTGGATGCGGAATTGGAGCAAGTGCAAGCAAAAATCAGAGAGAACAGCCCACGTTACTCAGCTATTAAATAACCTAAACCATTGACCTTACAAGAAATACAGAAAGAAGTTTTAGATAAAGATACTCTGCTTTTGGAGTACAGTTTAGGTAAAGAAAATAGTTACTTATGGGCAGTCACCAAAACCTCTATTAATAGCTATAAATTGCCTAAAAAGGATGTAATAGACTCATTAGCCATTCAACTACAAAAATACTATACCAAGAGTTACCGAACAGAGAATGAGTCTGAGGAGTCTAAAAAAGAGAGACTAGCTAAGGAAGAAGCATTTGTTAAATTAGCCAAGAAATTTAGTGGTATGGTTTTGGAGCCAGCAGCAGGTTTACTAGAAAATAAACGCTTACTGGTAGTTACGGATGGTGTTTTATCTTATACTCCATTTGCTGGATTGCCAAAACCTGGTATTGAGAAAACTACGGAAACCTTTTACCCATTAGTGGTTGACCATGAAATAGTGACCGCACCTTCAGCCTCTACGGTTGCAGTGTTAAGGAAGGAGTTTGCTAACCGCAAGCCAGCTACAAACTCTGTGTTTGTGTTAGCTGACCCAATTTTTACGGCTGATGATCAAAGGCTAGCCATTAACAATAAAAAAACAGAAAATGTGGCAGTTAACGTAAGTAATAAGGTTAAACAAAGCGAGATTAACTTATCTAGAGGGATTCTTGAACGCTCTGACCTTTCTAGATTAAATTTTTCTTTTCAAGAGGCTAAATCTATTTTAGAAATTTTTGTTGATGAGAAGCCAAAAATGGTTTCAGGAGTAAAAGCAGATCTTGAGGCTGTAACTAATTCAGAAATAAGCCAATATAGAAACATTCATCTATCAACACATGGTTTTATCAACAATATTCAACCAGAAATGTCTGGGCTTGTTTTATCGCTTTTTGATGATAATGGGCAAGAAAAGAATGGATACCTCACAGCCAATTACATATTTAACTTGAAGCTAAATGCAGATTTAGTAGTACTTTCAGCTTGTCAAACAGGGTTTGGCAGGGAAGTTAGAGGTGAAGGAGTTTTAGGTTTAACCAGAGGTTTTCTTTATGCTGGTGCAGAAAGAGTTTTGTTTACTCTTTGGAATGTTAATGATCAGTCTACATCTGTATTAATGACTAAGTTTTATACTGCTATGAAAAAAGATAAGCTAACTCCAGTTGCAGCTTTGCGTCAGGCTCAAATCTCTATGTGGAAAGATAAAAAGTGGAGTTCTCCTTATTATTGGGCCGCTTTTCAACTAGTTGGAGAATGGCAGAAAAAATAACTTATGATTAATATGATTAAGTGGTTTGGCTAAACACCAAACCACTTGTTCTTGCTAGACTTGTGACTATTTAAATTTCTTTTTTTCCTGTTCAATTTCTTCTTTTTCTGCTGTTTGAATTGCTTGCATTAAAGAAGAGACTATATTTTCAGCTTGATGTTTATAAGTATCTGCGGGTACAAATACTTTCCATATAAATGGGCTATAATTTGTGGAAAGAATAATAGTGCTTGGTTGTGACAATGCCCATTCAATAGTTGCATCAGGCTGAGTACGAATTACTTCAGAGTCTTTTATTAATGTGAATCTACCTGTAGATTTTAATGCTTCTATTAACTCTTTTCTTAGTTCAACCTCTATTGAATCTGAAACATAAATAGTTTTTATTGTTGCTAAAGTAGCTCTTTGGCTACCTCTTTCCATTGCTATTTCTTCTGGCTCTCTTTCCACCACTTCTTGCTTTGTGTTTTTTTCTGTTGTTCGTTTTTTTAGACTAGGGTTGTATTTGTTTTTGTGTGGTTTTGGTTCAGGAACTTCTCGCTTGTTGAGTTGTGGAACCACTTGGTCATTAGGTATTTTAGGGCTAGGTTTAGGAGTTGGAGCATCCTTAACTATTATTTGTTGCTTACCATCTGGAACAAGTATTTTATTAGGATTAAATGCGATGAATCCTAAAATTATTAAGATAATAATCGTAATAGCTAGTCTAGCGAACACATTTATTGGTGAAGACAACATTTCATTAGCTAAACGTTTGTAACTCCAAACAATTGCCCTAAGAGGATTAGTTTCATAGCAAGCTATGCTGATTTCAAAAATGCCAGTGTTGATAGCTCCATAGATATTTTCTTCGCTATCTTCGTTGTTTTCTTCAAAGGTAGGAGGGCTATATTTGATTATTAAGTTAAAATGCTGACCGTTTATAATCGGAAAAATATACCTTTTGGTTTCTACATCACCAAAAATATCTGCTGAAAGATGACGAGATAACAAAAGTAGATTAGTTTCTTCATCATAAATTTCTAGTAATTTTCCTTCATTTATCAATTTTAAGAAAAATTTGTTAGTTTTGTCTAATTCAATAACTCCTCTTTTTTTATCGTCAACAAAAATAGCTAATCTGGAAGGGCGACTATTCTTAACCTTTTGCTTGTAATCTTCAAGATCTTTTAACAATTTTGGAATGTCATCTGTAAAATCTGGTGGATTAAAAGGGTCATTATCGTCTTTGTGTATATTATTGGAAGTAAAAAAGTTAGGTATTTCTAGTTTGTTATTTGAATTTTCTAATCCTAGAAACTCTATTAAGCAACTATAACAATCAGGATGGATTATCACATGGCACATTTGTCTTCCTATTGATAAAGGGTCTAATGTTTCTGAGCCACTGAAAGCCGACATATTTTCTAGGCATTCTGTATCCCACAATACTAGTTGGTTTAAAGTGTTACCTATCATTTCAATAAAGTGTGTTTCAGTAGTTAAGTTGGAAATCTTGTTAGACGCAAAACGATTGTCCACAACCTTTACGAAACCTTGAAACCGTTGTGCTAACTCTTTGAGCAAAATTGATTTTGTACGTTTAATTTGAAATTCCAAGTTTTTATATTTGTAATTTGGGTAAAGATAAAGGCAAACTTTTTTTGCCTCATTAGTAGAATACTTATGTAATACGCGAGTAAGAGCTACTACTAAGAATAAGAGATTTTTATCTAAACAAGCAACTACTAAATGCTTTAGATAGCGTATAGTTAATAATTGTTGATTAACTAATTTAGTAGATTCTTGTTGTTTTTCCTCTTTATTTGCACATTGCATGATGAGTTGTTGATAGAGTTGAAAGTCATTGAGGTAGATTTTGGGGAAACTACTGTTTCTGTAATTAGGTAGGTTTTCAATTTTATCTCTAAAAACTTTTAAGTAGTCACGCAGCCATCTTTTTTCTTTCACACGCTGATGTTCTAACAAAGATAATGCTCTTAGAGAAATTTTTAATGCCATTTCTTTTTCTGGGTATATCAAAAAAGCTAACTCAACACCTTTTTTTATTTGGTCTTTTGTCAAAAGTGTTTTCATTTTCTACACAGCCTCTATGGGATTTTTATTATTTTCATAAGATTAAAGTATTTGCAGGGTGTTGGGGAGTTACGGAACCGTCGTTTTTTTTATTAGCATAAGTAAATAAACAGAGAAATATAATAGTTTTTCCGGATTTTGAAAAAAACGACGGTTCCGTAACTCCCCAAACTCATTTTCTTGATATATAAATAAGCAAACATAGGAATATATAATATAGCGTAAGTATAAACACGATACTCACTTTTTAGAGTGAGTTAGGAGGATTTTTGTCTAAAAAAGGAATTAAACGAAGTGCTGGGGTTTCTTTGAGTTAAAAACGGAATGAAATTTTAAAATTAAGGAGGGAAAACATCTGCCTACCTATATACCAATGAATAAGTAACTTATTATAAACACAAAGTTTAATGTAAGTTAGTTACCAATAAAGTATTATTTTTGCCAAAGTAAAAATTTGGCAGAGTAGGTGAAATGTTGTTTATTAACTAGCAAATGAGCTTGAAAAATAAATTATTAACTATAACTAGAAGTATAGTACCTTATGTAAAAGAATTAAGGCCAATAGCAAAGAGTGTAGCCTCTTGCATCTTGATGCAGCAAATGGATTATTGGTTTAATAAACAGCCAAGCGGATTTTATAAATTCTTGGAGCCATCTCCAGCTAATGAAAACTACCAGGAAGGAGATAGTTGGGTAGAGGAGCTAGGGTTTAGTGCTGAAGAATTTAAGACAGCATTTTCTAACATAGGCGTTGCTTACAAATCTAAAACGGAGTTTGAACAATCTAGTAGCAAATTTTTTACTGAGGAGGGAAAAGAAAAATTTTATTGCTCCTACTTTGATAGACAATCGAAACTCACATTTTATTTTCGCAATCATAGTCTTGTAGACAAGTTTTTGGCTAAGCTGGTTTTTAGTATAGAAACCGATAATACTGGTTTACCAGAAACCGACAATCCCGGTTTACTAGAAAACAACAAGCCCCTTCCTAGAAACCGACAACCCCGGTTTATGGAAACCGACAACCCCAGTTTACAGAAACCGGCAACCCCGGTTTGCTTTAAAAGGATATCAGAGACTACCACAGAGATTACTCAGGAGAGTAAGAGAAAAGAGTTTGTCGAACATTCGTTCGACACCTCAGCCTCTTTGCTACCACCAGCGATTTCTCAAGTTACAGAAGAGCCGATTCAAACAAATCTTATTAACCCTGTAATAGAACTATCAGAACCAGATGTTGAAGAACAAGAACTGGAGACACAACCAAAACCAAGTAGGAGCATAAACGCTACAGAAGAAAAAAAGCCATTAAACAGCCAACAAGCACTTTTAGAGGCATTTGCTAGTCTACTTTGCTTGAACATGGCTATTTACAAAGGAGGTTGGCCTAGGCTTGCAAAAGAGATACAGCTTTTTTCTAAAGCAAAAATTACTGCTCAAGATGTTAATAAATTTGCTAGTTATTGGTACAGTGAGGACTTTAGAGGTCAAAAGGGTGAGCCTCCAACTTTGCCACAAGTTGTGCAAAGGTGGGAAATTGCAAAGGCTTGGCAAGATCCTTCAGAAATTGTGATTAGTCAACCCCCTACAACCATTGCTGTTAGGCAATATCAACAACCTCAAAAACTTAACCGAGTAGAACAAAATTTAAGGAATGTAGACATAGTTTTTAGTGAACTGGACAAAATAAGAGAATCAGCAAGAAAGGGAGAAAATGGGTAATCTAACACACATTAGTGATATTTCTAGAGCCTCAACACATAGTAATGAAGTGGTAGGCGATATAGCTGCTATGCCTGAGTACGAATACAACCAATTGCATATGACAGTAAAAGAATTAGTAGCAGCTTATCCAAGTTTGCAAACAAGTCCTTTAACTGTTGGAGTTTACGTTGCAGATCTGTCAAGGCTGCCAGTAGCTGATGTTAAAGAAGCCATTCGTAATTTGAGAACTAAACTTACTTACTTTCCGTCTGTTTCAGAGATTTACCAGGAGGTTTTTTATATTCAGCAACAGCGTGCCAGAAAGAAGGCAGAAATAGAAACAAGGCAACGACTTAATGAAAATAAGGTAGAAGGAATACCAATGCCTCCTGACATCAAGGAAATATTTAAGAAAATGGGTTTGTTCAAACGTGAAATAGTTGGAAATGCTGTAGATGAATAAGTCTGATAATGTAGTGTAGACAAAGGAGACTATGGAAAAAAGAACTCCAGCAGAGACAACAGAGGTTGTAGAGCTAGACCTTGACCTAGAATTTTTTAGAGTAGTATTAGGGTGGAGCAATATTGTAAATCTACCAAGCTTTTCTGTGGCAAAGGGTGATGAATTAGGTTGGTCTATTCTCAACAGGGAACTACAAAAATGCCATATTGTCAAAGAAGTTATGGTAGAAAACAAATACCTGGTAGCCATTCAAAAAGAAAAAGATGGAGGAGTTGCTATTGGGGAAGGAAAGGTTCTTGCACAAGCTGCTATGTTAGCTTTAATTTATACTCACCAAAGGGTTTATGCTAATGTAGCAAAGATTAAAGAATTTAAAGAAGTATTGGCAAAAAAGTACAAAGAACAGGTATTTTTATCAAAGGTTAAATCATTTTATTTGCGACAAAACTTTAATGAGGAAGGGAAAATGATGAATAGCGACAAAATAGAAGGTTTATCAACCTACAAGGCAATTGCTTTGTTGGGTAGACAATCAGTTGATAAATTAGTCGAAAACGGGTTACTAGTGATAAGTGCTAGAGATTACAATAATTTGAGAGCCGACTTACATGCTATTTCTGCCGAGTTAGAAGTGCTTAACAAAAGTCAGAGACAAAAAAAGTTGGTAGAAACTTTGCCTGATATAGCTACTATGACAAAAGATGAAATAGCCCA
>JACQZQ010000015.1 GCA_016213785.1 Acidobacteriota bacterium
AAATATAATATTTGTAATAAAACATACAAGTAAAAATATGAATAATGGAGAATATATAGATAGAAAACGAAAAGTATAGAAAATTAGTCAGTAAACTAATTGAAAGTAAAAAATACTGGTGTAATGAATTGACAAAAATGAAGTATAAAAAATCAAGGAAGCAGGTAAAAACGAAAAAAAACAACGGTGAATAGAAGAAATGATAAAAAATAAAGTAACTATATACTTGATAAAACAGAGGAAGAGAAGAACGAATAACAAAAGTATTAGAAGTAAATAGAACAAAAACGAGTTTTGATAATTTGTTTTGACTAGAGTAGTTATATGTAAGATAATAAAAAGTGTAATGGTTGTGTGTTTAAGTAGGTTGTTATTTACTCAATCTATTGAGGTTTTCCTGTTTCTTCTGTTGGAACAGAAGAGGGGGCATAACAAACGTTGCAGCGGACTCGGGAAGTCGGCTCACTATCGTTCGCCGTTTCCCTCGCCGCTGAACTTGGCGTTCGGCCTCTTGTGCGGTACTACCAAATGGTATAGATTCAGTGAGTTAGAGAAACTAATGGAGAAAAGCAAAAGCGAATACTATTCATAAAAATAAGAAAAAGAAAGAAAAAAGTAAATACTAAATTCAAAATAAGAAGTATAGAAATAAGAAATTAACAAATCTACTAATATAAAACAATAAAACAATAAAACAATAAAACTATAAGGTGTTTGAAAAATAATAAAGATAAAGTCTGATTTACTAGTGTTAAATTGCTATCAATAAATAAGTAGGTAAAATAAGATATTGTTATTAACTCATTGATAAACATTGGGTTAAGAAGAAAGAGGAAGCAGCCGGTCTATCGACCGACTGCTAAGCCATTTTAATTTGAATAAAGAAAGATATTTTGTAGACAGAAAAAAACAAGTTGATGTTGTAGGATTACCTAAAGTAAAAATTTAGTGGTTGGTTAAAACACATTTTGTTAATTATGTTTGGTTTCTGCATAGGCTTATTAAATCTAAATAAAACTTTTGTTTGGCTTTCTTTGGCTTTGAGTTTGAGTTTATAGTTTTTGATTACAGTTTTTGTTTGCTTTTTCACCTTCGGCGGTGTTTTAAGACGAGGCCGAACAAACGTTGCAGCGGACTCGGGAAGTCGGCTCGTTAACACTCGCCGCTTCCCTCGCCGCTGAACTTGGGGTTCGGCACATAAACTGCGGTTACACAAACAGTAAGAGCTATTAAAAAGAGAAAAGAGAAATTATAATAGAAATGTAAAATTGATAAATTGGAGAAAATATGAGTGAGTTAGAAACAAAATATTCAAAAGAGGAAACAGCTAGATTAGGGGACGAGATTTATGAGAAAAAAATTCGTTCTCAAGTTGAAGGCAAGTATGAAAATAAAGTAGTAGCAATAGATATTGAGACAGAAGATTATGCGATAGGTAATAATGCTATTGAAGCTTCAAAGGAGCTATCTAAATTACATACAGCAAAAAATGTGTGGTTTGTTCGGGTTGGTCATCGAACTTTATATAGAATAGCTAGCCTTAACGTGAAAGAGAGAAATGATGCAGGGTATTGTTAATTCTAATTTATCTGCTGTTATTGAAATTCGGCTTCAGGATAAAAATGGGCAAGAACAAATTATTGAAGCAACTATAGATACTGGTTTTAATGGATATCTTACTCTTCCTTCAAACATAATTGAAAACTTAGCTAGTGTAGGTTTAGGGAGAAACCGAGCTAGGTTAGCTGATGGTACTGAAGCAGTTTTTGATATTTATGAAGTAACTTTGCAATGGGACAACCAACTAAAACAAGTTGAAGTTAATGTTGTTGATTGCACTCCTTTGGTTGGTATGGCTTTGTTGGAGAACTATCAACTTCAAATTTCAGTTATTTCTGGTGGTGCAGTTTCCATTATTTCTTTGCCTTGAATTAAAATGTGCCGAACAAACGTTGCAGCGGACTCGGAAAGTCGGCTCGTTAACACTCGCCGCTTTCCTCGCCGCTGAACTTTGGGTTATGCACCTTAATTTAAGTTGGAATTTTACGTAATATATAGTTGGAGGTTATTGGAATGAAATGTTAGCAGAATTATTTATCTAACTATTTGATAAAGTTACAAATATTAGATCTGGAATTGTAAATCTTAAATATTGTTATTATTTTATGAGGATTATTATATGTATAAACTAGAAGTAACAAATGTGCCAGAAAAAGCATGGAGCGATCTTAATGGCCTATTCCATCCAACATCTATTAATACTTATTGTCCACATTGTGGTAAAAGTGTAAATTTCAATTTAATAAAACCCCTTTGCGATTCAATGCGAAATACAGTTTCTAGTACTGGAAACTGTCCAAACTGTTTAGCAAGAGTTCATTTTTGGTTCATTAACCCTAGTACAGTTAAAGATTCGACAAATAGAACTTGTGAGTTTATAGGTATGTTTCCTGCTTTAATGAAGCAAAGAAAACCAATAGAAGGTGCAAATTTAATTCCAGAAAGAATTTACAAAGCATATATAGAATCATTAAATACTTATAATGCTGGGTTATGGGGGCCAACCACAACTTGCTGTAGGAGAACTTTAGAGGGAATTATTAAAGCTTTATTACCTGCTAGTGAAGCAACAGGAACTCTTTATAATCAATTAACAAAATTAACTAAACATGTTGATCTTGCAAAACCTTTAATTACTCTTTCTAATACTTTGAGAGAAGGAGGGAATTTAGGTGCTCATTTTGATGATGTTATTGATGTTGATGAAGATACTGCTAGAGCAACCTTAGAATTAATTGAGTATTTATTAGAATATACATATGCTTTGCCTGAAATGATAAAAGAGCTTGAAATAAGAATTAATAAGTTAAATACTGCTAATATACCTTAATAGATTAATAGTATTTTTTATTTTTATCATCAGCTTGGAATCTTTTAGTTTTCACTTTTTATAACTTCGGTGCATAACAAACGTTGCAGCGGACTCGGGAAGTCGGCTCGCTAACGCTCGCCGCTTCCCTCGCCGCTGAACTTGGCGTTCGGCTGCCGTAAGATGAGTAAATCCAAATAGGTAGCGTAATGAAAGGTGGAAGAAGAGGAAAAGAACATATGTTTTATAGAAAGAAAAGATAAGAAAACCGATAATAACAATAATGTGAAAATAGTGAAAAGAAGTAT
>JACQZQ010000017.1 GCA_016213785.1 Acidobacteriota bacterium
TGAGGTTAAGAAGGTCAACATTTAGGTTTTGATCATGATGTCTACAGATTTTCTCTCCATCTACGATGTTTATTTCTATTCCTTCCTGTTTATAAATAAATCATGTGAACTATGGAATGGTCAACAAGCTATTTTTTATTACCATATAGTTAATAAGCTGGAACATAACTTATTTTGATTAATAGCATTTGAACATACATAGCTACATACAAGAAAGAAGGTTAAAATGAGTATGGTTATTTATAATAGCTCTGTTAAGTCCATTTTGAAACAAATCATTTCTTTTCCACATGAAGAAAATCTGCTAACAACAACAGCTCGCATATGGTGCATAATCATACGGGTAATGATTTTAATAATGGCTATTGTTGAAGCAGGAGCATGGGGTTACTTTGGTTCTACATTTAGTGACAAGACAGCGTATTCTTTGATTATGGCATTTTTGGTTGGATTAGTTATATTTTTTACTATTGTTATAGTAGACATTGCTTTAACTAATTTTGATCTTGCTGCAAATGAATATCAACAAAAAGTCTACAATAAGCAAACAAAGTCTTGGTTAGAGAAGAGTAAAGGCTCTATTGGATTTTTAACAAGAATAGCCATTGTTGCATTGTCATTGACTATTACAAGCCCATTTCTAGCACAACTCATTTTCAACTCTGATATTAAACAAAAGCTTTTACATCAAGATGATAAGTCTATACAACAAGCAACTAAACTAATTGAAGCTGAATATGCTGATCCTATTAAACAAAGACAGAAGCTCATTGATGATGATCGTGACTTATTGGCAAAAGAAGCTGGAGGCAGAGAAGGAGGCATTAGCGGTAAAGCAGGGTTAGGACCTGTAGTAAGAGTAATACGAGAAAGAATAGAAGCTAACAAGACTCAACTAGAAAATATTGAGGCTGAAAAAGCTAAAAAAATGGCTGAGTTCTATACTGCTTTAGAGAAAAAAGACTTAGAACTACTTCGAAAAAAATTTTCTGTTGAGTTAGTACAAACCGGGCCAGCAGCAAGAGCGAAGGTATTGGAAGAAATAGCAAAAGATCCTTCCTACAAAATTACAGAAAAGGCCGTCAAAGTATTTTTAGTCCTTATCTTCGCAGCATTATTAATACTTAAACTATTTCAACCTAATAGTGTTAAACTATACTTAAACGAAATCTTACAAGACTTATACAAACAGTATCTCTTAGGCGCCTTTGACTGTTTCTTAGAAGAACATGAACGTTCAACTAAACAAAACGCTATGACTATTCATCGTTTCAATCAATTTATCTTACAGGAATATCTTATGATACAACAACAAGAGAACAAAAAAAGATTATTGGAAGAAAAGTTGCAGTTAAAAAAGAATCTACAAAAAGCGATATATGCACTTGAAGAAATGGGTCAAATGGAATCTATTCAAAATAGACCTATTTTATCTGAAGGAAAAGGACAGTTAGAATCCTTAGAGAAGGAAAAAGAGGAAATAGAAAACAGTAAGCGAATACAAGAAGACGCTATAGGGTCACTTAAGAAAGATATAGAGAACATTGAGGGTACCCTAAAAAAATATGAACAAACAAACCCATCCTTAGAAATCAGCAATGGTATTGAAAAAGAAAAAAATAAGTTACAAGATATGAATAAAAATCTCCAAACTTATATGGCTAATTGTGATGTACTCGCAAATAAATTAAACAAGATAAATAACGAAATACAAATAGTTAAAAGTAAAACAAGTAAAGCAGAACAAGCAGAATCGGATATAGAGATTGAGAAAGAGAAAATAAAAAAACAACTCTATACTTTAGTACAGGAAATTGCACAGCTCTAATAGCACAAGCTTCTAGAAGGAACTCCAATAACCATTATGCTAATTAAATGCATATTAATGAGACTTGAACTATTTTATTACAATTTGCCTCATATAAGGAGAACATAGTAATGACAAACCCACCTAAAACCCCTCATTGCAACCAATCCAACTTGTTATGGGTTATAAGCATAATACTATCATTAACATTTATTTCTTGCACCAGCAAGCCTAGACCTGTCAGATCTATAACTAACAATAGTAGTTTTTCTAGCTCTACTACATCAATTGCTACAGTAGCTCCAGACCTAAACCAACTTCAGCTAAATAAGCTTATTGAGCGAGAGCTAGCAGGTGGTGATGTACATTCTTACACAATAAAGCTAGAAGCTAACCAGTATGTAAATGTAGTGGTAGAGCAAAAAGGTATTGATGTTGTTGTAAGCGTTTATAACCCTGCTAATGAAAAAGTTTATGAGATTGATAGCCCTAATGGTACAGAAGGAGAAGAACCTGTTTATTTTATTAGTCAGACTTCTGGTGATTATCATCTAAAGGTTGTCTCTCTAGACAAACAAGCCAAAACTGGTAGTTATGAAGTTAAGATTAATGAACTCCGTGCAAGTGTGGATCAAGATATTGATAGAGTTGCAGGGTTCAAGGATTTAGGAGAAGGAGCGTTACTTGAGGTATCAGGTCAGCAAGAAGACTTGCTGCTTGCTATAAAAAAGTATCAAAAAGCTATAGAAAAACTAGAAAAAGCTGGTGAATTACTTGGACAAGCTGGTGCTATCGAAGCTTTAGGCCAGCTTTATTATAATCAAGGAAGCTTTCAGAAAACCGAAATTCTTCATACTCAAGCATTAAATATATATAGCAAGGTACTGGGAAAGAATCATCCTACCACTGCTAATTTAATGAATAGGCTAGCATTACTTTATATAAACAAAGGAGAATATGACAAAGCATTGCCTTTTAATATTCAAGCAATTGAGATTTTTAAGAAAACCTTAGGAGACAATAATTCTAGTACTGCTAGTTCAATAAATACTCTAGCACTACTTTATACAAGTAAAGGAGAATATGACAAGGCTGAACCTCTTTATATTGAAGCCATAGAAATCTTTAAAAATACTTTAGGAATTAATCACCCTGATACTGCCACAGCAATAAACAACCTAGCAGGGCTTTATCATGAAAAAGGAGAATATAACAAAGCCGAACTGTTTTATACTCAAGCTTTAGAAAGCTTAAAAAATACTCTAGGGCAAAACAATAATGAGACTGCTAGGTCAATAAACAACCTAGCTGGGCTTTATCATGAAAAAGGAGAGTATGACAAAGCAGAAGATCTTTATATTCAAGTAGTAGAAACTTTAAAAAACACTTTAGGAGAGAGCCATCCTGATACTGCTACAGCAATAAACAACCTAGCAGGGCTTTATCGTGAAAAAGGAGAATATAACAAAGCTGAGTTTCTTTGCTCTCAGTCATTAGAACTATGCAGAAAACTTTTAGGAAATAATCACCCTGATACTGCTCAATCAATAAATAATTTAGCAGCAGTTTACAAAGATAAAGGCGACTATACAAAAGCAGAACCTTTGTATATGGAGGCTTTAGAGATTCGTAAAAAAGCATTAGGAAATGATCACCCTAGTACTGCTAGTTCTATTAACAGCTTAGCAGGATTTTATGCAAGTAAAGGAGATTACACAAAAGCAGAGCCTCTTTATATTCAGGCTTTAGAAATAACTCGTAAAGCTTTGGGAGAGAATCATCCTGATATTGCTACTCTTATCAACAACTTGGCAGGACTTTATGAGGAGAAAGGAAACTATGAAAAAGCAGAGCCTCTTTATATTCAGGCTTTAGAAATAACTCGTAAAGCTTTGGGAGAGAATCATCCTAAAACGGCTGTTTTTATAAACAATCTAGCAGGGCTTTATAAAAAGAAAAAATTTTATACAAAAGCAGAACCTCTTTATATACAAGCTCTAGAAATCACTGGTAAAGCTTTAGGAGAAAACCACCCTAATACTGCTACTTTTATAAACAATCTAGCAGGGCTTTATGAGGAGAAAGGAGACTATACAAAAGCAGAATCTCTTTATATACAAGCTCTAGAAATCACTGGTAAAGCTTTAGGAGAAAACCACCCTAATACTGCTACTTTTATCAACAACTTGGCTGTTTTGTATGAAAAGAAAACCAACTATGAAAAAGCAGAACAGCTTTACATTCAAGTTTTGGAGATGAGAAAGAAAACTTTACACAACCATCCCAATAATGCTAGATCTATGAACAATCTAGCGTTACTTTATACAAATAAACGCGAATATGAAAAGGCCGTAAAGTATAATAGAGAGGGAAATGATGTAAGGGAAATAGAATTAGCTAGAAATTTATTTTTAGGTTCTGAGAAAAGCAAATTACTCTATTTGCAAAAATATGCATATGAAACAGATATAACCCTATCCCTACATGTGCAAAATGTTCCCAAAAGCTTAGTAGCAAGAGAGTCAGCAATAACAGAAGTGTTGAGAAGAAAAGGACGCTCAATAGATGCAGTAAATCAAAGTGTAGAGGCACTCAGGACACGCTCTAGTCCAGAGGATGTTGAATTACTAGATAAATTATCGGAAAAGACAGCTTACCTTTCTAATTTAACAGTGCAAGGATTAGGAAAACGAAGCTCTGAAGAATATCAAAAACTACTCAAATCTGTGGAAGAAGAAATAGAAACACTTCAGTATAAAA
>JACQZQ010000020.1 GCA_016213785.1 Acidobacteriota bacterium
AAAAGCTAGCTAAGTGATTGAAAATAAATAAGTCACGAACAATAAAAACTAATAAAAAACGTACTACTATCGAACTCATAATCTGTTGGTTCCAGGTTCGAATCCTGGAGGGCCCACCTTCAATTACCTAATAAAATCAATAATTTGTAATTTATTTTCTTTACGTTAATTTGCTATTTATTAAAATTGACAGTAACCAATAAGAAATTTATTTTCTTTGCTTCTTAATTACAAACAGAGAAACTAGTTATCCCCTTTGACTTTAAGCCATATTTATCAGCAGCATAGTTTCCAACAAAAGAAAAAGACCTCCAGTTTCGTTCTAAAATCCAACTTGCAGAGAGCTTAGTACAAAATGCCGTAGCTTGTGAAAAAGCTGGCGATACAAAGATTAGGTATATTGTCGGTGATAAGATTTACGCAGCTAATCACCTTTAGGGATAAGTTAGGACGGGTATGTTTCAATAAAGTTGATAATGTGCTGTGATTAAGTTAGAAATGCTTTGCCTGCTTTACAAAAGAGGATAATAAACCCATCAACAATTCTTCTACAACACGACCTGCGGGGGGTGGTAATCCAAAAGGGGATTTGACGAGAAAGCAAAACTGAGCCATTGCCTTTAACTTTGCAGGGTCAGGTTGCAAAAGAATTGACGGCTTAAAAGCCAAGAAGAAAATTTAAGGTAGTTAATAAATAAACCAATAATTAATCTATAATTTTCTCATAGCTTGTTTATATGTTTGGAAAAATATAAGGCAACCTTACTTGGTTGCCTTAGCCATTAATTAACCTAGTTTTGTAGGATATCTTGCACTACCAGGAAAAGAGCCTTTGCAGGCTAAAGCTGCTATCTCTTTAGCGTCTAGTTCTGGAGTGCGCATATCCCATCCAGTGTTTGCCTCCCCTCCCCATCCTGGAATAAAAGTATTTCCTGTTGGTTTTCCATCCACTTCGCTTAGCACGATTTCTACCTTCTGTTCACTACCTTCACCTGTGACCTTAATGTGTACATGTCCTACAACACATAAACGCCATCTTTGGCTATTTGTATCAGTATGTTCTACATAGGTATAAGCCTGTTTAGTCTCTTCTGTTGTTTCAGAAATATTAACATATACAGACTGTGAAAAATCGGCATTGCCTACCACTACTGCTGCTGTGCTATTTGTAAACCCTGCGGGTCCTCCCTGAGGGCATTTGCTATTCCATCCCATTTTTTTCTCCTCACAAGCTTGATATATAAGTATTTAGGTATTATTAATAGCAACCACCTTGATACTTATATTATGTAAGGCGAGATTGAGAATCATTACACGCCATATTAACTCATCGTTTTATAGCTAAAATTAAACACTAATTACCTAATAGTTTTCTGCGAGTTGGCCTTAACTACTTGAATTATGTTTAGTAATATTTTAGTAGTATATAGCTTTATCGTGGAAGTAAATTTCTTAACTATTATATATTAGTGAAAAGATTATTAAAACCATCGAAATATTCAAGTCAGACTGAAGAATGAGGAGTCTATGAGTAGCAAACTTCGTCCTATGTCGTCTCACAACAACCTTCACTCATTATTGTTTCAAGCAACAAGTGCTGAATATATAGCACTCTGTGTACAGTGCTATCAACTTGCCAGGCATTCATTGTTACTTAGATTAGAGAGCGGGACATTTAATAAGCCAGCAATAGTGTTAGATCTTGATGAAACAGTTTTGGATAATTCTGCCTATCAAGCCTGGCAAATTAGTGCTGGTACAAATTTTGATGAGAAGTCGTCATGGCGTGAATGGAGCAACTTGGGAATTGCTGGAGCCGTACCAGGTGCCCTTGAATTTGTGTCCTTTGCACAATCACAAGGAGTTGTTCCTATATTCATCACAAGCCGCGAAAACTTAACCCGTAAAGGCACTGCAAAAAACCTTTTTGGCCTAAAACTCTTAAGTGAGAAAGAGTATGAATGTGAGGCTGATTATAAAGAGGATCCTCGTCATGCTTTTAGGACAAGATTATTTATGAAAGGTATGCCAGCAGTAGAGGTTGAAAACCCACAAGGAAAGCGAAAAATTGACTTAATAAACAAGTTTCGGCAACGAGTATTTTGTGAGCAAGTCTTAGGCTATGAAATTATTTTGTCTATAGGAGACAACTTAAGTGACTATGCTGAATACTATGGACGTGTTTTAGAGAATAATGGAACAGCCCGCTCGGGCATGCATCCAACATTTGAATCTAGAAAAGATGCTGTACTACAGGATTTGAGACTATTTGGGCGTGATTTTATACTAATTCCAAATGTAACTTATGGAGGATGGCTGCGGGCTTTTGAGGGCAATGGTCTAGGGGCAGGAGACGAATTAGCTGCCACTGGTTCAATGGTTCGAGAACCTTTGCAGGAACCTCAGGAACCTTTTCAGTATGCTGATGACAAGGTGGCAACACCAAAGGGAGCAAAGTTCTCAGAAAAAAATCTAGGAATTTGGGAAGGCCCAGCTACACAAAGTGATTCGGTGCATAGTCAGGCTGTAGCAAAGAAGGAAAATAAACCTGAATGATTTTCGATTTTTTGATTTGAATAAAGGTTTTTAGCCATTTCTTAGTTCTGAGAAATTACCTATGAAAAATGATTTAAGCAGAGCCTAAATCATTTTTCATTGATCAATTTTTAACCTGTCTATGAAGAGAGACCACAATCAAATATTGGGCCTTCGCAACTGTAAGTAAATTGGCTTTGGCATTCTACATTCATGTCACATCTACAAATGAAGAATGATGAACATATCCCAACTCCTGTGCCAGTGGTTTGTGTAAGAGTGATGCGGGAGACTGTACTGAAACAACCTCTACGGCTATTTCTGCAACAGGTAACAGTTGTACTATTTGATACCTGACCGCAAAACACCATATTGGATGTTGTAGATTCAGCTTGCTTAGTGTTTGTTTTATCTTGCTTTGTAGATAGCATATTTCCACCCATCCAACGTGTACCATCATCAAAGCGTACTTCTTGAAGAATTAATATTGCTGTGCTTACATTGGACATTGATTTAGAGCCTGTTTGTTGCACATTAAAAATAATATCATTATATGTATCTTCAGGAAGTGAAAGTACTACAGTACCGCCAGGAGGAATAGGTGCAGATTCATCAGCCATATTTTCTTCGTCTACAGTTTGACCATACTCAATTGAGACACCCAAAGGTAGCTTTTTACCTTCAAGTTTTGGTAATAAAAGAGTATATCTAATCCCAATTATAGTTTTTTTAGAAATGTTTTTGATTCGCAATGATAATCCTTGTAACCAAGTTTCATTAGCAATAAAACTTTCTTCGCTTCTTATAGTACCTGCATTAGACGATAAAGAAGTTATTTCTATAGGTGAGTTTGTCCAAGGATTAACTTTTATTATTCTGTCTTTTGGAGTTTGTGCTTGACTATCTGTAAAAAACACAAACACAAACAACATTAATACCAATATTCTAAAAATATTTTTCTTTATTGTAACATCCATATGTATTTTCCTTTATTTGATTAATTGTTGAGTAAACAAACTGGTTTATTTTTATTGTGTTACCTGTTATTAACCCTGTTTTGTTATTTTAAAAGCGATTTTATAGCTATTGTACTTATATAATACATAAAGATCAATTTTACTTAATTGTATTGAATTAATCGTACAAACAAGAAAATAATTATGTACATTGTTAATATAAGCGATATGCGCTAAGTAAAAAAGCCTTTGTAACCCACAGAGCGACCAAAACACATTGGGGTTTTGGCATATTCTGACAAAAAGGTAGGTTCAAATATATAGAGAAGCTAAATTTTGCTAGATATTTGTACTCTATTTATTTTTGAAATGTACTTTTTTGCTAGGTCTTGCAAAAATACCCAGTATTAACTTTATGTCATATGTATAGACGTTTTTTTTTCTAATATCCGTCAAAAGGCAGGAAATATTTTTCCGAGGGCTTTCCAACTTAATAAGGCAGGCAATACCAAGTTAGAAGGATATGTATGTTATAGGCAAAACTAAGAGTAACAAGGCCACTGTGTATAATTTGTGGCTACTCTTTGCCAGAGCCATCACCATCTTCACCAGAGCTATCTTTCTCGTCTAATGGCTCAAGTACTGGAATAGGGTCATATGTCCATGTTCGGGACTCCTTCTCAGGAGTGTAAGTCTCCTCTGACTCCTCCTCTGTGTAAACCACTGCATAACCTCGGGCTTGGTAGCCTAAGCGTCCAACAAGCCCAGGTTCGCTAATGGTGCCGTCTTTTTTCTGACAACTGCCTACATGCGAAGTTCCGCAACAGATAATAACAAAATTACCACTACCAATAAGTCCTTTAGCTAAGCCTGCCCAGTAAGTATTTGCAACTGGAACCCTACAATCATCTACCCATTCAGGTGTTGGATCGCTTGGAGCAGTCTCTTCAGTTTCTCCTGGTACTATTTTGAATCCTTTTTCTCTAAGCTCATCAACTTCAGGCTTTATGGTCAGAGAGATTGGCTCCTTGGATTCTACAATCAAGTAGAAAATAGCAAACCCTCCTGATGAGCCTTCGATTTGTGGGAAAGGTTTTGACTTAAAATATTCTACTAAAGTCTCTAAGCTTGTCCCTCCATGACTTGGATCGCCTAAGATTAAGTATCTAGCTTCTAAACCTCTAAAAAACGCATCCAACACTTCTGGTGTACCCATATTGTCTTTTTCTCCAAGTTTAATACATAAGGATTACTAATATTTAATCATTGTATTATGTAAGGCGAGATTTAGAGCCATAATGCGCCACATAAACTCAGTTTTTTATGTAAGATGGTAATTAGGCTGAATGCCTGTTAAAATAACTAGCTATAACCTAGTGCAGTAGTTTTTATATAGCCCCTTGGGATACTCCTATTAACCAAAGTATTAAACTTATTTGCTAATGCAAATTATAGAAAAATCTTTAATGTAAAGGAGACTAATATGAAACACAAGATATTAAAAAGTATTAGCTGTGTTATATGCTTAGTTAGTTTACTAGTAATACAAAACTTTGGACAGACAGTTGATTACTCATTAAAAAATATAAGTTCAAATCAATCAGAGTTTGCAAAATCAGAGCTTGCAAAATCAGAGCTTGAAGAGCGCTCATCAATTAGTTATGGAATTGTTGTTGATAGCTCTGCAAAGATGGGAGATTTATTGCCCACAGCAGTAAAAATAGCAAAAGGCTTAATAGCTCAGTGTCAGGCTAGTGATGATTTTTTCATTGTTGATGTGAAAAATAGCTCAAACATAGAACTAGTAAAAGACTTTAATGCTACAAAAGAATCTGCTAATGAAGCGCTTGATAATGTAGTTGCTAATCGTGGTAGTGCCTTACTTGATGGAATAATTGTGTCTGGAGAATACCTAAAACTTGGCAAGAATAAAAGGAAAATACTAATCGTTATAACAGATGGTATAGATACTAGTAGCACTTATAACGTAGAGCAAACCATAGGTAAGTTAAAAGAATATCAGGTAGAACTATATATTATAGGGTTAGGTTCTCTTAGAGGTAAGAAAGAAGTTAATGGTTATTCAGAGAAGGATGCAGCAAAATTAATCAACAAATTAGTTAGTCAAGTTGGTGGAAAAGGATATTTTTTGTCTAGTTCTACAGATGTTGATTCAGTAGTAGACAAACTAACTACATCTCTTCGCTAGCTAGAATTTTGTTGATTAAGGTGCAGAGAAATAGCAGATATATAAAAAAGGTGAGCCTTAAACCTCACCTTAATTTACAGATCGTCCGCTGCGATTGATTGAACCTAGTTGTCGCTTTTCTTGGCTTTATCTCGCTTTATTTAGTAAGAGGTTACTAAAAATCTTAAGTAGTTTCTTTTGTAGAAAAATTATTAGAACCCTATAAATAAAGGAGATTATTATGGCAATCATAGTTCAACTAGGTGGAGTAGGGGCAAATGTACTGCCTCATGCTATAAAGTTTGCAATTGGTAGCACTAACACTACTATTACAACTAGCGAGTTTGATGGAACATTAAAAGCAGGTCAAGAGTATCGAATTGCTGTTACTGCACCTGATGGCCCTGAAGGTATTTATATTGCTACTTATAGTGGTGTTGAAGGTTTAACCTATACTTTTGATAATATACACTAGAAAGTTGTTCTAGGTATTTATTTAGGTATTGTAAACTTAGAAACTAGCAGTTACTAGTTAAATTACTAAATAACTACTAGTTTTAGTTTCAAACTTTATAGGATTTTTAACAGTATTAGATTAAACAAGTTGCTTTAGAGTTAAATACTAGTATGAGAGTCTGATGAAACAGGGAAGTAAAGAGTCCAGCGATTATTTTCTGAAGTAACTTGTGAGAATAAAATAGCGTTTGCATCTTCACTTTCAATATTGGCTTGCAAGTTATTTGAATGCAGCACATTATTGGAATCATAAAAAGATATTGACCAAGTATCATCTTGTCCTTCATAAGTAACCGCATTAGCTACATTACTAACATCACCTTCTTCTAAATTAACAGGGCCAATAGTGTTTTTTACAACTTGTTTAGTGTCAGGATTAGTAACTTGATGTTGTAATGTAGCTTGTGTAATTGGTTCTCTCCAACCATTTCCTAATAAAAAATAAATACTCCAAGATTTAGTTGACATAAATATTCTCCCTTTATAATTTGATTTTGATGAGTCAACCTCTTATCAGTAAAATAACCTCACATTACTTCAATGGGGTAGTTAAAGAATAAGTTTGTTGTTCTCTACTTTAGACATGCAGATTTTACAGACAAAAGCGCTCACTACTTAGGAGAAATTTTTCCGAACATTAATTAGATAGTTTAAGGTTACGTATGATTATGAGACGATTATTGTGTTAATCACTATTGCTTATGCTGAAAACTATTTTCAGTGTATTTTCAGTGTAATTGGAGATAAGAAAAATGGAAGCTCTTTGTAGAAGCAGTGCCAGTGGCTTGTTACTTTAAGTTTGTTATTTGGTAGTTGTTTTTAATTATCTTAAACCCACATTAAAAAATAATATTTACTCCAAATTGGAGTTGACGAGAGGAAAATGCATTAAGGAAACGCTCTTTTGGAACTATAAAACGGCCATCTTTTTTTCTAGGTAGATTAAATCTACCTAATTTATCAGGTGGGAAAATACTGTTAAAGTTACTTATATTAACTTTATTAAATAAGTTAAGTGTATCAAGGGTTAGTTTAATTTTTACTTTTTCATTAAGCTTAAATAAACGAGTTAGTCTTAAATCAACGTTTGCAAATCCTGGGGTAATGCCCGCATTTCTACTAATGCCTAATGGTCTATCTGAGGGTGGGAAATCTCCATTCATATCAAAGTCTGAGCCTACAATTAAGTTATAAGGTTTTCCAGATTCTAGAGTTACTACTGTTGAGAGGCTAAAATCTCTTAACAAAGGATTAGTTTGTTTAGCAAAATCCCAGTTTCCTGATAAAACAAAACGGCTACGGACATCTTGGATTGATAGGCTACGCTCTCTACCAGGGTTTAATGGATCTATGGGGTTTATAGCTCCAATTAAGGGAGAAAAATCAAGATAATTATCAATAGATTTTGAAAAAGTATAGTGCATTAATAGGCTAAAGTTTTTAGTAACTTGTCCACCTACTGATGCTGAAAGAGCATTGTAATAACTATCAGCAGCCCCTTCAAAATAGACAGTTGAGCCTTTTGATGGGTCAGAACGACCTACTATTAAGCTCATTACAGGGTTATTAGGTATAGGGTTTATTACAGGGTTTATATCTCTTGACCTTATTAATTTAATACCTCGAATAAAATTATAATCAATGGCAAGTTTAAGGCTTTTACTAATTTTGTAATTAAAGCCTGCATTTATTTGTTGAGTATAGCTAGCTCTAATATTAGGCTGTACATCTGGGACTACGCTAAGTTGTTTGATTAATGGGATATTAGGGGGAACTGCTTCTATAGATGAGAAATTTCTACTAGGTTGCATAAAAGCTTGAACTGAAAAGGGAAAAAGGAAAAAGAAATTAGGTGTAGTATTAACTGGGAGTGTAAATTCTATCCCAAAAGGAAAAAGACCAAAAAATAAGCCATATGAGGAATGTAGTTGTAAGTTTCTATTAAAGTTAGGGCTATAAGTTATGTTTATACGAGGGCTAAAATTTCCATTATTATTAGGGAGATTTGCAGATCTTTCTAAATCATAACGTAGACCTAAGTTTAATAATAATTCAGGCTTTAATTTAATATTATCTTGGAAAAAAAAGGAAAATAATTTAGGTCTTATTGTTGGTATATTTGGAGGTGGAAAGCCTTGTTGAAAGAATAATGGAAAGGGTTGACTAGCTAAATCTATTAAGGGAAATCCAGCTATTGTATTACTAAAAATAGAGGCAAGTTGAGTTAAAAAGGACTTTTGTGCGGGGGTTCTTAAAAAAGGATCAAAGGCTTGTAGTCCGCTAAAGGCTGTTAAAGAAGGTTGTCCTAGATTTGGTGCAAAGTCTATTGGTGCAAAAATGGCTATCCCTGATTCGGTTACAGTAAAACGTTTTTTGATATTTAGGGAGAGAAAATCAAAGCCAAATTTGATTTGGTGATTACCTATAAGTAAACTACTGTTATTAATCAGCTGGTAGGTTATATCTTTAGAGATTTCTGGCAGAGCAATAGCACGTCCAAAGCTTACTAAACCTTCTGGTGCTACGATTTGTACTTGTGGCCCAGGAGCTAGAGCTTCTATATTAAAATTAAGTCTACTAAATAAGAAACGGGTTTCATTGATAAAAGAGCTTGTAGTATTGCTATAAACATTATTAATTGCAAAAACATTTTCTGTTGCTTCTCGTCTACCTGCTGAAGTATCGGCTTTAAGCCCACCAAATGGCTCAAAATCTCCAACATAATTACCAGCAAAGTTATATCTTAGAGTAAATGCATCTTTAGGGGTTAAATAATAATCTAGCCTGACTAAAGCAGACGATATTGCATTAGCAACAGGGATAGCGCCTTTAGTTATAGGAAAACCAATTCTACGAATAGAAGAAATAGTGCTATCAGAAATTCTAACTATATTATTTTGTTTTGATGATAGTCGTTCAAAGGAGCTAAAGAAAAAAACTTTGTTTATTTTAATTGGGCCTGAAAGAGTGGCACCAAACTGATATTGCTTAAAATCGGGTTTTAAACTTAAAAAAGCATCTCTTGCACTAAGTTCATCATTTCTAAGAAAGAAAAAATTAGAACCATGAAAACTATTAGAACCTCTTTTAGTAATAATATTAACTATTCCACCTAAGGCACGACCAAACTCTGAGCTATAGCCATCAGAAAGTATTTGGTATTCTTGAACAGCTTCTTGACTAAATGTTGTGCGTAAAGAACCTGCTGATAGAAAGTTATTATTTAATCCATCAATACTTATATTATTTTGTCTAGCTGTTTGTCCATTAAATGAAAGCCCTGATGTTGCAATAGCTCCTTGAGCCGGAAGCCTATCAGGTGTTACACGAGCCGCTGTAAGAGAAAAATCTAAAAAACTCCTTTTATTAACAGGAAGATTTTGAATTTCTTCCTCTCTAATATTTGTACTGCCTGGAGCTTGATCTTGGTTATTTTCATTATCTCTAACTTCTATGATTTCCTCAGGTGATGAATCAACTTGTAAGACTGTATGATTAATAGATATTACTCCAAGTAAAACGCGAGTCTTAAAAGTTTCTGTCTTAAAACCGTTAGCCTCTACAGTAATTTCATAATTTGATGGGCGTAGTTGAAGTAATTGATATGAGCCATTTTTTTGTGAAAGAATATTGCGAGCTAAATCTATTTGTAAGTCTTTGATTTTAATCTGTGCTCCAACAATGACTGCTCCTTGAGCATCTTTAACAGTTCCAAAAATCGACCCAGTTGAGCTATTTTCTTGTGCATAGGTTGTCAAAGAAAATAATTGTGTTAGAAAAAGTAAAGAAAAAATCAAATTATAATTAGATATATTGTTTAAGCTCATATTGTGTAAACTCTGTATTAGTAAGGTTTAGAAGGAAAACAGATTTACAAAAATCTTTCTAGATTATTTAGAAATTCTGCCTTAAAATTTTTTCTGAAGATTTGTCAATAATACACTATTTTATAAATCAAACCCTAGTGTTTTTATAAAGCTAAGTATTAGGATTAACATAAGTTATTAGCACTAGCTAGATATTAATTAAAGATTTTATAGTAATTACAGAGAATTAATTTTTTTGCCAAAATAGCCCTTTTCTTATGTAATTACTAGTGCTGTTTTCTCTAAAATCCTTACCGTTCCAACATCTAACCATAATAGAAATAGAGTTTTGTTCAAGAGTTATTAAATTATAAGTGTTAGTTTCACCTCTGTAGCGAGTTGAAACGGCTGTGCCTGCTTGAGCAACAATAATAGATTTAAGGATTGGGTGGTGGGTTCGAGCATCATCTTGATAACCTACGTGTAAATGACCAGCTAGGATTAAATCTACTCCTACAGACTCTAAAGTTTGTAAAGCTAAAGGAGCACGTTTAATAACAGTTTGGAGTCTTTTTCCTGGTTGAGGAAGAAATTGGTGATGAGTTACTATAATCTTAAAAACGCTCTCAGGGATTTCTTGTAGTTTTTGTGATAGGTTTAAGATTTGTTTATTAGAAAGAGAGCCGTTTTTCCAAGTAAGAGAACGGGCTGTATTTGCTCCTAGAACAGCTATTTCACTGTCTTGATAAGTAGGCGCTAGGTCGTCTGTAATATATTGACAATAGCGTTCCAAAGGACGTGATAGTCTATGTAGTAAATTATAAAGTGGAATATCATGGTTTCCTGGAACTACTAAATAACCTACTGGTAAACGTTCAAGAAAAGCTCGGGCTGCAATAAATTCTGATGTTCGTGCTCGTTGAGTTAGATCTCCGCTAACTACGATTAAAGAAAGAGGAAAGCTTGATAAATCAGCAAGTAAAGCTTCTACTACTTTTTTATCTTCATGTCCAAAATGTAAATCAGAAATATGTGCAATGACTCTCATAAAACTAAATAGTTAACTAATTAGGTTTTGGCACAACTACTTTAAGAGCACTAGGAATAATACGATAATGTAGAGGAGGTTTTAAGCGTTGTACTTCACCATCTAGGGCAACTCTAAGCCGTCTTTTTTTTGTTTCAATCCAAATTTCTTTAGCTGATTCAATTCTAAAATCTTTAGCCTGATTTAATCGCCCAAGTAAAGCTTGTAGGGATAATTGTATCACTCCAAACCTACCAACACGATTTGCTAAATATAAACATAACTGGCCTTTATCTAAGTATTCACGAGTTCCAAGATTAAGTAAATTCATCTGGTAATGATTATTAGCAACAAAAACAAAAGGAGAACTAGATTTAATAATTTTCTCGTCTATTTCTAAAGAAACTTGAAGCATTGGAAATCTAAATATTGTAGAAAAAACAGCTAAAAGCATTGCTGACCATTTTCCTAAGCCAAGTTTTTCTCTTTGAGCATCGCGCTTTTGTACTAATTGAGGATATAGCCCTATAGAAGAATTATTAATAAAAGTTAAATTGTTTACCTGTGCAATATCGCAGCTAGTAACATGGTTTTGACTTATTGTTTTTATAGCTTCTTCTAAATTTTGCGGTATTTTAAGGTCTTTAGCAAAATGGTTAAGTGTTCCTAAAGGCAAGACTCCAAGCGCTATATTTTTATTTACTAAAGTTGATGCAACTGTGCTGATTGTCCCATCACCGCCGCCTGCAACTACTATATCAGCATTACTAATTGAAGCTTGTTGTGCACTTTCTAAAATCTTATGACCTTTTACTAGTAGAATTTCAGCATCTATATTGGCTGAGCGAAATAGCTCAGCTAAATAGTTTATTTGATTGTCTTTAGGCAGTGTAGCAAATGATCCACCACCACTATTAATAATAACAATTGCTTTCATCACCAAATAAAATCTTTCGCAAAAGAACGTACAGATTTATCAGAAAGAATATGAAATGAACGAATTTTTTGTAGCATTACAGGGGAAAGCTGCTTAAGAGAAATATAAAGAATACGTTTTCCATATCTGCCAGCTAGGACTTGAAAAAACGGCCTAGGCGGTTTAGGTGCAACATAGACTACAAATTTTTCTAAACTATAATCAAGGGCTGCAAATAAAAGTCTTTCAGCATGATTTGTAGCTACTCTATAAACAGGATCATGAAAGACATCATAAAGCCTTCCTGGAGGCATAGACATCATAAAACCACCATAAATAGCTTTACGAATGCCTGAAGCAACATGTCTTTCATCTGGACTAGTTGCGTAGAAAGCCATATCTGATTCTTGCTCATGTTCGCCTAGCCAAGTCATTGTATAAGGATAATTACTTGTATCTTCATCAAAAATTACCACTACAGAATCAACAGAACCTTTAATTAGTGCTGCTTCTTGAACATAAAGTTTTCCTGTGTGCCAGTTACGTATAGTTTCTTTCAGGTCAATACCATCAAGTAAGGATGTTTCAAAAGGCCTAACCCGTTTACGTTCTTCGCTAAGAATATGCTTTCCTTTGCTACGTAAATAATTACCATAGCCTTCTAAAATAATATCTTCAGGGGGATAAGAGCAAATGCTATTAGGGTCAAAACGTAGGTTTTTATCTTTTAGAGATTGTTTTTGTTTATCTTTGCGAGTTAAAAACCTTGGCACACCAGCACGGGGTTTAAGAGGTGTATAAGGATTCATACGTACTTTATTAATCAATGGAAAAATATCTTCAGCACGTAGTTCAATAGTCTCTAATTCGCTATGACCTTCTTGTGAAGCGTAAAAAGTTCCTAATTCCCACATTCGATAACAAAAGTGAGAATTAATTGAGCCTCGACCAGCAATTAAAAGCTCATAAAAATCTGGTAGTAAAGATTTTTTTACACTTGCATATTTACGAGCAAAAGAAATCAGCAAAAACATTTGTTGGGGGCTTAGGCGTTCTCCTATTTCTTGCTCATAAAAAGCCCTACACCAAAGTAAATAGCGGATTATTATTTCATTATGATCTAAATTAGTTACTCGATTTGCAACATCAATATGTGCACGAGGAGCTAGTTCTGGTAATTTTTCTTGAGCTTTACCTGAAATTACCTTAAAAACTGTTTTTGATGAATCTGCTGTATCAGAGGCTAAATTATCAAAAGTATCAAAGGCATTATTTATTGTAGTTGTTATAGGGTCTATAGAAAATGTCTTAGAATTATCTTCTAGTTTACTTATAGAAATATTTCTTTGTAGTTCATAAACTGAGCTAAAGAAAGGGAATTGCCCCATTATTTCACCAAGCGAAAGCGGGCTAAGATGATAGAGTTTAGCTAAAGGGCGGTTTTCTTCTGGTCGAGGGATAGTCTTAGCTTTTAATTTTTCTTTTAAGCCAAATAGATGTTTTAATCCACATAAAACAAGTATTGGTCGTTTGGGATTTAGCTTTCCTGTCCAACTAAGTTTATGCTCTAGCTCTTTTAAGTGAAAGGCCATGGCTTGTTCTCTTTTTTCATCTTCTGGTAAATGAAGAAATGCTTTAGTTAAAGCCATTTCACAATATTTTTTATGCCCAAGATACTTAAGTGCATAAGTGTCTGGCATTGGTTCATAAATTTCTGGATAATTAGTTATGCTTAAGTCAATACAACGAACTTCTAAATGATTTTGACGAGCAAGGCGGACAGCTTCTATAAAAGGGTCTACAGGCTCAAAACGAATAAAATTTTTAGTTGTATCTCCATAAAGAAGTATAGAAATACGAGGAAGACGATCAACTGCTTTTATTACTAAATCTTGAAGGGTAAAAGGGTATTCAACAGCTATTGCACAAGGGTTTAGCTCTTCAAAAGCTAAGCGAGCCGCTAAAGTAAATTCATAGGAATGATGAATTACTGGTAGCAGAATAAAGTGACCGCATTTTTCTAAATAAAGCTCTCTGTTTCTCATCAGTCAGCATAGCGTAAGGCTGTTTCACCTAAGACTTTAACCATAGCTTCATACATTAACTTACGGTAATCGGTTGGCCCGTAACTAAGGCGTTTAGCTACATAACGAGCAATATTAATACCATCTCTTACTGTATAAGGTTCATCAGCTAAATGACAGCGAGATAAGAAATTAGCTACATAGGTCAAAATTTTATCATCAACAAAAGGTAAGTTTTCTCTTAAGATAGCTAATTCTTCATCAAGTTCTGGAAAATCTAGATAAATTTGTGGTTGGAGTCGAGAGTTTATATATTCAGGAATTTCAAAAGTACTAGCATCATCATTCATTGTTGCAACAATACGAAAATCAGGATGAGCTTTAACTTTTACTCCTGCAACAATTGATTCAATGTAGCGGCGAGTATCAAGTAGTGGTGCAAGAGAAGCCCAAGATTTTTCTGACATTCTATTGCCTTCATCAAGAATTGCAATTGCTCCAGTAATCATTGCTGTAACAATTGAGCTTGCAACATATTGAATTTTTCCATTTTCTGCTACTACTGGGGTAATAAGTAAATCTTCTGGGCGTGTATCCATTGTAGCTTGGAAAATATAGACATCTTTATTTAGTTCTTTTGCTGCGCCATAAGCTAATGTAGTTTTCCCTACGCCAGGTTTTCCTATTAACCTAGGTGAGAGTGCAATATCTCGTTCATCAATAAGGTGCCAACATGCGTGTAGTTGTAAGATTAGTTCTCTTTGGCCTATCCAGCGCAAAGGAAGTTCATCGGGGTGAGCTAGATGGATTGAAACTCCGTCTATTTGGACACTACGACGCTCTTTAGAAGTCTTGTCCAAATTAGATTTCATGCTTAATTTCTCCAAATCAAATCAGTTTATAATAGTTAGAAGCTTTAGTAATTTTTTTAGGGTGCATCTTCAAGTTTTGAGTCTTTATCATTTTTCTTACGGTCTTCAGGGGTTGATTCTGCAAGGACACGAAATCCTACTTTTGGATCCTTAAAGTCAACAGGACTCCAGCTACGAAAAGTTGTTGTAATGGCTTCTTTAGTTGATTTGAAATGACCGCCTCGAATAATCTTATTTCCCTTAAATTTATCTTCTACAGGAGCTTTTGAATTAGGGTATATTGAGTAGTCTGAGTATGTCCATTCTGCAACATTGCCAGCCATTGCAAAAATTCGAAAAGGGCTTTGATCTTGTTCTAAAGAAGCGCTAGTTACGGGTACAGCTTCACCTTTAACTTGAGAATCACCTGAAACAGTACGATTAGCTGCCCAAGTTTTTCCCCAAGGATAAGGTCTTTCATCTGTTCCACGAGCAGCATATTCCCATTCTGCTTCATTAGGTAAGCGAGCTTTGCGGCCACCTAACTTTCCTGATAACCAGCTACAATAGGCATTTGCATCAATCCAAGTAACATTTACTACTGGTAGGTCGTCTGTTCCTGGAGGAAAACTCCCATCTTGCCAATCAGGAGGAGGAGCATATTTAGTCTCATCAATAAATTTTTTATATTCTTTATTAGAGACTTCATAATTGCCTAACCAAAAATCATCTACTGCTATTGGGTTTACAGGTGTTTGATTTAACTCATCTTTAGATGCTGTTTCAGGGCTTTTTCCCATCTTAAAAGTATTACCCTTAATCCAAGTCATACGCTCAGGACTATCACTTGGAGGCGAACCATTTTTACTTCCACTACCTTTAATATAGAGATACCAATAAGCGCCTGCACCTCCCCCACCCAATAAAACTACTATAACTATTGCAACTGTAATTAATACCCCATAACCTTTTTTTTCTTTAGTGGACTCTACATAAGAAGGTTGCGGTTGATTAAGCTTAAGTGAGTGGCTTGTTTGGCGAGGAGTAGGTATAGGTCTAGGAGTATTAGTACTTGATATTAGGTTGCTGCTAGTAATAGGATTTTGGCCTGAGTTAGTAGATGCTGCTAGGCCGCTAGCAGAACTAGTAGTTGCTGAACGCCCACTAGCAGCCAAAGCCTTTTCTAGTTCATCAGAGAGTTCATCGGCTGTTTGTTGACGGTCATTAGGTCTTTTAGCCATAGCCTTCATTACAACAGTTTCAATTTCAAGAGGGATTTTATTATTTACTTCTCTTACGGGACGGGGTAGGGCGTGGATATGCTTTAATGCAAGTGCCATAGATGATGCTGCTGTAAAGGGTAGAGCACCTGTGAGTAGCTGATAAAGACAAACGCCTAAACTATAAATATCAGCCCGTTTATCTAACTCTATACCTTGGGCTTGCTCAGGAGACATATATTGAGGTGTTCCTACTACAAGACCAATTTCTGTTAAAGCTTGAGCATTTTTATCACCAGAAGAAACTTTAGCAATAGAAAAATCAAGTACTTTTACTTGTTCTGTAGGTTGGTTATAGTTAAGAACTATTACATTATCAGGTTTTAAGTCTCGGTGAATAACATCTTTAAGATGTGCTGCACTAACTGCTGCACATATTTGCTTAAATATTTTTACAGTTTTTTCAACAGGGATTATTTTTTCAGTTTCTAAAATTTTTTGCAAACTAGTACCATCTAGTAATTCCATCACAATAAAAACCGTTTGATCTTCTGTAACACCAAAATCCATTACTTGAATAGCATTTGGGTGATTAACTGCAAGTGCTGCACGGGCTTCACGGCGAAACCTTTCTACTGCTTTTGCGTCAGAGACCATACTTGCATGCAAAATCTTTATTGCCACATTTGTTTCCATCTTAGTATGTCTGCCACGATATACATTACCCATACCTCCTGCACCTATTCGGCTAACAATAAGGTATTTTCCTTCTAATACTTTGCCAATAAAAGGGTCTGATTGATCTGGAGCTTCAATCAAAGGTGTGCCATCAGCGGGGCAAAAAGTACTATTATCAGGATATGTGGCACTACATACTGGGCATTGTTTGCTCATATACTCTCCTAAGAGAAAGTCTGTTAATCTTTAACGCTTCTTTAATACTTAATAGGTAAATTTTTTGGCTATATGTTTAATATTTAGTTAAATAAATTTATTTTTTGGGTTTTATTTTGCTTTCTATAATTTATAAAACTGTTAGCAACGCATAATAGTTTATATGATACTTATTTTTCTAGTTTATTTAGTAAATAGGTTGATTAAGTTTTAAGGAAAAACCTATGGCCGCTACAGTATAATCTAGGTTAATAGACTTTTCAAATAACAACTTAGATTTTGTAATGTTGTCTAAAAAAATCTAGGAAAAATATATAAATTAAATTTAACAGCACAGTATAAACATACTGTTATACTGTCAAGATTAAATAAGTCAGCCGCTAAGTAGTATTTAGTGAAAGTTATATAATTTTAAGAGAAAGAAGTTATTAGAAGGCTAGAGAGAAAGCAGCAAATAGTAAAGAAGATAAAAGATATTAGATTATAAATTAGGGGGAGAAATTCCCCCTAATTACAATTAGTACAAATAGTTATATACCAAAAACAAATTTTTCACGAGCTACAATAACATCACGAAGTCTAAAGTTTAGATCGCCAAAAGTATTATCATCAGCAATCCAATCCGACATTCTGCTATTTCCTAGCGAGAGATTATAGGTTTTACCATCATCTCTTCTAAATAAAACATTATCTGAGCTTTTTTCATGGGTTGCTGTCCAGTTGCGACCATTAGCAACAAAAGTTCTAGTAAAGGCATTACTAACAGGGGCATCTTTTAAGTTAGTTCCACTAGCCTTAGGATTTCTTAAATCATCTAAAAACTGACGGAAGAAACTATGGGTTACATCTGCGGTTTGACGATCTAGGTCTGGGTCAATATTTTGATCATATTCAAATCCAAAAACTGTATTTTGTTTTTCAAAATCTTTTAAGTTCCAAGTTGGGACAGCTAAAATAAAAGTTCCTGTTTTTGGTCGTATTGAGTCATGGTAGTCGCGTTGACCTGTAGCTGCTTTAGCTTGTAAATCTAAGCCAATCTTGGCATTACCAATAGGATTACCAGAGATTAAATTTCCTGGTGGGAAAGGTTGAGGTTTACCAGGATCTTCAGGATTACGATCTCCTAAACCATTTGGGCTTTGCAGTGATACAGCAACTTGAGGAAGATTATTCTTATGTGAATTTACTGGAAGGTTATCAACTACACCGCCATCACATAAACGCATGGTACGGCCTGTTGCAGGATCAACCATTTCAATTGGGTCAAATGCCGCAGGAATAGCTGTGGAAGCTACTACAGCCAT
Organism: Acidobacteriota bacterium; assembly: GCA_016213785.1. GTDB lineage: Bacteria > Acidobacteriota > Blastocatellia > Chloracidobacteriales > JADJPF01 > JADJPF01. The sequence goes on from JACQZQ010000020.1 coordinate 18,238, forward strand.
TGCTACAGGAGTATTAGGAGTATTTTCTTTACTAAAAATAAAAGTACGGTCTTCTAGTCGAGTCATATCATTTGTTGCTTGACTATCTGCAAGTTTAGTTGCTGTTAAATAAAGTGGCATTGGTAAATCTGCAAAAGTAACAGGTCTATCAGTAATACCAGTAATTTCTCTTAATTTTTGATCCATATAACGATAAAGCTCACGACCTTCCATAAGTCCTGGGCCTAAAAGAGTAGCGTCAAAGAATTTCTTAATAGCAGGGTCTTTTGCTACATCGTCTACTTTACGGGGGTCAATACCTGCTGCTACAAGTGATGCTGCAATTGCTCCAGCACTTGTACCACTTACACTAGCTGGAACAACTCCTATGTTATACATTTCTTCAAATACAGGAGCATAGCGTTTACCTTTTCCACCACCGCCTTCTAAAGAGAGTTGTACTGCAATGGGTTTACCATCTTGCACGGGCATACCTAATTTAGCACGATTTTCTGCAACAGTTTTTTCATAATCAGCCATAGATGTTACTGTTTTAGTCTTTCCATCTTTATCAATTAAAGTCATTGGCTTAGAGAGCGCTAAAGATGAAACATTTGCTTTATCACTAAAAAGTAATTTATTAAGATCAGCAGGTTTATTAGGATCTTCTACTGTTCTTGCAACTGATGAAGCAAGTCCACTTGTTGTAGAAGTTGGAAAATGTTTAGCAGTAACTTTTCCGTTTTCAAGTTCACCACCAGCAAAATTAGCCGCTACCCACATTGTTCCAGGCTTAGGAAAAGTCTCTGTAGTATAACCATAAACGCTCTTTAATTTAGCTGCTGCAAATGCATCACCATTTTTTGCGGCGGCGGCTAAATCACGCATTTCTTTGGTATTGCCTACTAATTTATCTAGGTCAATAGCTTTACCTACAGGGTTTTTATCTGATTTGAAAATGTTTTTGATGCCAATACCAATTGCTTTAAGAATTGGTGCAATATATTCAGTATTATAGTCACCAATTTTTTCTTTAGTGTTATAAACAAACTTAAAGGCTTTATCTGCTAGATCACTTAAACCATCTTTAGCTTTATTAACAAGCCCGCCAATAGCACTTTTAGCTTTGTCAATTAACCCACCAAAGCTAAAAGAATCAATACCTTCAGCCATGTTTTTAGCTTTATTAGCTACCGGTTCAACAGCTTGTTGTACGGATTTAGCATAGCTGCTAGCTTGAGTAGAGATTTTTCTAGAGGCTACTGTCATATCTTCAGTTGCTTGGAGCGCTCTAGGTAGAGCCATTCCTTTGCCACTTGCTATAGCACTAGTAGCTTGTTCTAATCGGCTCATTCCTTTGTTAACATCTTTTAAGTTTTGGTTAATATCAAAGCCAAAATCATTTGCTGTATTTCTAAGTAAACTAGTTAGATCTTCTAACTGATTAAGTAATTGTTCTAGATTATTAGCTAAATCTGGTGAATGTGGAGCTAAATCTGTACGGCTTTGAGAAAGGCTTTTTTGAGCATTTTGAGCATGGTGGAGAAAATTACTTGCATCTGTTCTAGTTGCATTTAATGCTTTGTTAATTTGTGTTTGGAACTTATTGTTAGCAATTGAAAGTTTATTTACACCGCTTAATAAATTGTTAATTGCAGGTTGGAATTCTCTTCCAATACTACGAGTAATTACTTCACTGCTACCTAACTTAGCCTCTAGTTGAGATCTTATAGATTTACTACTTAATGTAGTGCGAGCACGAAGAGATTTTTCTTGTTGATTACTAATTGAAGGCGGTGCTGAGGATTGAATATTTTGTTGCTCTTTTTGTTGCTCTTCTACCGCAGGCTGTTTTGCCCCTTTAATATCTTGTTGAAAATCGCATAGGATTTGTTGGTCTTGATTATTATTTCCTACTTTCATTGCCATTGATGCTCTCCTTAAAGTTACAGATAATAGTAAATTGTATTTGGTATTAATTAAATAAAGAATGAGTGAATAGCCATTCAGCCGCTCTAATATAGTATCGGGAAAGGAGTGAAAAAGTTGCCAAAACATTTATTTTTTCTTTAGCAAATATCCTAAATTTTATCTTAAAATTTATATATTTTTTAATAAATGCTTCTTAAGTAAATATTTAATAGGTATCTAGAAACTAATACTAATTGACTCTATGTTTTATTAGATTATAGTAACCCAGATTGGTAAAATTAATTTGTTAATTTACCAATTTATTAATTTATTAAGTTACTATAATTTACAAATGACATCTGATAACTCATTTATTCAAATTTCAGTTGTTGAACTTATTGCATTATGTATTGATAACAATACGATTGCTTGGGAAAAGTTTGTCAAGCATTTTGGTAAACATGTAGAATTTTGTGCTTTTCGCGAAAAATATAGAGCAGGGGTAAGTAGTTATGAAGTAAAAGAAATAGTTCAAGAAACTTTCTTAAGTTTATTATCAAATGATTATAGAACGTTAAGAGATTTTCGTGGTAGTACAGAGGTAGAATTAAATGCTTACTTGGCAAAAGTTGTACATAACATTTCAGTTAATTTATCGAGAAAAGAAGATAGACAAAATTTCTCTGGCAAGCTAGTTTCTTTAGATAATATACCTAACTCAGGTAATATAAATGATTATTTTGATGAGGAAAATGCTATTTCTTTTGAAGAATTAATGGCAGCAGAGGATAAATTTAGCCCTGATTACATACTTAAAGACAAATTTTCCCCTCAAGAAGTTCAGGATTTATTAAGATCTGTTCTTGAAGGGTCAAATGCTGCTAGAGATGCACTAATTTTTTATTTACATGTAATTGTTGGACTTAGTGCCCGCGAAATAGCAACAATGCCCGCCATTTCTCTTACTATTACTAATATACAAACCATAGTATCTCGCACTAGAGAGCGGCTTCGCGAAGTCTTAAATAAAGAAGCTTTCCGAAATTTGTAAGTGTAAATTTAAGCTATAAATTATTTAGCAATAGCTTTTAGAGCATCAAATAGCTCTTCTTTAGTTCGTCTAGTAATTGGAACTAATTCAACATGCTTATAACGAATAAGTCCTTGTTTATCAATAATAAAAACTGCTCTATTAGTGATTTTAAGTAAGCCGCCTAACATCATTACTCCATAGGATTTACACATAGATAGACCTTGGTCTTCTAGTAAGGGAAAAGGAAAATTATATTTAGTGGCAAATTTTTTATGTGCTTGCATATCATTAGTACTTACGCCAAGTACAATAGAATCAAATTGTTGAAAGCGTTCCCATCCATCGCGATAATCACAAAGCTGCTTTGTGCAAGTAGGTGTATCATCGCCAGGGTAAAAAACAAGCACAACATTATTTTTATTTTTATACTGGCTTAATGAATAAGTATTTCCATCATTAGCTGGTAGGGAAAAGTCAGGAGCTTTATCACCAACATTTGGCATAAAAATTTTCCTCTCAAAATCTTTATTTTATAGTTTACAGAATATTTTCTTCTTTAACTTTATCTATTGAAAGCAAAGAACTTAAACTCTCTAAAGGTAAATGCCAATTAGGCCCTTCCTTAAAAGACATCTGACCATCTTGGATTTTTATATTTGGATTTAATATAAAAAGTGCCTTACGCTCTTTTACTAGGCTAGATAGTCTTGTTAAAGGAATTATTACTGATTGATAAGATTTGTCTTGTAAGTTTTTTAGTAAATTTAATACAGATTCTTCTGTATCAAATATAGGAATTAACTCTACTAGTTCTTTTTTAGACATAGTTGACATAGCCCAAATATTTTTTGCTGGGCCAGTAGTAATTAAATACAATGGTATTTCTGGGGATGACTCAATATTATTGTATTTTTTTTTAGGTTCTCTACGTACAAGTGCCATAAATATTAACTATAAGTAATTAAAAACTTTCTAAATTTTTCTTAAGGTTTAGCTTGATTATGCTTAAAAGTTGATCATTATAACAAAGGCGATCTTAAAGCACTAGAGCATTAAGCAACCTATTTCTGATATTTAGCATTAAGTTTATCTCTATTAAGCTACTTGAGTTTATCTCTATTAAGCCACTAAAGCTGCTAAAGCAACTATACTTATTAAAATTTTGCCAAAACCTTAAAATCTCTTTTTATAAATTGTCAAGGCTCTAAATGATAGTTTAAGAATTAAGCAAGAAAATTCTAAAAAACTTATAAGCTTAAGTAATAGACCTTGGTTTATTAATACTTATTAGTTTATAGTAATACTTAAATTAGGACTCTATTGCGGCTAAATGCCTAGCCTTTAGCTTTAATCAGAGTTATCTTTATCGGCGCTAAAAATTTTTTATAAACCATAAAATATAAAAAGGAGATGGTGCTTTTTTTGCAGAACTCTAAAACTGCGATTTCCGCGCCTCTAAAGTAAAAATGAATCAACAAGATGTTCAGCTTATAATTAAATTTGCAAAAAAAATAGTCTCTTATGCCCAACTACAAGGAAATAAAGAGCAACATCCTCTAGAAGATGAATATTCTGACCCTCGTCTTGGAGTAATTCATACTAAGGAAAAAATAGAGATATGGGTAAAAAGAACTCCTGAAGATAGACCAACTCCAGAGAATCGTGTCTTTTTTGCTACTAATATTGATGAAGTAAATTACTTATTATTAGTTTTTCGCTCTGGTCGTTGGCCTAAGTATTTACATCAGTTAATAGGAAAAGCAGAAAAACCTAGTTTTTCTGCTATAGAAGATCAAGATATTTTTCCTGATATTCAGTAATACTACTATTAGTTAATAACTAGCTAATAAACTATTTAGCTATAAAAATAGGAAAGGAATTACTAGTAAAGATAATTCCTTTTTTATTTTAAAGGTTAAAATAATTTTAGCACCTTAAAACTTTTCCATGATTAAGGATAGCGGGTTTGAAAAACTAAGACCCAAGTGCTACACTTTTCAAATATTACCAATTAATGATGTTAGCCTAATTAAGAAGAAAATTTGCTAACTTAGAAACTTCTTAATCAATAAATATTAAAGATTTTACGCTAAGCTAGGTTTTTATGGACACCCACTTAACAGATAAGACTCGTGAGAAAATTTTACAGCTACTTAAAATTAATGGAGAAATGCCAGTATCTACTTTAAGTGAAGAGCTAAATGTATCAGGAGTTAACATTCGTGGACATTTAAGCCGTATGGAACGTGATGGACTTATATCTATGCGTTGTGAAAAATCTCAAGAGCGGGGCCGTCCATCCTACTTATATAAACTTACAGAGAGAGGCCAAGCACATTTTCCTTCAGCATATAACCAATTAGCAAGCGATGTACTTAAACAAGTAAAACAAATCTTTGGGATGCAAGCAATTAATTCTATTTTTGCTGGCCGTGCACAAGAATTTCTTGAACAATTACAAGAAAAATTTAAAAGCTCACCTTTAGAAATTACTAAAATTAGTGAACTAGCTGAATTATTACGTAAAATGGGCTACTTAGTAGACGTTAATGCTATTGGTAATAACGAATATATGCTTACTATAAAACATTGTCCTATATCCCAAATAGCTGCTGATTTTCCTGAAGTTTGCACAGCAGAACTTAATATGCAGCGTCAAGCACTTAATGCACAAGTCTCTCTTAGGAGAACTATTCCTCAAGGCAGTAGTAGCTGTCATTATCACATCATTTTTCATAATAAATAATTAATCGTTCTATACTTAAATTTCATAGATAGGAATTTTAAAAATACAGGCTTTTTTCTTTGTTTGCCTAGATTGAATAAGAACTATCAATATGTTAATTTGCTTTTATTTACAAAGATTGCAACTGGTTATAATAGGTCAATAATTTAACTTAAAACATCATTATAGAAAATGAGTAATGCAAAAACTAAAGACTTAGTAGGTCAAGTCATTGATAATAAATATGAATTAATCTCTCAGCTTGGCATAGGCGGTATGGCAGTTGTCTATAATGCTCGTCGCTTACGTATTAATGATGAAGTTGCAGTTAAAATTCTTCATCCAGAAATAACTCTTGATTCTGTAAGTCAAATGCGTTTTGAACGTGAAGCACAAGCAGCAGCACGAATTAAACACCCTAATATAGTCACTATTCATGACTTTGGTACTACTACAGATGGACTTACCTATTTAGTAATGGAATTATTACAAGGGCCTACTCTAGGGGAAGAACTAAGTGATTATAATGGTTTAACTATAGAGAGAACTTTAAGTATTTTATTACCTGTTTGCCAAGCAATAGGAGTTGCACACCAAGAAGGTATTATTCATCGTGACTTGAAACCTTCAAATATTTTACTTCATAAACTTAAAGATGGTACAGAACTAGTTAAAGTTGTTGATTTTGGTATTGTTAAAGTTCGTAGCGGGGAAGCTTTAACCCAAGTTAACAATATCTTAGGTACTCCTCATTATATGTCGCCCGAACAGTGTTATAGCCGAGAACTAGATGCTAGGTCAGATATTTATTCGCTAGCCATAATAGGTTATGAAATGCTAGTAGGACGGCTCCCCTTTAATGAACCATCTATTGTTGAAATACTTCAAGCCCAGGTAGAAAAAGCTCCTCCGCCTCTTCGTCAATATCGCCCAGATATTCCTACTGGTCTAGAGGCAGCTATTTTGCGAGCATTAAGTAAAAAAGCTGAAGACCGACCATCAAGCGCCCAAGAATTTGCTCAAGAATTATTCTCTGGTGCAGGGTTTAACCCTCAATCAACCCTACCTGGTTCAGGTGGACATATAAGGGCTATTAAAGCAAGTGAAATTTCTTCTACTCTTATCCCTAAAAGTAACGCTTCTAGTGGGTCAAATAACCCTATAAAAGAGACTATTAACCGTCGATTAGTGAAGTTAAGTCCAGATTTTGATAGCTTTGTAGGTAGAAAACGGGAATTAGAAAGATTAGTAGCCGAATATCAATCATTAACTACTAATAAAGCACGCCCTGTAATTGTGCTTGGTGAAAAAGGTTTTGGTATCTCTCGCTTAGGTGAAAAATTTTATAGATGGTTAAAAAGTAATAATGTAGCGGTTTTATTAACTAAATTTTATGAACCTGCTAGCCGTGCTCAATTGCCCTTTCAGCCCTGGCTAGATTTACTAAGAAGATCTCTTGGTATTCGCAGACAGGATTTAGCCCAAGAGTCAGATTTAATTAATATTACACTTGAACGCACTGGAATTAAACTCCCTAAATGTTTATTTGAAAGCCGTAGTTTAGACGAAGCAGAAAAATGGTCTATCTTTGAAGCTATTGAGTCAATTATCATTCATACAGCAAATGATCAGCGTGGGATATTAATTTTTGATAATTTAGAATATGCAAATGTTAATTTAGAACTTCTTTCTTATTTAATCCGCAATTTACATACTAGAACCTTATTTGTATTTTTAGGCAATACTGAAAAAGTAACTCAAAAAGGCCATCCTTGCCAGGAATGGTTAGCCTCGCTTTCTCGCTCTGGAGGCTATGAAACCATTAAATTACAGCCTCTTACTCAAGCAGAGCTTCGTACAATGCTTGATGGAATTTTTGGGAAATTAGATATAGCAGAACGTGATATTGAAAAAATCTGGCAAGTTTCTTTAGGAAACCCATATTATGTAGTAGAAATTATCCGGTATTTAATTAATGAAGGTAAAATAACATTAGAAAGCAATTGGGCATGTGAAAATATTGATGAATTTATCCTTCCAGAAAGTCTTCAGCAACTTGCTGAAATAAAATTATCTAAAGTTGATGAACCTATAATAGAGTTACTTAGGCAAGCAAGTGTAATTGGAAATGAATTTTCCTTTGATATTTTAGAAAAAGTTACAGGTCTTAATGAAGATGAGCTTGCCAATATTTTAGAAAAGGCTGTAAAAGCTAGGTTATTACAAGAAAGCGTTAACCGAGAAGAAATTTATAATTTTTCTGACCCTGCCATTCATTTTGTACTCTATGACGCTATCCCTAGACGGCGAAAGCGTAAACTCCACTTACAAGTTGCTCAAGCAATTGAGACAATTGTAGGAAATAGTCAACAAAAATTACTTCGCTATAGTGCTGCACTACTGCATCATTTTTATGAAGCAGGGGAAACAGCAAAAACTTTCTACTATGGTCGTGCTGCTTCTGAAGCCGCTTTTTCACGTTTAGATATTGCTGAGGCAGAAAAATATTATTTATGGGCCTTAAATGCAGCTAAAGAAATGCAAGAAGAAGGAAACACTCCTAATACTACTGAGCAGGCACAACTATATTTAGGGTCTGCAAGAATTGCACTACATTTAGGACATATAGAAAAGGCTCAAGAAAATTTAACTTTTGCACAAGATATTGCTGAAGCAGAAAAAAATCTAGCCGTTATTAGCCGAACACAACTTATAAAAAGCCAAATAGAATATTCCTGTAGTAATTTTGAACTAGCCTTAAAAGCAGTTGAAGCAGGTTTAAGCGCAGCACAATCTATTAAAGATCCTAAAACTGAAAGTAGATTACTTCTAATCCTATCTCAAGTTTCTACTGCATTAGGACAAACCGAGAAAACTCTTAAATCCTTAGAAAACAATTTAGCACTTTCACGTCAAAATAAAGACCCTTTTACAGAAAATCAAATATTATCTCTTTTAGGGAGTACTTTTAGCCAAATAGGTAACTTTAAGCAAGGACTCTCTCTTATAGAAGAAGGATTAAAAATAGCCCGAAATAATAAAGACCGTCTTGGAGAATTAAAAGCTTTACGTCGTTTAGGAAATCTCTATAAACAGACTAAGCAACTAGAACTCGCTCTAGAGACTTATGATTGTGGCCTAGAGCTTGCACGCTCTCTAGAGGCAAAACTTGAAGAAGGATTATTTGAAAATGGACGAGGTGATATTTATCGTCAACTTGGTGAAATAGATTTAGCTCGTGAATGCTATCAAAAACTACTCTCCATTGCTCGTTTAGTAAGTAACTCTAGTAATGAAGCTTTAGCTAATCATAAACTTGCTCTAGTCGCTTTAGAACTTGGAGTTTATAGCGATTCAGTACGTAAGCTTAAAGTGGCTCTAGAACAACATACTAAGTTAGGAGAACTTCGACTTGTTGCCCAAGCTTACTATTTTTTAGGCTATGCTTATGAACAGCTTGGACAACTCCAAACAGCCCAAGATAATTATCAGTTAGCTATTGATTATTGTGAGCGGATTAATCACCCTACTTATCAATGGCAAGCCCATTATGGACTTGGAAATACTTTTTCAATGTTTGGCTTATATGACCAAGCCTTAGCTCAACTAAATGATGCTAAAGAAATTATTAACCGTCTTTGTAAAACCTTACCTGATAATGCAAGCGAAGAAGATTTTATGAAAGATAAACTAAAAGTCTTTGCTTTAATAGAAGATATTAAGCAACATTTTTAGTAATATTAGAAAGAATTTTTTCTTCAATAAAAGCGGAATACAGCAGACACCCCTATCTTGACAGGTAGTTATAACAAGTTGTAACTTAAAATCTCAGACTATAATTTATCAAAATTTAACTAGTATTTTATTGTAGGTACTTAAAATAGAAAGGGTATTTCATGAGTGACGTAGTAATTGTTAGTGCAGTTCGCACTCCTGTAGGTAGGTTTCAAGGAGGGCTAAAAGACTTAAAAGCAACAGAATTAGGGGCAAAAATTATTAGAGAAGCTTATGAACGAGCAAAAGTTGATTCTAGTGAAATAAATGAAGTAATTATGGGTAATGTTTTAAGTGCTGGTTTAGGGCAAAATCCTGCTCGTCAAGCTGCATTAAATGCTGGTATTGCATCCTCTGTCTCTGCCCTAACAATTAATAAAGTTTGTGGTTCAGGATTAAAGTCTGTAATGCTTGCAGCACAAGCTATTCAATGTGGAGATGAAGAAGTAGTTGTTGCTGGTGGAATGGAATCAATGACAAATGCTCCTTACTTACTCCCTAAACTTCGTGATGGCTATCGCTTAGGTCATGGTCAAGCTCTAGATGTAGTTATACAAGATGGACTTTGGTGTGCTTTTGAAAATTGGCATATGGGCAATAGCGGCGAATGGGTAGCAAAAGAATATAATATCTCTCGCGAAGAACAAGACGAATATGCCTTAAACTCCCATAAAAAAGCTGTTATTGCTCAAGAAAGTGGACGTTTTGACGATGAAATTCTTAAAATAGAAATTCCTCAAAAAAAGGGTGCTCCTCTTGTAATTAAAATAGACGAATCTGTTCGTGCTGATGCTTCAGTAGAATCTTTAGCTAAACTAAAACCTGCTTTTGATCCTAAAGGTTCAGTAACAGCAGGAAATGCCCCTGGAATAAATGATGGTGCTGCGGCTGTAGTTGTAATGAATTCTAAACTTGCTGCTGGTAGAGATATTTTAGGACGTATTGTAGGTCAGGCTGTTGGCGGTACTGACCCTAAAAAAGTAATGATGGCTCCTGTTATTGCAGTACAAAAATTAATGCAAAAAACAGGATGGCAAGTAGCAGATGTTGATTTATTTGAACTCAATGAAGCCTTTTCTGTACAAGCAATTGCTGTATGTAGAGAACTTGGCTTAGACCTAGCAAAAGTTAATGTTAATGGTGGAGCAGTAGCTATTGGTCACCCTATAGGCGCTAGTGGAGCACGTTGTTTAGTTACACTTCTTTATGAGATGAAAAAACGAGATGCTCACCGAGGTGTTGTTTCGCTTTGTTTGGGTGGCGGAAATGCTGTTGCAATGGCTGTAGAAAGATAAGCTAAGTCTCTTAAAACACTTAGCTAAACTAAAATATTTTGAAAAAGCATATGAAAGAGCTTGAGCGAATAAAAAATATTGGTGTTGTTGGTGCAGGCACTATGGGTGCTGGCATTGCTCAAGTTGCAGCCCGTGCGGGTTTTCTTGTTATTTTACATGATGTAAGAGAAGAGCTAAATGAACATGCTAAGCATAGCATTAGTAATAATTTACGGTTAGAATTAGAAAAAGATAGAATTTCAGATGGTGAATATAAAAAAATACTTAAACGAATAACTACATCTACAGACCTAAAAGCTCTTCTTGAGGCTGATTTGGTAATAGAAGCAATTAGTGAGAATTTAGCTAAGAAAATGGAACTATTCTCTAATCTTGATAGTATGCTCAGACCTGAAGTAATTTTAGCTAGCAATACTTCTTCAATTTCTATTACTAAATTAGCTGCTGCAACTGCTAGACCAGACCGTGTTATTGGTATGCATTTTATGAACCCTGTACCAATAATGAAATTAATAGAGCTAATTCGTGGAATTTCCACTTCAGATGTTACTTTTAAGATTGTAAAAGGTCTTTCTGAAAAATTTGGTAAAGTAGCAATTGAGGTTAATGACGGCCCAGGGTTTGTTTCAAATCGTATACTAATGCCAATGATAAACGAGGCTATTTTTACTGTTTACGAAAATTTAGCTACAGTTCAATCTGTTGATGAAATTATGAAGCTAGGTATGCGTCACCCAATGGGGCCACTCCAACTTGCTGATTTTATTGGGCTAGATGTTTGTCTAGCTATTATGAATGTATTATACGAAGGTTTTAATGATCCAAAATACCGCCCTTGTCCTTTGCTAAAGAAATATGTTGATGCTGGTTGGTTAGGTTGTAAGAGCGGAAGAGGATTTTATCAATATTAAATAATTTCCTATACTAGGTTAGTAAAAGATATTGCCCTATGATCTTTTGTCAAGCTTGTAAAATGTCAAATCCTATCACTAATGAGCTTTGCTCAAAGTGTTATACCCGTCTAATGATTACTGTTGTCCCTCGCGCAGCTATAGAAGAAATAATTCCTGGCGGAGCAGTCGAAGAACATCTCCTAGAGCGTATTAGCGCCCTAGAATATACCCTAGCGCGAATGCAAGAACGCTTTGATCGTTTACTAGAAATGTTTCATAGACAAAGCGCAGGTAGTTTTTATGATCATGCAATGCTAGATTCTTTAATTTCACTGCTTTGTGAAGAAAATCTAGTAAATAAAGATAAGCTAATTGCTACTTGGCAAATACGTTTAGCAGAAAAAGATGAGCAGAATCATTTTAGAGAAAAAATAGATAGCTATCGTCAAAGAATTCTGACTACAAAAAAAGTAGTTGATGAAAAATTTGTTACATTTGTCTCTGAAGGCTTAGGTTTACTTCTTAGCTCAAATGATAATTCACAACAAGCTATTCGCTTGCTAGAAAAAGCTATTTTACTTGATCCTGAAAATGTAGAATTAAACTTCTTTTTAGGAGAATATTTCTTTTGTAAAGAAAAATTAATTCTTGCACAACATTATCTAGAACATACTCTTAAGTATGATACTAGGCATTATTTAGCTTTATTAATGCTAGGAGTGCTTTCTGGAGATAATGGAAATTTTGATCAAGCAAAAAATTATTTACTTAAAGCATTAAAGATAAAAAAAGATTCATTTTTAGCCCACTATGCTTTGGGGCGTATTTTAGCTAGCGAAAACCAATTAGATGAAGCGCTACCACATTTTAAGCAAGCTTTACTACTTGAACCTACAGCAGAAATGTATTTTGTTATGGGTCATGCTTATATGATTAAAGGACAAGTAGATTTAGCCCTTAAACACCTACGTAAAGCCGTAGATTTAGACCCTGAATTTGATGCAGCCCTTTATAACCTAGGGCTAATTTACTTAAAAAGTAACCTCTTAGATAAAGCTAGAGAACATTTTCGTGCCGCTTATGAAATAAATCCTATTGCACGCTATCGTAATGCAATGCGTGCTCGTTCAGGAGTGCAACTCCCGATTTTACCAGTATTTGGTCATGCTAAAGTAGCACCAAGAAAAATAGTAACTAGCAGTGATGAACGATTTGCCCAACTCTTAAGACGGGTATTAAAAAATCTAACTCTAGAGAAATAAACTTACTATGTCGCAGCTTTTGATTAAAAATGGAAAAGTAATCCTTGGTCAAGATGCTAAAATTGAATCTGTAGATTTACTTATAAAAGATAAAACTATCACAGAAATAAGACCAAATATAGATTATAAAGAGTTAGAAAATAATAATGAAAATATAACTGTTATTGATGCTTCAGAAAAGCTAGTTAGCCCTGGTTTTATTCAAACACACCTACATTTTTGTCAAACCCTATTTCGAGGCTCAGCCGATGATCTAGAACTACTAGATTGGTTACGTTTAAGAGTTTGGCCTATGGAAGCATCACATAATCCTGCTTCTTTATCTGCTTCAACACTTCTTTCTCTAGGAGAACTAATTAAATCTGGTACAACTAGCGCCTTAACAATGGAAACAGTTCATCATACAGAGACAGTTTTAGAAGTTGTAGAAAAAACAGGTTTTCGTGCAACTATTGGTAAATGTATGATGGATAAAGGGTATGGCGTTCCATCAAGATTATCAGAAAAAACAAAAGATTCCCTTAATGCTTCTCTTGATTTAATAAAGTCTTGGAAAAGCGAAAGTGGTAGAGTAAGCTGTTGTTTTGCTCCTAGATTTGCTATTTCTTGTACTCAAGAATTGTTAGAAACTATCTCAAAAATAGCTCAAGAAAATAATCTATTAATTCATACTCATGCATCAGAAAACCTTAAAGAAATTGAAGTAGTTCAAAATGAAACAGGGTTAAGAAATGTTGAATATTTACAAAAAGTAGGTCTAGCTGGTAAAAATATTGCCCTAGCTCATTGTGTTCATGTTAATGAGTATGAGCAAAGAATTTTAGCTGAAACAGGAACACATGTTCTACATTGCCCCTCTTCAAACCTAAAGTTAGGTTCTGGTCTTGCTCCCATAACAGAAATGCTAGAACTAGGGGTATCAGTTTCAATAGGTGCTGATGGTGCACCTTGTAATAATAACTTGGATATGTTTAAGGAAATGCGCCTAGCTGCATTGCTACAAAAAATGCGCTATGGCTCAAGTTCATTGCCTGCTAAAAAAGCCTTTTATTTAGCCACGCTTGCAGGTGCAAAGGCTTTAGGCTTAGAAGAAAAAATAGGCTCAATAGAAGTTGGTAAAACTGCTGATATAATTATTGTTAACCTAAATCAATTGCATTCAACCCCTACACCTGATTTGCTTTCTGCTTTGGTTTATTCTGCTAATGCTAGTGATGTTGAGACCGTAATCATTGATGGACAAATTCTAATGTATAAAAGAGAACTTAAAACATTAGATGAAAAAGAAATAATTGCTAAAGCAAATAAAGAGTATTCTGAGCTAGTCAAACGTGCTGGAATATAAAGTTTTCTGGTAATATGCTATTATAGGCAAACTTCTAAAACGGAGCAAGATAATGATAAGAAAGCTGCATTTTTATGCCAAGAGTCTTGTTTGTTTTACCCTTATATTGCTTTTAGTTACACCCCCTTTATTAGCTCAGCAACCTAAAGAAAAACAAGTAGATGATGTTTCGACAAAACGGCAGAACCTAAAGCAACCTCCAACTAAGAAACTTGAAAAAGTTGATTTTCAAACTTGTTATCGTATTTGGGCTGATTGGTATCAAGCTAAGCTTCAAGGAATAGAAAAACCCGTCCCTGCTTTGAAAATTTCAAATGCTTCAGTAGAAGAAACTAACAAACTAAATTCCATATGGAATAAAGCACAACTACAAGCTAAAGCTGATACTCAGCGTAAACTTGAGCAGAAAAAACAATTAAGCTCTCAAACCCAAAACCCGCAACAGTCCCTAACTATTGATCCTGTAAAAAATCGCATTACTAGCCCTGGTTATGCCTATGACTTAGCAGGAAACCTAATTGCCGAACCTGGAGCAACTTATGCCTATGATGCTGAAAACCGCTTAATAACAGCTACGGTTAATGGCGTAGTTACAAACTACTTTTATGACGGAAAAGGAAGGCGAGTGGGAAAAGTGGTTGATGGTGTAACAACGCTCTTTGTTTATGATATTCAAGGCCAACTTATTGCTGAATACCAAGGTAATTCCCCTCTTTCTGCACCAAGCAAAGAATATGTTTACAATACCAATGGCCTTTTAGCCATAATTGAAAGCGATAGCTCTAATAACAACCAAATCACAAAGTTTATTACTTCTGATCATTTAGGCACTCCCAGAGTTATCATAGACTTCCAAGGTAGGGTTGTTAATCGCTATGATTATCATCCTTTTGGTCAACAAATATCCGCTTCTTTGGGAGGTCGTAGCTTTATCTCTGGATATGTTGCTAATGATTCTTTACGGCAAAAGTTTACTGGCTATGAACGCGACGATGAAACGGGCTTAGATTTTGCTCAAGCTAGGTATTTTTCCTCTATCCAAGGAAGATTTACCAGCCTTGATACTTTAGGTGCAAGTGAAGTATTAGAAAATCCTCAAACTTGGAATCGCTATAGTTATGTTCTAAATAATCCTCTGAGATATAGAGATCCTAACGGTCAAGCGCCCCAAGAGGGAGCAGATATCAGACAAAGGCAAGATATAAAGGACTTAATGGAGGGTAAGATCACTCAGCAACAATATCAAGATCGTCAAAAGGCAAGGGCTGTTGGAGCAGCTGTTGGTTTAGCTCTTCTTGGAGCACGTTTTGTTGGCGTAAGAGCTTTACCAGTATTTGTAGGTCTTGCAGGACGCAATCCACAAGTTATTCAACAAGTAACAAATGAGGTTGTCCAAATTTCTACAGGTAGCCCTCTGCCAGCACCCTCTAACATCATTACAGGAAACTTTGGTAAAGCAAGCTTTAAGTTAACTGAAGAAGCCTTAGAAGTAGATGTCAAAATAATTGCTAACAAAGGTGATGAAGGTTTAGCTGCTCTTACTAAATTCAAGATGGCGGCTATTGATAAAGCAAAAGAATTAGGAGCGTCTAAAGTTGTAATTAATACGGGGCCTATACTTGAGGAATCAGGGAAATTAGTAAAAATACTTAATAAACTAGTTAAAAAGGGTGAAGCGGTGAAACTTGCACAACCAGGATCTCCTAAGTACCAAATAACAATAAATGTGCCGAAATAGCGCTTTAATAGGTTAGGAGCTTAAGGAATATTTTATATATATAATAGCGACATGGAGTTAAAAATGAGTTATGTGCAATTTCACCAATTTTCTAGTGCTGCTATAAATGCAATTAATAATTTAAAATATGCTCCAGATGCTTCTTGCGCATATGAAGTGATGTCTGGAGGCTTATTTTGGACAGATGAAATTACAGACGACATTTTGCTTGAAGATGACAATTACACTTTTAGATATATTTTTGCCTACAGAGCCTCATTAATCCTAGAAAAAGAGAATAAAGACCTTCGTCCCATTTGGGAACAAATGGCTATTCAATTTCCTAATTGGCCTGGGTTAAGAGAGGAACGTTGTAGCCCAAAATTGAAAAACCTCTTACTGGCAAGAAAAGGGGCATCTATGAAAGAATTAAAAGATCTTCTTAGGAATTGTGGGAGTAAATAAAAACAATAATTAGTTTTAGCGTCAAAGCTTTCCAATAACGCAGTTTTTCCTTTTACCCCGCAGGGCGACCAATTGTCTTTGCAGCGGATTTTGGAAGTCGGCTCATTAAGATTTGCTTCTATTCCCTCGCAGCCAAGCTTTGCTATTAGGTAAGTTAATTTATGTTACATTTACTGCCAAAAATATTTCGCAAAAGGTAGAAGAGCTAATAAAACAAGTTAGCCTAGAGGCTATGACACTAATAGATTTTTGCAATGAGCTTTGTACAACCAGGATTAGCTTGGCGTAATTATAAAGGCGAGATAACTGATGACAAAATCGCTATTGGTTATTTTCTATTGAAAGCACGCACTTGTGTGTTTGATGAATAAAAATTAGGTATTTCTTTACCAAAAATATTTACCAAAGCCTAACCCGTCCTGCTACATAATTGTTTTATTTTCTCTTTATTCGTTACTTTTAGGGCAGTAAGAAAAAACCTAGACTTAGCAATCTGCATCAGATTATTTGGCAAAGATCCAAAAATAATACAATATAATTAAACTTCTAGATCACTCAAATCTCAAAAAATTGAGGGGGAACCTATGCAAAGTGTAAAGAATATAGCTTTCTCTTTAGTACTACTACTATTAATAACTTCAAGTCTTTATGGTCAAAGTGGCCGCAAGCGTCCTGACCAAACAACACTTCCTCCTCAACCGTCAAATAATTCAACAAATAATTCAACAAATAATTCAACAAATAATTCAAATAATTCAAACAATTCAACAGCAAAACCACCAGATAAGAAAAATGAAACGACTACATCGCCTAGTGGTATTACTACAAATCCTACAAAACCAACTACTACAAACACTACTCCAACAAAGGTTTTAGTCCCAAAAGGTGCTGCAATTACTGCTCAAGAAATTGTTGGAGTAACTTCGCGTTTTGTTTTTAAGAATGGAATTACTGTAATTGTTCGTGAGGATCATTCAATTCCTTTAGTTGCTTCTACTATTATGGTAAAGGCTGGAACTAGCTATGAAAGCGAAGATCAGCTAGGCGTATCTCGTGTAATAGAAAAATTACTTATAGAATCTGCTAGCCCATTAGAAGAAGACCCTCTTCGCCAAATAAGAAAATTTGGAGGTATTTTAACTAGCAATACAGATTTTGAAACTACTAGCTACTCACTATTAGGTCAATCTACTAGTTTTAATAAATTATTAGAAATGCAGTTTCGTAATTTACAAAGACAGCCTTTTAGCGCAGAAGATGTTACACGCGCAGCAAAATACGTAATCCAATCAAATCGTTATAAACTAGACGATCCTTTTAGCTATGGTCAACAACGTGTTTTACAAGCAGCGTTTGATAATAATCCTAATGCTTCTATATTAGATGAAAGTAAGCTGGTTACTAAAGAACAGGCACAAAGTTTTTATGATCGCTATTATTGTGGAGGCAGTATAATTGTTGTAGTTGTTGGAGATGTTAACTCTGATACAGTTAGATTAGTAGCACAACAATTTCTAGGTGCAATAAAAGAGTCTGTCTCAGCTAATAAGCCTACTAATAAAGCTAGCGAAGGTATGCCCATTCGCTATTTAGCTGAGAGAGCAGATATTAATCAGACGGTTGTTTCTGTTGGTTATCGTGTAGCTAATATTAAAGATGCCGCAGTATTTGAAGTTTTAAGTGCAATTTTAACTCAAGGTAGAGGTGCACTACTTCCACAAGCCCTTATTGAGCCGTCATTTGCCTCTAGAGTTGCTACTCAATATATTGCAACTAGTAAAGGTGCACTATTTAGTTTTCAAATGCAGGTAGTTCCTGAGCGTTTAGTAAAAGCTGAAGATGCACTATTTGAGCAAATTGAGGCTTTAAGAAGAGTGATTCTATCTCCAGGAGATTTGCAAAGAGCTAAATCATTACTTGAAAAAGATTATTATGATGGGACACTAAATTTAACTAAACTGTCTTTGCAACTTGCGTCTTGGGAATTAAGAGGAAGTTATAAAAATTTTGATACTTATGTAAAACGTATTAAGGCTGTTACTGCTGAACAAGTTCAACAACTTGCATCACAATATTTTAATTTTACTGCTGCTCTTGTTCATGAATATGAGCCACGCAGTGCACCAGCACGAACCCCTGGTTCTGACCCTATTTATACCGCAGATCGTTTTGATTCTTACATTAAAGTACTAGTTCCAAATGTTAACAAAGAAACTATTACTAAAGAAGATATTATTTATGCTCCAGAAAAGTTTGTAGTAAAACAAGGGAAAGACCGTTTTGAGCAGGTAACAGAAGGCGGATTTATTCTAGAAATACAACCTCAGCCAGTAAAAGATTTTTCTACCCTCCGAGGCCCTCGTGCTTTTGTTCGTGAAGATCCTTCACGGCCTCTTCTTTCAATAGGGTTCTATTTTCAAGGTGGAAGAGTTTTAGAGAAAGATAATAATTTAGGTATTACTGAGCTAATGCTTAGGGCAATTTTACGTGGAACACAACGACAAGCAGGAGCAGACATAGCTTTAGCCTTAGAACAATTAGGTGCAGAGCTAACCATAATTAATGAGCCTGACTTTTTTGGCTATAACTTAGAAGTGCTTTCACGTAATGCTGAACCAGCAATGAAGCTAGTAATTACTACTATAGAAAATGCACTTTTTGATAAAGATGAATTTGCTAGAGAAAAGGCTGGGCTACTTGCTGCTATACAAGCTACACGAGATGATGGGTTAAATTCAGCTTTAGATATAACAAATGACCTACTTTATAGTGGACATCCATATGCTGCTAATCAGCTAGGAGCAGAAAAAACCGTAGCCCAATTTAGTGAAACAGATATTGTTGAATGGTATCAAAAGACAGTAAAACGCCAACTCCCTTTAGTTGTTATTGTGGGTGACACAGAAGGGTCAGCTTTAGTTGGTAGACTTATTGCAGATGGTTTTATTCGTCAAGAACAACAACTAGATAAAGCTATTGCTGTTCCAGTTTTATCATTTCGTAGTTCTGCTAGTGAAAAATTTGAGAACAGAGAAAAACGACAAACCACTCAAGTTCTTAGTTTTACAGGGCCAGATGGAAAAAATGTAGACAACTATGCATTACCCATTATTCGCCAACTAATAGATGGTGCTGCGGGTAGAATCTTAAATGCCTTACAACAACAACAATTAAGCTTTGAGTTTTCTACAGATACAAAAACTCGTCAACAACGAAGCAATTTTTTAATTTATCTTAATTCTGCACCAGAGCAAGAACAAAAAGCTAGAACTGTTGTAGAAGAAGAGTTAAAGAAACTTATTAGTAATCCTTTGACAGATATAGAAGTGCTAGGTGCTAGAAGTTCTGCTGCTGCTGAAAAAGTGCAATACTTACGTGATCACGCTAATCGTAGCCTTACTTATGCTCAATATGCTTTTTTTGGTATGCCTTTTATGGATGTTGATAATGTAGCAGAAAAAATATTAGCTATAAGTAAAGATGATGTAAAAAGAGTATTACAAACATATTTTGCTCCAGAAAAACGTGCCTTAGGCGTTATTCGTGCAAATAATAGCGCTCCAACGCAACCTGCAAAATAACCTCTATAAAATAAAAATTAAAATAAAAATGCAGACAAAATGTCTGCATTTTTGTTTTAAACAGTTAATTTTCCAAGAAATGATACAACCGTTTATTGCCTTAAACTCCAGGAGATAATAAATTTTACGGAAAATAGTGGTGTTTCTAAAGACAAACAATAAAAAATGATGATACTATCGCAAATTTAGATTTGTTTAAGTTTTTAAAGACATATCTAAACAAACTAAGCCAAACTTGCCTGAGTCTAAAATTATTAAAATTAAGGAGTATTAAATATTATGTGGCAACAGGTGTGCCAGTCGAAATTTACTAGAGTGCTTATTTTAAGTCTTTTATTTAGCTGGATATTATCTTTACCTCAAGTACCAACATCTACGCCTAAGGTACAAGCTCAAACCAGTTTAATTTCCGTCTTATTTGATAACACTAAGGCTGAAACTGCGGGTAATGCTGATTGGATAATTGATACAGATCAACCCACTCCAAGCCCAAGCAATCCAACAACTGAAACAAGTTGGGTAGGGGCTATTTCAGCTTGGGGCGTGGAATTAGTAAAAACAGGAAAATACACTGTTAGCACATTACCTAGCAGTGGTCGTATTACTTATGGCGACACTAGCAATGCTCAAGATCTTTCAAAATACAGGATTTTTGTTATTCCTGAGCCTAACATTGCCTTTACTGCTGCTGAGAAAACAGCCATCATAAACTTTGTTGATAATGGTGGTGGTCTTTTTATGATTGCTGATCACTTAAATTCTGATCGCAATAACGATGGTATTGATAGCCCTAGAATATTTAATGATTTAATGAATAATAATTCTCGTAGTGTTAGTAATATTTTTGGTATTCAATATGATCTTAATAACATATCAAATGAAAACCCTTCAACGCTTAATATAGAATCTTCTAGTGATCCTATTATTTTTGGTGCTTATGGTACGGTTTCTGGCACAATCCTACGTGCAGGAGCATCAATGACAATTAGTACATCAAGTAATCCTAATGTAAGAGGAGTTATATTCCGCAATACATTTTCACGTACTGGTAGTACAGGTGTAGCTTTTGCTCGAAGCCAATTTGGGCAAGGGCGTATTGCTGCTCATGGTGATAGTTCAGCAATAGATGATGGAACAGGGCAACCAAGTAATAATTTGTTTGATGGCTGGAATGATCCTGCTGGAACTAATAAGCAGTTATTCCTTAATGCTACTGAGTGGCTAGCTAAAACTACTGTTCAACCTGATTTTACCTTAAATACATCTCCAAGTTCTCAAACAGTCAATGCTGGTAGTTCTACAAGTTATACTGTAAGCACTGCTGCTCAGGGTGGTTTTTCAGGGATGGTTACATTATCTCTCAGTGGACTGCCTTCAGGCGCTACTGGCAGTTTTTCAAGTAATCCAATTGCTGCTGGCTCAAGTACTACTTTAACTGTAAATACTTCAACATCTACAACAGGAACAAGTACTTTAACTATTTCTGGCAGTAGCAACGGGATAACAAAAACTACAAATGCTTCTCTAACTGTTAGTTCAAATGTAACACCAAATTATTCACTCTCTCTATCTCCTACTAGCAAGAGTATAAGTCAAGGAAGTTCTGGTACTCTTACTGTGACAACTAATCCAGTAGGAGGTTTTTCTTCGCCCATTACACTTACAGCCTCAAGTTTACCAAGCGGTGTAACAGCAAGCTTTTCTCCTAATCCAGTTACTCCTGGAAGTTCTAGCACACTAACACTTACCGCTTCAGGCACTGCAACGACAGGAACACTTACAATAAATATTAATGGTGTAGCTAGTCCATTAAGCCGCTCTACTCCTCTTTCATTAACAATAACTCCTGGTGTAGTTGAAAGACTAGTTAATGGTGGTTTTGAGGGAAGTACATCACCTTGGGTTTTAAGCGGCGCAGCTTTCTATACAGCTAGTGGGGCATATCCTCATGGCGGAACAGGATATGTTAATACAGGTAATACTAATAACAGTACTGGTACTGTCTATCAACAATTTACTATTCCGTCTACGGCAACAACTGCCAATTTAACATTTTGGCTTAATGTTAGTTCTACAGAAACAACAACTACAACAGTTTATGATACATTGTATGTTGAAGTTTATAGTTCTTCAGGTAGTCTCTTGCAAACATTAGCTACCTACAGCAATTTAAATAAAAGTGCTGATGGTGTTTATTCTCAAAAAGGTGGATTTAGCCTACTAAGTTATAAAGGCCAAACCATCCGAATTAGGTTTAGAGGCGTTAATGGCTCAATATCTCCAACAATATTTCGCATTGATGATGTTTCTGTTAAATAGCCTAATTAAATAGTTAAATAGCCCAGTTCAGTGATAAATGACTGGGCTATTACCCTAATTAATTAAATAATGTATATTTAAGCTTGTAAAGCTTCTCCCTATACTAATACTCTTAACCGCAAGCTTTTATTGGTTAAATTTTATAACCCTAATAACTTTTTTGCCCGCTCATACATTATATTTATTGACATCCCACCTTTAAGAATTGGCCTATAACTTGTAGTCTTTTGCTCAATTACTTCTAACTTTAATCTATCAAGCTGCTTTGTTAAATCTTCTTCAAGCTTTTTGGTAAGGGTTTTTAATGTTTCTTGGTCTGATAACATAAATGTATTATTGATATTACTAGTATTACTAATATTACTAAATGATAAAAAAACTTCTGGCAATTGTTCATTTAGAAATTCATACTTAAAAGTCACGGCAACAAGCTGTGCTTCTGGAAGATGTTTTATTAACCAATCTAACCCACGTAAAAACTTAATAGGTCTAAAATCATTAGCTAGTAACTCTCCTTGAGGAAATATCCATAAGGCACGAGGTTGTTTAGTTTTATCATTTAATAAATCTGCAATGTATTCTAATGATCTATACGCACTTATTGGAGAGTCGCGGTCTACAGAAAAAGCTCCTATCCAACGAAAGAAACTATATTTTCTTAACTGTTTAGCCATCATCATTAAATAGCCGTCTATTTTTAATAAATCCCGGGTTAAGTAAAAGGCAATAAGGCCATCCCACCAATTGCTATGATTAGCGTAAAAAATCACTGGGCGCTTGGGGTCAAGCTCTTTAAGCTTTTCAAATCCTATTGTCCAAATCTGATGAAAATACCTCTTTAGCATCCAACGATTAACAAATGCAAAGACTCGCTCTACATTAGGATCTTTACGAGCTTTAATTATTGGTTCCATTTGATTCCAAAGTGTTTAGCTATAAGCATTGCACAAGAAACACCTGATGCTGCTACAGCGCTAACTCCTTGACCAGGAAAACAACTATCGCCAGCACAATATAAGTTTTTTATTGGAGTAAGATTTTTAGGCTTAAAAAGTAAGTCCTTACCATTTGTAAACATTGGCCCATAGCTACCATTTTTACGGGCTAAATAACGCTCATTTGTAAGTGGGCTTGCAGAAATATAAAAATCTGGTTTAGCACGTAGCGGAAGACGTTTAATTAATTCTTCAGCAGTCTTTTTTTTCCAGTCCATATAATCTCTATCTCTTTTTCCTTCTAAAAAACTATGGACTATAAAAGCATGGACATTGTGACAATTACTAGGGGCAATAGATGAGTCAAGTACTGATGGAATTGATAAATAAAGCGTTCCTCCATCTTTTTCCATATCATCCCAATTTTCTAAAATAATATGGTGAGTTGAATAATCATCAGGAATTGCTTCTTTAGGAACACCACAAAAAACACTAAAAAAGCTACGAGAGGCAGGAAATTTCTTAAAAGGTGCAAGCAATGATTTTGCCGCTTGTTCATCTGTAATGAGTTCTGCTGTATTCCAAATGGTAGCGTTAGAAACAAAAACTTTAGCCTTAACTTGTTCTCCTGATTTAAGTTCTAGTCCTGTAATATTACCGTTTTCATAAATTATTTTTTTTACCCCTTGACGATAAAAAACCTTGCCTCCAAATTTCTCTATTCCACGAACTAAAGCGTAAGGGATTTTATTAACCCCTCCAATCGGATAACGTACACCTCCTACATGTCTATCGCCTATTACAATAGAAGCATTAATTAAAGGTGTAGCATTTGCTCCAACCAAAGCCCAACTATAGCATTCAAGATCTATAAATCTACGCAGTAGTGGGTCTTGAAAAGTGCTTTTAACTAAAGATCCTAAATCCTTAAAAGAATTAACTGCTAATTTAATAGCGCTAAATGGCCGGGAAAAGCTAAATTTCATACCTGCTTGAGGGTCTTCTAGAGAGATATAATCTAGACTATCCATCATTGCAAAAATATCTGCTAGCTTATCGTAAAACTTACGTATTGAGTCTTTTTCTTTTGGGAAAAGCGCTGTTAGTTCTGCTAAAAACTTTTCTCGGTCATAATGAGCACGGACTTGCCATCCTTTAGGCAAGTGATAATGTATTTGAATAGGGTCTAGAATAGATTCTATAGGCTCGTCTATTTCTGTAAGTATTTTATAGAGAAAATTAGCTTTTCCTGTTTTTCCTAAAGTGTAGAGTAGCGAAGCTCCAACATCAAAAGAATATCCTTTGCGATTAAAGTGTGAGGCACTACCGCCAGGAACATAATGTTGTTCATAAACTGCTACGCTTAAACCACGTCTAGCCAAAAGTGCAGCCGTTGTTAAGCCTCCAACTCCGCTTCCAATAACTGCTACATCTACTTTTTCTGTCATAGATTATTTAATAAAACCATAAGAGTAGGGCTAGAAACATAGTTCTAGCCCTACTCTTGATTAATTGCTATATCAATTATTTTGCTAATGGAACTCTTATTAGTGGGCTTTCTAAGCCTGTGCTTCCTTGAAATTTTAAGTCTATGCTATTTTGAGTTCGTAACTCTGTTGGTAGAATTACAACAATCTGATCAACAATTGAACTACGAAAAGTGCGATCATCTAAGATCTTTAACTCTTTACCATTAGCAAAAACTTTTATTCCTCGACCAATTTCTGCCCCAAGTAAACGCAAGCGAAAAACATTATCAGAAGAATTACGTATGCGCTTAATATCAACTACTACAGGAGCTAAAGGTACAAAGTCAAAACTAGTAGTCTGATTGTTATCAAATAATTGCAATGTAGCTTTTTCTTTTAGATTCAAAGGCATTGACACTCTTAAGTTATTGTTGCTAATAAATTGAACAGGGAGTTGTTGTTCTTGAGAGCCAGTTTTTAAGATAACTTGAGTAGCAATAGAAAACTCATCCCCATAAATATCTAAAGGCTGTTGTTTATTTGCTAAAACTAAGGCGCTAGTAGAGAGTGCTCGAATCTTTAATTTAGGTTCTAAAGGAGGCGGTGCTTTTGGGTCGGCTACTGTCACTATAAAAGTCTGTATATCAGCCTTAAGCCCATCAGATACAAAAGCAATAAAAACACCTTGGCCGGGATCTATGGCTTTTATTTGGGCATTATTACCAAAAAATCTTCCTCTAATTAAACGTGAAGCATATGCTAAATAAAGAAAATTATAGGTTAAAGGTCGATTTTCAGCAGATTTAGCAGCAAAAGTTAAATTAACACGTTCTGATAATTTTAATGTTGTATCGTTAAATTGATTTAAGAAAGCAGGTGCTAGGCTATCATCATTTTCTCCCACTACACGAAATGCATAAGCTACAAACTTAATTCGACCAGAAGATAGCTTAAATACTCCACCTTCATTGCTTGCAAAGAGTTCTGCAATACTAACAAAGAAAATTGCTACTCCAGGATTTTGTGCAGTAATATTCCATAAAACAACAGAAGCATCACCAGAATTTAATACATCGATATTAATTGCTGCTTCACGAGCAAGTTGTTTTTTAGGTTTACGCCCAGGGTCTAACTCAATTTTTGTATTAAGTGCTACTACTCCACCAAAATAAGCATCGTTTTCTGCATCGCTAAAGGAAAAAGTAAATTGTTTTTGCTCTCCTACGCGTAAAGTTTTGATTTCAGGGGCAATTATAAATGTAGGGGCTTGATTATCTTGGGGTGCAAGGGCTTTTGGCTCATTAAGCTGTTCAAGATTACCAAAGCGAGTTTCTTGGATTAAGCTATCACTATCACCATTATTAATATCATTATTTCCAAAGAGTTGAGCCTTAAATTGAGATTCAATCTCGGCTTGTGATATTGGAAGGCTTTGAGCCAATGTTTCTTTAATAAATGGAGAAAAAAATAAAATGCTTAAAATAAACAATTTTGTTAACAAACGCCAAGTTAACAATTTCATAAATTACTCCTAAAATACTTAATAAAAATATGGTTAAATTTTAAGTTTTGAAATAAATAATTCTACCACGCTATTTTTTTAGATGCTCGCGTATTTTTAATAATCTTTCCTTTGCTGCCAGTAAGGTTTCATCCCTTTTACAGAAAGCAAATCGGACTTGTTGGCTACCTGCTTGGGAATCAATATAAAATGAACTTCCTGGAACGACTGCTACGCCTACATCTTTTACTAACCAATGGGTAAATTCTAAATCATTTTGAAAGCCAAAATCGCTAATATCTGTTATTACATAATAAGCACCTTTAGGTATAAAGACACGAAACCCTGAACTAATCAATACCTCAACTAGTAGATCTCGGCGCTTTTGATACTCGCTAGCTAATTTATCATAATAACTTTGTGGTAAGGTCATTGCCATAGCGCCTGCTTCTTGAAGTGGTGCAGCAGCCCCAACAGTAAGAAAGTCATGGACTTTACGAATAGCATTAGTAATTTCTTTGGCTGCAATTGTATAGCCAACTCTCCAACCTGTTACTGAATAAGTTTTAGATAACCCATTAATAGTAATAGTACGGTCTTTCATTCCATCTAAAGTAGCAAGAGCAATATGTTTTACACCATCATAAATAATATGCTCATAAATCTCATCAGTAATAGCAATTACATTCCATTTTTGGCAAAGCTTTGCAATAAATTCTAATTCTTCCTGAGTAAAAACCTTTCCAGTAGGGTTATTAGGGTTACATATTATAATTGCTTTGGTATTGTTATTAAAAAGAGATATGAGCTTTTCCCTATCAAAAGACCAATCAGGAGGAGTTAAATCAATAAATTTTGGGGTGGCACCAGATAAAACTACATCAGGCCAATAGTTTTCATAATAAGGAGAAAAAATAATTATCTCATCCCCAGGATTAGTAATAGCCATCATTGCTGCAATCATTGCCTCGGTCGAGCCACAAGTAACACAAACCTCTGTATCTGGATCAACCACTAGGCCAAGATAGTTTTTTACTTTTACAGCTAAAGCATCACGAAATTTCTTTGCTCCCCAAGTAATAGCATATTGATTAACATCATTTTCAATTGCAGTAATAGCGGCTTGTTTTATCTCTTGTGGAGCAGGAAAATCTGGAAAACCTTGGGAAAGGTTAATAGCCCCATATTTATTGGCTTGTCTAGTCATTTCTCTAATGACAGACTCAGTAAATTTTTCTGCTTTATAGGAAATTATTTGTTTAGACACTTATTTTATAGACTCCTTGATATTAAAGAGTTTTGTTTTTGAAATATATAAGCTATGTGGTCTGAAAAAGATAGAAGAGTATATAAGAAAAATCTATAGAGTTTTCCTAGTTTTTATCTTAAGAACTAATGAGTTTTTGCTCATTAGTTCCTAAGATTATTTTTTTGGTAGGGTTAAAAAGAAATACGAAAACTAAATTGAATTTGTCTAGGTGCAAAAGCACTTCTATATTGTGATTTTTCTGCTATAAATCGCCCATTGTCTAAGCTAGGAAGCTTAAAATTACCATTTTTATCAGGTGTAAATATCCTAGCAATCTCATTAATATTGGTTCGGTTAAATACATTAAATAGTTCAATATTTAGTGTTGTAGAGAAGCGTTCATTAATTGAAATATTACGACTTAACCTTAAATCTACATTGGCAAAACCTGGAGTAATTCCTGAGTTACGTCCCATACCCAAAGGACGATCACCGGGTTGGAAAGCATCTCCGTTTCTATTGGTATCTTCGCCTGTTAGTAGATTATAAGGTCTACCTGATTCTAGAGTGATTATTGTTGATAGGCGATAATTCTTAAGCAAAATATTGTTTCCATAATTTAAGTCCCAAACAGCAGAAGTAACAAAACGACTACGTACATCTTGTAGAGATAAACCTCTTTCAGCGCCTATATTAAGAGGATCTTGGATTTCTTGGAGGTCTGGTCTAACATCTGTAAAATTATCAATTGATTTAGAAAGACTATAGTGAGCATTTAAGTTTAAGTTCTTGCTAAACCTACGGTTTATAAAAAATGTAGCCCCATGATAATAACTATCAAAAGCTGATTCAAATTGGAAAACATCCCCTACTGTAGTATCTATTCTTCCAGTGATTGCACTCATCACAGGATCATTAAGAGGTCTTACTATAGGGTTAATATCGCGTGAAGCAAAAAGTTTTACTCCTCTAATAAAAGTATATTCTAGTCCAATAGAAGTACTTTGATTTAATATATAGTCAATACCTAAAAGACTTTGCTGAGTATAGCTATTACGTAGATCATCAGCATAGCGAGTGCTTTGAGATAATTGAGGAGGAGCAATAATATTTGATGGGAGTTCAGTAGATTCAGGGAATTGATTATTAGGCAAAGAAAAAGGTAGTACAGAGAAAGGAAATGGGCTAATTACAGTTTTATAAAGTCCATTTCTAACAGTCTCAATTAAAATAGATTGTCCAGTGATTTGTTGGCTATAAAATAGACCATAAGCAGCCCTAATATTAAGATTAGGTTTTGGCTGATAGGCTAGTGAAACACGAGGAGCAATATTCCCACTATTACTAGGAGCAAAAGGAACTTTAATTCGGTCATAACGTGCACCTAATTTTAAGATTAGATTAGGTTTAAGTCTAATATCATCTTGAACAAAAGCAGCAAAAGCGCCTGTAGAAACACCTATGCCGGGAGTTCCAAACCCTTGAGCATATGCAATAGGTAAAGATAATTGAGCTAAAGGTACATTTCTAGGAAATGGAGGTGCTATATTAGGCAACTGTACTGCAACAGCACTTAAGAATGCTAATTGTTGAGGTGTTCTTTGATTAGGATCAAAAGCCTGTAGTGCTGTAAAAAACGGTAGGGCAGGATTATTAAGTATTGCAGCAAAGTCTATTGCAGAAAAAAATGCTGCTCCACCAGAAAATAAAGGAACACGGCTTTTTTCACCATTACGAACTAAGTAGTTAAAATCAATCCCAAATTTAAGCTGATTACGACCTTTATTTACACTAGTAATATTGACTATTTGGTAGAGGTCTGTAAGGCGAGTTTGAGGTAAAAATGTTCCACGACCAAAAGTTACTATCCCTTCTTGAGCACCAAGACGTACTAAAGGGCGTAAACTAAGAGGCTCAACTGATTGATCTCTTCTAGAGAAAAGAAACCTAGTTTCATTAACTAAATTACTTTCAGGCTTAATATAAGTGTTATTTACTGCTATAAACTTATCGCTTAAGCGTTGTAACCCTCCATTAGACTCAATAATAAGCCCTCCAAAAGGCTCAAGAGAACCATTATAAGTTTCGGCAAAATTAAATCTTACAGAAAGGTTATCTTTAGATGAAAGTTTTAAGTCTAATTTACTAAAACCAATGCTAGAACCAATAGAAAAAGGAATAGCTCCATTTCTTGCAGGAAAACCATTTTGATTAAGTGCTTTAATTACAGTATCAGAAACAGTAACAATATTACTTTGTTTTACAGAAAGGCGTTCAAAAGATAGAAAATAAAAAGCCCTTTCTTTTTTTATAGCCCCATTAAGAGTTGCACCAAATTGATATTGTGAAAATGGTGGTTTAGTAGGAGCAAAAGCATCTCTACTACTAGTAGATTCATTACGGTTAAAGAGAAATATTCCACCATGTAGATCATTACTTCCACCACGAGTAATAATGCTGATAGCACCTCCAAGTGCTCGACCAAATTCTGCTGAGTAATTATTTGTAATTATCTGAAATTCTTGAATAGCATCTTGACTAAAGGTTGAACGAACCGACCCAGAGCCTACTTCATTATTATCTAAGCCATCTACTGTAACATTATTAAAACGAGAGGGTTGACCATTAAAAGAAAGCCCTGAGGTTGCAGAAGCTCCTTGTGTAGGGACTCTATCTCTAGTAACACGTGCAGTAGTTAGAGCAAAATCTAAGAAATTTCGCTGGTTTATAGGAAGATTTTCAATAAATTGCTTATTTATATTATTGCTACTTTCAGTACTACCAAAATTAACTATAGTAGTGTCTTTTACTTCAATAACATCCTCTTTTGCTCCAATAGTTAGCTTAAAATTGGCTAAAGCAGTATTTCCTAAAACAAGTTCTAGCTTAAATGTTTGTGTTGCAAATCCATCAACTTGAACCATAACCTCATAGTCACCTGGAAGTAGTTGAGGAATAATATATGAGCCATCATTACTTGTAAGTGTCGTACGGGTTTGGTTTGTCTGTAAATTTTTAACTATTATGGTTGCTCCATCAATTACAGCACTTCCTTGATCTGTTATGGTTCCAATAATAGAACCTGTTGTTGCACCAGCAGATTGAGCATTAATATTTATTACAAAACTAAATAGAACTAGTATTACCGCTATAGATAATTGAAAATAATAAAGTGTTGTTTTCATACCACTTGTACCACTTATATTAAAAATACATCTAGTCATTCTTATTATTTACTCCTTAATAAAATACAGTAAGTTGTATTGATTAATTTATTATTATAGAAATATGGGAGGCTTAATCCATAACTTTAATATAAAAGGTGTCGTTATAAAACGACACCTAAGATATTTTTTGCAGATTTTAGAAACTACAAACCTAAATAGTTACTTATACTTAACAACAAGAACTGGTCGATATTGGGTTAGGAAGTACTCTCCGCCAGCTAAAAGAAGGTAATCACTAGATCTATTACCATTAGAATTATTTTGGAAACGTAGCTTAAATTGAGTTGTTCCTGTTTTATTGATCTGGCTAAATGCTGTGGAATTAACCGCTCCAACTAAAGATGTACCAGCAGCATTAGATGTAGGAGCAGGGAATAGTACAGCGTTACTAGCCGAGACTGCTGCTTCAAAATCACTTGCAGTTAAAGAACAATTTCCACCTAAACAACCATTGGAAATATCTGCTACTAAAGAACCATTACTTATCCAAGGATTACCAAGACTACCTTGAGTATAGAAAACCTTTAACTCAGCAGATAGAATAGTTGCATTATCAGGAATAGAAGAAGTATCAAAAGAAACCACTCCTCTTAAAGGCATATCTGCGTTATCGCCAACATAAATATCTAAACTTACTGCATAACCACCTGTTGTTGCTGTTGGTGAGAGTGTAGCCACATAACCATCTTGTGCACCTGTTGATACAATAGTAGTTGCCATAGGTGCAGGTGTAATTAAATAGTTATAAGCTTGTACAGCAGAAGCATTATTTGCAAGATCTACGCCATAAGCAACAAGTGTTGTATTGCTTTGTAGGGTAATACGTCCATTATTAGTAATACTCTTACGGCTAGGATTACTAGTATTTGTTGGATCGCTGCCATCAGTAGTGTAATAAATAGTTCCTGATTCATTAAGAGATAATGTTACTGTAACTGCTGCATCAAAATTTCCTCCTGCTGGAGAAATAGTAAGAACTGGTGCAGTTGTATCATTTGAAGGAGGTGGAGGAGGTGGAGGTGGTGTATTTTGTTGTTGGGAGAAAAATCTCCAAATCTCATTACTTGCTTTAGGGCCTTTAGGATCAGTAAAAGAACCTGCTGTTGAACCCCCTGACCAAGCATGGCCTAGACTTTGAACTAGCCATTTTTCCATTAATACTGTTCCATTAGGTGCATTATAAAGAGAAGTTGTATAGCTATAACCATTGCTTACAGTCCCATTTACAGTATTTGAAGGAGTATCAGTAATATTATTATTATCACTTGCATCATCAGCTAGATCATTTGTTTGTGCCCATTGAGAAATTACTTGATGTCCATTAGTTGTATTTACTGTAAAATCACTTGATCCATGAAAAACAATAACTCTGATTTTACGAGCAAAATTTCCCATTGCTTGATAGGCTGCTGTCCCTTGTTGAGTAGGGTTTGGCCCACCTTGGCTTTGCACACTAAATGCGCTATTTAAGCTTGTTGCTGCCTTATATTCTAGCCCAGAACATACTGCAATAGCAGAAAAAACATCTGGGTAAGTTGCGCCAAGCACTACTGCCATAGCAGCACCAGCAGAAAGGCCAGCAGCATAAACTTTTGTATTATCAACATTATATGAACCTTTGACTTTTTGAACTATAGCTACTAATAATGATGGCTCTCCTGAACCACGTACTTGACTTGCAGGCTCAAACCAGTTCCAACATTTACTTTGATTTGCATTAGATGGCTGTTCAGGATAAACTACCAAAAAGTTGTTGCTCTCTGCTACTGCATTCATTTGTGTTCCAGCAGCAAAATCATCAGGTGTTTGAGTACATCCATGTAGCATCATTACTAGAGGGGTAGGATTATTGCTATTGTAACCACTAGGAACCCATATTTTATAGTTTCTAGAACCAGCTTGGTTACTTACGCTATCAACAACCCAAGTTCCTGCAAAAGCTTTCTCAGGAAAAACAAAACATAAATATGCTAATACAAAAAGAATCAAACAAAATCCTTTTTTCATCTGTTTCATAATAATCTCCATCGGTTTTCTAGATAGTAAAAATTTAGAATACAACTACGTTTAGCTATAAAAATGTTAAGAGAGTTTCTTTGCTTTAATTAAATAGGACTGTTTGAGATTTTATATAAAAATGAACGTTCGTTTATTTTTATCGTTAAAAAATAAAAAAAGTTGCTTAAAGAAAAGGCGAATTATTTAATTTTAAGAAACAAACTTAATTTACTTTGTTGGTTTTTTGGAGTAGGGCTAGAAGCAACATTAAAACCATAACGGCCTTTTTTGACTACTAGATTTTTGGTCGTGTTTTAATAAAGTTTATGATCTGCTTTGATTAACTTAGAAATGCCTTGGCTACTTTGCAGAACAGGATAATAAATCTCTAAACTATTCTTTTGCAACACGACCCCCACGACCTCTTGTTACCAAAACTAATTTCTGGTCAAATTGATATTTCAGATTTAGAGATTCAAATGTGAGGTGAAACTTATGTCAGCACATCCAAAACATTACTATACCCTTGATGAATATTTTGCTTTAGAGCAAGTAGGGGATGCTCGTTATGAGTATTGGGATGGCGATATTGTTTGTATGAGTGGTGGTAGTCCAGAACATGGACAGATTGGAGGTAATATTTTTGGCGAACTTCACAGTCAACTAAAAGGCGGCAGGTGTAAGGCTTTTACAAGTGAAATAGCCATTAGTACTCCCACACTTCCTCCTTATCGCTATCCAGATGTAAGTGTTGCTTGTGGCGGAGCAAACTTTCAAAGAATCAGGGGAATAGGAGCGTTAATTAATCCTATCTTAATAGCCGAGGTACTTTCCCCACACACTGAAGCAGCAGACAGAGGAGCAAAATTTGAAGCTTACAGAGCCATAGACACTTTACAAGAGTATTTGCTTGTTTCTCAAGATAACCCCCATATCACCCATTATGTTAAACAAGAAAATGGCGAATGGAGAAATTCTGAAATAGTAGATTTGGCATCAGTCATTACATTAAATAGCATTAACTGTCGATTATCACTACAAGATATTTATGATGGTATAACTTTTAGTTAAGCCGTAGCTATAGCTAGATCTAAAAAAGAAGAGTTAGAAGTAAAGAAAGTAGCAAAAGAACTGCTTGCAGCACTTAAAAAATGTAAATTAGTTTGAGATTGTGCAAAGCTAAAAATTAAGTTATAGAGAAAGAAAAAGGCAGGTTGTTAACTGCCTTTTTCTTTAATTAGCAAGAAAAAATCTTTTAATTTTAAGCGGCCTTACCAATTAGTTTACGAGCATAAGGAGTAATTGCGGCTAGAACAAGGGCACTTACTATAGTTGCTACTGCTACTGAAGCAAAAAGATTAAAAACTGCGCCTTCAGCTTTTTCATCAAAGCGGCCTGCTAAAATACCAGCAATATAATTACCTACGGAAGTCGCTAGGAACCAAACCCCCATCATTTGACCAACTAAACGAGGGGGAGCAAGTTTTGTAATTGTGCTTAAACCAACTGGGCTTAAGCAAAGTTCGCCAATAGTATGTATTAAGTAAACAGAGACTAACCAAAGTGGGCTTACAGTGCCGCTACCAGTTAAAGTAGATGCAAAAGCAACAACCACAAAACCTAAGCCTGCAAAAAGTAAGCCTAAAGAGAATTTAGCAGGGCTAGAGGGTTGTTTACTTCCTAAAGCTACCCATAAGAGAGAGAAAAGCGGTGCAAGGAGAATAATAAAAATAGAATTAACAGATTGGAACCAACTAGAAGGAAATTCCCAACCAAAAATGCTATTTCTAGTTAATTTATCGGCAAATAAAGTTAAGCTAGAACCTGCTTGTTCAAAGGCTGCCCAGAAAAATGCAGCAAACACAAACAAAATTAAAATAACAATAAAACGGTTTCTTTCTTCACCTTTAAGAGAGAATAAAAACCATCCAGCCCCAGCAATAATTCCACCAGCAATAATCATCCATAGATTATTTATTAGTAAAAATCCTATTGCTGAAACAGCAACTATAACCATTGCAGCACGTTTTAATAGCTCTGGAAGAGGTGCATCTGGGCGTTTACTCACAGGAATTAGATTTTTTTGGAAAAATAGATAGATTATTAAACCTAAAGTCATTCCAACACCAGCCGCTCCAAATCCCCAGTGCCAAGTATTTAGTGGATTAAAATTATTAGCTCTAAGAAAGGCATGGAATCTATCGTCTTGAGCTAAAAAGCCGCAAACTAAAGGTGCGACAAATGCTCCTAGGTTAATTCCCATATAAAAAATCGAAAAACCGCCATCTCTACGTGGATCGCCTTCAGGATAAAGAGCACCCACCATAGTGCTAATATTTGGTTTAAGAAGCCCTGTCCCTAATACAATTAGGATTAAACCAGCATAGAAAAAGTTGATATTTGCAAGAGCCATAGAAAAATGGCCTAAGGCAATTACTGTACCTCCAAATAAAACTGCTAATCTAGCGCCTAAGATATTATCCGCTATCCATCCTCCAGGTATAGACATTAGATATACAGAGGAAGTGTAAAGACCATAAAGTGTTGCTGCTTCAGCAGTAGTAAAGCCTAGTCCACCTTTTTCTACAGCAGTTACCATATAAAGGAATAAAATTGCTCTCATTCCATAGTAACTAAAACGTTCCCACATTTCAGTAAAGAACAAAGTCATTAAGCCTTTAGGATGACCGATTATGCTATCATCGGTTTTCTTAAAATACTCTGCTTTTGGTAATTCGTCAGATGCTTGTGTTGCTGAACTCATAAATTCTCCAGGATAAAATTAGTCATCATTTCACGTAAATGTTTTAATCGTTGTGGCTGGACTACTCCATGTCTAGATTTTGGATAAATCATTAGGTCAAATTGTTTGCCAGCTTTTTGTAGTGCGTCGATAAATTGTACAGAATTTTGCATATGGACATTATCGTCCATTGTTCCGTGTATTAATAAAAGCTTGCCATGTAAATTAGCAGCAGCTTCTACTACAGAGCTTTTCTTATAGCCCTCTGGATTATCCTTAAGTAGCCCCATATAGCGTTCTGTATAAACAGAGTCATAATTGCGCCAGTCTGTTACAGGAGCGCCAGAAATGCCTATCTTAAAGTTTTTACTATGAGTTAAAGCATATGCAGTCATATATCCGCCATAACTCCAACCCCAAATACCAATGCGACTACCATCTACATAGGACTGTTGTTTTAACCAGCTAACACCATCTTCTAAATCTTTTAGTTCTAGTTCAGCCATATTGCGATAAATAGGATAGGTTGAGGCTATACCTTGTTGGCTAGCAGAGCGATTATCACAGATCCAAATTATATAACCTTTTTGAGCAAGCATTTGATGCCAAATATAGGTTGTGCCTAACCAAGAATTGCGTACAGAAGGAGTAGCAGGCCCAGAATAATTATAAGACATTACTGGGTATTTTTTATTAGGGTCAAAATCAGGAGGCTTAATCATTAAAGCATCCATCATTGCTCCATCACGAGTAGGAACACGGATAAACTCAGGTTTTCCTAAATTAAAATTAGCAAGTGCAGCAACCTTGTTTTCTTCAATAGTTCTTAAAAGTGAGCCATCATTTTTATAAAGATGCATTTGAGGAGGAGTATTTATATTGCTAGCAACATCTATAAAAGCTGTAAAGTCTGGATTAAAACGTGGGTTATGATTACCTTGCCAATTAGCAGTTAAATGAGTAAGGCTAGTCCCATCGGCTTTAATTTTATAAACATCATTACTGATTCGACCATGTTGAGAGCCTGTAAAATAAACCCAACCGTCTTTTGCTCCATAAAGTTCTCTTACATCCCAATTACCTTTAGTAACAGCACTAATTAGTTTTCCTTCTAAAGAATAATGATAAATATGTCTCCAACCAGTACGGTCACTTTGCCAAAGGAAAGAGCCATCAGCTAGCCATTCTGGTAATTCTACTACTTCAACCCAAGCTGGGCTTGTTTCACGGAGTAGATTTCGGGTTTTTCCTGTTTGGCTATCGGCTAAGTTTAAGTCTAGCCAAGTTTGAGCACGGTTTTGTACTTGATAAACAACATTTTTACTATCAGGTGTCCATCCCACACGGGTAATTAAAAATTCCATTGATTGGTAATTTGCTAGCTCTACAGGTCTTGGGCTTCCGCCTTTAGCGCTAACTACACTAAGCTTTACTGTTGGATTAGGTTCACCTACTTTAGGGTAATTAGTTACTTCTAGAGTTTGGTAAAGTGGTAAATGATCTATTACTGTAAAGGCAGGAACTTTGGATTCATCTAAAGTTAGGTAAGTAATATCGCTAGAATTTGGACTCCACCAATAAGCTTGGGTGGTGCCTCTACCATAAATTTCTTCTTCATAAACCCAGTCAAGACGGCCATTAAAGATAGTTTTGCTACCATCAGTTGTTAAAGCTGTTTCTTTTGTTGAAGATAGATCTATTGTGTAGAGATTATTATTTCTAACAAAAGCAACTAGTTTGCCATCTGGACTAAAAGAGGGGTTGGTTTCTTCTTCTGGGTTAGTAGTGAGGCGTAAGGCTTTATCTGCTCCAAAGACATAATAATAAAGGTCATTTTCGTACTCTATAAGTACTCCATCATTATTAGGGCTAAAAATATAACCAGAGAGATTAATAAATTTTGCTGCTGAGTCATGGCTAAAACCAGGAGTTGTGGCTAAAGCTTTTTCCATTTTCTCTTTATCAATAAAGCTTTCAGCTTTTGCGCTTTGAGCATCAACTTTTAATAGTCCAACGGGGCCTAAGCTAGGATTATTATTAAATTGTAAATAATGTTTATCGTCTAACCATTTAGTAATTCTAGGCAATGTTCCATTAAAATTAACTTGTTTTTGTGGATCATATATATCATCTATTGTAAGTTGTTTATTTTGAGCATTTGTCTCGATAGAAAAAAACAATACGACTAGAAAGAGTAAGATTACTCGTTTGCTATACACTATGATAATGCCTCCTGATGATTTTAAGTCTATATTGGCAGGTGTTAGCATATTAAAACAGATTTTGCTTATTACTGGCAAGCTTAGAGTTAGAAGAATTAGGAGAGTTAGGAAAGTTAAAGAAATTAGCAGAATAATAAGGAAGATTGCACTAACAAAAAAACTTTTTCTTCTAGCCCTTAATTTAACCTTTATCTAAATTCTTAAAATAATCAACGGAAAATATAATTTAGGTGTTAGGAAAGTTGTATTAGTATTGAGCTTTAGTTTTGTAAAACCTTCCAGCAAAAGAGGTAGAAAAGTGCCAAATCCGTTTTCTATAGATAGAACAACCCAAGAAGATATCATTATTTTAAGTATAGAAGGCTATCTTGATGCACATACAGCACCAAAATTTGAAGAAACTATCCAATCAGAGATTGATAAAAATAATGTAAAAATAATTGTTGAGTGTAAAAATTTAACCTATATCTCTTCTGCTGGATTAGGGGTTTTTATGGGTTTTATTGAGGAAATTAGAGATAAAGAGGGCGATATAAAAATTTGTGGTCTAGATCCTAAAGTTAAACAAATTTTTGATATACTACATTTTGAGACAATCTATGATATTTTGCCCGATATCCAAACAACAATAATTCGCTTTGCAGAATGTCCTGTTAGAAAGGATTAATTATGCCTACAACTATTGAGAGCAAATTTGCTCTTAGTGTCCCATCCTCAACAAAAAACCTGGCCTTAGTTCGTGATTTTGTTAATAAAGTAGCTGCTCAAGCAGGATTTGGTGAAACTGAATTAATTAAATTAGAACTAGCTATAGATGAAGCCTGTACAAACGTAATTAAACATGCTTATGGGTATGATACAACTAGAGAAGTTACTATAAGAGCAATTTTTGATGATGAAGAATTACGCTTACAAGTTATTGATAATGGACTAGGTTTTGACCCGGATGCAGTTAGGGAAGAAGATCTTAAACAGTTAATAGTTGATCGCAGATCAGGTGGCTTAGGTATGCAGCTAATGAAACTTCTAATGGATGATGTGCATTATGAGATTTCTCCTGGTCAAAAAAATGAACTTGTTATGATTAAAAAAATTCCTAAAAAATAATTAAACTTCTTCTTCTTCTTTTTAGGATTCTTTTATGACTACTAAAACTCTTGATCCTTCACGACTAGAATCATTACTTGAATCTACAGAGCTTTTACACTCTTCTCAAGACTTAAGTGAAATGCTAAGGCATTTGCTACGTACTGTTATGGGCAGATTACTAGTAAGCCGAGGTCTTATTGCTGTTATTACACAAGCAAATATGGAAGTAATAATAGTAAAAGGTACATCAAAAATAAGTGCAGGAACAATGTTTTCTCTAGAACAAGCTAAAAACGTTGGAATGAATTTAATTTTTTCTATAGGAGTTAAAGAAAACCCTATAGGCTATTTAGCCCTAGGTCAACCTGCTAGTGAGAATATCTTAAAAGATGAAGAAGGATTTATTAATTCACTTCTTGGGATTGCAGCAAGTGTTATTAAAAATGCCCGTGCTCATAGCCAAACTATAAAACTTAATCGTGAATTAGAACAAAAAATTCAAGAACTTAGAGCTATTCTAGATTTTGTACGAGGTCTTTCTTCTACACTTGATGCTACAGAAATTGCTCAACTACTTGTTTTAACTTTATCTGGTGGTTGGGCAGTAAAAAAATATGCTTTAGCTATCTGGAGAGAGCCCCAAAAACCACTGCTACGACAAAAAGGTATTAATCTGCCTTCTATTGAAGACTTAAAGCCCTTTCTAAAAAGTATGTCTGAGGCTATTAAACTAAAAGAACTACCTGATAGCGAACTAAAAGAAAATTTACTCAAAGAAAATGTAGAAATACTTTTTCCAATACCAATTTTATCAGCAACAAATATTATTAATGATGTTAGCTGTGACACAGTAGCAAGCCTATCTGTTGATAGTAATGTAATAGGCGTTTTAGCTTTTGGCTCAAGACCAGGAAAATTAACCTATAGCGATTCAGATATAGATTTTGGCGTAGGTGTTGTTGCTCAAGCTGCTATTGCTTTGCAAAACGCTTGGTATTTTCAAGATGCTGTAGAACGCCAAAAAATGGAAGCCCGCTTCCAAGCTGAACAACGTGCTAACATTGTATTTTCAGCTTTTAGCGATGTTTTAACAGGAGCGGTGCTAGATGGAAAATATCAGCTAAATAGTAAAATTGGAGCGGGTGGCTTTGGTGTAGTCTATAAAGCAACACACCTTGATCTTGCTCGGACTGTAGCAATAAAAATTTTACGCCCTATTATTGGTAGTAATGCTAGAGAACGTTTAGAAAGATTTCGCCAAGAAGGGATTTCTGCTTGTAGAATAAATCATCCTAATGCCGTTTCAATACTCGACTTTGTGATTTCTACTAACGGTATAGCTTATCTAGTAATGGAACTCTTAAATGGTTTTTCTTTGGGTGATGAAATAAAAAAACAAGGTAGACTCTCACTTGCTCGCTCAGCAGAAATTCTTGCCCCTGTTTGTGATGTTCTAGATCAAGTACACTCTCTAGGTATGGTACATAGGGATATTAAACCTGATAATATTTTTCTTCACCAAACCCCTCAAGGTGAAATTGTTAAAGTTGTAGATTTTGGCCTAACAAAAATTTTTACTAATGATAGCGAATCTGATAACTCAAATCTTTCTAACGCTGGAGAAGTCTTAGGTACACCTGCTTATATGTCTCCTGAAAGATTTGGAAGCTTAAGCTATGATGGAAAGACTGATGTATATAGCTTAGGGCTTGTAACTTACGAGATGCTTACAGGAGAGCTACCTTTTGTTTTTAATGAGAGAACACCTTATAGAATGGCTATGGTGCATATTCAAGAAAGACCTAGACCATTAAGACAACTTAATAGTGCTATTGCTGAAAATATTGAAAAAGTAGTGATGCAAACGCTACGTAAATCACCTAGTAAGCGGCCAACAATCAAAGAGTTTGCCCAAAACTTTATAGAGCTAGTTAAAAAATTAACTCCAGAAGAAAGTAGTAGGGTGTTTTTTGATGATGGTAAAATTTTTTTAGGGCAAAGTAAGGAAAATTGGCAAGATAGCCGAGATAGTAAAACAGATACTCTTTCAATAAAAATTACAAAGATAGACTCAATGCCATAAGGTTTTCATAAAGTTTTGCTAAACAATAATATTTTCTTATTCTCTAATAGAAAATTAACTGACATTTAACAAATTTTTTGCTACCTTGCTAAGTAAAACTTTTGTTAATTATTTCCTGTTATTTCTTTTTATTTCTTATTATTTGTTAGTTAAATTATAGTTTTTATCATTAATAAAAATCTTTGCTTAATTGGGTATTGTTAGGCTAGAGTTTGGAGACTTAGAAGCATGTCTATTTGTGTTTTTGATAATTGTCCTGCCCCAAATCCTACTTTAGAAGGTCGTTGCACTAGCTGTGGTTCATTACTCAAAGATCAAAGAGTAAGAGAACGCTATATAGTTCAACAGGTATTAAGTCGTAGTAAATTTAGTATTAGTTATTTAGTTATAGACATAAATAGAGATGGCGCTAGTCGTATCCTAAAAGAGTTACAAGCTATTTCTGAAGAAGACCCAGATTTTCAAAGTACAAGACGTTCTACTGTAGAGCGCTTATTTGAAAGAGAAGCAAGAGTTTTAATGGGACTACAACACTCTGGGATTCCTAGACTTTATACAACTTTTGAGGAGAAAGGCGCAGCTTATTTAGTTGAAGAATATATTCCAGGTCATAGCCTGCTAAATTGGTTAGGTGAATCTAAACGTAATGTAATTAGTGAAGTAGAAGCAAGAGAAATATTAAAAGAACTAGCACTTATCTTAAAATATTTGCATTCCCGTATACCTCCTATAGTTCATAGAGATATAAAGCCACAAAACTTAATGCGTGCAAGCAGTGATGGAAGGCTTTTACTTGTTGATTTTGCTGCTGTATCACAACTTTCGCAAACTAGCAATAATACCGTAGTTGGAACAGCTGGTTATACTCCTATAGAACAGCTTTATGGGCGTGCAGTACCGCAAAGCGACCTTTATGCAGCAGGAGCAACTATTTTACGTCTACTTACAGGGTTACATCCTAGCAAACTCTATATTCCTATAGAGAAAAAATTTGCTTGGGAACACCATGCTAATGTAACTCCTGGGTTTGCTTGTTTAATAAATGGTTTATTAACAGAAAATTTACTTGAGCGCACTAGTAGCGCTGAACAATTACTTGCAGAACTAGAAATATTAAGACCTTTATAGTTTTATGGGTATTGAAGAAAAAATAAGTCAAAAAATATCTGAAATTGCCCTAGATAATACATCTGGTTCCTCAGA
The DNA here is from genome assembly GCA_016213785.1 of Acidobacteriota bacterium. Lineage (GTDB taxonomy): Bacteria > Acidobacteriota > Blastocatellia > Chloracidobacteriales > JADJPF01 > JADJPF01. Next base: position 60,256 of record JACQZQ010000020.1, read on the forward strand.
ACTTGCACGCCGTTCGGCTGTAGTAATGTTAGAAGTTTTAACTGATATACGTGAACAAGCCTCAGCCCCAGTACAAGTTCTACGTTCTCCTATAACTATATTTGCTAAAGAATTACTAAAAGCCCAGCCTAAAATGGCTACTCTTTTTAATTTAGTTAACCGTACCCTACTTATAATTAATAGCCATACTGTTTTTGGTGATGCAAAAGCTGCTGTTGAAAAATATATTTATAGTTTTTTAGCTATAGTAGTTAGCGGTAGTGATAATATTACACAAAAATTTCAACCTATAATTAATGAAAACTCTGTAGTACTTGTCCATTCTTATAGTGCGACTGTTAATAAAGTATTGATTAATATAAAGAATAATGGGCGTAATTTCGAGATATTTTCTACAGAAAGTCGCCCTATGCTAGAGGGTCGCAAAACTGCTCAAGCCCTTTCAAATGCGCATATACCTGTAACTTTTATTGTTGATTCAGGTGTACTTTTTGCATTGCAAAGATCCTCAATGGTTTTATTTGGAGCAGATGCTATTACTAAGGAAGGAATTGTTAATAAAATAGGGACTGCTTTAATTGCTATAGCTGCTAAAGCTTATAATAAACCCTGTTATGTGCTTTCTGATAGCACTAAATTTCTGCCTTCATCTTATAAATTAGCTTTAGAAGGTATGCGGGCTAAAGAAGAAATTTGGCCTGAAGCCTCAGAATCAATAGTAGTCTTAAATCGCTACTTTGAAACTACCCCTTTAGAGCTTTTTACAGCAGTGATAAATGAATATGGGGTCTTAAAAATCCCTGAAGTCAAACTGCATTTAACTAATTTAGGAGTCTCTTCTGAACTATGCACAGAACTATAATTGTTGCTGTAGGTAATGAATTATTAATAGGAGAAACCCTAGACACCAATACTAATTGGCTTTGTCGTCATCTAACAGCTTTAGGCTTTAAAATAGAAGCTACCTTAACCCTACCAGATAAAATTGATGTAATAAGTAAAACTATAAAAAGTATTATTAATGATAATTGGATAGTCTTTTCACCAGAGCTATTAATTATTACAGGAGGGCTTGGCCCAACCGAAGATGATTTAACGCTTACCTCAATTGCTCAAGCCTTAGACACTGCTTTAGAAATAGATAAAACCGCCTATGATTGGGTTAAAGAGAAATATCAAAACTTAGCAAAAGAATCTTTGGTTAGTAGCTCAGAAATGAATCCAGCACGCGATAAAATGGCAAGGCTTCCTAAAGGTGCAACCCCAATAAAGAACACTGTTGGAGTTGCTCCAGCAATTAAAATTACCTATAAAAATACTACTATTATTTCTCTGCCAGGGGTTCCTCAAGAAATGAAAGGTTTTATGCTTGGTGAAGTCCAAACCATTTTATCAGAACAATTTAGCGTAGGTGCTCATATAGAAAAAGAGTTATGGGCTTTATGTGGTGATGAATCTATATTAGCTCCTATTTTAAGCAAAGTTTCTGAAAAACACCCAGAAGTCTATATTAAATCTAAAGCAAAAGGTTTTGGTCAAAATCTTCGCTTTCAAATAAAACTTCATATTACAGGCACAAATATTGTTATAGATGAGAAACTTAAAGCCGCAATAGAAGATTTAGAAAAAAACTTAAATGAACATAATATTAAGCTAGATAAGAGTTAATACTTAAGATGAGTTTTGATAACATTGCTTCAAAATTTTTATACTTTGGTTTAGAGACTATTAGTAACTTACAACAATCCATAGGCTTAGAAGTTCATCCTGTTGCCTTAAGCCCTCAAGAGATAAAACTTTTGGAGAAAATTTTTTACTCTTCTATTGATTATAAAAAAGTAAGAGTAAAAGCTGGAAACTCACACCTATTAACTATTAGCGGAAGAGCTTTTGTTATGGGTAATACTATTTATATGCCTAGAGAAAATTATCTAACTAGCCTTTTAATACATGAAATGGTACATATTTGGCAGTATCAAAATCAAGGCTATGACTATATTAGCAAATCTTTGAAAGGACAATATTTAGGCGAGGGTTATGACTTTGTTAAAGGTATTGAAGGAGCAAAACCTTGGGTAAAACTTAATCCTGAACAGCAGGCTTCTTTAATTGAAGAGGCTTATATAAGCGGTTTTTTTAATGAGACAAATAGGGAGTTTTTTTACAAAGGAAAAAACTATACTTTATACTTAAAAGATGCTCTAGCCATATTACGTAATAATAAAAAAATTACTTAGATATTTGGTTAGATCTTCACATTAAGTTAAGCTTAAGTAAAATAGTTTATAGCATCATCATTAGATCATAAGATTTTCGCTGCTTAGTTAATATAAACAAATACTTAGAAAAAGACTTAAAATGTAAAAAACTGTTAGTATTTCTGTATAGATTTGTCAAAATCGGGTTGACTCTGCCAAGCTAAAGCGTGTATAAGCAAAAATAACGCTTTAATAGACACACCGCACTGTAGCTTACGGTCTTAGATAAGTTTCAGAAAGTAATACCCGTTGCAGTGCTAAAGTTACTCAAGATATAGTACATAACATTTTTAGTTAACACGCAGAAACCTTCGGAGGTAAATATGAGATTTTGGAAGACCATGCTGGCAACAATCCTGCTAGTGTTGTTTATGAATGTAATAGCTAGTGCTCAAGAAGATGGTGGGGCAAAAAGAGAAGAGCGCCGCATTACCCAGCCTACTGTTAGTGGTGCTACAGGGCTTTTTACCGTTTATGATTCCTCTACATTAAAGAAAGGGGAAATCAATGTAGGATTTTTTGCTAATAACTATGATCGCGATCCAGGCGATGTTGATATAATGCAATTTCCCGTTAATATCGCTGTAGGTGTTACAAATAGGTTAGAGTTATTTTTGCAAACAGATGGTTCTCAAAGGGTAATCTCTAATGCTCCATTTGAACTAAGCGGCCCGTTGTTTCCAGGTTTAAGACAACCACAAGGCTCATTTGGCTTAGATGGTATAAAGGTTAGTTTTCCAGATTTAGATACTGATCCTCGTTTTTTCCCACTAAATGGTGCTCCTATTAGTGGTGCTATATTTGGTGGTGTACTTCCAGGACTTCCTCAAACAGGTTCTAGACCTGTTTTTGATCCTGTAACAAATATTACTAAACCAGGTTTTATGGTGCCAGGCTACCTAAATGATTTTCCTTTCTTAGGTAAAGGGGGAAATACTCTTGGTAATGCTACTTTTGGTGCTAAGTTCCGTTTTACTGAAGATAATAGAGGTGTTGGCTTTGCACTCTTAACTTTAGTTCGTGTTCCAACTGTTCCAGGAGGCGCACTTTTCCAAAAAGAACGCGGTGGACGTTTAGCACAAGGCTCTGGAGCAGGGGCAACAGATTTTGGTCTATTTCTTATCACCAGCTTACGTAAAGGTATTGTTAGCACACACTTAAACTTTGGTTTTATGCATGCTAATGACCCTAAATCACGTAACTTTAAGCTTATAGATCGTAGCGATTCAGCTATCTTTTCTGCTGGTGTTGATGTCCCAATTAATAAATATGTCCAATTAATTGGTGAAACTACAGCTACTTATTATATTGGTGATGCTACTAAAAACCTTAACCGTATTAACCCTGTTGATGTAGTAGCAGGTGCAAGATTTTTCCCATTTGGAAAACGTGAAGACCGTCGCTTTTTACTCTCTTTTGGTGGCGCTTACCGCTATTTTACAAATAACTCTGGCTCAGAACGCCAAGAAACTACAATTAACCCTGTTATTGCTACTGGTCTAGTCCCAGCAGATGTTATTAATCGTGGCCTTGATAATGATTATAATGGCTTTGTTGCTAATGTAACATTAGGACTACGTAATGTTGTTAAACCCCCTCCACCCCCCCCAGCAAAAGATCCTTGTGCTGAGGCTCTTCCTCCATCAGTTGAATTAAATGCTGATAAATTAGCAGTTAAAGAACGCTCAAACGATACAGTTAAATTTACTACTCGCACAATGGGTGATGGAATTACTTATAATTGGACTGCTACAGGCGGCACATTTACTGATAATGATGGTGCAGAAAGAACTTGGAGTTCAGCTAATTTAGCTCCTGGTACTTATACAATTACTGTAACAGTTACAGATAAATGTAATAAAACTAAGTCAGATACTCGTACTATTACAGTAGAAAAAGGCAATCGTTGTCCAACAGTATCTTTACGTGCTAACCCAACCAGTGCACAAGAAGGTGCAGATGTTACCTTTAATTTTACTGCTAGCGGTAATGATCAAGATGGTGACAAACTCCAATATGTTTGGACTACCACACGTGGTACTTTAAGCGGTGGTGATGCAGCTAAGCAAATTAATAGTACTGGTTTAAGCGCTGGTGATATTACAGTTAAGGTAACTGTAAGCGATGGTCAATGCTCTGCTACTGATAGTGTAACAGTATCAATTACACCACGTCCTGCTCCTCCACAAGTAGTCTCATTTACTTGTACAGGTAATCCTAGCTATAAGACACCTAATAGCACACGCGTAGATAATGCTTGTAAGCGTGTATTAGACGATGTTGAAGCTAGGTTAAGAAATGACCGTAATGCTACTATTATCATTGAAGGTCACTCAGATAAAGGTGAAAAAGCTGGTACAGCTAAGACTCGTGCTGAACGTGTACGCGATGAACTAATCAATGTTAAGAATGTAGATGCAGGTCGTATTGAGATACGTGTTTATGATAATCAACGTCCAGATCCATCAGGAGATCGTAATGCTAACCGTCGTGTTATCATACACATTGTTCCTCAAGGTGCAGCACGTCCACAATAAAATAATCTGGGTTACTTAGTGTTTTAGCATTAAGAAATTAAATAAAAAAGGCGAGCTTTTATGCTCGTCTTTTTTATTTTATTAAAAATTTATAACTTTGCTTTATTAAAAAGTGTTTTATTGGAAAATCTGTAAAAAAATACAAAAATTTGTATTTTCTAAGATTTAGTAGCTACGCGAGCATGGCTTGTAGAAATACTAACCCTATTATAAAGTATCACTTATCTTTTTTCCCTAGTATCATTAGAGATTGGCCTACAATTTGCGTTCCGTAAAAGAAACCCTGGTCGTTATATATGCTAATAACTGTTCTACTATTCTTGGAAAACAGTTATTAGCAAAAATTTAGGAATATTCTCTAATATACTAATACTAAATGAATACTCACTCTAGAGGAGGTAAAATATGCACAGATTGTCTGTAAGAGTGCTCACTATGCTAACACTACTATTAGCATTAGTAGGGGCTGCTCTTGCTCAAGTGACAACGGGTATTATTACTGGTACAGTTACTGATACAACAGGCGCTGTTATTGCTGGTGCTTCGGTCACTGCTGTTAACAAGGCTACCAATGCATCTAAAACAGTAACTACAAATGAGCAAGGCGAATATGAAATAGGGCCACTACAGCCAGCAGAATATGAAATTACTGTTGAATCAAGTGGTTTTACTAAAGTTGTACAACCTGGTGTAGTTGTTAATGTTAATTCACGCGTTGGCGTAAAATTTGAACTTAAACCATCAGGTACAGAAGAAGTTGTTACTGTTTCAGGTGAAACAGGGGCAACAATTGAAACTACAAATACTGTAGTACAAGGTGTAATAGATAACCGTCAAGTAAAAGAATTACCTTTAACAGGTCGTACCTTTTCTAACTTGGCCGTTTTAGTTCCTGGTGCAAAACCAGTTTCTGCCTTTGATCCAACCAAAGCCCGCAGTGGAACAGTATCTATTGCTGGAAGTACTGGCCGAGATGCTAACGTCTCTGTAGATGGTGGCGACAACAAAGATAACGTTGTAGGCGGATTAGTACAAAACTTTACTACTGAAGGTATTCAAGAATTTGTAGTTCAAACACAAAGCTTTTTACCAGATACAGGTCGTTCTGCTGGTGGTTCAATTACTGTTGTTACCAAAAGTGGTACAAATGACCTACACGGTAGCTTTGTAATTTTTGAACGTAATGACCGCTTTAATGCTCGTGATCAATTCAACCCTGAGTTTGATCGTATAACTGGCGATGGGCCATTTGAAAAACAACCTTTTGACCGTCAAAACATTGCTGGTAGCTTAGGTTTCCCAATTATCAAAGATAAATTCTTCTTCTTTGGCGCTGCTGAATATACTAGAGAAAATATTTCTTCAGTAATTTCTCCAAGTGCTGTTAGAGAGTTAAAAGTTTTAGACCAATTTGCTCGTTCAGGGCAAATTCCAGGAGTTCCTTCTGTTGCAGCTTTATCAAATGTTTTAACTCCTTTCCGTGATACTCAATTCCAACTTCGTGTAGACTATAGATTTAATGATAAACATCAACTCTATGCACGCTATGGTCATCAAACCAACAAATTAGAAAATGACCAAATTACTCAAATCTCTGATGTAACTGCTGCTGCTGTTACAACAAATGAACAAAGATCAGCTTTAATTGCTGATACTTATACTCTTAATCCTAGTGCAGTAAATGTTTTCACTTTCCAATTTAGCAAATTTGATAATCAAATTGGTGCTTTAAGTGATGCTCCTTATCTAGTATTTCCAAGTGTTGTTTTTGGGCGTAATCCTAATGTCCCACAAAGCACTTTCCAAAATAAATTCCAATTTAGAGATTCCATTTCTGTTATTAAAGGACGACATAGCTTAAAATTCGGTGCTGACTTTATTTATGTACCTATTTTAGCTGGTGGATTTGATTTTAGCTCTACAGCTGAAATTGATTTCAATATGGATCCTAGCGCTATTTTGGCTGCTGGACTTAGACTAAGCAACCCTGATTTAGTTGATGGTCTTGGCATAGGCGATGGCGTTAGCCGTGTAGACCAAGTTAATAAACAATTATCTCTTTATGCTCAAGATAGTTTCCGTATCAACAGCAAATTAACCTTAAATTATGGTGCTCGTTATGATGTTGATTATGGTTTCTATGAGCCAAAATTTGGTAGTTATGAAAATAATCGTGGTCTTCAAGCTTTACGCGCTATTGGTTTCATACCACAAGGTAAAGGCGTACCAGAAGATGATAAAAATAATGTAAGCCCACGTATTGGTTTTGCTTATGACCCAACAGGTAAAGGTAAAGCTGTAATTAGAGCAAGCTATGGTTTATTCTATGACCAAATCTTTACTAACGTTCAATTCTTTGCTCTACAACAATCAGGCCCAAATATTTATACATTTGTAGGCTTTGACACACCATATAGTTTTGGCGTTGACCCATTACCAAAACAAACTGGTGTACTTAAGAATGTTCCTGCTGGTGGTCAGTTACGTTTTATTGACCCAAATATCACTACTCCATACTCTCAACAATCTTCTATTAATTTCCAATATGAACTTACCAAGAATTTTGTAGTAGAAACACAATATATTCATATTCTTGGTTTACATGAGTTTGCTAACGTAGACTTAAATCCACGTTCTGGAATACTTAATCCAAACTTTGCAGTAGGTACACCTGGCAGCCGTAACCCTCGTATTCTTAATGCTAATTTTGCTAAAGCTGGTTTACCAACATTTGGCCGCGTTCGTATGGCTAGCTCTATTAGTCGTTCACGTTATGATGGTTTTACCATTGGCGTAAATAAACGCTATGGTGGTGATGGTAAATTCAAATATCAATATGGATTTAACTACACCCTATCCCGTACCTTAGCTTATGGTGGCCCATTACTAGGCGCTTCTCGTAATGATTTTGGTAACACTTTTGAAAACCCATTCCAACTTTTCCGCCCTGCTGATTTAGGTCGTACTGGTGAAGATGCACGTCATCGTGTAGTAATCAACGGTATCTTAGATATGCCTTATGGTTTCCAAGTTTCTTCCATTATTCAAGCCGAATCTGCTCGCCCATTCCCAGTAGTTGATGGCAATGACATCAATGGTGATGGACAATTTAATGATTCTGTTCGTGTTGATGGTAATGGTAACTTTATCCAATTTAACCCTGGTGATATAGGTAAAAATGTAGGTAGAACCTTAGGTGTAAACCCTGGCCGTGGCGTTCCATATTTCCAAGTTGACCTTCGTGTAACTAAATCTATCAAGATCAGCGAAAGATTAAAAGCTGAAGGTTATGTTGAATTCTTTAACCTATTAAACCGCGCTAACATTGGTAATAACTTTACTGGTGATATTAGTGCTGCTATTGCAACAGGTAAGAATACTCCTCCAAGACTTCCAGTTAACTTAAAAGATTTACAACCTGCCGGTTTACTCGGTAGCGCTTTTGGTGCTGGTACAACTGTTGGTATTCCATTCCAAATGCAATTAGGTTTCCGTATTAGCTACTAATTACTTAAGTAAGTAATTAATCAGGCTTCTAAAATAGCTAGTAGTCTTAAATCTACTAGCTATTTTTATTTTTCTTAACAAAAGATTAAGAGCGAGCTTTAACTTATTGAAACAAATCATTTTTTCCGCTATATTGGAAAATTGTCAATCCCTTAAAAATCACTTTTATAAAGGATAATTTTTCATGAATCGTAAGTTAATTTCTTTAGTAATAATTCTAGTTGTCACATTGATAATTCCTATCACTCAGTTTGCAGACGAAGGAATGTGGTTAATGCAAGATATTAAAAAATTACCCATTGCTGAAATGAGGGCAAAGGGACTACAACTCTCACCAGAAGAAATCTATAACCCCGATGGTACTAGCTTAAAAGACGCTGTTTTTAAGGTTAGAATTGGTGGAGGGGGTTCTGGAACGGGATCTTTTATTTCTTCTCAAGGGCTTATTATTACAAACCATCACGTTGCTTTTGATGGTATTGCTTCGGCTAGTACTCCAGAAAAAAATTATTTAGATAAAGGCTATGTTGCTAGCTCTCAAGTAGAAGAAATTCCAATGAAAGGTTATAACATAACCATTGCTCGTGAAATAAAGAATGTTACTCAAGATGTGCTTTCTGTTGTAAAACCAGAAATGTCTCCTGAAGAAGTACAAAAGGCAATTGACGCTAAACGTCGAGAAATTATTGAAAATGCACGTAAACAAAATGAAGCTTTAGAATATGAAGTCTCAGAAATGCTTGTTGGGCTTAAGTATATGCTTCATGGTTATGAAGTAATAAGAGATATTCGTTTGGTTTATGCCCCTCCTAAATCTGTAGGCTTTTTTGGTGGTGATGATGATAATTTCCTTTGGCCCCGTCATACAGGGGATTACTCTTTTTTACGCGCTTATGTTGGCCCAGATGGTAAACCTGCTGCTTATTCAGATAAAAATATTGCTTATAAACCCTCTAAATTCCTTCCTATATCGCTTAATGGATATAAAGAAGGTGAATTTACTATGATTTTAGGCTACCCTGGTCGTACTTTTCGCCTTCAAGAATCTTATGCAATAGATTTTCAACAAAATGTCTTTCTCCCATTTATAAATGATATTCTACAAGCTCGTATTAATTTGCTTGATGAAGCTGGTAAACAAGATCCCTCTAAACAACTTGCTTATGCATCTGAAAGATTTAGCTTAAGTAATGCACTTAAGAATTTCCAAGGCTCTTTAGAAGGAATTAAACGTACACAGTTAGTAGAAAAGAAACAGGCTGAAGAAGCTAAATTTAAGCAAAAAATAGCTCAAGATTCTTCACTACAATCAAAATATGGAGATCTATTCTCAAAATTAGAAAAACTTTATACTGAAAGAAAAGCTAATTACATGAGAAATTCTATTCTTGGAGGTATGTCAACTAATGTTACTACCTTAAGATTTGTTTCTCTTGCTGTAGGTCGTGCATTAGATAAAGAAAAAGCTGAGTCAGAACGCTCGCCATTTTTCTCTGATGCTAGAGTAGAACAATTTAAGAAAAGTTTACCTGAAGCCTTAAAAGAAGCTGATACTAAATTAGATTCAAAACTAATAGCCTTATACTTAAATAAAGCTTTAGATTTACCTGAAGGACAAAAAATTCCTTTTATTGAAGAACGTTTTGCTTCTAGACAAGGCGAAGCAAGACAAGGGGCTGTAAATGATTTTGCTCGCCAGCTAGTAGAAGAATTTAATAATGCTGATAGCATTGGTAAATTATTTAGTTTATCTGCTACTGATATACGTTCTAATGGTAGTGTTACTCTAAAATTTTTATTAGAAGCTAATTCTGAGCTAGAAAAAACCCGTAAGATAGATCAAAACTTTACTACTAATATTCCTCGCCTTCGTTCACTTTATATTGATGGAATGTCTAGTTTAAGAAACGAACTTTCTTATCCAGATGCTAATAGCACACTACGTTTTACTTATGGTGAAGTAAAGGGTTATAAGCCTCGTGATGGTGTACATTATAGATACTTTACTACACTCCAAGGAGTAGTTGATAAAGATACAGGTAAAGAACCTTTTGATGTTCCAAACTCAATTAAGCAAATCAATTCTTCTAAAAACTTTACTCCATATGATGATGCTGCTACTAAAGATATGGTAGTTGCTTTTATGACAACTAATGATATTACTGGTGGTAACTCAGGTAGCCCAGTAATTAATGGACGTGGAGAAATGATAGGCGTAGCTTTTGATGGTAACTATGAGGGCTTAGGAAGTGATTATGGCTATAATGAAGCACAATCACGAACTATTTGTGTAGATATTCGCTATGTACTACTTCTAGCCGAACGTATGGCAGGAGCAAATAATATTTTCAAGGAATTAGAAATTCGTGGAAAAGGTGCAACTGCTGGCACTAGATAAATTAAGCTAATAAAATAAACATAAAAAGAGAGGCAAGTTAACTTGCCTCTCTTTTTTTATGGCTTTAAGTTAAGTGCTTTATTTGCATAATTATCCAAATCTTCTACTATTTTAGCTTTTTCTACTCCAGTCATTTTTTCTAAATCATTAATTGCTCTAGATATTTCTGTTAACTCTTCTCCAGGAGTATTTTTTATTAAAGATTCTGCTTTAAGAAAACAACTTAGGATCATTGTTTCAGAAGCATTAGCTTTTACTAAAATTTTTCCATAATTAAACCAATCTATAGAAGATATTTTATTATCTTTGATTTCTTCATCTAATTTTAGTGCTTTTTGGTAAGTTAAAATTGCTTTGTCAAAGTCTTCAAGCGTTGCCATAAGTTCTGCTAATTTAACTAGTGCAAAACTATGTAAGACTCTATCTTTTGAAGATTCAGCTATTTTAAGTGCCTGTTCAGAATACTTAAGTGCTTGCTCAGGGAAATTAGTTTGTACATAACATTCACTTAGTTTTAATGCTACTGATATTAATTCTTTAGGTGTTGGACGTTGTTCAATTGTTTGCTCTAGAGTAAGTGTTAAAAACGATTCATAATAAGTAATAGCTTTAGCATATTCTGACTTACGAAAATAACTATCAGCTAAATAAATAACCGTAGTTATTTCTTTGGAATCGAGTTCAATGGATTTTTCCCAATAAGAAATAGCCTCATCATTTTTATTAAGCTGTGTTGCTAGTATCCCAAAATTAAGCCAAGAATTAGCATCTAGTTTAATATAGCCTAACATTTTTTGATAATGGTCATAAGCTTCTCCAAAACGTTGGTTTTCTACAAGTATTTGTGCTAGACGGTTTTGATTTTCTAGATCATAAGGATTAAGCGCTAAAGCACTTTTAAGTATACTAATAGTTTCTTCTAGGTTATTAGCATTAGCTTTAATTAATGCTAGACGGCTTTTTACTATGGAGTCATTTGGATTTAACTTTTCAGCATAAGTTAAATAGGAAAGATTTGTATCATTGAGTAAAAGAAAAAACCTAGTTTGATCGATACTTGCAAATATTAATAATATGATTGCTAGAACAACTCTAAGTGTTCTAGCAGGGGTTTTGCTACTTATAATCCAAGAGGTTAGTCCAGTAAAAGCTTCTGTTACTTTTGACTCAGAAAGCTTTTCTTTACTACTAATTAGTAAATCTGCAATACGATTATCACGAAGTTTCCAAATCGCTCCATCAAGAAGGAAATGATGGATATTAATTAGTGCTGTAAATACTAGAAAACTAGTCCCAAAATCATAACTAAAAACATAACTAATTAGCCAAGGCCCAGGAATAAATAGAGCAATTCCTCCTACTATAAGTGTTGCTAAATAAGGTAGTAGTCGCCAACTACTATCATTTGTGCTAGCACTAAGTTCGCGTTTTCTATAGTAGCTAGTAATCCAAAGATATTGGACTGAGTGCATAATAGCTAAAACTCCGGTACTATAACGGGCTTGAGGCACATAATCTAGAAGATTTGCCATTTGCAATGTTGTAGGTAAAACAAACCAAAGAAATTCTGTAGAAAATAAAACTAGAGGAGCTAACATTGCTCTTAGACCTAGTTTGCTAATTAAACTAATTAGTCCATAAGAACCTGTAAGCAAAAACATAGCTAGGCAAGTGACTTTAGCGCTTTTACCAACAACTTCAGGAATTCCTAAGGATAATACATAGGGATCTAGTGATGCGCCTGTATGAAATCCAAAAAAGAGCATTAGGTAAGAGGCTAGAAAAGCTAAATAAATGGCGCTACGGTCAATTTTACTTATTTCTACTCCTGTTCTACGGTTTAACATCATAAAAAGGCCAAAGTTTTGTCCCATATAATGCCAAGGACTCCAAGTAAGAAAAACAGTAAAAATAATAGCTAAAATTTTATGTGAAAAATGTGCAAATACCCCTAAAATTATTAGTACACTTGTTAAATATAAAGTAAAAAATTTATATTTAACAAAATCTTCTTTGTTTCTATAGGCACGGTAAATTGTTGCCATATAATGAGGATAGTTGCAAAAAAGTGATAGCAAATAAAATATCATTGCTAAATTTTGTGGAGCACTATTGATAAAGGGATTGGCTAGTATTAGTAAAGGTGCTGTCCAAGCCCCACATCCTATTATTAAGTCTATTACTGGGTGATAAACCCAAGCAGATGAATTAGATACATTATTGGAAGTTTCAGACATAGTTTTATAAGTTTCTTAAAAATAAAATTTTGTGGGATGTTTAGGGCTAAGCAAGTTTAGGTTAAATTTAGTTATTTTTTTCTTTAGCAAAAATATAAATTACATTGGGTTTAAAGTAACCTATTTGTTATAGTTACGTCTGTTTAATTATGTTTTAATTCTAATCTACTACTGTGTATCATTCAATGAATAGCGCTAATAACTCAGAAGAAATTTTTTATGATCAAAAAAACATTGTTTGTTGGCAAGAGAAATACTTAGAAGAAGTTTGGGGACAAATAAATTCTCATATAAAAAATTTTGTTGGTCGTGATGGTTGGTTAAAAATTTTAGATGATTGGGTAAAGACTAATTCCAGTGGATATTTTTTGCTTACTGGTGGCGCGGGATTTGGTAAATCTGCGCTGCTAGCTAAATTTAGCCAACTTAAACAAAATACTAGCTTTATCCATATGTCTAGAAATTCTAGAAACCCTATTCGCATTTTGCAGTTTCTAAGCTGGCAGGTAGCACAGATAGATCAAGATAATTTGTCTAGCTATATTTACTATTCTAGCTTAAATGACCTACGCTATTATTTTATTAGATTATTAAATATTTTATTATTAGAAAAAGATAAAATATTTATTATTATTGATGATTTAGATGATTTAGATATTAACGATTTAATAAAAATATTACCTATTAAATTACCTAAAAATGTTTATTTTTTTTTAGCTGCTAGAGAAGTCCCTTCGCTTATAAATACTTTAGAAGAACGCTTGACAAATTTAACTATTAAAAGACTAGACCCTATTAATTCTAAAGAAGCTAGGTTAGTTTTTAATAGCTACTTAATTAATAATAACTTAGAGCACTTATCTAAAAATATAGGCTTTCAATTAATGCTAAAAGTAATAATTAATCTATTACTTAAAGAATCACAAAACAATATAACTATATTAAAACTAATTATTGAAAGTATCACTAAAGAAATAAAAAATAATATTGCTGAAAATATAGATCTAGAAGTTTGTATTTCAAAAAATAATATAAAACTAAGCTTTATCACTATTTATAATAGGTTTCTATTTACTAATAAAAATACTACTAAAATAAATCAAATAAATATAAAGCAAATAATAGGTTTAATTGCTATTAGTTACCAAGCTTTGAGTGTTGAAGAGTTATCTGATATCTTTTCTATAAATAATATAAAAATACAACAAATCAAAGAATATCTATCTGAGATTGAAACTTACTTAATTAAGCTCCCAAATAATAAACAAGTTTTTTTTCATCACCAGTTTACTAGCTTTGTAAAAGATAAACTGTTAGAAACAAGGGAGATCACTTTACTATATGATTTTATTATTAATTGGCTAGAAAATCTTGGGAAAGAGTTTTTATACTACTATCTAAATTATATAGATAATTATTTATTAGATTATATTTTAATTTCTATTAAATTAAATGATAAATTAAAAACAAAAGAAATTTGTATAAAACTCCTAGATTTATTAACAAATATTAAATTTATTAATAATAAAATAAGTATTGGAATGTTTAATGAGTTAATATCTACTTATAAAAAAGCAATATCAATTATTCCAGAAAATTTAGAGACTGATAAACAAAATAAACTATTAGCTTGGTTTAAGTTTTTAGATAGCGAAAGTTATATTATTAGGCAGAATATAGAACTAGATATATTTTTACAACAAGCTATTAATCAAAGAATTGAAAAAGAAATTTCACAAAAAGCATTAAAATATCTAGAAGAAATATCTTTACCTTATACTTATTTTAATTGGCTTAATAAACCTGAAAAACATATTTATAACGCATTAAAAGAGAACTTAATAAGTAATCTAATTGGTATTCAAGCCATAAAACTAACCTCAAATAATAGATATTTAATTCTTGCAGGAGAAGATGGAAAAATAAAAATATGGGATCCATTAACACAAGAAGAAATAATAACGCTAACAAAACATAGTGGAATAATATTTAGCTTAACTATTGATGTAAATAATCAATATATAGCCTCAGGTGATTCAAATTCTATAATAAATATTTGGGATTTAACTAAAAAAGAATTACTTTTAAGCTTAAAAGAACACAGTGGAAGTATATTATCTTTATTAATAACTTCAGATAATAAATATTTAATTTCAACAAGTGTAGATCGTAGTGTAAAAATTTGGAATTTTAATCTTAATATATTAATTAATGACCAAACCCCGTTACTTACATTAAAAGAATATAATTCTATTATAAATACTTTAACAATAAGTATAGATAATCAATATTTAATTCTAGGAAGTAATGATGGAAAAATAATAATTTGGGATCTAATAAATAAAAACGAAATTATAAGCTTATTAGCACATGATTTTGGAATTACATCACTTGCAGTTACATCAAATAATCAATATTTAATTTCTGCTAGCGAGGATCGTTCAATAAAAGTTTGGGATTTAGCTACTAAAACATTAACTGCGACCTTAAGAGGTGCAACTAGTAGTATAAGTAAAGTAAAAATAACTTCAGATAATGAATATATTATTGCAGGAAGTAATGATAAAACTATTCATATCTGGAATTTAACTACAGGGCTACCTATTACAGTTTTAACTGGGCATAATGATTTAATAACCGATGTAGAAATAACTTCAGATAATCGCTATATTATTTCAAGTAGCAAAGATGGAGATATAAAATTATGGGATTTAGACTATGCTAAATTATCTGTAATAGAGACTAAACAAAGATTTAATATTTCAAGTGTTACAATAAGCTTAGATGGTGATTTAGGAGTTTCAGCAGAAACTAGCGGGTTAATTAAAATCTGGGATATAAAAAATAACCAAGAAATAGCATCAATAAGTGCTCATAAAAGTTCTATTAATGCTCTAGCTTTAACATCAGATAATAAATATTTAGTCTCAGCAGGTGATGATTTTCAAGTAAAAGTATGGGATTTAGCTACATTAGGTTGTATTGCTCTATTAAATGATCATCAAGATAGAGTATTAAGTTTACTTATAACTACAGATGATAAATATATTATATCTGCAAGTGAAGATAAGACTATAAAAATCTGGGATTTAAATAAGAAAATACTTGATACAACGCTAATTGATAGAGCAGGAGTTTACGGCTTAATGCTAGGGCAAGACAATAGGCATTTTGCATCAGCAAATTTTAGAGGAAAATTAAGGCTTTGGGATCTGGTTACTAAAAGGATAATAAAAGAGCATAAAGGTTGGTTTGATACTAAAGTTGCCATTACAAAAAATAATAAATACCAAGTCTTAAGATATGAAGATAATACCTTAAGAGTTTTAGATGTAGCTAATGAGACAGTAATAGCTGTGTTTCCAACAATTAGCTTAGTTATACGTTCTGCAATTAGTGATAATGGTGTAATTATTAGCTGCGATCAATTAGGAAATTTATATTTCTTAAAACTAGAAAATATTGAATATTAAGAAAATAGATTAAAATTAAGGTGATAAAAATGTTAAAAAATTCGTTTATAACAAGATTCTTATTTTTAGTATTTTTCTTAGTGCAATTTTCTTTTTCTGCTCTAGCACAAACTTCTGAAAATACACCATTAAAAGCATTAATAATTACTGCGCATCCTGATGATGAAAGTACTTTTGCTGTAACAATTTATAAAATAACACATGACTTAAAAGGAAAGGTTGATATAGCAATAGTTACTAATGGCGAAGGTGGCTATAAATACTCAACTTTAGCAGACGATTTTTATGGAGTAGAGCTTACAGATGAAAAAATTGGACGAGAATATTTACCTACTATTAGAAAAAGAGAGATGATGAATGGTGGGAAAATTATTGGGCTAAGAAGCTATTATTTCTTAGAACAAAAAGACCATAAATTTACCCAAGATGTAAAAGAAGTTTTTGATGGTGTTTGGGATATAGAACTTGTAAAAAAGAGACTATCAGAAATTATTGCTAATGGAAATTATGACTATGTTTTTACGCTTCTACCTACAATAGATACTCATGGTCATCATAAAGGCGCAACACTTTTAGCTTTAGAAGTAATAAAGAATTTACCAATAAAAAATAGACCTATAGTTTTGGGTGCATCCATTTCAAATAAGGATGAAAACCCAAATAAAGACTATAGCGGGCTAGAAGGCTATCCACTTACCAAAATTAATAAAGATGCTCCTATTTTCTTTTTTGATAGAACACAAAAATTTGGTTTTAGAGATAACTTAAATTATAAAATTATTGCTAATTGGCTTTTAGCAGAACATAAATCCCAAGGCTCAACACAAATGGCTATGGGCTTAGGTGATATAGAAAGATTTTGGTTTTTTGACCTTAATGACCCAGTTAAAATAGAAGCAGTAACATCCCTATTTAATAAACTTAAAGTAATAACATTTAAGAAAAAAGAATATTAAAGTAGATTAAAAAGTTTTGGAGAAAGTAAAATGATTTGCCCTAATTGCAATATTCTAACTAGTAATTCTAAAGGACATATGGAAAACCCTTGGGCGTGCATTGCTATATTAAAAGAACGTAATATAAGGCTACAGAATCAGGTTGTTGAACTACAAATGGAAGTAGAAGAATTAAAAGCCGATCTTCATGCTACTGAATCTTTACTTGAGGTAGAAAAGCAGTTTGAGCTAATTTAGCTGCGAAAATAAAAGAATTTGTGAGCCATTAAAGCAACTAAATATTTTAAGTTCCCATCTATGATTACAAAACTTATAAATAAAGGAGTTACCAAAATGGCACGAAAAGCAAAGAAAACTTACATGGTTCGTCGAGGACGCAAATACTTAATTGAACGTAGCGCAGATGGAACATTTGGAAAATTTATCCAAGTTGTTACTCCTAAAAAGAGTAAGAAAGCGGCTAAAGGTGTAGAAAATGCAAATTCTGAGCTAATGATTGCTTAAATCTAGATAGGAATATAGAAATATGTAAAGCAATAAAGCCCCTAAAAGGGGCTTTTTGTGTTACTCATTACCTAAAGATGCTCTCATTTGGCTAAAAAGACTATTTTCTACAAAAAAAGTATCACGATCACGAATAACAGCTTGTGGAGGAAGTTGGTCTGTAGAAGTGTTAACTTGGTCATTTTTACGAATAGCTGTACCAATAGCCATAATTTCAATTAATCCTGAACCTAAATCATATACAAAAAGCTTAATACCAAGTACCCCATCAGCCTTTAATTCTTGGGCTTCTTTACTAATTAGACCAAGACAATTTTCACGAGCTTCATAGACTAAATGAGTCATTTCTGGTATTTCACCTCGTCTTAGAGAACGAAAAGCAGCAGTAATTCCACCAATAATTCCTAGAGAATAAACCGATGTTCCCATTACTAAACGAAGTGGAGAATATCCCATTCTAGTAAGGTTCCATAACTCTTCACCTGTTAATTCTGAAGTAACAGGACGTGGCAATTGCCCTAGTATAGGGTTATATGAACCTGTCCCAACCATTAACATTTCACTTACGCCAACACCAAAACCTAGAATCTTTGTATTTATATCAACTACAGCATTGCAACCTAAGTTATAAGCTTCTTGCTCTAACCTAGTTAATGCTAAATGCCTTGTATGATTATACATATCAGAAAATTCTTTTATTTCTCCTCGTTTGGCAATAACTTTTAATCCGCCTAAAATACTTCGGCCTATACCTAAGGCATAGGCTACATTTCCCATAACAAAATGTTTTGGAGCATAACCAGAATCAGCTTGACAGTAGAGTTCTTGGCCTGAACAAGCCGTTGAGAAAAAAGCTGCACTAGGATTACTATTCCAAATCGCTGAACCAATTGCTAAAAATTCTGTCATTCCACCTAAGTTTCTTAACTCAGAAGAAACTCCAGTTAACCCATGCATTCCTTCACGAGTAGCCTCGGCTATCATACGCTGAACAGCAACATGACGGCCTTCATTAATTAGCTGAGTAATATTTTCAATTTCACCACCAGCTAAGGTTTTTAACCCGCTAGTAATTCCTCGTACAAGACCTAAAGAATAAACACTATTACCTACTACGATATTACCAGGCGACCAACCTTTTTGTGCTAAACAATAAATTTCATTACCAGAAAGACCAGTAATCATCATCATAAGTTTTTCCTTAAGTAAGTTAATTATAAAGCAAAATATTTGTTAATTTGAGCATAACATAAAAAAGTACTTAAGAAGGAAGTTTGTTTCTCTTAGTTTAACAGTCTGTTATTATGGCTAAAAAATTTTAAGTAAATGTTTTAAGAGATTCAAAGGATATTTTATGACCAATTTATTCTTAATTGTTGGTTATTGGTCAGCAAGTGATTTAGTCTGCCCAAATTGTGCTTGTAAAGTAGACCTACAAAGCTTAAGGCCAATTGGCGGAGATGATGAGGAATTAATAGCACATGATAGCTGTGTAGGTTGTGGTGCCATTTATTTTGGTCAAGGTCTATGGCAACAACCCAAACTTAAACCTAAAAATTAGGATCTTTAACTATGGTAGGTAAAACAGGACAATTACAATTACCAGAAACGCCAAAAATTTCTTATCCTCCTGCCCCTTGGCAACTAGGAGGCGATTCTTGGGTAGGCATATTTAAGACACGTATTCCTATTAGACCTCCTGTACCTCTAAAACCAGTACTTAATCATAGATACTTAGTCGTAGCATTAATTCGTTATTTACACGGAACACTCGTCTATGATGAGTTAATAATAGGGTCTTTAGCTAGACATATGTGGAGAATAGGGCTTTATGTTCATTATATATGGGTAAATGATATGTCTTCTCTTTGGGGAGGACGGCGTATTTGGGGGTTAAATAAGGAAATAGCAGAATTTTCTTGGCAAACAAATACAGTTGAAATTAAAGATGAACAAGGGTTTATAGCAAGTATTACTGTAGATCAAGAAAGAAGCGCTTTACCTGCTATTTGGCTACCAGTCCCAAGTTTTGGACAATTAGATGATAGATGGCTTTTTACTTGTGGAAGCATTAAAACTCATTTAGCTAGCGCTGGAATGGAAATAAATAATTGGGATAAGCGATTTCCTACACTAAATTCAAGTTTACCTCTCTATTCTATAGCAGGGAAACCTTTTGATATGACCTTTGTTGAGCCTAAAAACCTATAATCTAAAGCATTAATTACAAATTAAGGTTGATAAAATAAAAAACCATTTCTACCAGATTCTTTAGTTTTATACATAGCCTTATCAGCATGTTTTATTAAAGTTTCACTATCTTTTCCATCTACAGGAAATACACTAATTCCTATACTAGCTCCAATATTTAACTTATGGCCTTCTATAACAAAAGTGTTAGAGAGGGTTGTGATAATTTTCTTTGCAATTTTAGCTGCATCTTGAGCTTTAGCAACATCTTCTAAAATAATAGTAAACTCATCTCCCCCTAAACGAGCTACAGTGTCTTCTTCACGAACACAACCACGCAGACGCTCAGCTACAGCTTGTAGAAGTAAATCCCCTATGCGATGCCCAAAAGTATCATTTATAGGCTTAAAACGGTCTAGGTCTATAAAAATTACTGCTACAAGAGAATCATCCCTATAACTCTTTATTAATGCTTGGTCTAATCTATCATTAAATAAAAGCCTATTAGGTAAGCCTGTGAGCACGTCATGATGAGCTAAATGGATAAGGCGGTTTTCAGCAAGTTTAACACTTGTAATATCTGAAAAAATTGCAACATGGTTAGTAATTTTACCTTTATCATCTTTGATTGTGCTAATAGTTAACCATTCAGCATAAATTTCTCCGTTTTTTCTTCTATTCCAAATCTCTCCTTGCCATTTACCAAAGCTATTTATTGAATACCAAAGTTTTTGATAAAACCTTTCATCATGCTTACCTGATTGTAGAAAATTAGGGTATCTACCTATTACCTCTTCTAGTATATAACCTGTAATAGCTGTAAATGCAGGGTTTATATTTAGGATTTTATTATTTGCATCTGTAATCATCATTCCTTCTTGTGTGCTTTCAAAGACTTTTGCAAACATTGTTAAAGCTTTTTCTGCTTTTTTAAGATCTGTAATATCTCTAGCAATAGTAGAAAAAAACTCTACTTGCCCTAAGTCATTTTTATGGGCAATTATTACTTGGGATACATTAGTTTCTTGATTATTTATAGAAGAAAAAATTACAGTCTCTCCACTCCAAACCCCATCACGAATAGCAATAGGCAAGGCTTGAGAGCTAATAAAGCCACGCTCATAAATAGGATAAATATCTAATAAAGACAAACTTATAGCTTTTCCATTATCAAAACCAAGCATTTTTTGACCAGCGCGGTTAATATGAATTATTTGGTTAGTAGAATCAATTGTTGCTACTAAATCTGTAGTAGCCTCAAATATTGATGCTAAGCGTAAATAATGCTTAACATCTGTTATTGTGTTAGATGTATTAGCTACTGATGGAAAAGTTGCTGACTTGCGTAAGATTTCTTTCATAATCAAAACACTTTCTTTTAACAAATAATTAAGGTTATGAATTAGAAATTATTTAATTTCTATTAAAGCAAATCTTAAACCATAGCAAGTTATAAATTTTTTATCTAATAAAAACATTTCTTAATTCTTAATTCTTTTTTCCTAATAATGAGGTTTTTAAAGAATTTAATACAGTCTTCTGCTTATAAGAAGATGGATTAGAAAAATTCTATTTTTTGATAAATTTTTAATGAGCGAAATCTCTCACAGAAAAAGATATTTACTAAAAACTATGAGGATTTATTCTCAAAAGATCTTAAAGGGGCTAAAAAAAACTTAAAAGCAAACTGTATTTAATTCAAAATAAATGAATTATACAAAAATTTATTTTATTATACAGTTTGGAACACAAAGTGCAAAATGCAAAGTAACAAAATTTTTCTTAGTTATGTTAGGAGGTGGAATATGAAATCCACAATAGTTAAAACGCTTAATAACCCTTTTTCTGAACAACGTTCTCAATCGCGAAACCCACAACAATATTTTGTTAGGATTCAAATACCAGATAATGAAGAACCTGAAACTATGCTAGCACTTACTAAAGATATAAGCGATCAAGGCGTAGCCGTTTTAACATATGTTCCACTTCCCATAGGTACAAGGGTTTTAATAGAAAGAGATAATTTTTGTATCGCTAGCGCTGAAGTCGCCGATTGGGAATGGGATTATGATTGTGATATGGCTAGAATAGGATTAAAGCTAATTGAGAAAACTGAAAATTGGCCTATTACTTGTTAATTTATTATTATTTACAATAATTAAAAATAAACTGGCTAATTAATTAGCATTAGTACTCTGTAAACTAAAAAAGTATAGGGTCTTAACTCCTAAGCTTTATGGACTCTTAATTCTTAAGCCCTGAGGAGGGCGAAATATTTGTAGCCCAGTGCGTAAGCACTCGGGTTTTCAGTTAGTTAGCTCTTCAAGCCCCAGCGGGGCGACATAATAAACATTCTAAGCTATTTTTTTATTCTTTCGCCGCTTTGCGGCTTTTTCTGTGAACTCTTTCTATTCCAAGGGTTTACACCCTTGGCTACAATTATTTCGCCCCCCTTGGGGCTTAAGAATGTAAGAATCTAAGTTTTTTAGTTTACTGAGTACTTAGTTATATTTCTTTAATTAATTCTTATTTGCTTTTTCTCTTAGTATGTAATTTAGAGTCCCACAATATTGACAAGGTTCAAATATACCAGGAGGATGCACTCTCATTACAAAACGATAGCAATGTTCACATTGCCATTTACGTAAAGGCAAAGGAGTTTCTAGAATCTCTTGACTGCTAGATGAATTTTCTTGGTAATCATTTTCTAATAAATCATTTGTATCTCGCCATAAAATAGAGCGATCTATAATTCTCCATACATGTTGGGATGTGTTACATCGTAAGCAAAAACGTTCCCAACGAAAATGATGCCACTTATGAATACCTAATCGACAAAGTAGAGAAGAGAAAAAGCTATTAGTTTCTTGTGCAAGACTAATAGGGATAAATAGGCTATTTTGTAAGCTATCACAGCGATTGCATTTATTCTCAATAGGGTCAAAACAATCATCTTTATGACAAATTTCACAGCGTTTTGCTAAAGATTCATTTTTTACACTAATAGCCATAAAAAGACCTCCTAAAGAGAGAAAAGCAAGTAGCAAGCCATATTAATAACTAGTTGATAAAACAAAAGATAATAGATTAATGGTTTATCTGAGTTGTCATAAATATGAGACATTAAAATCCCAAAAACGGACATTTAGTTTATCTTTGGCTAATAGCTAAAACTCAGGCCGCTTTATTTTACGGCTATTTCTACGACAATCAGGACAAATAATAGTTGAACCTGCAACCAAACTGCGCCCTACTTCTTGACCACATATTTCACAAATCACAGGGTAGGTTTTATTAGTTTTCTTTATATTCTTAGCCTTGGTTTTATTAGGTTCAATATTATTTTCTGTATTTTCTGATAAATCTTTCATCATTGTTTGAACAATATCAGGTAATGGATTAATAGGTATGTTTTTTGGTTCTTCTATCTTCACACTAGGTAGAGGGTTAGTTTGAATAGGTTTATTAAAGCTTTGACTAGGTGGTAATTTTTCCACTGAAAAAGATTGAGGGGTTGGATAGGCTTCACTACCTAACATATCATTAATAGGAGTATTTATATCAAGTAACTCTGCATCTATTTGCTTGCTATCAATAGCTTTACCCATATAAACATAAACTCTGGTACTTGCCATTTCTAGTTCTTGAGCTAAAGTTATTACAGTTTGGTGCCGTTTACTAGGATTTTTTTCTAGAGCATGCATTATGATGTTGTTAATATCTACAGGAATATCAGGATTAATTTCATAAATTGGGCGGGGGGCTTCTGTAGCTTGTTTCATTGCCAAAGCAATTGGTGTATCAGCATCAAAAGGTGGAACACCTGCTAAAAGCTCATAGATAATAACACCTAAGCTATAAATATCTGATCTAACATCTACTTCTTTACCATAACATTGCTCTGGTGACATATAATGAGGTGTTCCTACTACCATACCTTGGCGTGTTAGGATTCTATCTTGTTCTTCTATTTGGTTTTTTAGTTTAGCAATACCAAAATCTAAGACTTTAACTATTTCTTCACCTGCTTCTCTTTGTAGAAAAATATTATCAGGTTTTAAGTCTCTATGAATTATATTGCGTTTATGAGCCGCATGAACTCCTGCACAAACTTGCTGAATAACCCAATTAGTGTCTGAAATAGAAAACCTTGCGACTTCTCTTAATCTTCTTCTTAAAGTACAACCCTCTAAAAATTCCATTACTAAATAAACTGTGTGATCAGTAGTTACCCCAAAATCTAAAACTGCAATAGCATTAGTATGGCGAATTTGCATTGTGGCTTGCGCTTCACGGCGAAAACGCTCTATAGAATTAATATCAGATACTAATTCTTCATGCATTATTTTGATTGCAACAGGGATACCTAAATGAAGATGTGTAGCTCGATAAACATTTCCCATTCCACCTTCTGCTACCTTAAAATCAATTCGGTATTTATTATCTAGAATGGTATTAATATAAGGTTCATTTTCATTAAAGTTAGTTAATCGGCTACCATCATAGGGACAAAAAAGAGTATCCTGAGGATATTCTTTTAGGCAAGCCGCGCACTTTTTCATCAAACTCACCACCTACACAAACAATTATTTTAACCAAGCTTCAGAAATTTTAAGGTCTACAATTACTGGCACATTATGAATGAATTCTTGCCCGGCTGCCACCATTTCTTTTTCAATTATTTTGGCAACCTCACCTGCCTCATCTTTTGCTACTTCAAAGACTAACTCATCATGAACATTATTAATAAGTCGCGCAGAAGTCTTAGCAAGTGATCTATATAAAAGCATCATAGCATATTTACTAATATCGGCGGAAGTTCCTTGAATAGGCATATTTTTGCCTAATCTTATAATTGCTGATTGTGGTAGTTCATGTGTTTCAGTACTTTCTGTATACATCAATCTACCTAATCTAGTACGAGTCTGTTTATTATTAAGTGCATCTCTTCCTGCTTGTTCAAGCCAACGAGCTACCGAACTATAAGTTAAGAAATAGCGATCAATTAAACGCTCAGCTTCACCCAAAGGTCGGTTTATTCTATTAGCTAAACCTTGTGGCCCCATACCATAAATTATTCCATAATTAAGCTGTTTAGCGGCTGAGCGATGTTCTGGTGTAACCGATGCTAAAGCAATACCAAACATTTGGCTTGCAGTAATACAATGTAAGTCAGCCCCGCTGTTAAAAGCGTTAATTAATACATCATCACAAGCCCAATCTGCTAAAATCCTAAGCTCAATTTGTGAGTAATCAGCTACTATTAACTGATTTCCAGGCGCAGCCACAAAACAACTTCGGTAATTTGCCGAATGTGGAATCTGTTGCAAATTAGGCTCTTGACAAGAAAGTCTGCCTGTTGGTGTTCCTATTTGAAAGAAATTTGCATGAATTCGCCCTGTCACAGGGTTAATAAACTTAAGTATTCCTAATCCATAGCTAGAAAGAGCTTTTTGTAAACTACGATATTCTAATAATTGTTCTAGTATTGGAAATTCTTTTGCTAAATGTTGAAGGTGAGAACTACGTGTATCTAAAAGAGGAATCCCAAGTTTTCTTAATGCTTCTTGGACTTGGCTAGGGCTATCTAGATTTATTGTGGATTCTCCAAAAAGACTCATTTGCTCATCTACTGGCTCTAGTGCTTGACGAAGCTCTGTTGCTACTCTTAAGTGTTTTGTTTCTGTTTCTTTAACTATTTCTTGCCAGCGTTTTTTATCCAAAAGCATTCCAGCTAGTTCCATATTAGCAATTGCTGAAACACAGTCAAACTCAAGCTCAGCTGTCTCTAAAAGCCCTAAATCACATAGTTTTAATAACTGAGCTTGATAGAGTTTACAAACTATTAAAGCATCTTGAGCCGCATATTCTATCTGACTTTCGCTTAAGTTATTTTCTGCCCAATTACTAGTCTGTTCACTTTTATCTATTTCAATTCCTAAAAACCTTGTTACAGTTTTAGCTAAACTATGTGACTCTCCTTCACGTCCCCCTGAAATTAATTTGCTTGCTAATATAGTGTCAAATATAGAGTTAACTTCTAGCCCTAAATGATGTTTTAACATCTTTAGATCGAATTTAGCATTATGAAGAATCTTAATTGGTTTTTCAGCAAGTAGTAATGATTTTAGCTCTTTAGCTAATTGAGGTGTATGGAAAAGATCAATAATAAAAGCTTCTTTTGCTGTAGCTATCTGTATTAGTCTAAGTTTACTAGTATAAGGATCTAGTCCAGTGGTTTCTGTATCTAAGCCAATACATTCGGCCTGAGTTAATATTTGGATTGCTTGTTGGAGTTCACTAGAGGTTTTAAGAATTTTAATCTCAGTCATTGCACTATTTCCAAAGTTTAAGAACTTGCAAGCGATGATAAACCTTCTGATTGCAAACTGCTACTTAAAAATCGATGCACTAGCAAAAAAAGTAGGCTATACTTTAGCATCTAAAATTTACATCAAGGCATTTTTGTGAGCAACGAACGTAGAAAATACTATAGAACAGCTTTAGTATTACCAATAGAAGTTTATAGCTATGCCTGTGAGCATAGCCGGTTTTATGAACGAACTGAAACCCTAAATCTTAGCCCTCTAGGTGCATCTTTCCGCTTACAAAATCGTGTTGATGTAGATGATATTCTGCGCTTAATTCTCCCAATGCCTATAGAGCTAAGACTCTTTGATCAAGAAGCCCCTCAATACCAAATTTATGCTCAAGTACGCCGTGTTAGAAATAGAGTAGATGGATCTATTGGCGTAGGAGTCGCTTTTATTTCTAAAGATGCTCCTGAGATAGAAATCAGTCAGCCCATATTTCAATCAAACCCACTACTAGAACCAGAACCAAAATCAGGACTTAATGATGTTTTTCTAACTCGCCCTCTTGGCCCACAAGGAGTAGAAAAACATTCCCTTAATTCACCTAATCCGTTAACACTAAACCAAAAAACAAATCCTTCTAATTCCTCTAATTTTTCTAATTTTTCTTCACGCTCACTTAGTAATCCGCCAATTCAGCCACCATGGCCTAACCCCTCTATACAAAATTCTTCTAATTTTCTAAATAATAAACCGTCTAATCCTACAAATAGCCCTACAAATAGCCCTACAAATAGCCCTACAAATAACCTATCTAGTAACCTATCTAGCCCTGTAATTAATCAGACTCCTAAAGGTAGTTTACCACTTAACCAACCTCCTTTAGCTAAACAGGGTGCATCTCTTAACCTAAAACATCCTACAATGGCTCAAGACAATATTACTAGCGAACGTGGCGAACCAAGAGCTAAATTAAGACTTAGCTTAAGTATTCGAGGATTAGATAAAAGCGGACAGTATTTTGTAGAAGTTATTCAAACAGAAGATGTTAGTAAACATGGCATATGTTTTATGCTCTGTAAACACGAGCTAGACTTAAATTCAATAGTTGAAATAGTTGGATTTCAAGGAAAATTCCATGCTCAAGGCGAAATAAAACATATTAACTTTAATACTGTTGATAAAACCTACAGAATCGGCCTTAGGCTTTTAGGAGAGCCAACTAACTGGATTGTTAAGTAACTTTATATTTCTGTATGTCCCATTATGTTATTATAGCTAAAAAAAATACTTAGTTATCTAGGAGTAAGTTCTATGATGGAAAATAACCCTCAGTTTAAGATAAGTGAGCCAAAAACTATTATCACTATACTCATGCTAGGCTGTACCGTAATTGGAAATCTTTTTGAGATTGTTTTAGGAATTGTTTACATCCTATCAATAAAAAGAATAGAAAAAGGAGATATTTTATCTGAGTCAGAGATTTTTTTCTCAGAAGGCTTATTTGGTCTATCACAACTTGGAAATGTACTAGTTACAATTTTATGTGCTATACCTTTTTGTTTATGGATCTATCAAGCTTATAAAAACCTCTTTTCACTAGAAGCTAAAGGTTTACAGTATTCCCCTAATTGGGCTGTAGGAGGTTTTTTTATCCCTATTGCTAATTTATTTTACCCAGGAAAAATTGTTAAGGAATTATTTAATGCTAGCGATCCTGACATACCTAACCCTAATCCTAGAAATTGGGTTGATGTAAAAGATCCTAAATTGGTTTCATTGTGGTGGACTAGCTTTTTACTTGCTACCTGCTTAAATCAATTAAGTAATATATTTTTTAGGCAAAATACCCTCTCTAACCTTAAACACTCAACTATGCTTTTTATTGCCGCAGATGTCTCTTTAATAGTTGCCGCCTTTTTTGCAACATTTATGATTCTTGAAATCAATAAAAAACAAAAACAAAAATATAATCTTATTAATTCAGTAAAATCCCAATACCATTTTGGGAATACTAGTGAAACTCCTAGGGAGATCTAATAATGCAAGTGAAATATCAATGTGGATGTACTCTAAGTACAAATGAAATGAAAGCTTTAGAGATACGTTGTCTAACTCATAATCAAGCAATTACTGATTGGGGGAGCGATTATCAAAGCCAATATAGAGTTGTAGTCCATTGGCAAGATGGAAAAGCTAATTTTGCTCTTCATAAAGTTTTTTATGATGAAAAAGGCTTTGCTCATGCTGAACAAGAACCATCTACAGCTATTTACTCTACTACAGTAGAATTAGCTAAAGAAGCAAGAAATATGGGTATGTCTATGGAAGAAGTAAGTAATATTTTTTATGATCGTTATTTAGAAGGTCAAGAGCTTTTTACTTTAGAGAATTAGGGAATTCTAACTAATATAACCTAAAGCTCTCATTCTTTCTTTAATTTCGTTTTCTTCGTTTTCGTCAAATGCACTTGCAAGGGTTGAATCTCTATAAGAACTCCCTTGCCTACGTATAGGACGCGAAGCGGCTATTTCAGGCAAAAAAGCTTCTTGTAATGCTCTGCCATCCATATCTTCTGTTAATGCTTCATCCATTGCATAAAGTGCTGTAGGCGTAATATCACGCAAGTGAGCATTCTCTATTTTTACTCCTTGACGAATACCTTCACCATAAGCAATAAAAATTCCATAAGGAGCATGTGCACCAGATGTAGTACTACCACTAGCAAAAATACCGTCTTGACTACGGCCTTCTAGCGGAACATAGCGAGAATCACGAGTTACTAAAACTAAATCTGGTAATAAATTAGAGTACTCTCCTTGAAAAGCTTCTTCTCTTGTTAAAACTTGCTCAAAAACTAGTTCATTATCAAAGGAAGAGCGCAGTTTTTTAAGCTTTTCTTTGACCTCATTAAGCAAAACTTCATAGTCTTTTTCTTTAACAATACCGTTTGCTTCTCGGCCTTCAAGATTTAGCCAAACCCCTCTATCTTGCCCAAAGAAAACCTTAGTTTTTGACCAATCAATTTCTTCAAAAATGGCTTTACCACGCAAAGCTTTTTTATCTAATGCATTATCCCAACCCGCTGGAGGTGCAACCGCAATACGATTTTCTATTTTTGACTTTAGTGCAGCAAATTTTTGCTTTGCTTTCCAAGAAAAACTCTCCTGATAAGCTAAATAACCTTGTTCTTTTAGCCATTCATTTAGGCGAATTTCATATCTAGAAGCACAAAAACCATGATCAGAACAGACTAAAATAGGTGTTTTTTCAGGAATATGTTTTAGCAATCGCCCTAGAGCCTTATCTGCTTTCTCATACATTTCAAAAATAAAGTTTTTATGCTTAGTTTCTGGGTTATGTTTATGGTGTGTAGTATCCATATCTGCCCAAAAATCGTGTTGAGTGCGATCTAAAATAGAGAACACTACCATAAGAAAATCTAAATCATACTTAGGGAGTAGAAAATCTAGCGCTCTTTGACGTGCATCAAGACAAAGACGAAACTCTTCTGCCTTCTCCTCTTTGTTATTATTTCGTTTTGGCTCAATTATATAGTCATCAACAGCTTGTAAAAGCTCTGATTTTAGTTCAGGAGGATGAGTAAATTGTGATTCTAGACTTGGAGTAAGCATTCCTGTTACTAAAAAACCATTTACAGGGACAGTTGGATAAGTTGTTGGTACATTTACTACACCAACAGATCTACCCCGGTCTGATAAAATCTCCCAAATAGTCTTAGTTTGAATATCTAGCCCGCTCATTGCCCGAAATTCATATGCTCCAGGCACTTTTATAAAAGGGGAGTAGACTCCGTGCATTCCTTCAGATGTACCTGTAGTGCAACTTGACCAACCAGGAAAGCTATTAGGATGGAGTGTAGAACGTAGAGCACCACTTACACCACCTTCAATCAAACGTTGTAGATTAGGTAATCGACCTTGGGCAATCATTGGGTCAATGATATCAAAGGTCGCACCATCTAAACCTATAATTACTGCACGTTTTTTAACCATAAATTTATATTTTTATCTAAAAAGAGATGCTGACACATAGGTCATATGCTGACACATAGGTCATATGCTGACACATAGGTCATATGCTGACACATAGGTCATATGCTGACACATAGGTCAGCATCTACTGCATATACCCTAAACTACGTAATTTATCCTCTATGCCTTCGTTGGCAAATACTTCATCTTGAACATTTTGATGAGTTTGTTTATAAGAAGTACCTGCTCGTTTTATTTCTCTTGATACTAGAAACTCTGAAGTAAAAATTTCTTGTAAAACACGTCCATCCATTTCAGGAGTAAGTGCTTCATCCATTTGAAATAACACTGTAGGGGCTACATCTTTTAGATTTGCACCAGAAATTTGCTCACCACGTCGAATATTTTTGCCCCACGCAATAAAAATACCATCAGGTGTATGCTCGCCTGTGTTGTGATTAGAGGGTGTTAGGTATTTATCACTGCTTAGATCGCCTTTATAAGCCCCATAATTAATTGATAACACTAGGTCTGGAGCAAAATGACGATAAGGGCCATCAAAGGCTTCTTCTTGAGTAAGAATGTATCGGAAAACAGCCTCACCGTTTGGATATTTATGTTTAATTAAAGCATTTTTGATTTCTTGCTTAATTTTTTCAGCCATTTGGCCTGGCTCAACTGCTCCAAATGGCTCACGCCCTTTAAGATTTAATCGAATTCCACCATCTAAAGTGTAGTAAGCCGTAGTCTTAGACCAATCTAATTTATCAAAATAGTTTTGTGTTTCAGATTCTTGAGATTTTAATTTTGTTACACCATAGCCAATCTCTTTTTGGAAAGGCTTACGAATGGCTTGGTAGACACTTGCTACTTCATCTAAAACACCTATTTTTTTAAGCGCTGATTTAAGTTTGGCTTTTTCCCCTCGCTCAACTAAATAACCTTTATCCAAAAGCCAACGAGGGATATCAAAAGCTGAATAAAATGGGCCAAAACCATGATCAGAAACAATAAAAATAGTTGTATCTGGGTCAATATCATTTATTAATATGCCTACTGCCCTATCTAGTTTTTGGTAAATTTCAAAAATTGTATTAGAAAGGCTTGGGGGTTGTTCTTTGTGTTTAGGGTGTTCTTTATCCATTGCTGCCCAAAGTCTATGTTGAGCGCGGTCTGACTCAGTAAAAACTGTCCAATAGAGATCAGAAGGATATTTTTTTAATAGATAGCGAGAAGCTGCTAAACGCTTATCAATGGAAACTAAGAGTTCTGAGGCGATTTGCTCTTTGCTTTTATTATGTAGATTTACATCAACTATGTAACTAGGAACTGCTGTCTCAATTTCTGTAGCTAGGTTTTCTGGATAGGTAAAGGGGTGTTCTCCTCCAGGCCAAAGCATCCCACAAACTAAATATCCATTAACATTTAGTGCAGGGAATGAACAAGGGTCATTTATAACGCCTACTGTACGGCCTCGCTCAGAAAGTAGCTCCCAAACAGGCTTAGCTTTAATGTCTAAAGTAGTCATTGCCTTAAGTGTAAAGTTATCTTCCCTACGTACTAAAGGCATAAAAATACCATGACGGCCTTCGCTTGTTCCTGTAGCGGCAGATGTCCAGCCAGGGAAGCTATTAGGGGTAATAGATGAACGCAAAAACCCTGTACAGCCTTCTTCAATCAAACGTTCTAGGTTGGGAAGTTTTCCTTGATCAATTAATAAATCAATAATTTCAAATGTTGCCCCATCAAGGCCAATTACTGCTGCTTTTGAGGTCATGTTTTTAGCTTAAACCTAAGTAAAATAATTGGTTAAATTAATGCTGTGCCGCTAACATCGCTAGGAATTGCGACACCTAATTCCTTCATAATTGTAGGCGCTATATCACAAATATGAGGCTTTTTATCTAATATATCTTTGCGGTTAATTAGAAAATGAGCATCATCTTGGGTATGCATTCCAGTAAAAATTTCTCTATCCATTAAAACCTGTTTATTAGTTGAACCTTTCATATCAAAACCATAATTAGAAAGCACTATTAAATCAGGAGATTGTTCCATTAATGGCCCACGAAAGACATCTTCTTTCATAAAAACCTTTTTAATCACAGGTTTTCCTTGATAAGTAATTGCTCTAAGTCCGTCTGCTATCTCTGCTCGTAGTTTTTCATATTCTGCTCCAGGCTCAACTGTTCCTTGGGGGTATTTTCCTTTTAGATTGATATAGATACGAGTAGGATCAAGGGCAAAAGCTCTACTTCCTGGTGCAATTTCTTCTACAGATTTAGGCTGATCAGAAGTAAATTTTAAGTAGCCATTGTCTTTTAGCCAAAAGTTTAAGTAAACTTGCTGTTCAATACTGGTAAAACCATGGTCAGAACACATCATAAATGTAGTATTACTATCCAATCTATCATAAACTTCACCAATTAAACCATCAACTCTACGATAAAAATCTACAAAGCCATTATGATAGGGGTGATTTTTGTCTACTAGAGCATCCCACATAAAGTGATGTAGACGATCTGTTTCTGTAATTGTACCGATAAAAAGTGACCATTTTTCTTGATCAAAGAGGTGCAGGATAGTTTTACGGCGTTTTTCAAAGACATCATAAATATCTTCTAAAAAAACGTCTTTAGATTCGCGGGCTTTTTGAGC
The DNA here is from genome assembly GCA_016213785.1 of Acidobacteriota bacterium. Lineage (GTDB taxonomy): Bacteria > Acidobacteriota > Blastocatellia > Chloracidobacteriales > JADJPF01 > JADJPF01. The sequence continues at coordinate 93,283 of JACQZQ010000020.1, forward strand.
ATCAGGATCAAGACGGTATTTTAGTTCTGTTAAAGTTGGTAAAAGTTCAGGAGGATAAGTAGCTTTCTTTAAGTCAGTCGCTACAAACCCAGAGATTAGAGAGCCATTTAAGGGTTTAGCAGGATAGGTTTCAGGAACATTGATTACTACAGAGCGTTTTCCATAATTGCCTAAAATATCCCAAAGAGCAGGAACTTTAACGCTTTTAGAATTAGGGAAATAGATTTTATAGCTATTAGGCTGCAAGTCTAGGAAACCAAAAATTCCATGTTGAGCAGGGTTCATTCCTGTATAAAAACAAGTCCAAGAAGTAGAAGAAACTTCAGGAATAGAAACATCCATTTGTTTTAGGCTGCTACTAGCTACAATTTTAGCTAAATTAGGCATTGTTCCATCAGCACAAAACTGTTTTAAGAGTGTGTAGGGAGTGCCATCTAACCCAAGTAAAACGACTTTCTTTTCCTTGGACTCTACTTGAGATTTTCCTAATGATCTTAACCTATCTAAAATACCCATCTTATTATTGCTCCATTAGGGATAAATTGTTGGGGTAGACCTTTATTGAGGTAGACCTTTGTTGGGGTAGACCTTTGTTGGGGTAGACCTTTGTTGGGGTAGATTGTTGGGGTAGATTGTTGGGGTAGACCTATGTGTCTACCCCAACAATTTTTCCTTAAAAATACCCTAATTCTTCTAGGCGGCGTTTAACTTCTTCTTCTTCTTCTTCTGAGTAAACTTCTTCTGTTTTAGGTAAATAGCCTAGTTCTTCTAACTTTTTAAGAATTTTCTTAGCGCTTACTTCTGGGGTTTCTTTTGAGCTATCAACTACAACTTCTGGATTAAGTGGTTCTTCATAAGGATCAGAAACACCAGTAAATGAAGGAATTTCTCCAGCCATTGCTTTAGCATAAAGTCCTTTAACATCACGTTGGGCACAGACTTCTAGAGGGCAATGGACATAGACTTCTACAAAATCTCCAATAGTTTTTCTTACTTCATCACGAATTTCACGATAAGGGGAAATAGCAGCACTAATGGCGGCTACACCGTTACGGGAGAGCAAATGACAAACAAAACCAATTCGGCGGATGTTGGTATCACGGTCTTCTTTGGAAAAGCCTAAGCCTTTGCTTAAGTTAGTTCTTACTACATCGCCATCTAAAATCTCAACCCTTAGATTATGCTTACGCATTTCTGCTTCAACGATATGTGCAAGAGTGGTTTTACCTGCGCCTGATAGGCCAGTAAACCACAATGTAAAACCTTTTTGTGACATATAACTGCTTTACTCCGAAATAGGATAGATAACAAAAGAGGTCAGTGTACAATAAAACCCGCACAGAGCGAAACTGGTTCATCCTAAGATAAAGCTATTAATCTATCTTTGGTGAGTGTAGATGTTATTTTACGATGGTTGCGTGGTAGAATCGCACCTTATAATTATAAATAAGTTAGATAAACAACCCTATAGAGCTATGTTTTTAGTCTCTATAAAATAAGGTCATATTACAAATTATGGAGTAAAAAATATGTTTGATGAGTTTAAACACCAACTTCCAGACATTGATGAGCAAGAAACCCAAGAGTGGTTAGATGCTCTTGAACAAGTAGTTTTAACAGAAGGAGTTGAGCGAGCTAGGTTTTTAATGCGCAAATTGATGAAAAAATCTCGCTTAATGCAAGTAGGCTTACCGCCAGTAGTCCAAACGCCCTACATTAATACAATATCTCCTGAGCAAGAAGAACCATTTCCTGGTGATGAAAAAATGGAACAACAGATTCGCAGAATAGTTCGTTGGAATGCTGTTGCTATGGTAATTCGTGCTAATAAAAATTTTCCTGGCATTGGAGGACATCTTTCTACTTATGCTTCTTCTGCAAGTTTATATGAAGTAGGGTTTAATCACTTTTTTAAAGGAAAAGATGATGGCTCATCAGGGGATCAAGTATTTTATCAAGGGCATGCTGCTCCTGGTATTTATGCTAGAGCTTTTTTAGAGGGTCGTTTAACTAAAGAACATTTGGAAAATTTCCGTCGTGAGGTTGGTGGAAAAGGTCTTTGTTCTTATCCTCACCCAAGGCTAATGCCTGATTTTTGGGAATTTCCTACTGTCTCAATGGGACTTGGCCCAATTAATTCTATTTATCAAGCTAGGTTTAATAGATATTTACAGGCTCGTGGAATTAAAGACACTTCTAACTCAAAGGTTTGGGCTTTTCTTGGTGATGGTGAAACGGATGAACCAGAAGCCTTAGGTGCTTTATCTGTAGCTAATCGCGAAGGTCTAGATAATTTAATTTTTGTAGTTAACTGTAATTTACAGCGTTTGGACGGCCCAGTTCGTGGTAATGGCAAAATTATTCAAGAGCTAGAATCTGTTTTTCGTGGTGCTGGTTGGAATGTTATCAAAGTTATCTGGTCAAGTGATTGGGACGATTTACTGGCTAAAGATGTTGATAGTCTTCTTCTTCATCAAATGAATGAAACTCTAGATGGACAGTTTCAAAAATATTCTGTTGAATCAGGGGCTTATATGCGTTCTCATTTTTTTGGTGTAGATGAGCGTTTACTTAAGTTAGTTGAACATCTTAGTGATGATGAGCTAACAATGTTGCGTAGAGGAGGACATGACTACCGTAAGTTATATGCCGCCTATCATGCAGCTGTAAATCATAAAGGTGCTCCTAGTGTAATTCTAGCTAAAACAGTTAAGGGTTGGACATTAGGAGAAAGCGCTGAAGCCCGTAATACAACACACCAAACTAAAAAGCTTAGTGAAACAGACTTAAGAAAATTTAGAGATCGTTTAGAATTGCCTATTTCTGATGATGAATTAAAGGATGTGCCACCTTTTTATCATCCTGGAAAAAACAGCCAAGTAGTCGAGTATTTGATAGAAAGACGACGCAAATTAGGTGGAACTATACCTAAGCGGGTAATAATGTCTAAGCCTCTTAATTTACCAAAACCTGATGTTTATAAAGAGTTTTATCAGGAATCTAAGCAAGAAGTTTCTACTACAATGGCTTTTGTTCGTATATTACGTAAGCTTTTAGATGATCCAGAAATAGGTAAAAGAGTAGTTCCAATTATTCCAGATGAAGCACGTACTTTTGGTATGGACTTTTTATTTAAGAAAATAGGAATATATGCTGCTTTAGGTCAAAGATATGAGCCAGTAGACTCTGATATGTTGCTTAGCTATAACGAGAGTAAAGAAGGACAGCTTTTAGAGGAAGGAATTACTGAAGCAGGCTCAGTTGCCTCATTTACTGCTGCCGGAACCTCTTATGCTACACATGGCGAAAGTATGATTCCTTTCTATACATTTTATTCAATGTTTGGATTTCAACGTACAGGAGATGGTATTTGGGCTTTTGCTGATATGCGTGGGAAGGGTTTTTTAATTGGAGGAACAGCCGGAAGAACTACTTTAATGGGAGAAGGTCTACAGCACGATGATGGGCATAGCCATATTCTTGCTTCAGTTGTCCCAAATATTTGTACTTATGACCCTGCATTTCATTATGAGTTTGCTGTAATTGTAAAAGAAGGTTTAAGAAGAATGTATGAAAATCAAGAGGATATTTTCTATTACATTACTGCATATAATGAAAATTACGCGATGCCAGCAATGCCAGAAGGAGCAGAAGAGGGTATTATTAAGGGAATTTATTTGTTTAAGAAAGGCGTAGCTAGTAAAAAGAACCGAGTTCAGCTTTTTGGTAGCGGGACTTTGCTTAGAGAAGTCTTAAAGGCTGCTGAGGTTTTAGCCGAACAACATGATGTTGCGGCAGATGTTTGGAGTGTAACAAGTTATTTAGAACTAAGGAGAGAGGCAATAAATACTGAACTCTGGAATGAGGATAATCAAGGCGATCGTAAACCTTATATTACTCAAGTTTTAGAAGATACTGTAGGGCCAGTTATAGCAGTAACAGATTATATGAGAGCCTTACCAGATATGATCTCTCGTTGGGTTCCTAATAAATACCGTAGTTTGGGCACAGATGGTTTTGGCTTAAGTGATACTAGAGAATCTCTAAGATCACATTTTAGAGTAGATAGAGATGCAATTGTAAAAGCGGCTCTTTCTTCTCTTGGAAGTAGCGGAAAGAGTACTCGTAAACACGCTACTAAAAGATAAATTCTAAGAAGTTTTAAGAAGTTTTAAGAAGTTTAACGAAAGTTTTTGTAAAGAGATCAAATCGTTATTTTGTTAGGTTTGATCTCTTTATCTTATGATTTTAAGAATTTCAATGATTTTTAGTGATCGGTTTTAAGGATTTAAATAATTATTAGGGAGAAAAATAATTTATGAATGCGTTGGAGCTTTGGAATCGATATAAAGAAAATTTATGTGTTTGTCCTAGTGTAGGTATAACTCTTGATATAAGTAGAATGAAGTTTTCAGACACATTTTTTGCAGAAATGACTGATAAAATGAATTCAGCTTATGAGCAAATGGATAGTCTTGAAAGAGGTGATATAGTCAACCCTGATGAAGGTCGTATGGTAGGCCATTATTGGCTACGTGATTCAGGTCTTGCCCCTACAGCAGAACTAAAGGCAGAAATTGAAAAAACCGTTTCTGATATTAAAAGTTTTGCTTCTAAAGTACACACAGGCGAAATTAAAACAGAAAAAGGGGAAACTTTTAAGAATATTTTAGTAGTTGGAATAGGCGGTTCTGCTTTAGGCCCTCAATTTGTAGCAAATGCCTTAACTACTACTGCTGATAAAACAAAGGTCTTTTTCTTTGATAATACTGATCCTGATGGTATGGACAAAGTGCTTGCTAATATTGGAGCAGGGCTTAGTAATACCTTAACAATAGTTATTTCTAAATCTGGTGGTACAAAAGAGACTCGTAATGGAATGTTAGAGGCTAAAAAAGCCTATAATGCATTAGGGCTTGATTTTGGCAAACATGCTGTTGCTGTAACTCAAGATGGTAGTGAACTTTACAAAGTTGCAACAGGAGAGGCTTGGATTACTACTTTTCCAATGTGGGATTGGGTTGGAGGTCGTACTTCAGAACTCTCTGCCGTAGGATTACTACCTGCTGCTTTACAGGGCTTTGATATTGATAGCATGCTTGAGGGTGCAAAGGAAGTTGATGCTGTAACTAGAGTTAAAGATACTCATAAAAATCCTTCGGCACTTATGGCTTTAATGTGGTATCACGCTGGTGGTGGTCGTGGTAAGAAAGACATGGTTATCTTACCCTATAAAGACCGCTTAGAGCTAATTAGTCGTTATTTACAGCAACTAGTAATGGAATCTTTAGGCAAACAAAATGATTTAGCAGGAAATGTTGTTAATCAAGGTATTGCTGTATATGGAAACAAAGGTTCGACAGATCAGCATGCTTATGTACAACAGCTTAGAGAAGGGGTACATAATTTTTTTGTTACCTTTATAGAAGTTCTAAAAGATCGTGATGGAGAATCTATTGAAGTTGATGCAGGAGTAACCTCTGGAGATTACTTAAGTGGGTTTTTGCAAGGTACACGAAAAGCTTTATATGAAAATGAGCGTGAATCTATGACAATTACTGTTGAAACAGTAAATGCTCGTACTATAGGCAAACTTCTAGCACTTTATGAAAGAGCAGTAGGTTTTTATGGATTTTTAGTAGGAATAAACGCATATCATCAACCTGGGGTAGAGGCTGGTAAAAAGGCTGCTGGTGCAGTTATTACAGTACAAAACAAAATCCTTCAACACTTAAATGCCAATAAAGGACAGGCTTTTAGTTTAGATGAGCTTGTTAGTGCTATTGGTATAGGAGAGGAAATTGAGACTGCATATAAGGTTTTAGAGCATCTTTCTGCTAACAGCCACCATAGGGTAGGTCGCCAGGCAGGTAATTCACCTTTTGATGCAAAATATTCTGTTAATTAATTAAATTTTTGAAAAATTTTGTAAGTAAGAAATATGGCGGGTATGTGCCCGCCATATATTTTTCTAATTTCTTTTACCAGCTACAGGAAGTGTAGTTATAGCAAAGCCACCTGGGGTACTAGGATCTGCTGCACTAGTGATTACAATGGCAGTTGCAGTTACTGTAGTATCGGTTTTAGTTCCGCGAATAACAAAAGTTAAGTCTGTGCCATCTGGAGCTAAACCTGGAGCTTCAAGAGAAACACTTATGTTAGCTGCTTTTTCACGATAAGCAACTTGTAATGCTCCTGTTGGAACTGTAGCTGTGCCTTTACCACCAGCCTTAAAAGCAAAAGGAATTGGTAATGCGCCCATTGGGCTTTGAATTGTAAATGTCCAGCCACCTTTTAATGGTTTTTGGGCGTAGGATGGCATTGTACTAAATGCTAATACAAATAAAGCTAAAAAGAATGTTCGGAAAAAGATCTTTTTCATTGTTATCTCCTAAATTATTTTAAAAAAGAGGTGTAGGCGTGAATTGCCGTGTGCCAGACAATTTTAAAACGACTAACAAAGAAGTCAATACTTTATTTAATAATAAATGCTTTTATTTCCAAAGTTTTTTACTTAAAGTATAGACATATCTGCCCCAAACACAATTAATAAAGAGAGTTGAGCAATAATTTTGTTTCTTAAGTTATCACAAATTAAGCAAAATTTTTTATCTTGACATTTGATTAACAAAAAAGTACAAGCACATTAATCAATTGCTAAAAAATCGCCTAACAGATAGAAGAACAAAAGGTCAAAAATAAATGAAGCAATGTCCTAAGTGTAATGCACAGTATAGCAATGATCAGGCTATATGCCCTATAGATGCAGGTGTTTTAATCCAAGTTTCTGATACCAAAAATGACCAAACTAATTCAGATCCAATGATTGGCAGACTTATTGCTGATAAATATAGAGTTGAAAAGCTACTAGGTCGGGGAGGTATGGGAGCAGTTTATGAAGGACAACACCTTCTACTTGATCGCAGAGTAGCTATTAAAGTACTACAACAAAATATGGCAAATGATGAACAGGCCGCTAGCCGCTTTATCCGCGAAGCAAAAGCCTCTGCCAGAATAGAACACCCTAATGCAGTAACAATTTATGATTTTGGTGTTTTACAAGAAGGTAGTGCTTATTTAGTAATGGAATTTATTAGGGGATTTTCTTTGCGCCAAATGCTAGTAAAAAAAGATCCTTTAAGGGCTGAACAAATAGCCGACTGGATGATTCAGGTCTGTAGCGTAGTAGAAGCTGCACACCAACAAGGAATTATTCACCGTGACTTAAAACCAGAAAATGTAATGTTAAAAGAGTCTCCTGATGGATCTGTTGCAGTTAAGGTAGTAGATTTTGGACTAGCAAAACTTACTTCTGAGTCAACTACTGATAAAGCTAGCGCCCATTTAACTAAACCAGGAGAAATGTTAGGTACTCCTCATTATATGGCACCAGAATATTATGAGGGTGAGACTATAGATAAACGTGCTGATATTTATGCTATTGGCATTATGATGTATGAGTTATTTTGTGGTGATACTCCTTTTACTGGAACTGTCCAAAGTATTATTGGAGGACACTTATTTAAGGATCCTCTACCTATCATTAAAGCAAATCCAACCATACACCCTGCTTTAGATGAAGTAGTGCAAAAAGCACTTAAGAAAAATCGTAGCGAAAGGATTAGCTCAGCCTCAGAATTAGCACAAGAGCTTAAACAAGCCCTTCAAAAGGCTAAAGAGTTCTTTCTTCAAAAAACAGCAGTAGACCTAGATCCATTAGTAAACCAAGCTAATACAAATAAACCTGCTGTAGCAGAACGTAGTACTCTTATGGATAGCGAAAGCCCATTGTTAAAAACAGAGAAGGTTATTCCAAATTCTAGACCAACTATTAGAGCATCAAAAGAAGAGAACTTACCTGCTGTTTCTAGACCTACTCAACATATGGCTTTTGGCACCATGCAAGTAGATCAAGAATTTGTTGATATTGTTAAAGAAAAACAACAGAAAAACCCCCTACAAAATCCTATTGCTAAAGACAAAGAAATAAATAAAGAAATAAATAAAAGCACAGATAAAGAAGCAGATGATTTAATAGAACTTGATGCAGCAGACCTAGAGCCAATTGAACCCGATTCAGGCTCTTTTACTTCTGCACCTACTAAAGCCCAGCCTGAAAGGCTAAGACCCGCAATAATAATACCTCCTAGTTCTATTTCTCCTCTTACTGCTCCTCTTACTCCTATGGAACCAGATCCAGTAGATAATCCAGTAACTCCTGTTCCAGATACCGTTATTAGTTCTCCAATAACTCCTCCAAAAGTTCTTGATACTGTTCCTGCTACAACTCCTGTTGCCAGAGTAACTCCTGTATCTACCCCATCTCTACCTTTATCAAGCCCAACTATTGCAGCAACTACAAGTTTGCCTAATAACCCAATAGCTATCCCAGTAACTAACCCAATACAAGACATTACCCCTAAATATGAAAGTTTTTCCGAAGCCCTATCAGCAATAAAAGGCCAGCTATTAATCGGCTCAATTATTGTCTTTCTCTTAGCCATTGTCGTTACTTTACTTATTATTTATCGCCTAGAAGTTTCTTAAATTTCTTTTCATTTTGGTGACTCCTTTTAGTGATTGGTAAAAATTTTATCAATCACTAAATTTTTTTCTTGATTTTTAGATAGTGTGTGATTTACACTTTTATTAGTGTGAAACATACACTATCTAAAAAAGAGGTAATAGCAATGCAAGCATTTGTTGGAATCACAATAGGCAACTCACAAGCCCGTGCTGCTATTTATGAAGATGGGGAAGTGAAGTTGGTTCCTTTAGAAGAAGGCGAAACTTCAATGCCAAGTGCAGTACTACTACATAGGCTAAGAGAAGTGGGAAAATATGCATATCTTTATTCTGGAACAGATCCAAATTTACTTGTAATGAATATTAATCGACTACTAGGCCGAAAATATTCTGAGATACAAACAGAATTACCTAACATAGCTTTTAAGGTAGAAAATCATAACAACCGAATTCGCATAAGCGATTGGTTAGGAATGACTTATTCACCTATTGAAATCTATGCAATGATATTAAGGAAATTACATCAAGCAACAGAACGCTACCTTAAACGCCCTGTAACAAATGCTGTTATTGCTGTTCAAGGAAGTTTTGATGATTTTCAGCGTCGTAGTATTCGTAAAGCAGCAGAAAGTGTTTTTAACCAAGTAAAACTAATTAATGAGCCTACAGCAGCCTTGTTGGCAATGGGCAACACTCATCAAATTCATAGAGATCAACAAGTTATGACTATTGACCTAGGTGCAGGTAAATGTGAAATTGCAATAGTAAGTAACCTTAATAATAAACTAAGAATAAAAGCTATTACTGGAGATACTCATTTAGGGAGTAATGATATTAATTATTTGATTTTGAACTATTTAGCTAGAGGTTTTGAAACACAGTATCAACAAAGTTTAACAAGTGATTCAGCAATGGCTCGTCATGAAGTTTTAATGGCAATAGAGCAAGCAAAAAAAGAGCTAGAATATAGTGATAATGCTGAAATTAATGTCCCTTTTGTAAATTTTGATAGATTTGGAAACCCGCTACATCTTCAAGCTACTATTACACGCCAGCTAGTAAAAGAACTAAGTACAAGCCTTTTAACTAGAATTAAAAACTTGATTAATAGCTGTCTACTAGAAGCTAATAGACCTTATTTAAACCAAGTTTTTCTTCTTGGCGGTGGGACAAAATTACCACTTATTGTTGAACTAGTAGGTAATACTCTAAAACAACACCCAGTTAGAGCAAAAAACCGTGATGAGCTTGCAGTAATTGGAGCAGCACTTTATGGAGCACATATTTTTAGACTCGCTCAAATAATAGATATAGAAGATGTAACAGTGCATTCATTAGGAATTACTACTTATACTGGTACTATGGGTTTTGTTCTAAAGCGCCAAGCCATAATTCCTGCGCTAAATACTAAAAGATTTCTTACAGTACAAAATAATCAATCTGCTGTACACATAGAAGTTCGTGAAGGTGAAGAGCGAGAAGCTAGTAGCAATAAACTAATAGGCCAATTTGACTTACCGTTAACAGCAAATCTACCCCGTAATTCTCCAATAGATGTAACTATTGGTAAAGATGATGATGGGATTATCCTTGTACGTGCTCAAGATTGCGTTAGTGGTCGGGCTAGAGAAATTACTATTAATTACGATTTATAGAATAAATTCATTTTTTTAGGAAAGGAGTAGTTAATTATGGCAAGGCCAATTATGCCAGAAAAATTTTATAGGTTTCAAGCTTCAGAACAGTTAATTAGTAAAAAAGTAGTAATTATTTGTGATTTGATTAATGATTTAGTGGGTGCACCTGACGGCCCAAAAGAACAGGATTGTGCTATTCGTATTGATCCTAAAATGGTTGTTACTAATGGAGGGGTTTGGCAATGGCTTGCAGATCTAGTAACTTTAGGAGAAGGTGCAAGTGAAAATGTTTTAACTATTTGGCGTGCTGATAGCCATTCAGCCGAAAACATTGATCATTACCCCCACTTAAAGGCTTTTAACCCTCATGCAATAGAAGGGCATACTGGTTGGGACTGGTCGCCAGAACTACAACCCTATGTTGCTTGTGGAAACTCTAGAGAATATCGAGCAAATCAATCAATTATGCTACTTCCAGAAGGTAGCAACCCCTCTCCAATCCTGGATTGGATTAATGATCATACAAATAATGCTCCTTATGAACAAGTTGAGGTTTTTTTAGCAGGTGTTTGGACTGACTATATGATTCAGCTTAATGCTCAAGCCTTTACTGCAATGGGCTTTCGTACAAGGGTAATTGAACCTGCTTGTATGTCTCAACATTCTGCTAAACATCACGAAGCTATTCGTCAAATGGCTGCTTATGGGCATGCAACAATTTTTAAGGGTAATGAATGTCTATCAAGTCTAGCCACTTCCCTAGGTGTAGAGCCTAGAGCAGAAGCCCTAGCCTATCTTGAAAGCTCTAAATATGCACTCTTAAGCCGTCGCCATTTAGAACTAGGACGAGGTTTTATCAATAATCAAAATAATGGTGCGTTAGAACAAGCAATGAGGGCTGCTAGATAGGAAGGCTACTATGTCTATGGATGATGCTAGAGCAAAAATTGAGGAAATGTTAAGACAAAAACGACAAGCTACTTCTACTAGCACAACTAACTCAACTCAAGTAGTTTCTAGCACCAGTGCTATAGCTAATACTCCTGTTCTAGCGCCTAAAACTAACTCACAAGAGTCTAGCGGTTCAAATTTAACAAAGATTAATGAAATGCTTAGGCAAAAACAAATAGGTTCACTAAATAATGTAAATACTGAGCTTAATGTAGCACAGAAAGCGCCTATTCAGACTACTACAAAACCTCGTTATGGGTTATGTCCTAGCTGTTTAGCTGATTTAGACCTAGTTGCAGGGCTTTACCTTTGTAAGAATTGTTCCCAACATTTTGTAAGAAGAGGACTCCAAGGAGATTTAATTAACTCTGTAGATTTACCTTATGGTTACTGTAAATGTTGTGAGACACATTTTCCATTAGTTAAAGCCCCTAATAACGAAATATTAATTTGTTCAGTAAGCCAAGAAAGATATTTGTTATCAGCAAAAGGCTATTTACGAGCTAGTGAGCTACCTTTTGGATTATGTAGCTGTTGTAATTTACCTAATCCTTTGATTGCTAGGCCAGATCGCACAATTTCTTGTATTAACAGTAACCAAGAATACATAAGAAATATCGATGGCACAGTAGTTTGTAAGCCTCAAGAAATCAATTTGCAAAACAACCAAGATATAGAGCAGGCACTTAATCAAGGTATGGCGGCTTTTTATTATGGAGGTTTTGTAGGAGGCCAAGAGCCTGAACCGCCCCCAGTAGAAATTCCTAGAAGGCAACGCCGTCGCTGGTTTTTATAGAGTTTTTAAAATTTTCTAAGGAGCTTTTTATGAATAATTTTCAATTTACCCCAACCCCATCACCTTCTATAGCAGCAACTTGTACATGTTGTTTTCCTGCTCAAAGACTTGTAACTACAGGAAGACAAGCTTATTGTCCATTAACAGAAAGAATCTATGACAATGCGACAACAGAAAATGCAACTAGACAAACTGAGCCAATAGTAGACTTCTACCCAGGTCGTCGCCAAAAAGGGGAGACTGCACCTTTTGCCATTAACCCAGCAGAAGATCGCTTTGGTCAAATATAAAGTATCTGTCTAAGTGTATTTAGAAATCTGATACCTAATGGCAAGACTGAGCGCCTGACCGAGTGTGTCAAGGAATCTAGCTAGTAGACTAGTAGTAGGACAGGGCTAAGTACCTGACCGAGTGTGTCGAGGAGTCTAGCTAGTAGATTAGTAGTAGGACAGGGCTAAGTACCTGACCGAGTGTCGAGGAGTCTAGCTAGTAGACTAGTAGTAGGACAGGGCTGAGTGCCTGTCTGGGTGTCGAGGAGTCTAGCTAGTAGACTAGTAGTAGGACAGGGCTGAGTGCCTGTCTGGGTGTCGAGGAGTCTAGCTAGTAGACTAGTAGTAGGACAGGACTGAGTGCCTGACCGAGTGTGTCGAGGAGTCTAGCTAGTAGATTAGTAGTAGGACAGGACTGAGTGCCTGACCGAGTGTGTCGAGGAGTCTAGCTAGTAGGCTAGTAGTAGGACAGGACTGAGTGCCTGACCGAGTGTGTCGAGGAGTCTAGCTAGTAGGCTAGTAGTAGGACAGGGCTAAGTACCTGTCTGGGTGTCGAGGAGTCTAGCAGTAAGGGCAGACCTTTGTGTCTGCCCTCTTTATATGAGGAGTACCCCATGCAACAAAAAAGAATACTACCAAACAAACAAGAAAAAACCTGGGCTATAGATAGGAAAGTCCTAAAAGCCAAACTTCCTAGCTATAGCTGGTTAGGCAATGAGCGTTTTTTAGAACGTGATCTAAGTGAAATGAGTAAATATCTGCCTCACTGGATTCTTACAGTAGGCAAGGACTTAGATCCATTAAAATCTAAATGCTGTTTAGATAATTTAGCCCCAATTCAAGGAGAATTACGCTGTATCTTATGTAATCAGCCTAGCACAGAAAAACCTAATACTTTAGTTTGGACAGGACTTTTACCAGTTAATTTAGAAGGCCGGCCAAAAGCGCTAAAAAAACTAGAGAAAGCTCAAGCCTCTGGAAAATTAAAATATCCTTTTATTAGCCCAGGAGGTAAAAAGCACTTATTAGTTCCAGTGCTAGTAGTTTATCCTAGCAATTGGCCTTACTCACCGCCGCAAGCGCATTACCTAGATCGCCAATATATAGACGCTCTTAAACTTCCTTCAGGGCATAACTCGCACATAGTCGGTAGTAGGACTATGTGCCTATATCATGGTTTTCATAGTGGGCAATGGGACGATAATACTACAATTATGTATGTAATCGCTAATAGGGTTGCTCCACATATGTTGGCTTTACTTAAGCTAGCTGATGAAGAGAAAAATTTTGAATATTTTGAAACAAACTATGACTATTATGATCGCTAAAATGTTATTAATAAAGGAGATCAAGTTATGAGTAAGAATTTACCTAAAGTAATTATTGATTCTAGGGCATGGACAATTATTTCCAATGAGGTAGGAAAATGGGCAAAAATTGGTAGAGAAAAACAAGCAACTCCATTTGAGTGTGTTTTTTATCCTCTTACAACAGTGCGACTAAATAAAGAAAAGCCCTTAACTCCATTTGATGATGTTTTATTAAAAGATGTTAAGCAGTTTAATATTGGGAGTGTTTTTATTCCGCCTGAGGAATATACAAGTTATTCTTCTTATGCTGCTAGTTTTTGTGCTCCTTTTGGGCAAGAAAAAGAAATGAAAGAGTTTTTTACTAAGGCTATTTCAGAAGAGCTTAAGTGGAAACCTCAGTTTTATTTTTTAGGGCCAGGGCATTCACATCCTTTTTCTATAGACACTACAAGTCCGTCATCAACAGATATTAATCACCATATGCTTCCATATAGACGCAGAAATGAAGAGTTACTAGGCTTTAAGTTTAGTTTAGCTGTAATCGTTGTAAAAAATCGAGTAATAGCTAATGAGGCTAATAATTATTTAGCCTGGAAAGCTGCTACCTTTGCTTTAGATGAAAATAATCAGGTTCAAAACTTAGGTATAGCAGAGATAGGGTATTCTAATGATTTATTACAACCTTTTTATCAATCTCGTGATGGAGAAACTTGGGAAACTTTGCAAAAAGCTTTTCTAGGTGAAAAATTAATTGAGCATGAAAGATGGCCGGGAGGCTGGACATCTTTTCTTGTTCGCCAAACAGAAGAAACCGCAACTCTTGTAATGTTACCACCTCGTTTTCCTGCTCAAGCGCCTATTAAACAAACCATTTCATTAGTTACTAAAGAATTTAGTAAGTCAGAATTTTGGTATTGTGGGAGAGGTTATAAAAATTATTGCTTAGGAGAGGTTAACAATGCTCGCTACCTTAAACAAGCCTAAAAATTTAGAGTTATTTTCTAGAATTATGCCTATTGTTGGTGATGGCTTGATAAACAAGCAAGTCGCAATTGTAGGAGATTGGCAGGATTCTTTGTCTATACTACTAGAATATTTAGTTTGCTCTGCTATAACGCAATTTTCTTATTTTCCTCTTAGCCAAAATTCACAGCCTTTGTTTTTAGAAAGCATAGGCATAATTTCTAAGCGCTTAGGATTAGAAAAGCAAACTCAAGCTATTACAAGCCAAGAAAATATTAAAAACCTTGATCTGATAATTGGAACAGGAAGCTATCAAGCATATGAATTGACTAAAAAATTAGTTAAAGAAAGTGGTAAAGAAGGAATTTTTTACTTTTTAATGACTAATGGTAGTGGGCTTATAGCTTTTCTTTCTAAAGGTAGCATAATTGATTTGCCTAAGGGACTATTTAGTTTAGAAAATAGTAAGGTTTTTAACGAATTACACCTAGTCAATGTAGTAGCAAATTATGCTAAAGGCCTATTATTAAAAGGAACAAGCCATGCTCGCTTAGATATTGAAAAAGTGGTAGAGGCTAATGAGTTACTGATTGTAGGGCATCGTAGTTGGCCTTGGCTAGTTAAGCCTATGAAACTAGAAGAATTACTTGGCTTTACTAGTAGTTTTTCTACTACTCAAGAAGCTAAAAAAACTATAACCCCAACATTGGAGGGAAAAACTTGTCTAATAGTTGGGCTTGGGAGTTTAGGTAGTGTGATAGCAAAAACCCTTGCTCAATTAGGGGCAAATTTAGTTTTAATAGATGGTGAGGGAATTGATCTAGCCAATCCAATACGCCAAATTTATAGTGTTGACCAAATAGGACAAACAAAAGCGAGTGCTTGTGCTACTTGTGTTAAAGAGAGTTTTAGGAAGGAAAAAAATATATCGCAAGAAATTTTCTCCTATCAATTGGCTATTTCTTTAGAAGATGAAAGTGTTTTAGAGCTAGAAAGCTTACTTACAGAACATAAAGTAGATATTGCTATAGTAGCAACAGGAACAGGTAATGACCGTGTAATTTCTCAAGCTTTAGTGGGTAAAGAGGTTCCACATATTGTAGTAAGTTGTTATGCAAGAGCTAGATTTTTTGAAGCAATTGTTGTTGATTCTAGAGGAGGGCCTTGTTTTGGTTGTGTTAGGGGACATCTTTATCTAGGCGAAATGCCTAGTTTAACACCTGAGCAAAAAGCACGTTATATTAGCTCAGAACATGACTTAAAAGCTGAACCTGCTACTAGGATTGAAACCGGACGAGCCGCAGATCTAGCTTCACATCTAGCTTATGGGCTATTAAACCTAGATGAAAACTTATGGCTTAAAAGGGCTTTAAGCGACGAGCAAACTTTTTTCTTAGGTGGGAATGCTAGTGAAATGCAATTTAATGGCAATTGGGCTTATACAATTGAGTTTCCAGGAGAAGTAAAGCTTTTTGGTTTACAAGATATAGTTGGACGGGGCGATTATGTAGAATGTTGGGATTGTGGAAGAAAACTTCCTATTTCGATTCATTATCAAATTTAAAAAATAAAAGTAAATTTTTGAAAACAAAAAACGGTTGATTTTTATTAACTCCCATAAATTCAATAGATTAAAGTGAATTTTATTTAATTCAATAGTTTATGAATTTTTAATGTCTCTTTAACTACTTGTTTATGCTTATAGTGTTAACCTTAGGTTGTCAGAAAATGACAGCGTTAAATAACAACGTTAAAGACCGAGGTTAATTTTTAAGGAGTTAAAAATATGTCACATGCTAAATATGGAATTTACAATGCTAACCTAACCAATCGTGAAAGAGAAGTCTTACAGTTAATTGCTGAAGGATCTACTAGTAAAGAAATAGGAAGCCGACTAAATATTAGTCATAAAACTGCCGAAGCACATCGTGAAAATATAAAGAAAAAATTAGATATTCACACTCTTGCAGGACTTGTTCGTTATGCAATAGGTACAGGTTTAGTTGAAGCAATGTCTCAAGCACATGCTGAATAAATAATCTCAAGCTAAATAAAATAAATTTTTGAGCTTAAGCTTATTTACTGGGAAAATATAATTCTTACATTTATAAATTATTTGGAGTCATAAAGTTACTGCTGATAGCCCCAGTAGATAAGCATTAAAGCTTAGCTAAGCGCTCTTGTTAAGTGGTGTTAAAGGTATTTTTTCTTTTTCTAGAACTGATATATTAAAACTAGGGTAAAAAGGACACTTCAGCATACGCTTCTAAAATAGCCCACGAATATAAAAGTAGTATCTGAAGTGCCTAAAGACCCTGGAGATTCTCCAATGTAGATGTAGAGTTCACGCCAACCTCCCTGAAAAGATTCATTTTTCTTCTATTTTAAGTAAAATTTTTCCTGAGCTATCTAAGCTTGCATTGACAAGTTTCTACCAGTAGGTATCATCTAGGTATCATCAAAAATATAAAAATAATAGTCTTGCCTAAATAATAGTTTTTTCAGGAGAAATATTTATGTCTAATCAATCTTCCTACTTTAGGAGACTTTTTGCAAAACGCACTGTTTTTATTTTAGTCGCAACCGTAGCAATTATTTTTTCTTCCATAACAGCAAATTTTGCACAAGTTACAAGTGATAAAATTAATGATAAAGAAGTATCTAGAACAATTGCTCCAGTGGTTTCTACAGAATCTCTTAGTAAACATATTAAGCATTTAGCTTCTAGTGATTTACAAGGTCGGCGTTCTGGTACAGAGGGCTGTGAAAAGGCAGCAGAATATATTATTGCCCAGTTTAAGCAGTATGGTGTAAAACCCGGTAGTGGAGAGGGTTTTCTACAAGGATTTGAATTTATTGCTGGTGTTAAGCAGGGTCAAAATACTTCATTAAAGGCTAAAAGCGCTGGGCAAGATATAGAGTTTCAACTCTCTCAAGATTTTCAACCTTATAATTTTTCTAGTAGCGGTTCAGTTAGTGGACAAATTGTCTTAGCTGGCTATGGAATTAGTGCTCCAGGTATTAACTATGACGATTATTCAAAAATTGATGTTAAAGATAAAATAGTAATGTTACTTCCTTTTAGCCCAGAGGGGAATAATTTACATGGAAAATTTGCCGATTATTTATCTGCTAGACGTAAAGCCTTAACTGCCCGTGAACGTGGGGCTAAAGCAGTTATATTTATCTCTGAGGCTGATAATCTAAAGGATATTCGTACTCGTGATGATGGTAATTATTCTGACGCAGGTATTATAGCTTTAAGAATGAGTAAACGCGCTGCTAATGAATTACTTAAGAGTGCTGGAAAGAACGTTGATGGTCTACAAAAGTCTGGAAGTGAAACAGGCCTAGGAGAAACAATTACACTTGACAAAGTTAACCTAGCTATTAATACTGAAGTTGTTCGTGAAGTGCGAAAAACCTATAATGTTTTAGGGCTTCTTGAAGGTGTTGATGAAAAGCTAAAAAAGGAAGTTATTGTTTTAGGCGCACATTATGATCATTTAGGAATGGGTGGTGCTGAGTCTTTAGCAGTAGGTGTGGAAGGTATCCATCATGGCGCAGATGATAATGCTTCAGGAACAGCAGGGCTTTTAGAGCTAGCTAGAGTATTAAGTGAAAATAAGCAAACACTTCGTCGTAGTGTACTTTTTGCTGCTTTTTCTGGTGAGGAATTAGGCTTACTTGGTTCAGCACATTATGTTAATAAGTCGCCAAGTTTTCCACTTAGCCAAACCGTAGCAATGCTTAATATGGATATGATAGGGCGAATGAAAAGCGATAACTTGGTAGTAGGTGGTATTGGTACTTCTCCTCAATGGAAAATAATGGTAGAGGAATTAAATAAAGCAAGAGGCTTTGTTCTAAAATTACAAGAAGATGGCTATGGCCCAAGCGATCATGCTTCATTTTATGGTAAAGATATTCCTGTGCTATTTTTCTTTACAGGAGTTCATGATGATTATCATAAGCCTACAGACACAGCAGATAGAATTAATGTTGTAAGTGAACAAGCTATTGTTACAATGGTTCAAGAAATTACCACAAAACTTGCTAGCCAAGATGCTAGAATTGAGTTTACTAGAGCAAAAGTTGAAGGCGAACGCCGACAAATGAATAGTAGTTTTCGTGTTTATGTTGGTTCAGTTCCAGATTATGCTGAACAAGTTGAAGGAATTAAACTCTCAGGAGTAAGACCTGGTAGCCCAGCAGAAAAAGCAGGCTTAAAGAGTGGGGATGTTATTGTTGGCCTTGCAGGAAAAACTATTAAGAGTGTTTATGATTACACTTATGTATTGCAAGAATTACAACCTAATCAAACTGTTGAGGTTATTATAATGCGCGAAGGGCAAAAAGTAACTTTACAACTAACCCCTACTGCTAGACAATAAATTTTTCAATAAAACAGGGGTAGAGACTACTTCTACCCTATAATATAAAGCTCTATGCTAAAGATGATTTTTTTTCTACAAGAACAAATCCCTTTACCTAACCCACCTATTTCATCTGCACCACCTGTGCAAGTAAACGCTATTCTAACAGATATTAACCCTATAGTAAATTACTTGCCTATTTTACTACTGCTAATAATTGCAATTAGTTTTCCTGTAGTAGCTTTAAATATTTCTAGTTTTTTACGTCGTACAGTTTTTGATCAAGCCAAATTAAGCGCTTATGAGTGCGGTAATGATCCTGTTGGAGATGCTAGAGAGCGTTATTCAGTTCGTTACTACATTATAGCGATGTTATTTTTAATTTTTGATGTTGAGACAGTCTTTCTATTTCCTTGGGCAATTATTTATGACCAATTAGCAATTTTTGGTTTGATAGAAATATTTATTTTTATAGGTATTCTAATTGTTGGATATTATTATGCTTGGAGAAAGGGCGCTCTAGAATGGGTTTAAACTTTAAGCGCCCTAGATTTATTTTTAAGCAGAAGCTTTATTTACAAAACTATCTACATGTTCTTCAGCTTGGCTACTTACAATTTTATTAACTGCGCGTTCACCTAAAAGGCTAGCTAAAGGGTGAATATCATAGCCGCTTTTTCGCTGAAGCTTTAAGTCTAAATTAAAGTTAACATTAGTCTTTGAGTTTTGTTCTGTTAATTTTATAGCAATAGCTAAATGATTTTGTGATTCTGTAGCAGGGGAATATTTAATTAGTCCTTGTCCAATAATTTTTTCTACCATATCAAGTTTTACTGTTATTGAAGAAGAGGAAGAAATTTCAATTTTTATAGTCCAGGTAGATTGTTCTGATGATTTAACTTCAACAGAATGAATAATATCAGACATATAAAGGGTAAAGTTTTTAGGATTAGAAAAAAAATCAAATAATTTTTGTTTTTGTCCTGCTAGGTTATAAGATTTTTCTATATTTGCTTCAATCGTAAACATTTTTGTCTCCAAAATAAAATTATTAGGTATTAACTAGTAGTGAAATTATATAGTATAGAAGGTTAAAAGATTAGAGTTAATACATTGTAAACTAAGTTTTTAAGAAGAAATAAAAGGAATAACCAAGTAAATTAAAACAAAGAACTAAAAGGAGATTCCTATTAAGGAAAGTATAACAAAAGTAGAAAAATAAATGCAGAGAGAGTTAGGGAGAAAAAGCCGATCTAAACATTTATCAAATTTTATAGCCTTAAAACATTTATCTAAAGCTTATTAAAATAAACCTGGGAAAAGAGGGTTGAATAAAGAAACAAAACTTTTATAATACTGCTTTCCTAGCAAATTTCAGAAATTTTGAACTATAAAAAGTTATTAAGTAATTAACAATAAATAGTTTGTCAGGGCCGTTAGCTCAGTTGGTAGAGCAGCAGACTCTTAATCTGCGGGTCGCTGGTTCGATCCCAGCACGGCTCATAATGCTAAATCGTTGTAAAATAAAAAGTGACGGCTAGCAATTTGCTAGCCGTTTTATGTTTTCCAATCTTTTTTATATTTTCTAATCTTTTAACAGCAAGGTTGACAGCAACCCAAAAAATTTTTGTTATTTATCCTTGATTTTATCCCTAGCTCTTCTTACTAGTAAAAGTAACCCAAAAGGAATATATTGGAGATGTCCTTTTTTGGTAGCATCACATTTAACCGTGCCCGCTTAAAATAACAACTAAAAGTATAAGGGAAAAGTAGGTTTCCAAAATCGTTTGAACGAAAAATCAACAACTTACAGCTAACTAAAGCTAAAAAAAAAGTTTTGTTATTTTTCTTAGGCACTATTACCAGTAAAAGTGTTATTAGCTAAAACTAAGCAAATAATTACTAAAGAGATTAAAATAAGCCTATGCAATATTACTGATATTCTCCTAATATAAACAAAATAGTGTTATTAGTAGTCTTAAAGATATTTAAAAATATTTAAAGATATTAAAGATGAAAGTTTAGATTGATATTAAACTTATAGCACAAGCTGTTTTCTAATTGTTCCAGACACAGGCAGCATAGCCTAGGATTTCTTCTCCTGTTTGTAAAAGAGAGGGTGTAGGTTGCCAGCCTCTTTCTAGACGTGCTTTTAAGAGTTCTTCTGCAATAGGTAAATGATCCCACACGGAGATACTATTAATAGCACCTAATCAAGTAACATCAGGGACTAAAAATAGTTTTTCCAAAGGCATAATCACATCAAAAGTATACTCATCTAGTTTAACTACATCTAAAACTTGAGAGTTTTTTCTCTTACCCCAAACCATTAAGTCCATTAGTGATGTAGTTTTAGGTATAGTTGATATTAAATATAAAAAATCTGTTTCAGATAAACTTGTTTTATTAATAAATTTCATAAGTATAAAACCTTAATTGAAAAACAAGGAATTTTGATAAAGAAATTATATTATAGAATGCTAATTTGTGCTTATAAAAATATTAAGGATAAGATCCTGTAACAAATGGTTGTTTGCCCTAAAACTATTCTCTAAAATAGGGACACTTTTTCCAACCTAAAACCCTATTTGGAGTTATCAATGAGTCAACAAGAATTCAAAATCCCCCGCCGAGAAATTAAATTGTCTAATGGTGAACCATCTTTTTATATTTATGATACTTCAGGCCCACAAGGACACCCTGTTGAAGAGGGTTTACCAAAACTAAGAGCAGAATGGATAAAGAAGCGTAAAGAACGAGGCGATCAAAATTTTTCTCAAATGCATTATGCACGCCTTGGTGAAATTACTGAAGAAATGCGCTATATAGCACTAAGAGAAAATATGTCACCTGAGTTTGTTTGTAGCGAAGTTGCAAGTGGTAGAGCAATTATTCCTGCAAATATTAATCATCCAGAAAGCGAACCAATGATTATTGGGCGCAATTTCTTGGTGAAAATTAATGCTAATATAGGCAATTCTGCTGTAGCTTCTTCTATTCAAGAGGAAGTTGATAAAATGAAATGGTCGGTAAAATGGGGTGCTGATACAGTAATGGATCTTTCTACTGGAAAAAATATTAAAGAGACTAGAGAGGCTATAATACGTAATTCTCCAGTACCAATAGGAACAGTCCCAATTTATCAAGCTTTGGAAAAAGTTGATGGCAGACCAGAAAAACTCAATATAGATATTTTTATGGAAACTCTTATTGAGCAAGCTGAACAAGGAGTAGACTATTTTACTATACATTCTGGTGTACTGCTTAGGTATATCCCTTTAACAGCAAAGCGAGTAACAGGAATAGTTTCTCGTGGTGGTTCAATTATGGCTAAGTGGTGTTTAGCTCATCATAAAGAGAATTTTCTTTATACGGAATTTGATAGAATTTGTGAACTAATGAAAAAATATGATATTAGTTTTTCTTTAGGTGATGGGTTGCGCCCAGGCTCAATTGCTGATGCTAATGATGCAGCACAGTTTGCAGAGTTAGATACTTTAGGCGAGTTAACAGAAATTGCTTGGAAACATGATGTTCAAGTAATGATTGAGGGGCCAGGACATGTTCCTATGAATTTAATAAAAGAAAATGTTGATAGACAAATGCAAGTTTGCCATGAAGCTCCTTTTTACACTCTAGGCCCATTAGTTACTGATATTGCACCAGGTTATGACCATTTAACATCAGCTATTGGTGCAGCAATGATTGGCTGGTTTGGAACTGCAATGCTTTGTTATGTAACACCAAAAGAACATTTAGGGCTTCCAAATAAAGAGGATGTTAAACAAGGTGTAATTGCTTATAAAATTGCTGCCCATGCAGCAGATTTAGCTAAAGGTCATCCTGGTGCTCGCGAAAGAGATGATGCACTTTCTAAAGCTAGATTTGAATTTCGTTGGCGAGATCAATTTAATTTATCATTAGATCCAGAAACCGCACTTGCTTTTCATGATGAGACTTTACCCGCAGAAGGAGCAAAAGAGGCTCATTTTTGTTCAATGTGTGGGCCTAAATTCTGCTCTATGAAAATTACTCAAGATGTTCGTGATTATGCTGCTCAAATAGGAGTAAATGAACAAGAGGCTATAGAAGTGGGAATGCAAGAAAAAGCACAAGAATTTGTTGCACTTACTCGTGGTAGTTCAAACTAAAATTTTAATTTGGAGATTTTTCTTAATGAAAGCCTTAGTTTTATCAGGTGGAAAAGGGACGCGTCTTCGTCCCTTAACTCATACTCTACCCAAACAACTCTTGCCTGTTGCCGCAAAACCTATTCTCTATTTTGTAATGGAGCAAATTAAAGAAGCTGGAATTAGCGAAGTAGGCGTAATTATTGCTCCTGAAACCGGAGAAATGATTAAAGAATCACTTCAAGAAAACCCTTGGCAACATCGTTTTACTTTTATTATGCAAGATAAACCAATGGGACTTGCTCATGCAGTAAAAACGGCTCAAGATTTTCTTCAAGATGACTCATTTTTAATGTACTTAGGTGATAATTTAATTGGGGAATCAGTAAAATCTTTTGTAGATGTATTTGTAAAAGAAAATCTAGACTCAATCATTTTACTTAAGAAAGTTGCTGACCCAAGAGCTTTTGGTGTGGCTGTAGTCGATGAGGAAAGTGGTAGAGTTTTAAGGCTTATTGAAAAACCCAAAAAACCACCTTCTGACTTGGCTTTAGTTGGAGTTTATCTATTTAATTCTTCAATACATTCTATTATTGCTGACTTAAAACCTTCAGCACGAGGTGAGCTAGAAATTACTGATGCTATTCAAAATCTAGTTGCTGCTCAAGGGAAAGTAAAAGCCCATATATTAGAAAAATGGTGGCTAGATACAGGTAAAAAAGATGATATCATCGAGGCTAATAGAATGGTACTAGATGAGTTTACTCAAAGGGATATTAGAGCTAGCGTAGATAATAATTCAAATATTGCTGGACGAGTCTTTATTGATTCAAGTTCAGTAGTTGAAAATAGTATTATTCGAGGCCCCTCTAAAATTGGTAAAAATGTAGTAGTTAAAAATGCCTATATTGGCCCCTATACTAGTATTAGTGATGGGTGCTTAATAGAAAACTCTGCTGTAGAATGTTCAGTTATTTTAGAAGATAGTAAAATTATTTCTGTTGAACATTTAGACGAATCTCTTATAGGGAAACAGTCTATTGTTACTAAACATAAAGGAATAAAGAAATCTCTAAAATTAATGGTTGGAGATGATGCATTAGTGGAATTACCTTAAAGATATATTTTGGAGAGATTATATTAATGGCTATTTCTGTAACAAAGTTAGATTTACCAGAAGTCTTATTAATAGAACCAAAAGTTTTTGGTGATAGTAGAGGTTTTTTTTTAGAACTCTATAATAAAAAAGAGTTTTCCGAACATGGTATAGATGTTGAGTTTGTCCAAGATAATTTCTCTCACTCAATTAAAGGAGTTTTAAGAGGGCTTCACTATCAGGCTTTGCCTATGGCACAAGGTAAATTAGTTCGTTGTATTAAAGGGGAAATCTTTGATGTAGCTGTTGATATACGTAAGCATTCGCCCAGGTTTGGTAAATGGGTAAGTGCGATTTTATCAGAGGGAAATCATCATCAACTCTATATTCCAGCAGGTTTTGCACATGGTTTTTGTGTATTAAGTGATCAGGCAGATGTTTTATATAAAGCCACAGATTTTTATGCTCCAAATCTAGATAGAGGCATTCTTTGGAATGACCCAAATATTGCTATAGATTGGCCTATAAAAGAGGCATTAGTTTCTGATAAGGATCAGAAACTACCTTTGTTAAAAGATGCTAAGGATTTGTTTATTTATTAAAACACCTTGTTTTAGAAGACTTTAGAAGACTTTAGAGGATTTTAGAGGATTTTAAGAATCTTTAGTATTTTCCAATAGCATCCTAGTTTTTCTACTTTGGATGTACTCTAACCACTATCGATAAACCTATTTATTTACTTTACATAAAGGTAGAACATTTTATGGCTAGACGAAACTTTTTCTATATATGTTTTTTGCTCTTAATAGCTTTTTGTTCATTTACTCAAGTAATTGCACAAGATAAGGTCTTAACTCCAGAAATGATTTTTGGCATTAAGACTATTGTTGATACACAAATATCTCCTAATGGTGAAACTATAGCATTCCAAGTTAGTCGTGCTAGACGTGATGATGAGGGGCCAGGTGCGGCAATTAGCGAAATTTGGACTATGCCAACAAAAGGCGGTCAACCCGTTCGTTTTACTTATAATGAAAGAAGTGATCGCCAAATCCAATGGGCAAAAGATGGTAAATCTTTTGCATTTCTTTCTCAAAGAGGAAATTCTCCTATTACACAAATTTACTTAATCTCATTAGATGGTGGTGAGGCAAAACAAATTTCTAAAGCAGAAAGCTCTATTACTGCTTTTAAGTGGTCGCCTGATGGTAACAAAATAGCTTTTTTAATGACAGACGCTAAAACTCAGGCTGAAACTAAAAATGATAAAGAAGGTAAGGATTGGATAGTTGTTGATAAGAATTATAAACATACTAGACTTTACTTACTTGATGTTAAAACAGGCGAACAAAAATTAGTTACAAATTCTTCTATAACTGTTCATGATTTTGATTGGTCGCCAAATGGGGATCAATTAATACTTGCTGCTGCTGATACTCCTACAGTAGATGATCAGTTTATGAAGTCTAAACTTCTACTACAATTTGTAGATGGTGGTGAACCTAAATTATTAACTAAGACTGAAGGAAAATTGCTTTCTCCACGATGGTCGCCAAATGGAAAATGGATAGCTTGGTTAGGTGCAGTTTCCTTTAATGATCCTTTTGCTGGTAGTGTTTTTGTTGTTTCTAGTGGTGGTGGAACACCAGAAAATTTAGTTAAAGGCTTTATAGGCTCAGCAACAGGCTTAAATTGGTTGCCAAGTTCGCCTAGTACCATAGTTTTTACTGCAACAGAAAAACAAGTTAATACCATAACTGCTATTTCAATTCCTGATAAAAGTAAAATGGTACTTAATGCACAAAACCTAGTCTATGGTTCAGGTGTCAGTTTTACTAGTAATGGAAAAAATTGGGTAATTTCTGCTAGTACCCCTCAACATCCTAATGAGATATTTTTAGGTGAAGGTAGTAGGCCAGCTAATAAAATTACAAATATGAATCCTCAACTAGCAGATATAAAGCTAGGAGAACAAGAAGTTGTTAAATGGAAAAGTAGCGTAGATGGCTTAGAAATCGAGGGCGTAATTGTTAAACCTGTAGGCTATGAAAAAGGTAGACGTTATCCTTTAGTTATGCAACCACACGGTGGGCCAGAGGCAGCAGACTTAAATGGCTGGTTAGCTAGTTATTCGCGTTGGGCACAAGTCCTTGCTGGTAAAGGCTATGTAAGTTTTTACCCTAATTATCGTGGTAGTATTGGGCGTGGTGTAGAGTTCTCTAAAGCTGATCATCGTGATTTAATGGGTAAAGAATACCAAGATATGATTGATGGAATAGATTACTTAATCAAAGAGGGAATTGTAGATGGTGATCGTGTTGGTGTAGGTGGTGGGAGTTATGGTGGTTATACTTCTGCTTGGGCTTCTACTTATGGCAGCAAACGCTTTAAGGCTTCAATTGCTTGGATGGGGATTAGCAACTGGTACAGTATGACTGGTACGGCAGAGATTTTCTTAGAAAATTCTACTGTACATTGGGATTTAATAATGTATGATAACTACCCAATTTATTTTGAACGTTCACCAATTGCACATATAAAGAATGCTAATACTCCTACTTTAATTATTCATGGTGCACAAGATACACGTGTACCAATAGGTCAATCACAAGAACTCTACACAGCCTTAAAATGGAAAGGTGTTCCAGTAGAGTTTGTTATTTATCCTCGTGAAGGTCATGGTGTTGGAGAAAAAGCCCACCAAGCTGATTTTATGCAACGTGTTTTTGGTTGGTTTGATAAGTATTTGAAATAATAAATATTGTAAGCTTAAAACATCGCTAAAATGCCCCAAGTTGGGGCATTTTTATTTTAGCGTTACTTTGGATTATGGCTTTTTGTAAAACTATTTTTTTTTTCTACTTTGGGATATGATAAGAAAACTTCTTAGTAAGTATCTCAAATAAAATTAGTTTAGGTGTGGAGCTAAAAATGGCACGAAAAAGAATTTTAGTTGTTGATGATGAAAAACGCCAAAGAGAAATTTTAGAATTAATATTGAGCGAAGAAAACTATCAAGTTAGTACTGCATCAAGTGGCGAATTAGCTATAAAAATGGTTAGACAAGAACGCTTTGATTTAGTGCTAACAGACTTAAAAATGAGTGGGATGGATGGAATACAATTACTTAGTCAACTAACTCAGTTTGATTCTTCTATTATTGTAATTTTAATGACTGCTCATGGCTCAATTGATTCTGCAAAAGAGGCAATTAAACTAGGTGCTTATGATTATTTAGAAAAACCTTTAGACAAAGATAAGTTACTTGAAATAGTTGAGCGTGCTTTAGAGAAACTTAATATTTTAGATACTGAAATTATTGGCGAATCTGAAGAGATGAGCAAAGTTAAAAAAATGATCTTAAAAGTAGCTAGATCTAATGAAACTGTGCTAATTCGTGGTGAATCAGGAGCGGGTAAAGAATTAATTGCTCGGGCAATTCATAATAATAGCCCTCGTATTAATCAAATGTTTTCCGCTGTTAACTGTGCTGCAATTAATGAAAATTTATTAGAATCTGAACTTTTTGGACATGAAAGAGGCTCTTTTACTGGCGCACATGCCGATAAAAAAGGACTTTTTGAAGTTGCTGATAAAGGAACATTGTTTTTAGATGAAATAGGTGATTTAAATATTAGTATGCAAGCAAAAATCTTACGCGCTTTACAGGAGCGCGAGATAATGCGTGTAGGTGGAACTAGACCAATTAAAGTTGATGTACGAGTTTTAGCCGCCACTAACCGAGATTTAGAAACAATGGTAAAAGAAAACTCTTTTCGCTCAGACCTTTATTATCGCTTAAATGTTATTCCTATTAATATTCCTTCCTTAAGGCAAAGACGAAGTGACATACCCATACTAGTCGAATATTTTCTTGCTAAACATGGTCGTTCGGCTTTTAGACCTATAAAAGGACTTACCCAAGCAGCAAAGAAATTAGTCAATGATTATTCTTGGCCGGGAAATGTAAGACAGCTTGAATCAGCTATGAAAAGGGCAATTCTACTTTGTGAAGGTGATTATATTGATGTAGAAGATTTACCTGTAGAAATTCGTCAAAGCAGTGAACAAACTTCAGGATTTACTTTTAAGCTTCCCCCTGAGGGAATTTCTTTTGAAGATTTAGAGCGCTCTGTAATCATTCAAGCTATGGAACAATCAGAGTGGAATATTACTAGAGCCGCAAAATTACTAGGTCTTACTTTTAGAACTCTACAATATAGACTAGAAAAATTTGAAATTCAGCGTCCAAGCAAATATAAAGACTTTGAATAAAGATTTTGTTTAAGTTCTAATGGTCAAAACTTTTTAACCATTAGAACTTATAAGTTTATTTTTTCTCTATTTTTAGGCGTTTTAAGCTACCTTGTCCACTAACTTGTCTTGTGCTTATTTGTGCAACTTGTTCAGCTTTAGCAAATGCTCGCATTAAATTTTCACCTAATACTTTTTTAATGTCTTGTTCGCTATAACCGCGTTTAAGCAGTTCATAAGTAATATTAGGGAGTTGTGCTATATCTTCCATATCTGTAGGTAAATCAGGCACTCCATCAAAATCTGAACCAATGCCTACATGGTCAATACCTGCTACTTTAATTATATGCTCAAAATGATCCATAAGTACCGATAATGGGACTTTTGGCAAGGGGTTAGCTTGAAATAATTTGTCGCGCTCTTCTTCTAGTTTTTTAGGATCGTCTTTATATTTTTGATTAAGAATTTCAAGCTCAGGTTTTAACTTCTCATCTCGTACTTTTCTAGCATCAATATATTCTTGGCTAATAAATCCAGAAAAAAAGTTAACCATTACAACACCACCATTTTTAGCAATTCGTTTTAATAAATCATCAGAAATATTTCTTGGGTGGTTGGCTAAGGCTTTTGCTGAGGAATGAGAAGCAATTATTGGGGCAGTAGAAATATCTAAGACATCACTCATAGTCTTATCTGAGACATGTGAAACATCTATTAGCATGCCTAATCGGTTCATTTCAGAAACAACTTCTTTTCCAAAGTCTGATAATCCATTATGGCGAGGCTCATCAGTTGATGCATCAGCCCAGTCATTAGTGTTACTATGAGTTAGAGTCATATAGCGGATACCAAGACGATAAAATGACCTAAGAGCCATTAAGGAATTTTCTATTGCATGACCGCCTTCTATGCCCATTAGGGCAGCTATTTTACCTTGGCGTTTAGCACGCCTAATATCAGCAGTTGAATATGCCATAACTAATTTTTCAGGATGGCGCTCTGCTTGACGATAAACTATATCAATCATATCAAGTGCTCTACGAGATGCTCCGCCTTCTTTGGCGTAGCTACGGCTTACATAAATGGAGAAAAACTCTCCTGTCATACCGCCTTTTTGCATTCGCTCTAGATCTGTGTGGTATTTACCTACTGAAGGTGTTCCAAGGTCATAATCGTCATCTACTATTGGAGAAGTTATATCGTTATGAGTGTCTATAACAATAGCTGAACGTTGTATGCGAAGCGCTTTTTGTCGTAAGATCTCATCTTGTGATAGGTTTTTAACCGGTTTCTTAGGTGGTATTGCTGTAACAGGGATAGAAAAAGTAAGTATAAGCAGGAAAAAAATTAATAAATGTCTCATAAATTATACTCTGGTTTTGAAGGGTTATAAAGAAATTTCCTAGTAAGCTTAGCATAAGACTCTTAAAAGCTTGTAAAAGGAATGGAGTTTTTCTAATAAGGGAGCATTTTTAACCAATATTATTAAATATTATTAAGAAAGTGTGAAAATTTGCCCAAATTATCTTGATTAAATATGCCTTTTAATGCTTAAAAGTATTAACCATTGTAAATTCAAGAGATTACAAGACTTTGTAGAAAAGTTAACATAACATCTTTTTTGGTATATTGATTGCTTTAGGCAAAAGATAAAAATAAGCTTAAATCATTTTAGATTATAGCTAATTGATTGATAAAAGAACTCTTTAGTAAGTAAAGGAGGAGTTATGTTAGCCACTAATAGCTTAAAAGAACATAGGCGTGAACTTCGCGAAGAAACCAACTCATTAGTTAAGTTTAAAGCTATAACTAATTATAAAGCAGAAGAACACTTTGCTGTAATACTTGATATTAATAACTTTGGAGTGTCTTTATTTACCTATACGCTTTTACCTATAGGGACAAAAATTCTTATTGATAGGGGTGATAGCCTTTTATTAAGAGGTGAAATTGTCACAGTAGGTTTTGATAAGGATTCTGATATGATTCGTTTTGGAGTACGCTTCCTTAAAGAAGGTCAACTACCTGCCCATAAAAGGGGCAGGCTTGTTATGAAAGCAACAAGCCCAGGTTGAGCAGACTAAGGTTAGAAGTAGAAATACTAATAACCTACGTTACTAATAGAGTTAAAAAACGTACCTTGGAATGCGTGCCAGTTCCATGCTCTACAACTGCTAAGTTAAATAGTCCTAAGGGTATAAAGACAGTGCTTAGTGGATATACTGGTTAGTAACTTTGTCGAGGCATACTTTACCACAGCAATGGGGCGTGTAAATCATTTTCTGTAAACGCGATGATGGCGAAAGCCAGAAATCGCGCTCCCTTTACTAAGTTATTCAATATCAATAACTTATCTGATCGGTAAAAATCCTAGTAAACCAGATTTTCTTCACAAATACAG
>JACQZQ010000016.1 GCA_016213785.1 Acidobacteriota bacterium
ATCACTTTCAGTCATAGGTTTACATTCATCTCCAGTTAATGACCCATTTATAATTTGTCCGCTTTGACTAGGAGCAGCTAGACAACCTATATTAGTCCTTACACTATAAGTTCCTGTACCAGATGAGCTTGAAGAAGTAACCTCAAAAGTATAAGTACCAGTAGTAGGTAGGGTAAAAGACAATCGAGCTAAATTTCCCACACCATTATCATCATCGCTAGCAATACGATTGTTTGTTGGGCTATATAAAATAAGGAATGTGTCAAAGTTTGCTTCGGTAATTAATATATCAATTCTTTGACCAGCTTGACCACTAAATGTATATCTATCAGCAAAAAATGAATTGCCTCTATCCATAGATTTACAATCATCATTTTGCAAATTACCATTTATAATTTGTCCGCTTGTAATTGGAGTTGTTGTACAAGCTTGAGGGTTAATATCTATAACAAAAAGCCTTTTTTTGGTACTCACATATAAACTATAGGTTTGCTTGTCTATAGCTATTGCTGTAATAGAAGTATTTGCCAGTTTCCCAACTAAAGGAAGCCATTTGTTACCCCCATCTTGGCTATAATAAAGTCCACCACGTTTGTTTAGCCCAATATAAAGAGTGTTTGGATTAAAAGGATCTATAGCTAACGAAGTAATTTTGTGTTTAGTATTAACCTTGCTCAAAACTTGCCAGCTTACCCCATCATCAATACTTTTTAGTATTTTATTTTCTTTATCAACTACATATAGATTTTTAGATGTCTTAGGATCAAAAACTAATAACCTAATAGAAGCCGTTAAACCTGTTGGAAAAAAAGCAACCCAGGTTTGACCATTATCAAGGCTCTTATAAATTACTTTATCTGCGGCTATGTACAAAGCCTCATCGTTAGAGGTAGCACACATAGGTTCTAAACTATTTTTAAAAATTGGATCAACGGATACTTTCCAGTTTTCTCCTCCATCTCTAGTAACAAAAAGCAAATTGTTGTTAGGTGATTTTGTAAAGCCAAAAACTAAATTTGGGTTATTACCTGCTACCATTAAACCAACAATTTTCCCAAAAGGGGGTTGATTTAATAAAGGAATCCAAGACTTTGTTTGGTCTAAGCTTTTAAATATTCCATGTGGCGTAGAGGCGTAGATTATTTTAGGGTCAATTTTACTTATAGCCAAATTAAGTATCTTTTGGCCTAGAGGTGTAGTGCTTGTTTTTAATGAAAACGAGTTTATTTCACTATATAGCTTATCATTAACATTATCCTGTCTTAGTGAAGAAATTTTTGTATCTGCTGAGACTATAAGGTTACAAAATAATAAAATAATTGAGCCAACTACTAAAAAAACACATGCTGCTTTTTTAGTAAAATTCATTAATATGCCTTTATTGTGAAAATGAATAGACATATCCTTCTCCTTTATAAATGCAGGCACCTTGCCTACATCTTATAGAATATTCAGTATATGTGGACAAGGTGACTGCATTCCGAAATTAAAAAGTGTACAACAATATAAATAACCGTTACAAATTTTTGAGATTGCTTATCTGTTTCCATGTGTTGTGTTTTGATTTAGCTCTGCTTCATTTATATAACTAAAGAGCCAAGCAATATACCCTTGTCGAGCAAAATATATTCGCTTGTTTTTTAAATTTAGTTCGTTAGATATAGCTTGCATAATTTTTGCCCCTGCTATAAGTTGGTTAGGTGTAAAAGCGTCTTTCACTCTCTTTAGATCCTTTTCGGCTTGTTCTTTTGCTTTTAAGCTATGTCGCGTTTTGGAGGTAAATATCTTTGACAAATTGGGGTTTAATAGAGCTTCTGGATTGTTTACCGCTTGGTTGTAAAAGGTATCAATATCTTGCGGCATTAATCTAACAAATAGTTTACGGTTTGCGGGATGAAGTAAAGTTGTCATAGCCCAAACAATACCACCGCTTAGGTAGGCACGATCTCGATTTAAAAACCCTGGTGTTCTGTCTATTTGCTCTCTTATAGGGACAGAAATAAAATTAGTAGTTAGCTTATCAGCTTGTTTAACAAAATTTGTACCATCTGGGTTATTCTTAGTAATAGCATCTGTAAAGGTCACTGTTCCATATGGAACACTCATTGTAAAAAATGGATCATCTTTTCTTTCAATTGAGGATCTGCTTACTCTGTACCCACCTTTAGTATTCCCACTACCAATATCAACTAGAAGGGCAGTATTGTTGTATTTTGAAGGAATAAGACCAGATATAGCCAAAATCACTTCTTCTTCAACAGTAATAAAAGACATTTTCTTACCTGTTGCATCAAGTACTTTCTCAGAAAGCTCCTCTTTATTTTCTGCTATTGAAAGTCCGCTACTACCAATAATATAGATATGATCTGGAGAAACCTTGTCTTTTTCTTTTATCTCCATATAAAACGTTTTAACCGCTTTGACTGTATCTGCAATAGCTTCCCTCGAAAATTTTTTTGTTTTTTCCACACCTGTCATGATTCCAGTGTTAACAGTCTCAGATTGACGAATATTTGCATCATAGCCTTCTTTTTCTTTAATAAGTTCAACTACAGCGCATTTTACGCCTTTGGAACCAATTTCTACGCCACCATACAACTTATGGGAGGGTTGTGTATAAGCATAGGAAAGAGAAAATATATTTGTGAATAATAGAAACAGCAAAACCATAATTAGTTTATGGATTTTGAAGTTTGGTAATAGCCATCGGTAAAATATAGAAATTATATTCATATCAAGATCTCCTAAAGTTAATTGTAAAGTTGTGTGAAATTACCTTGTAAGCTAAACAGTCTAGGTTCAGTCAGCCTTTGTGTTTGACGTTTTTATAATTCAGAGAATTATATTTACTTGGAACCAGGTGTCTTAAAAGTCTTGGAACCAAGGTCTTCTATTTCAGGAAGTGGTTGTGCCTGTGTTTCCACTGACTCTTTTTTTCCATCCGATGCTTTACCCTTATTTTTTCCATCTTTTCCACCTACTTTATTGCTGGAGGAATCTCTTTTACT
This sequence comes from Acidobacteriota bacterium, assembly GCA_016213785.1. Lineage (GTDB taxonomy): Bacteria > Acidobacteriota > Blastocatellia > Chloracidobacteriales > JADJPF01 > JADJPF01. The sequence continues at coordinate 3,009 of JACQZQ010000016.1, forward strand.
TATAGTTTCTTTTGAAAGCTTCTCTGTAGGTGTAGTAGTAGGAATTGGTATTTCTTTTGCTTCTTTATCAGAGTTCGGTTTTGGCACATTTTTTGGATGGTCAGATTGATTGTGCATTAGGCGCATTAAAGGATTGCCACCGAATTGCTACACCACCGCCAACTAGTATTACTAGAATAACTGTTGTCGCAAAAATAGTGAGCGTAAGCAGTTGAGACTTATTTTTAGTTGGAGTTATTTGTAGTTGGTTAAATAAATCTTGATTATTAGATAAAGGGACTTCCTCTGTTTTACCAACATTTTGTTCTTGAGTAGTTATTTTTGCTGTAGGCGTAGGCGTATTAATAGCTATGATATTGCCTGTATTTCCTTTGTTATGTAGCTTTTTAGTTTGACTTATTAAAAGACATTGTTCTGGGCTAATACTTAAGTCATCAACAAAACCTAATCCTAATTCAATTAGTGCCCGCTCAAATTCTTCTGCTAGTTGTAAGGCACTTTGTTGCCGTTTTTCAGGATCTTTTTCTAAAGCACGCATTACTACTTTTTCTATGGCATCAGGAATATCTGAACGAAACTTAGCAAACGGTGGAGGCACTTTAGTCGTTTGCATCATTATAATTAATAAAGCAGTGTTAGCTGAAAAAGGAACTTGCCCTACTAGTAATTGATAAAGGATGATACCTAGACTGTAGATATCTGAACGAGCATCAAGTTCTCCACCATGACATTGTTCAGGAGACATATAATGAGGAGTTCCAATAATCATTCCTGTACTAGTAAGAGTTTCGCTATTGGCTTCTTTAAGTTTAGCAATACCAAAATCTAGTACTTTAACAATAGTGGTGCCATCTTCACTAGTAGTCAAAAAAATATTATCTGGCTTGAGATCTCGATGAATAATTCCTTTTGTGTGCGCTGAGTTAAGCCCTGAACAGATTTGATGAAGTATTAAAGCTATCTCTTGGTAATCCAATGGTTTTTGAGAGGAAATTTTATCTCTTAGAGATGTTCCTTTTAAGTATTCCATTACTAAATAAACGATAGCCGTTTCTTTAGAAACGCCAAAATCTGTTACCTGTACAGCATTAGGATGGTGTATCTGAGCAGACGCACGAGCTTCACGGCGAAAGCGTTCTACAGCAATTTGATCAGAAACTAAAGAGGGGCTAAGTACTTTAACAGCAAAACTAGTTCCTATGTGTATATGAGTAGCAAGCAAGATAAACTCTTCCCATTCCTCCTTCACCTAAGCGATGTTCTAAGCGATATTTATCATCAAGAATAACGCTATTAATTAAAGTTTGTCCATCTAAGGTACAAAACGTAGCATTATCATCAAAATCTTGTTTACATACCCTACAGAACTTCATAAACTCTCCGTTTCAGCAATAACTTATTATAAAAAATGAATCATTTTTTACGCCAAATTTAAAGGTTGTAAAAAAATACAGTTAAATTAGAACCCAAGCTAAAACCCAATGATGTTATTCAGATACTCATACAGAAAAATTCTATTCACCGTGTTTAGAATCAACTACTTACAAAGTACACTCCTTGTCTATTAAACTAGTTCTTAATTAGTGATCACCTGAGTAATAGCCAGAAATGCCACATTAAACTCTCTAAATCCATTCTGAGTATATAGAAAGATAGAGGGATAACTATTCCATAGTTCACAAAAAATTATTACTTTCATTAATGAATTAAGGAGAAGAGACTTTATTATTCAGAACATAATAATGAAACCAGTTTGGGGGCTATTCCATACTTTAGAAGAAATAGGGGTTAAACATTGTAGGTAAGCAAAAAAATGTGTAGATATTATGATAAAAACCTAAAGGTTGACCTAATGAACCTCAAGTATTTAGGTTAGTAGGTTAAAGTTTGTGCTTCAAAACCTCAACGTTTAGGTTTTAAACCTAAAACTCATAGCATTGAGGCTAAAACATTTAGGTGCAAAACCTGAACATTGCGGTTTTGAAGCTAAACAATGAGATAAAAAACCTGAACTTCTTGCACTGCGATGCAGAAAGTTTAGGTTTTTCTCTTCTATAGATTAGGTTTTATGGCTAAATGCTACGGTAAAAAAGGTAAATCTATAGCACTGTGATGCAGAAAGTTTAGCCTTAAGGCATAATCTATGTAGAGTTTGACTGTATTCGTTAACAACAATAGGAGAATGGTTTAACAGCTATAGTGTCAAACATCCTATCTCTAACAGTTCTATCAGCCGTTGCAACCAATATTGATATTATTTGACATAATGTAGATTGCAGTCTACACCTAAAAAATGAAATCAGGGATACCTAAAAACATTAAAATTTATGTTACTTCTGAAGGTAATAGCCCATTTACTCAATGGCTAGAAGACTTAAAAGACAAAGAAGCTAGAGCAAAAATCAAAGTTAGATTAGATAGACTATCTCAAGGTAATCCAGGCGATTATAAATGCATAGCAGAAGATTTTTATGAGTTAAGAAAATAACTCACAGACCTGGCTATAGAGTTTATTTGGCGAAATAGATAATACTTTGGTTTTGTTGCTGTGTGGCGGTAACAAACCAACTCAAAGCAAAGATATTTTGCAAGCAAAAACCTACTGGGATGATTATAGACAAAGGGAAGGACTAGATGACCCCAAACAATAATAAAACATCTAAAACATCTATTAACTATCAAGACTACTTAATAGAATCATTGAAAGACCCTGATGAAGCAATAGCTTACCTAAATGGAGGGTGTAAAATAATTTCTGTAAATTGGCAAGAAGCAAAAAAAGAGGTAAAAGAAAATGAATAGCTTTTCATCTAAGTGCAATTATAAGCTTGCTCGGTTTTAGTCAAGCTTTTCTAAAACGCTCCTTAACAGTCGCTA
>JACQZQ010000019.1 GCA_016213785.1 Acidobacteriota bacterium
CTCGCCAAGCTTTTGCTTCTTTACTTTCCCTTGCTAAAAATCTTTTTGCTCAAGGCCAAGATGTTGACCAGGTTTTGGAGTTTTTAATTCCTGCCTAGTTTTTTTACTTACGTGACATATTTTTTACCTTCAAAGCCGTGTCTTTTAGCCTAGCAATTTCTTGTCCTGTTTCAACATCCCATAAATTCATTATATCTCCATCGCCTGCTGCAAGTAATGATTTATTATTTGGAGAAAAGGCTAATGCTCTAACCAAATAGTTACATCCTTTAAGCTCTCTTTTTTCCTTTTTTGCTTCTACATCCCATAGTTTAACTGTGTTATCTGCACTTCCAGTAGCTAAAAATTTTCCATCAGGTGAAAACTCTATTGCTAAAACTGAAGCAGAATGCCCATTAAATGTTATTAATTCTTTTCTTGTTATAAGGTTCCATAATTTTATTGTGTTATCTGAGCTTGAAATAGCTAGCAATTTTTCGTCAGGAGAAAATGTTACTAATTTAACCTCTTTATTATAATTAAAAGTTACTAATTGTTGGTTTGTAGTTAAATCCCATAGTTTTACAGTTTTATCTATGCTTGTACTAGCTAAAAGATTTCCATTTAGGGAAAATGCTAGAGATTCAATCTTATTGCTGTGACCAGTAAAAGTATTTAATAGCTGGTTTGAGGCTAAATCCCATAGTTTGATTGTATTATCTTTTGTACTAGCTAAAAATTTTCCATCAGGTGAAATTTTTGTAAGTGAATTATAATTGGGTTGTTCTTTAACCACTGTAATATTTTCTTTAGTATTTATGTCCCAAAACTTGATAGTTTTATCAGAATTTCCACTAGCTAATAGTTTACCATCAGGTGAAAACATTATTGAATAAGTTGTATTAGCAAAATTCTTAAGTATAGCTAATTCTTTTTTTGCTACTCTATCCCATAAAACTACTTTATCTTTCCAACTAGCAATGGCTAGCAGCTTTCCATTTGGGGAAAATGCCAACGAAATTTTTCCTGGATATTGCTTAAGCGTAGTTATCTCTTTTTTAGATTTTATATCCCATATTTTCACACACTCATCAGCTAAACTTCCACTTGCTAGAAGATTTCCATCTGGAGAAAATGCTAATGATAAAATTTCTCCTTTATGTCCTTTAAGAGTAGCTAGAACCTTATTTGAAGCTATGTCCCATAATTTAATACTTTGATCTATACTTACACCTGCTAGTATTTTTCCATCAGGAGAAAAAGCTATTGAACCTCCTAAATCATTGGAACCAGGGAGAGTGGCTAAAACCTTATTTGAGGCTAAATCCCATAGCTTAATTGTTTTATCCCAAGAAGAACTAGCTAGTAGCTGCCCATTAGGAGAAAAAGCTACCATACTAATTTCACCAGTGTGACTATTAAGAGTAAAAAGAAGTTTATTAAGGGTTATATCCCAAAGCTTAATAGTTTTATCAGAACTTCCACTAGCTAAAAATTTTCCATCAGGAGAAAAAGCTATTGAAATAACGCCACTTGTATGACCTTGAAATACGGCTAACACTTTGCTAGAGGTTATATCCCAAAGCTTAATAGTTTTATCAGAACTTCCACTAGCTAAAAATTTTCCATCAGGAGAAAAAGCTATTGAGTTAACTCCATTTGTATGACCCTTAAAAGTAACTAGATCAGGGTGGGAAAGTTTCCAAAAATAATACCATTCAAACTCTCGTAGATCTTCTTCACCAAGTTTTGGTATTTGGCTATTTAATAGTTCTAAGACTCTTTCTATTTTGCCTTCATCCCAAGCATTTTGAACAAGCCTAAGGTTTGCTATGTAGTTTAACTGTCTAGTAACAAAGACTTGTTTTTGAAGTTTATTCTTTTGCTCAAGGGCTTCATTTCGTTGTTTTATAGCCACAAAAGCTAGACTAAAAATTATTGATAAAATTATTAATGAAATAGAAGCTGTTAATAAAACACTTTTTCTAACGGCTGCTCTTCTTCGTCTAGCCTCAGCATAAGGCATATGAAGTTCTATCCAAGTTTGATTAAAAACTTGCTTATAAATTTTATTACGTACTACTAAATAAGCGTTTTCTACTTTAGCTATACCTGAAAGCTGGAGAATACTAACTAAAGGGTTAGTTTCATCATCTTTAATTTTTTTTTCTTTATGAACTTGTTTGTATAAATTTAATAAGCTTGCTAGCTCAACTTCACTCTTAAGTATTCTTTCTCTTACAAAAAGAAGATTATCATCTTTTTCTTTAGCTCTATAAGAAAAGAATAATTCATTACAAATTTTATCTACCCCAATGCTATCTATTATGCTTGCATCTAAAGCTATTGCCTGACAAATTCTTTGAGTTAGATATGGATGGCCGTTTGTCCAGTATAAAACTTGTTTAAGAAGTTGAGCAGCTATTTTTTCTTCTCTCATTAATCCTCGTATTAAAGAGTAAGCTTCTGACTCAGTGAAATCACCTAATTCTATCCTTTGGCCTATGTTAAAAGGGGTAATACGAGTATCACGAATTAGATCTGAGGGAGTAGCAACACCTAATAAGCAAAAAGTAAGGCGGTTTAATTCACTGTCTTCAGCCCGCTGGTTATAAAACTTTCTTATACCTGCAAAAAATTCATCTACAGAAAAAGGCAAACTTTTAACAATATCTATTTCATCAATAAAGATAATGAACTGATTGTTTTTGTTTGTAAGAACAATCTTGTGAACTGCCTTCATCCAACGCTGCAACGGCCCAAGTTGTTTATGAGCTTGCCAAAAATCATCAAGCTCATCTTCTAAGTCTAATTGTTGCCCTATTTGATTAAGAATACCGTTATACCATTGTTCTGCATTTAGGTTTTGACCAATAGCAGTGAGATCTAGAACTGCTACTCTAAACCCTTCATTACGAAGGCGAATAGCGGTGCGAACCATAAGAGAAGATTTTCCCATTTGGCGAGAAGTTAACACATAGCAAAATTTCCCTATTTTTAACCCCTCTATTAGTCTGCTATCTGCTTGACGCTCAACATAACACATTGCATCATAATGTAGGGTTCCACCTATTACATAAAAACTTGATAGTGAGATTGCCATATGCTGCTCCAAATTACTCTAAATAGTTTAAGAATAAAAATCAAAACATCTATTTATTTAAAATTACAGAAGTAGTTATGTTATTTTAACTTAAACTTAATAGTGTGAAGATAGAATATAAGATACTTGATCTTGATAAGCTTACTTCAAAATAATAGACTCATTAGCATCTTAAATCCCTTAAAAAAATATTAGAAATTTCTTAAAATTTTCCTAAAGAAATAAAACTCATGAAAAAGCCAATTAAAGAATTATATAAATTTGGCAACTTTCTTTTAGATATAAATGAATCTACTTTATTAAAAGAGGGTAAACCAATAATTCTTAGTCCAAAGCTCTTAGATCTATTGCTTTTGCTTGTTGAAAATAATGGACACCTTGTTACCAAAGATGAAATACTAAATAATCTTTGGCCTGATAGTTTTGTTGAAGAAAATAATCTTACTGTAAATATATCTGCACTTAGGAAAATTCTTGGAGACGGTGAGGATGGTAATAAGTATATTGAGACTATTCCTAAGCGAGGTTATCGCTTTTTAGCTAAAGTAGAAAAGGTAGAAGATAAAGGTTATGAGCTTGATAAAGAACCTCTAAAGGATAGAGAAAGTAGTTTTTCTATAAATCTAGATAGATTAGAACCGGCAGGAGGGGCAGTTGCGCTTAATTCAGAATTTTATGTTGTTAGAGCCATTGATAGCGAATTTCATAAGGCTATTTCACGTCGAGATAGCATAGTATTAGTTAAAGGCGCTGCTCAAATGGGCAAAACCTCACTGCTTGCTCGTGGTTTAGAAAAAATTCGAGAATCAGGAGGAAAAATTGTTCTAACAGATTTTCGCGCCTTAGATGCTTCTGAGCTTGAATCTGCTGATAAACTCTTTTTAACATTAGCTGAAATTATAGTTGATCAATTAGAGCTAGACCTTTTACCTAAGCAAGACTGGAGTAGCGAACGTGGGCCAAGTGTAAACTTTGGTAGATTTATAAGACGGGCTGTATTAAGTAAAATATCAGAGTCATTAGTATGGGGAATGGATGAAGTTGATCGCTTATTTGGCTGTGCTTTTAGTGATGATGTTTTTAGTCTATTTCGTTCCTGGCATAATGCTAGATCTCTTGATCCAATGGGTCCTTGGAAAAAACTAACAATGGTTATTAGTTATTCAACCGAACCTCATTTATTTATTAGAGATGCTAACAAATCACCATTTAATGTTGGGACAAGACTTACAATGGAAGACTTTAGCTTTGATCAAGTAAGAGAACTTAATCTTAAGTATGGTTCTCCGCTTCAAGATAAACTTGAGGTAGAGAGGTATTTTCAATTAGTAGGAGGTCATCCCTACTTAGTTTGTCGTGGCCTTTATGAATTGGCTTTGCGGAGCTATGGTATTGAAGTGTTTGAAAAACAAGCAGATAAAGATGAAGGCCCTTTAGGGGATCATTTGCGTAAAATGTTAAGACTACTTTTTCAAGACACTATTCTTTGTGAGATAGTAAAGGGAATGCTTAAAAATCAACCCTGCTCAACAGAAGAGAGTTTTTATAGGTTGAGGAGTACAGGTTTAATATCTGGTGAATCAGCAAAGGATGCAAAAATACGTTGCCAGATCTATACAAACTACCTAAAAAGGCATATGTTGTAAAATTATCTAGTAACTATTGCTAGTTCTATTTTTTAATTCACTTTGTTAACTTTGATTTTTTATATCTTTTATATCTTTTATATCATTAACACAATTAGGTATGTATGCTAAGTAATAAATCTAGAAAAATTTCTTTTGTACAATGTTTTCTAACAGTAATTATGTTACTGCTTTTCTTTTCTACAATTGCTACAGTTAATGCCCAAACTCTTGTAGTTAATAAACCTAGTGAACCTCCTATTCAATGGCCTAGGAGCCATAATTTTGATATGCAGCATATAAAACTAAAACTATCTTTTGATTGGGAGAAAGAGATAGTTTTTGGCGAGGCTACTCTAGATATGAAGGCTTTTATTAGCGGCATTCAGACTATTGTGCTAGATGCTACTAAGTTTAATGTAAAATCAGTAAAACTTGCTAATGGCAAAAGCTTAAAGTTTGAAGTAGATGAAGAAAAAATAGCTATAACTTTAGACCGTGCTTATAAAGCCTCTGAGGGAATTAGTTTAATAATTGAATATTCAGCACAACCAAAAGCAGGTCTAACTTTTGTTAAGCCTAGTGCAAGCGATCCTAAAAGACCTTATCAAATTTGGACTCAGGGCGAAACCATTACTAATCGAGAATGGTTTCCTTGTTATGATTCTCCTAATGATCGTGCTACTAGTGAGACTTTTATAACTGTTGATAGTAAATATATGGCTATTTCTAATGGGGAACTTATTGAAGTAAAAGAAGATAAAGCCACAAACAAAAAAACCTATCATTGGAAAATGGATTATCCTTTTCCTAGCTATCTTGCTTCTTTAGTAATAGGCGAATTTGCAGAATTAAAACAAGAATCTGATGGTGTCCCAATTTTTCACTATGTTTATAAGGAGCAACTAGAAAATGCTAAAAAAAGTTTTGCTACTGTTCCTGAGATGATGAAATTTTTTAGCTCTAAATTAGGGCATCCTTATCCTTATAAAAAGTATGCAGAAGTAATGGTTTATGAATTTCCTGGGGGAATGGAAAATATTACTGCTACAACTATGACAGATAATCTAGTCAGAGATGAGCGGGCAATGATAGATAATAGTGATGGGCTTTCTGCGCATGAATTGGCACATCAATGGTTTGGTAATTTAGTTACTTGTAGGGATTGGAGCGAACTTTGGTTAAATGAAGGGTTTGCTAATTTTATGGATGCTCTATGGCTAGGACATTCTAAAGGTGAAGAAGAATACTTAAGAGATATGATAGGTGCACAAAATAGTGTCTTACAGCGTTATAATCAAGGTAATCGTCGCCCTGTTTCTACAAAGCGCTTTTACCATCCAGATGATCTTTTTGATGAAAATAGTTATGCACGACCACAAGCAATAATTCATTATTTACGCCATATACTAGGCGAAGAGGCTTTCTGGAAGGCAATTAACCACTATATTACAGTCAATCGTCAAAGAGGTTTAGTTACAGCCCTAGATCTTTCAAGAGCTATTGAAGAAGCAACAGGACAGAACTTAGATTGGTTTTTTGAGCAGTGGATCTATAAATTAGGTCAACCAGAAATAGAAATTGTTTCCCAATATGATGAAAAGAAACAGCAGTTAAAACTAAATATTAAACAACTCCAAAAAAAAGACTTGGAAAAACCTTGGTTTGATGTTGCAGAAACCTATCGTTTACCTGTAGATATTGCTATTACTACCAGCAAAGGAACTAAAATTCATCAAGTCTTAATTGACCAAAGAGAGCAACAACTTTCTTTTTCTGTTGAAGAAAAACCCTTAATTATCAATTTTGATCGTGGAAACTATATTTTAAAAAATATAAAGTTTACTCGCACAACAGATGAGTTAGTTTATCAACTGCTTTCAGATGACGATGTTACAGGTAGAATTAGGGCAGCAGGTGAACTAAAGGGCACAGTTTATGAGCCTGCTCTTTTAGCTTTAATTAAAGTAAGTAAAGAAGATAAATCATCACTGGTTCGTCTTCAAGCTGTAGATAGTCTAGCAAATGCTAGAGGTGAAAATGTTAAAAATGCTTTAGTTAATGCTGCATTAAATGACTTAAACTGGCAGGTAAGAGAGCAAGCTGTAAAAGAACTAGCACAGTTTAAGGATAAAGAATTACTTCCAGTTTTTCAAAAAGTTATTGATAAAGATCCTAGCTATAAAACAATTAAGGCAGCAGCAAATGCTCTAGGCTTAATAGGCTCTTTAGAGGCTATAGATATTCTTGTTGAGTTATCTAAAAAACATTCTTGGCAAGATACTTTAATAGAGTCAGCTTTGGAAGGTCTTCATTATACTCAAGATAAGGATAGAAGAGTTTTAGATATAGCCTTAAAATATGCTGCTCCAGGAAATAGCCGCTATATTCGTCCTGAGGCTATAAATCTTTTAGGTACTAGAGCTAAAGGTAGTAAAGATGCGCTAGATTTAATTCGTATTGCTTTAGAAGATAAATCTACAAGTCTAAACTATGCTGCCTTAAGTGCTTTAGGCGAAATGAGTGATAAGGATACATTAGACTTAGTAGAGCAATTTTCTAAAAAAACAAACCTCGACCCAAGTCTACAAGCCTATGCTGAACAAGTGGTTAAGAGAATTAAACAAAAAGGTGCAGGAAATTAGTAGAGATAGAAAATTTATACAGTTTTTTTATGAATAATCATAATGATAATAGACCTAACCCTGAAAGCCTACTAGCAAGGCTAGAAGAGGCCGCTAGACCTAAATTGCGTGTCTATATAGGTGCTGCACCTGGGGTAGGGAAAACTTATCAAATGCTAGAAGATGCCCACCAACTAAAAAAGCAGGGCTATGATGTTGTAATAGGTTTAGTAGAAACCTATGGGCGTAAAGAAACTCAAGCTCAAATTCGTGACCTAGAAGTTATTGATAGAAAACAAATCCCCTATCGAGGTGTTACATTATCAGAGATGGATCTTGACGCTATAATTAAGCGCAAACCAGAAGTATGTTTAGTTGATGAATTAGCTCATACTAATGTTCCAGGCTCAAAAAATAAAAAACGTTATGAGGATGTTTTAGATCTACTTGCCTTAGGTATTAATGTGATGACTGCTGTAAACATCCAACATCTAGAAACCTTAAATGATACTGTAATGAAATCTTCAGGTATCAAAGTTAGGGAGACTGTTCCTGACGCTTTTTTTGCTCGTGCAGATGAAATTATTAACGTTGATGTTAGTGTTGATGAAATACAAAGACGGTTAAAACAAGGCAAAGTCTATAGCTCAGAAAAAGTTGACCAAGCATTAAATAATTTTTTTCAACAAAGTAATTTATCTACTCTCAGGGAACTTACTTTGCGTACAGTAGCAGAGCAGTTAAGCGTTAAGTCTGCTCAATACCGTGAAAGAGAAGGCTTAGAACCTGCATCTATTCCAGAAAAAGTTATGGTTTGTATGTCTTCTAGTATTACTGCTCCAAAAATGATTCGCACAGGAGCTAGAATTGCTGGTCGTATTGGAGCACGTTGGTATGCTGTTTATATTGAAACACCTAGAGAAGATGTTAGACGAATTCGTGCAGAGGATTCCCGTCAATTAGCTAATAATATTGCTCTAGCTGAACAATTAGGAGCCACAATTATTAAACTAAAAGCAGAGTTTCCTGCTGATGGCTTAATAAATTTTGCTAAGCGTGAAGGTATTACTCATGTAATCTTTGGTCAAACAGCTAGGTCTAGATGGGAAAGATTTCTAAAAGACTCGGTAATTGACCGGTTTTTAGATGAAGTTAAAGAAGCCGCAGTACAAGTTATTCCTACTCCTGAACAAAGAAGTGGAAAAGGAAAAAAGCTAGAAATACCTAAGAATTTATGGACGTACTTAATTGCTACTTTAAGCGAACTATTTGTAATATTTATATTTAAGCAGTTTACTGTTAATAATACAACAGTAGCTTTAACATTATTATTAATAGTACAAATTACAGCATCTTGGCATGGTCTAGGGCCAAGCATAATGGCTGCTATTATAGGAACACTTTGTTTTAATTTCTTTTTTTTACCTCCTACAGGGACTTTTACTATTCAGGATCCTCAAAATTGGATAGCGCTTTCAGCTTTTATAATTACAGCTATTATTTCTAGCCATTTTTCTGCCTCAGCTAAAGCTCGTGCTGAAGACGCAGAAAAAAGACGCGAAGAAGTTTGGTCTTTACACGAACTTGGACGAACAATAATTGCATCTCCTGATTTAGAAAGTGCTTTAGTTACTATTTCTCGTCAGGTTGTTGAAATATTTAAGCTAGATTTTTGTTGTATTTATATACCTGATCAAGAAGGGCAATTACAAAAAGTAGCCCTAGCAACAGAGTTAGCAAATATTGAGAGGTTAATTAAACCAGAATATCTCTCTGAAGTTTTTCAAGCAGGTGAGATAAAAATAGTTGGAACCTATGATAATTACTACCCAACTAACGAAAATTACTTACAAATATCAGAAATAGCTTATATACCTCTTAGAGTTGGTATTAAGTGTATTGGTATAATAATAATTGCCTCAGGAAATTTAGAAAAAGCTTTGTTAGAAGCAATTGCTGGGCTTGTAGCTTTAGCTTTAGAACGTGCTAGGTTTTTGCAAGGAGCTAGCCATATTGAAACCCTACGTCAAAGCGATAAATTAAAATCGGCTCTTTTAGCTTCGGTTTCTCATAATCTACGTACCCCTTTAACTGCTATTCAAACCTGTATAGATAGCCTACTTCAAAAAAATGTTTCTAAAGACCCAGATATATCTAATGAGCTACTTTGTATTATTAAGGAAGAAACCCATCGTTTAAGCCAAGTAGTTAGTAATTTGCTAGAAATGGCACGCATTGAAGCAGGTGAACTTAAGGTTAATAAAACCTGGACAACAGTTTCAGAGCTTTTTACTGATTCGCTTCAACGCTGTAATATTGCTTTGCGAGAACATAGAATAGAAATGGATTTATCAGAAGAACTACCTTTAGTAAAAATAGATGGTATTTTATTAGAAGAAGTAATTGTTAATTTGCTAGAAAATGCGGCTAAATATTCGCCTAAACAAAGTAAAATTACTCTAACTGCTGAATTAAAAGGTGATGAATTAATTATTAGCGTTCAAGATCAAGGAAAAGGAGTTGAAAAATCTGAACAGGAAAAAATTTTTAATAAGTTCTATCGTGCACAATCAAATGAAAACAGCCCTGTAACAGGTTTAGGGATGGGTTTAGCAATTGCTCGTGGTATAGTTGAGATTCATCAAGGTAAAATTTGGGTAGAAAGCCAAGTTGGTAAAGGTGCTAAATTCTGCTTTTCTTTACCCGTTGAACATAAAGATGTTGCTTCTTTATTGCCTGAAGGAGAAGGAAATTAATGTATAAAGCTGCAAGCATTTTAGTTGTTGACGATGAAATGCAAATCCTACGAGCAATGCGGGCTAGTCTTTCAGCTAATGGTTATGAGGTTAGGACTGCAAAAAATGGCGAAGAAGCACTAGTTGAAATACGTAAAAAAGCTCCAGACCTAGTTGTTTTAGATTTAGTTATGTCAGATATTTCTGGCCTAGAAGTTTGTCGTAGAATAAGAGAATTTTCTAAAACTCCAATAATTATTCTTTCAGCTAAAGGTGCTGACCAAGATAAGATTAATGCATTAGACTTAGGTGCTGATGATTATGTAACTAAACCATTTAATTTAGAACTTTTACTTGCAAGAATCCGTGCAGTGCTTAGACGTACAAGCCCTAATGAACAAGTAGAAACAGTCCTAAAAGTTGGTGAAGTTATTGTAGATACAGAAAGCCGTAAAGTTATTGTTGAAGGTAGAGAAATTAAGCTTACTCCTAAAGAGTTTGAAGTATTACGTTATTTAATAATTAGAGCAGGGAAAATTGTTACTCATCGAGCACTTTTACAAGCAATTTGGGGATGGGAATATTCTGATCAAACAGAATACTTAAGGGTTTTTGTTAATCAATTACGTCGTAAAATAGAACCCGATCCACATCACCCCCGCTATATTATGACTGAGCCTTGGGTAGGCTATAGGTTTGCTCAAGAAAATACTGATCAACTAAATGAAAAAGATATTTAAGTACTTTCTAGACCACTATTCTTGGTGAAGAATAATTGCTGTAGCTACTTTAATTAATCGCTCTTTTATTAAAAGAGTTAGCTCATTAGGCATTGTGCCACGATAAAAGTTTATTTGTTTTTTTAATACCATATCTTCTACTAAACTTTTATCATGATCCCATTCTCGTCTTAGAGATTGTTTTTTTACTTCTGCTTGAGTATTACGCTTTATATTTACTGGAGGCACATATTCCATAGCCTTTATTTCTGAGCTATCAATAAACCATTTTTCAGTTGAATCCCCTTGTAAATAGACATGAGAGCCACTTTCAGTTGCATAGTATAAATAAGCCCAAGGAGCGTTAACCCCTAATACAATACTATATATTCCGTCTTGAGGGTTCTTAAAGAATTTTTTAGTTTCTTTTATAATCTCTCGTTTTAAGGGTATTTTTTCTTTACTTTCTTTATTATTATTTTCATCATTTTCATCATCGTTTGCAGTAAAATTATCATCAGGCTTATCAAGAGTTTTAGCTACTTTTTTAGCTGATGTTTTAGCAGTCTTATCTTTATCAGATAAGGCTTTATCTTTCTCAAGCTTAGCTTTATCAATTGTAAGTTTAATTACTTGGGTTTCTGCTTCTTGGTTAGAAGCAATATGAAAATACATTTCTGCTGTTTCAAATAACCTTTTAGGACTTTCACTATAGAAGGCTAATGTAACATAGTTTGGGGAAGAAAATTTTAGTGCATAAGTAGAAAGTAAGACATTTTCCCATTCTATTTGTAATGATTTTATTTCCTTTATTATAGAGTCTTTATTTATTTCTTGTTTACCATAAAAAGCTAGTAATAAATTATCTTCTAAGGCAGAAGTTTTTACAGAAAAATCTTTACAACCATCATAGACTTTTTTTAGTGGGGTTAATTTAGCTAAACTCTCTAAATCTTTAGGTTTTTTCCAGCCAGAAACATCCTTTAGTTTTTGTTCTAGTCTAGAAATACGGAAAATTTCATTTTGAATATCCATTAAATCAGAACTACGTTCAAGCCTATAAGCATTATGACTTAACAGGGAAGAGTCTTTTATTAATGCTGCTAAACTATTATTTGCTGAGGGTTGGACTGAACGACCCTGTTTATCTAGTTTAAGTGAAAGGGTTATTTCTAGTTTTGACTCTTTATTTAAGCTAATTTCAATGGCTAAAGCCGAATTAGTAGCATAGTTATTATTATTAAGTCTTTCTGATATTGGCACAAGTAACTGCCGTTCAATAGCCCGTTTAAGCGGACGTGCTCCATAACGAGGGCTATAACCTTTTTCAGCTAAATAAGCTATAACATCTTTAGAATATTCTAGAGTAATATTTCTATATTTAAGACCATTACGAAAGCTTAGATTTTCTAATTCTTTAGTAGCTATTTTGTAGATAATATCAGAGGCAAGAGGAGCAAATGGGACAATACGGTCAATTCTATTAAAAAGCTCTGGGCGTAGAAAATCTTTTACAGCACTGGCAAAATATTTAGAAGCATTAGCTAAATCATCAGTTTGAAAGCCTAGAGCACCTTTTTGAAAAGCTTCTGCTCCTAGATTAGATGTCATTATTATTACAGAATTACGAAAATCAGCTAATCTACCTGCTGAATCTGTAAGTCGGCCTTCTCCTAGAACTTGAAGCAAAAGATCAAAGAATAATGGATGTGCTTTTTCAAATTCATCAAATAAAATCACAGAAAAAGGCTGTTCTCTAACTTTAGCTGTTAGTAATCCTTCAGACCCAAACACACCTCCAATTAAACGTTTAACAGAAAATGGATCAGAATATTCGCTCATATCAAAGCGTGAAAGTCGTCCTTTATCCTGAAAAAGAAACTCGGCTAAGGATTTTGCCATTTCGGTTTTTCCTACCCCTGTAGGGCCTATAAATAAAAATGATGCAATAGGTTTAGTTACCCGAGCTAGCCTAGTTTTAACCATTGCCAGCATATCAACCACTAAATTTACCGCCTCATTTTGGCCTATTACCCGTTTAGAAAACCATTCATATGTATATGTTAAATCTAGCTTAACTTCGTCATCTAGAATAAAAAGGGGCAATCCTGTCTCACGAGAAAAAGCCTCTATTACGTCTTTTTCATTTAGTTGTAGGTCAGGGTGGAGATCAGAAATTAGATTTTTAAGAAATCTTAATGGTCTTCCAGGATAAGCCGAATAAGTAGCATAACGCCTATGTAGTTGATCGAGTCTTTCCAATGTTTCTAAAGAAATTACGGTTCTATTTCGTCTAGCATCAAGCGCATAACTTAATAAAATAGAGCGACCTTTATTTATATCAGGTGGATTAATTCTAATTATTTGAAATGCATCTAGAAGATGGGGGTCTTCTTTTTCAATTAATGGTAATTGTTCTGGTGTACATTCTGCTACAACAATAAGATCGCCTCTTACTAAATAAGGTCTAAAGAAAGATGCTATACCTTGGCTATTATGAACGCTTTTACCAACCTGCATTAATTCAACTAAGTTTGCAAAAAATAATATAGCCTTTTGTTTATTAGCTTCTTGCCAAACTTGTTGACAACGTTCTTGCCACATACCAAAACCCGACATACCTGCTACTAGCTTTGCTCCGCTTGTTGCCCAAAATGGGGTAGATGCTAAATGATACTTAAGTCTATGTTTTACTAGGTTATAAAAAATAGCTGTTTTGCCTACACCAGAATCCCCAACAAGTAAAACACTACGAGCGCTACGACCTATAAGGGAATCTGCTAGGAGTTGGGTTTCTTCTTCAACTTCATATGCAATAGGGAGTTTTTCAGAATTAAGATAGGTTCCTATTTCTTTTAGTACAGAGGCGGTTTCTTTGGGTTTTTCTAAGTTTATTGCAATTTGTTTTGGCGTATTAATATGTATATTAAAAGATAATTCGCTTGTTTTTATTGTTTGGCTACGTTGTAGATAAGAAAGATTCTTTAATGATCCAGCAGCTTTACGCCTAAGTATTTCCGCTTTTATTTCAGAGATAACTTTTTCTGGCAATTTTTCGCGGTCTTTTTCTCTATTAAGTATTTCAATTCCTAGAGTAGGTACATAAACTATATCTACATCATCAATAGTCCACTCCAAAGTATTAAAAATTAAATTTACAGGTTCTTTCCAACCTATAGAATCTTTAAGGGGAGCTAAAGAAAAGCAAACCTCTTTAATGATTGTAGGAGAGCTATGACGGCGATGTATATCTACTAGAGATAGATCGCTAAGCACATATTTGGCACAAGTAATTAATGCATTTTCTGCTCTTGTTATATTTGTTTCAAAACGAAGAATTTCGCTAAAAAACAGCGCTTGTGTTAGGAAAATATCATTTTCTAAAACCTGTGTTACAGCAGTGATCTTAAAATTAAGTTCCATATATCTCTAAAGTCATTTTTCAGAAAGTTTAGTAAATTGTTAAACTAGTGGAAAATAATAATCTGATAAGAAGGAAAAAGCTATGATAAGAAAAATATTATTTTTAAGTTTACTTGTTAATTTAGTTTTTTTTATAAGTAGTTCTATGGGGCAAAATAATAGTCAGTATACAAAAATACCAAGAGATGCAAAAATATCTGAATATACTGATAAAAAAATTAAACTTGGTGGAAAACCAGCAATTGACGTAAATCAACACCCTGTTTTAACTGCTACCGCCACACTTGGCAAACAAGAGTTTCAATCCTATTTGGATACTAAATTTGGACAACTTATAATAATTTCTAAAGAGGAAATAAAATGCTCAGGTAAGGTTAAAGTATTTGGAAAATTAGAAAAAGTATCTTTACGTGGAGCAAAAAATACTAAGTCGTCTTATGAAGGTTATGTTATTAGAGCAGATAAATGTAAGTGTAAATAAAGTTAATCCAAATATAAAGAGGAGCTTTTTTAGCTCCTCTTTATATAAGATTTATGTAAGAAATTAAATATTATAGTTTAATTTACATCTACATTTTGAAAAACAAAATCTGCATCAGGTGTAGTAGATTTACTTTCCCAAACGCTATTATCTTCATACTCAATTTTTTTGATTCTAAAGCCTAGTTTTACTTTTGTTGGGATTGTTGCAACATTAAAAAAAATGGTTTCTTCGATAGTTTCTTCTTTAGCAGAGGGTTTAAGCTTCTTTTTGCTCTTAAAAGAATTTTTTACAGTTTCATTTTTAATATTTAAGAAACAGCATTCCCACTCAATTTGCTTAATAGTTTTATCGCTTGATGGGTTTTTAGTTTTTAGGTAAAAAGAAATTTTTTGTTGTCCTCCAGGAACGGGGCCTCCTAAACCTCCAGATGCCCGCATATTTCCGCCTATGCTGGTTGCACTTGTTGTATTAGACACAGATCTTCCATCACCAATAGTCATTTGAAGCCCTACAACTTCTAGAGGCCAAGATGGACTAGAAGTGTCTTGTGGAGAACAAATAACAAAACTAGTGCTTAGTAATATTGTTAGTAGTAAAGATAATAAAAACTTTTTTGCTGCCATAGCAGCAACTCCTTAAGCGAAAAACAGCTTTATTGATTAGGGGATAATATGTAATTGATTGAAAGAGATGTAACTGATTATATCTCTTTTTATTTTCCAAACAAGTAACAAGCGAAAAAAAATGTTAAAATTTTATTAAGATTTTTATAACTTATTGAAAATAAATAGGAAAATAGAGATGATTTTTTAAGTGTTGATCCTTAAAAAGCAAACCTTTAATAGTTTAGCCCATTTTTTTTACAAAAGATAATATAGGTGAATTAATTTTTAGGCTTTTATCATACTGTTTACGAGAAAAAGGGTTTTTAAGTACTCTATAGGCTATTAAAATGTGAGAAAAAAGTTTCTCTAATTGTGGGTGTAAGCTTGGGTTATAACGACAAAAATCTTCATTAGATGCAGGGTGGAATTTCTTAACTGCTTTTTCGTAAGCTTCACGAATTTCTATATCTTTTGCGTTAGCCTGAGTACCAAGTAAAGTATAATAGCTAGTATTATCTAGATCATAAATAATTGACTCAACTTCATAACAAAAAGCTGCTGCGCTTTGGAAATCACAAGCTTTTGAGCCAGAACGTAACTCTTTTAATAGTTTGACTACAGAATCAACAGAGCGATCTATTTTCTTTTCATCTATATTAGAGTTAAGTAATCCAACAGCAATTAACCCACAAATAGCCCTTAGCATCTCTATTTCAGGTAAACAATCTAAGGAAAGAACTTCTGCAATTGTAGTAGTCACTGTAACTCTTGAAAAAACAAACACTTCTTTAGAAGTTAAACTAATAAATTTTGTTAGATCCGAAGGAGTAGGATTAGGAATTAATTGTCTAGAAAAATCTCCTAGCCAGCTTTTAAGTAAATCAGTGCTATCTAAACTTCTTAATCCTTCAAATATTAGGTTTGCTACAGGTATAGAGATTTTACCTGAAGAAATATCATAAGTTTCACAACGTAGTTCATATTGGCCTACTGTCCAGCTAAAAAGAGACGTAACTATTTGAGAGATCTGTATTTTTTTCAGAGCATTTAATTGTTTTTCAGAAACGGCATTTAACCTAATCAAAGCATCACTAAAAGAACAAGTTGTTTCAGACATTTCTTTTTTAGCCTCAGCAAAAGTTCTAGCTGCAACTTGACTAGTGCGAATTAATAGATCATCTAATTGGTCTATTATTTCTGTACTATTAGCACTAATAACATTTCCTTGGTAAAAGACTATGCTTTTATTAATTTTATCTTTTGTACAAACTAATGAGCCTGAAAGCTGTTCTCTAAAAATTCTTTGTAACAAAAATAAAAAGGGTTGGTCTTTTAATTCACCAAGCTCAATCGTAGTATTACTAGGCTGTTCCCCAGAAAAAAGCGTAGGTGAATAAATTGAGTTATTTTCCTGGGAGTATGATTTCTTAAAAGAATATTGAGGAAATGGTGAAATAGGATTTCCAATGACTTGTGGAAGAGCTGGAAGTAGTTGTAGTCGCCATTTTAATTCACTTGCACTCTTTAATCTTTTATTTATATCTGGAATTAGTAAATCATTTATTATTGCTGCAAACTCTGGGCTTACAGCAATAAAGGATTCCCATTGTCCTTCTCTAGGTTTAATACTAGGAATAGTTGAATCACTAGCAAGTAACCTTAAAGTAGTTGCTCCTGCTGAATATAGATCGCTTTGAGGGATGGTTTCTCCTGCAATTTGTTCTGGGGCGGTGTAACCAGGTGAGTAGATTAATGTTTGGTTTGTTGTTCCAACCATTTGACATACTGCCCCAAAATCAATAAGCAGTAATTTTCCATCTTCATGCCGCATTAAGTTTTCTGGCTTAATATCTCTATGAATAATTACAGGATTATGAGTATGCAAATAGTCTAGTATATCTGCTAGTTCTGTAAGAAATAAACGAGCTTCTTGTTCATCAAAAGAATAATTTCTCTCAATTACTTCTTCAGCTAAATTATGTCCAGGGATAAAGTCTTGTACTAGGTAAGAATAACCTTCATCAATAAAATAGGCATAAAGTTTTGGAATACCTGGATGTTGAAGTTTTAATAAAACCTCAGCCTCACGCTTAAATAAGCGTCCTGCTGTTTCATTACTTTCTTGGTCATATTCATTATTATTAAAAATTCTACGTAGTTGTTTTAGTACTTTTACCTCTCTTAGACAGTCAAGATCTTCTACTAAATAGGTGATACTAAATCCGCCTTTTCCAAGAATTTTCTTTATTTTATAACGATAACCAACAAGCGCATTTATATGCAAACTTTGACATTTAGGACAATGTGAATCACTCGTTGACCACTGGTAAATACAGTTTAGATTAGCACAAGTTACCATCCATTATCCTTTCTTTAATTGGCTATGTTAATTTATTGTTAAAATAAGCGTGTTTTTTGATGATCTAAAAAGCAATTTAAATACCAAACCCAAGGATAATGAAAAATAAAGTTTTTCCTTTTAATAGCTCAAGA
The DNA here is from genome assembly GCA_016213785.1 of Acidobacteriota bacterium. Taxonomy (GTDB): domain Bacteria; phylum Acidobacteriota; class Blastocatellia; order Chloracidobacteriales; family JADJPF01; genus JADJPF01. The sequence goes on from JACQZQ010000019.1 coordinate 17,791, forward strand.
TTTAACTAAGTAACTAAAATTTTTTCCTAAGCCAAATAGATAGAATAAAGAGCCTAAGACTATGTAAAAATTTCCTAGCCATATATAAAGAATACATAGTAGCGAGTAAAATTTGCATAGTTAGAGTGACAATATTTGTTTTAGGCTTAAATTTTTTTTCAAGTCAAATTTTTAATTTATTTCTTAGTAAATTAAAGTAAAATAGGCATTTGCATAAGAGTTTTAAGTTTTCTTTAACAAAGCTTTATTTCCTTAAAAGCTTAACTTCCTTATAAAAACAAATCCAAAAGCAATTGTTGTAATTGTTGTAATTGTTGTAATTGTTGTAATTATTATAGTTATTTATTTAGGAGTTTTTTATGAAATCAAAAATATTGATAGGAGTTTTATTAGTAACTCTATTAAGCGTAGGAGTTTATGATTATTTTTCTAAACAAGAGAGCCTCTTAACAGCGGCTAGAGATGGAAAAGTAAAATCTACAGAAGAAATACTAAAAAGAAGCAAATTTGGTATAGAAAATAGAGATGATAAGGGACGAACCCCTTTAATGCTTTCGGCTGTTAGCGGAGAACCTAAAATAACAAAAATGCTTGTAGATGCAGGAGCAGACTTAAATGCTAAGGATGATTTAGGGCTAGATGCTATGCAAACGGCTATTCGGTTTTTACGCCCTGAAGTAATAAATGTTTTATTAGATGCAGGAGCAAATCCTAATAGTAAGTTACCTACAGGGAAAGATTGCTTAATGGTTGCTTCTCAAAAGAATGATAAAAAACTAGCAAAAAAATTAATAGAAGCAAAAGCTGATATTAATGCAAAGTCTAAATCAGGAAAGACTGCTTTTAGTTTTGCCTTAGAATGGGGCGATAGAGAAATGATATCCATATTTCTTGATGCTGGTGTAGTTGCAGAAGAGGCTTTAGCAAGTGATGAAACTTTTTTTGCAAGAATGGCTTCAAGTGGTCAAGCAGACACAATAAGACTGATTTTTGAAAAAGGTTTAGTTAAACAAGGTGGTAAAGGTAATCTAACAAAAGCACTTGGTTATGTTGCAGCTGATGGACACTTAGACTTAATAGACCTTATATTAAAACAAGGAGTTGATATAAATGAAGTTGATAATAATGGCGATACTCCTTTATTAATTGCAGTTAATGGAGCAAAACTAGCCGCAATTAGCAAATTAATAGAAGTAAAAGCCGATGTTAATTTGGTAAATAAAGCTGGACGAAATGCTTTAATTGTAGCTGCCTCTTCTAATAACCCAGATTCAGAAACAATTAAATTTTTGATAGATAAAAAAATAAATGTAAATGCTACTGACTTAGAAGGAAAAACAGCTTTAATGGCTTTAACTTCTTGTAGATGCCCAGAAAGCGTTAAGTCTGTAAAAATATTAATGGAAGCAAAAGCTAATGTTAATGCTCAAGACGTGGATGGTTGGACAGTTTTAATGTATGCTGCACAAAATAATAATCTTGAAGTTGCTGAAGCTATAGTAAAAGGCGGCGCAGACCTTAACTTAAAAACTAAAGATGGTCGTACTGCTCAAGCTATAGCAGAACAAAGAAAAAACCAAGAAATGATTGCTCTATTAGGAGAGAAAAAATAATCGGTTTTTGGACTCTAGGGCTACTGATAATAGCTCTAAAGTCCCTAACATTTGCTCTTAAGAAATAAAATTAGGGCTGAACTACAAAGGTTTGCTCAGGAAATTGTGTCCGTAAAATATCTAAAGCCAAAGCAAATTTATTACTTACAAACTTAGAAAGTATAAGTCTTGAAAGCGCTTTTTCTGGCTCAATAAAAGCTGGTTCACAAGAACGACTACTTCCATAAACATAAATTCTTCCTGGTCTAATAGCAATTTGTCCTCCAGCTAAAATAAATATCTCAATAAGGGGGTCTTCCATTTGATCTTTACCTAAGATAAGTTCTAGTTCGCTACGTATACGAACCATTACACGAGATAAATCATACTCTTGTTCTGAGTCCCATGTATTTAGATAAATAATTGGATAATCACATACTAAAAGCAGTAAAAAAGGATGTTGTGAGGGTTGGCTAGAATTTTTCTTAATAAATCTATTTGAAAGACTCTCAGCACTTTCCTGTGGAAGTACCCTAGGACAAGCCGCAAACCTAGACATTGTAACAGAATAGGCTTCATTTAATTGTTCAAAGTAATCTATTACTTGCGGCTGTATTAAATCTAAGGACATATGACTTAAGCGATTATCTTCTTCCATTTTTTCTAGTAAACGGAAAAAACTATCTGCACGACTTGGAAGACTATAAAGGAGTCTGCGATAACCTATATCTGGCAGTAAATGCTCAATAATAGCTTTATAATAAGCTCCTTGGCTTATCCATTTATGCATTTCTTTATCCTGATATATAGCTAAAGTACGTAGGAAAAGAATACTGTCATGGTTTGTTGTTCCTAAAAGTTCAAAACATACTTTATGAAATTCTGAAGCATCTTTTTCTTGAATTAGCCTTAGGCTATCTTCTGGATCAGAAGTTTCTGCTAAAAACATTTCAGGAAGTTCTTTAGTTGGAGTCTTTGTAGGAGGAGTACTAGCTACTACGACACTTGGGTAGAGTTCTTCTAAATCATCATGGATATTTTGCAAGAGTTGCCAATGTTCTACGGCTGCATTCATTTGCTGTAGGTCTTTGATAGAACGTTGCAAAAACATTTTATAGCTACTAATAAAAGCAAGCCAAGAATCAAACTGAATTTCAGGATCAAAATAATAATCTACAGATTCAGCCAAAATAGAAGAGGTACTTGAATTAAAGAGAAATCTTTCAAGCCCTAACATAATTGCTTGACTAGCTGATTCTGAATTAATTCTTAGCCCTGTAGCTACAGCAGATCCAGACATTTCTAGTAATAAAATTAATCTAGCTGTATCACAAAACATTCTTAAGAGAAGTCCTAAGGCTGCCATAGTTGGAGCACGCGAAATCATATCATCCCAAGCACGTTCTGCACCTACTTTGCTCCAAAAATCCCATAGCATAGGAGAGAGTCCTCGAATCATTGACCAAACCCAGTTCATTGAGCTAAGCCATTTTTCATTAAAGCGTTTTACTAGTTCCTCTCGATAGCTATCTACCATACGAGGAAAACCGCCTATAGCTAAAGGTAAATCATCATTAGATTTCATTTCCCTTAATGAAAGGAGAAAATCATCAGCAAGCGCCCAAGTAATATTAATTAAGTCAATAATTTTCATTTGGTCGGCCATAATCAGCCCAGGCAAAGCATCCTGCCCAACTGTACTAGGCTCAGCCGTTGCACTAAGCATTTGTTCACGACCAATTGAAAAACTTGGAACTTTAATTGTAAGAAATGTTGGATTTTCTGGGCCAGGTTGTCCTAATGCTTGCAATCCTTGAGAAACTTTTTGAACATATTCTTCACCAAACATTGCTATTGCACGTCGCCTACCAACTGCACGCCAAAAATTAGCTAGATAATGAAAGCGATCTAAAGTATTTATTGTATTAGCAGAGAGATTAAACGCCCTTGGATCAAGTAGAGCCATTCCAATTATTGTTTCAAATGGCCCACCCAAAGTGCTACTGCGAATATGTTGAAATTCTTGTTTATTACCAACTAACTGATAAATTAATGATGACATTAATGGAAAAGCAGTGCGAAACTTAACTTTTTGACCAGCAGGATCAAGATCAAAATCAGACAGTCCACTACTAATAAATGGTTGAATATCACGACCTTCTACAGGCTCAATATTACTAGTATAAGTTGCTATATACTTTAAGAACCTATCCAAACGATTTAAGTCAGTACATTCTAGTAATGGATTAGATTCAGCTAATAAAAGTGCTGCTTCTTGAGCCATTCGCTTAAAGGTAGAAGAAATATTTACTTCTCCATCATTAACTGTTTTCCAATGACCTGCTTCTTTTTGATAAACCTGTGCAGGATCATCAATATCAACTGCAACATTAAGATAGAAAACAGGTATTTCAAAATTACAAAAATGGAAAAACTCTATAATAGCCCTAAGTAAAGTAGCTACTGGAAACCACTGGGCCATTTCTCTTAATTTATTGGGCTGTACTAAAATAGGAATAACTGTTAGTGCTAAATTATCAATTACTTCTAAAATATGATACATATACCTAGCAGTATCTTTAGCAATTACAATAGGTGGACTAGCCGCACTAAGTTTAAGTAAATAACCTTGAGTATCACGATTAAAACTATAAAGCTGTAAATGGTTGGTTTTATGTACAGCAGAATTACGAAATTGCTCTGCCCAAGCCCTAACCCTAAGAAGCCCTCTCCAGTTCTGCCCAAGAGATCTAAGTAGTTGTTCAGTGTTGCGTGAGTTAGCTTGGCCCCCTTCACTTTGAATTGCCTTAAGCAAACTTTCTAGTGCATAAAGTTGTGCAATACGTGATCGTAAGTAAGAGAGTTCTTTAGAGGCTTGTTCACCTTCTTGTTTAAGCTGTTCAATAGTACTAGCAGGATAACGGAGTTTTGGGTTAGGTTCGGCTTGATTAATTTTATCTATTGCATCAATTCTTGTTTTTGTCATAGAGATAGTCATATAGCGTTTTGCTACCGCTGTACGCACTAGTGTAACTACCTCAGAAAGTTCTGCTCTACGCCAATTAACTAGACCCATTCCAAGCTCACTATCACGGCCTTGAAAATTGTTATAAAGCTGAGCTTCTTGTTCAGGAGTAATTTTAGTGATATCAAAAAGTCTGACATCAAAAGATTGACCTACTAGTTTAGGCTCGCTAAAAACACGCTCTGCCCAGCTTAAAAGCTGTTCTTTAGCGCCAAGTGAACGAGCATTTTCTAATTCAAAGAAAAAATTAGGCTCAGAATTACTCATGGTTTTAAGAAAAACTGTTGTTTTTAGAAGTATGCTTTATCTTACAAAACTAGACTTTTAAATTTTTTAGTTTATGGAAAATCAATAAAACGAGATTATCAAATCTTTATATATGTTGTCAGTAGGAAAATTAAGATCCCAGCAATTACTAGCAATTAATTAGAGTGAGGGAACAAATTTTTTCTTTTGGTGTCTTGTTTTAATAATTTTAATAATTTTAATAATCTTAGTAAATTTAGTAGCTCTAGTAATTTTACTAGCTTGGAGGTCTTTATGTCAACAATAAAAATAAAAAGAGAATCTTTAGCAAAGAGATGTGAAATTTGTCATAAATCAGATCTTTTTTATGCAGAAGAAAATTTATGCAAAAGGTGTCAAAATTTAATAGTAACAAAGTCTGATAAAGGTGAATTTATTATTAATTGGCAAGTAGATTTAAGCCTACTTACTAGTACTTTAAGAAATTTTGCTTGGCAAAACCTTGATTCAGAGGTAATTAAAACAACTAGAATTGCTTTATTTCTTGGGGCTATTTGCTCATTGATTTTAATATATACTGATCATCAAATAGCCTCAACTATTGATCAATACTACATTCCACCGCTTCCTAATAGCCAAACTAGTTGTGGGGAAGCAAGCCAAACAGAAGATTTTTCTATGTGGGGATGTGGTGGATATTATCACGTTATGATAGAAGACGTTATTTTAGCATCAGGGCTTTTTTATCTAGGAGGTGTTTTTATTGCATTTATTATTTACTTAGCTGAGCGCTTAATGCCTTCTACAAACTTTGAAACAAAATTGAATCTACCATCTATATTAAGATAAGTCACTAAATATAATATAAGTAAGATCACTAGATGTTTTAGTGAAGCCAATGTTAAAGATTTTTTAGGGTTGTGCTACAATCAAAACCGCTTAAGATATCTTAGGATGTTTTGCTATTTTTCTAGCTGCTAAAAGTTTTAATCTTTATAACATTGGTGCTAAAACTATGAGATTACGATTAATGGTAGAAACAGGCTCACTAAGTGGGCAGGAAGTTACTTTAGAGAAAGATTCTTTAGTATTAGGAAGAGGCCTAGATTGTGGCTTACGTTTTGACGCTACGGGTGATCCTGGTGTATCTACACAACATGCTCGAATATCTTTAGAAAAAGATGGTTTTTATATAGTTGATCAAAATAGTACAAATGGGACTTTTATTAATGGAAATCGCCTTCAGCGTGCTTTGCTAGAAAATGGCAACATCGTTCAACTAGGCTATCAAGGCCCACGAATTAAGATAATTATTGAAAATACAAACCAAATATCACAACTACCACCTACATCAATTAATCCATCATCTGAAAATAAAGCTACTCTCTATTGGGATGATAAAGGAGCCAAAGCTCCAATCCTTCCAACAAGTCAAGAGGTTCCTCCTCAAGTATTAACACCTAATAGCCCAATTAATGCCTTTCCTCCAACTAATAAAAACACAGTTAAGCCTCCTATAAGTAGTAATCTAAGTAATAATCAGGCTTTACCAAGTCTTAATCCTACTAATAATCCGATAAATGCCAAAACTCCTTGGCCGTCAAATCCTTTAGCTAATAATCAGATTTATAAGGAAAACTTAAATAAGCCATTTGAAATTGAAACAAATGAATCTAGTAATATAGGTAGTACTAGTAGCGCAAGTAAATTAAAAGAATCTTTTAGCAATATTGGTATTTATAACCCTGAAAAAGAAAAGAGTGGCAATAAAACTATTGCTGCTTTAGTAGTCATTGGTGTTGGACTAGTAATGACTCTTATAGTAGCTTTAATAATGCTAAGTTCTGTTGGACTTGCAGGAACAATTGTAGGAACAATTTTAGCTTTTACTCCAGCCCCTTTTTATTTACTACTGTTTCTTTGGCTAGACCGCTATGACCCAGAACCTGCTTGGGCTTTAGGAGGAGCATTTGCTTGGGGAGCACTTTTTGCAATAATTGTTTCTTTTATTGTTAATACTCTATTTGGCAGTGTAGCTATGACAATAGCTGGTGGGCCTGTAGGAGATCTATTAGGTTCTGTTGTTTCTGCTCCAATTATTGAAGAAGCTACTAAAGGTTTAGGTGTTTTACTAATCTCTATATTTTTACGTAAAGAATTTGATGATATTGTTGATGGAATTGTATATGCTGGAGTGATTGCTCTAGGCTTTGCTACAGTAGAAAATGTACTTTATTATGGTACACAGTTTGCGCAAGCTGGTCTTGGCCCTAGTTTAATATTTCTTCTTTTTTTACGTGGGGTACTTTCTCCATTTGCCCATGCTCTTTTTACCTCTATGACTGGAATTGGTTGTGGTATTGCTAGAGAAACACATAATAAAACCTTAAAATTTACAATGCCTATAGCAGGCTATATTCTTGCAGTCCTTTTGCATGCTCTTTGGAATGGTGCAGCAGTAGTTATAAGCTCGCTTTTAGGCGGAGTAGGTTATTTTGTTTTTTATCTTGTTGTTTGGGTTCCACTGTTTTTAATTATGCTAGGAGTTATGATTTATATGGTATTTCGTGAAGCAAAATTAATAAAACAGATGCTTGCAATTGAAGTAGCAAGAGGCTTAATTTCCCAAGAACAATTAGAGCTAGTAGGCTCATCTATTGCTAGAGTAAAATGGTTAGCAAACTCTTTATTTAGTGGAGATATAAAGAAATTCTCTTCACAACGTAAGTTTTTAAGGTCTGTTACAAAACTAGCTTTTTGCTATTGGCATGTTGCCCGTGCAAATGCAGCTAATAGCCAAACTCAGAGCTTGCCACAAATTCCTAAGTTTCAAGCTGAAGTTATGGCACTTAAAAATGAAATTTAAAAGAATATAAGAAACTACAAAGGTCTTAAATCTTTGGTTAACCCTATTCTACTAATAGAAGTACTATCTAACCAGTACTGAGCGTTTTGATAGACATCAAAAATTCGAGTTTTATAAATCTATAGAAACCTTTAGAGAATATCTATTAATCTCTAAAGAACAACCTTCTATAAGTGAATATGTTAAGATGTTAAGCAAAGTGACGCTACTTGGAAAGGTAATGAGGTTATTGGGTTAGAAAACGAAATTTATCTGCCTTCAATAAATTGTCAGTTAGATTTAAGACAAATTTATGAAGGAGTTTTGCAATAGATTTAATTATTTAACTAGAAGTATAAGAAAAAATTTGCTAGTAAACGAGTTTAGCTATCCAATTGCTTTTGCTATAATGGGTCAAACCTAGTTTAATAAAAAATTAATATTTTAACTTATTTGAGGTGGTCGGTTTTTAATGGAAGAGCAAACTCTACAAAGTGTTATCGATAATGTTAAATTACCTATTGAGTTACCAGAAGAAGGCTTTATTCAATATGGTAATAAGCATAGGCTTGTAGATTTTTGGTTAATGATAAAGGCTTTGCCTAAAGAATTAAGACAATGTGTAGATAGAGATTCAACTATCACAAACATCAGCCAAGAAACTTTTGCATTGCCACTTAAAAGCGGAAGTTATGTCTTTGTTCGCTTGAAAGGAACTTATATTGTTAGGCTAGAACTCTCAGAACAAGCTAGAAACTAGCCTAACAGGTTTAAAATATTTAATAAAAATTAATCAGAAATCCTTACTATAGAATTAAATCCCTTAAATCCATCTGGCTCGCGCATTCCATTTCCAGGATCATCAATCCAACTATCACCATTGATTATGTATTTATAGGTATAACGCCCTGCTTGAGGAGCAGGTAAAACTATTTTCCATACACCTTCATTAGTTCTACTTAAAGGTAGCGAACTTCTATCCCACTCATTAAAATCACCTGAAAGATGTACCGAACTAGCTTGAGCATCATGATAAATAAACATTAATTGTCCATCTTCGATAATTGGAGAAGGGAAGACCTTATGATTTATTACTGCATGTTCTTTTTTAGCTTCGGCTACAGCCTCTCTAGGGTCAAGAATTCCAAAACCTTGCCTTATGCGAGGAAAATAAGGAACTCTATGTGCTGTTGAGGTAAGAATATGTTTTACCATTTCTGGTTTAAGGTTTGGATTAGCTTCTAACATTTGAGCTACTACAGAGGTAGTTATTGGAGCCGCAAAAGATGTTCCATCCCCGTGTTGATAATGAGGCGCAATAATTTTTTGCTCTTCAATTTTTTCTGCAATAGCCTGGCGAATTATAGGAGGAATTTTGTTATGCAACTTAGGTGGTAAATCCGTAACTTCCCATAATTCCCGAACCCGTTTATTAATAGACTGTCGAGTCTCATGAAATAAGTCCCATAAGGCTAGGGCTTGTTTAGCTTGTTTAGTTTCAGGTAAGAGTGGTGTTGGAATCCAAATAGCAGGAGCAATAAGTTCTGGTTTAAGTATTCCATCAGCAGTATAACCAAAATTTGAGCAATACATTGAAGGCAATGTGTCACACAAGGTTTTTGGCCCACTTCCACCAGGGCGATTTTTATCGTCATAGCCTCCAACCGTGATTACTGAAGGAGAATTGCCTGGAGGAGTAAGATTAGGTGTATCTGTGCAACCAGAATTACCTGCTGCAACTACTACAACAATTCCTGCTTGAACTACAGCTTCAGCCGCTAGATCAACTTCGCTATCTAGATAGGGAACATCATCATCTCCACCAAGAGAGATATTAACTATTTTAATATTGTATTTATCTTTATTTTCTAGTACCCATTTTAGCCCAGCAGTAATATTTTCTGGCTCAATTCCTTTTTTAGAACCAACTTTAACTAGTACTAGCTTAGCTTTTGAAGCAATCCCTCGATAATGACCATTTGAAAGATAGCCATTACCAGCAGCAACTACAGATGTTTGGGTTCCATGCCAACTCTGAGCAACTGCTTTATAAAGTTGCTGATCTCCACTCTTAGGATCAGTAATATCTATATATTTAAGAATTCGGTTTTCTGGTTTAACTAAATCAGGATGAGCATAAAAACCTGAATCTAAAAAAGCTATAGTAATACCTTTGCCTTCTAGAGTGGGATCAGCGTCTACTCTTTGTGGAGTGGGGATTAAACTAAACTGACTTTCAACAGCTAGTTGTATTTTTCTACTTTTTTCATAATTTTTTAAATCATTTAATCTACCACTCATAAACTAATCTTTCTTTTTAACTCCATGCCCACCAAATTGATTACGCAAGGCTGCAATAACTTTAGCCGAGAATGAGTCTTGTTGGCGTGAACGGAAACGAATCATTAAAGCTAGAGTTAAAGCTGGTGCAGGGACGTTTTTATCAATTGCTTCCATAACCGTCCAACGACCTTCACCGCTATCTTCTACATAACCACGAATTTGAGTTAAATCTGGATCCTCAGAAAAAGCATTACCACATAGCTCAAGGAGCCAGGAACGGATAACACTACCATTCATCCAAAGATTAGCTAATTTTCCTAGGTCATAATCAAAGCCTGAGGCGCGTAAGATTTCAAAACCTTCACCATAAGCTTCCATCATCCCATATTCAATACCATTATGAATCATTTTAGAATAATGGCCTGCTCCTAATGCTCCAACGTGCATATAGCCATTTTCAGGTGCTAGAGTCTTAAAAATAGGCTCTAGGTGCTCAAATGACTCTTTTTCAGCCCCAATCATCATACAATAACCTAATTTTAACCCCCAAATACCACCGCTAGTTCCAACATCCATATAATGGATGCCATTTTGTTTTAAGTCTGCACCTCGGCTTAGAGTTTCTTTGTAATTTGAGTTACCACCATCAATAAGTATATCTCCTGCTGTTAAAAGAGGTTTTAGTGTAGCAATTGTGTTAGTTACTGGATTACCTGAAGGCACCATTATCCATATAGCACAAGGTCGATCTAATTTAGCTACCATATCTTCTAAAGATTCAGCCGCTATTGCCCCTTTTGCTACTGCTGCTTCTACGGCTGCTTTATTAAAATCAAATACTACTGTTTTATGCCCACCATTAAGTAAACGCTCTACCATATTGGCCCCCATTTTGCCTAGGCCGATAAATCCAATTTGCATAGTTCCTCCTGTAAGTTATTGAGTTGATTGAGTTTTTTACTAAGAGACTAACTTTGACATTAAAATTACTAGAATACGAAAACTTCTGTAGATGACGCATAACAATATCAGAAAATTCCATTTAGGCGAAGAAAATTAACCATAAATTTTGCAGTATTTTTCTTTTTTTAGATAAAATAAAACTTATTAATGTTTTGTTATTGTTTTTAATGAAATATACGTAATGAGAGTAAATTAATAGACACGCTTTTTTATACTTCTTCTTTTGCTTGTTTAACTAAATATGAGATAATCAGATACAAAAATTAAAAATTAAGGATTTTTATGCATCAAGAAAATAAACCCTCGGCCCAGTTGCCAGATATGATCTGCATAAAATGTAAAAACTATGACACAGTTTGGTTTAACTGTATCTTGTTAGGCTTTGATGGTATTAGAGAAAGTCCTAATATGAGATGTAATGTCCAAATTGAAGTTGATGGTGAAAAACGTTTTGCTTTTGAAAAACGTAGCACACAAGAGCTAAAAGCCGATATTGCCCTAGCAGATATTTTAAGAGGCGATGATCCTATTAATCTTGAATAATTTACGGGCTTGTAAAAATGGGAAATTATGAGCCAACACTTGTCTGAAGCAGAATTAACATATATTAAACGAAGTTTTATCAGCTACTTAGAAGGTTCAACGCCATTATCTCTTGTTCAAGAACCTCTTGACTTGATGCTGCGTGTTGAAGCTCCTATCTACTTTACTCCAAAAGATGTAGCTGAAACTGTGGCTTCCTGGGCTTTACTTAAGTCACATGCAGAAGGCTATTATATTCACGACTATTATATTAATAGTATTGAATTAATAGCAGCAGCAGATCATAGTAGAATTTTAACTGCTTTTGACCCAACCCGCTTTTATATGCCTTATTTTGAAGGATTAGTTCGTAGTTGTCCTAAAGAAGAAAAAGAGGCTTTTAAGCAAAAACTTAAATTCTTAAAAGAAAGACTAGCAAGTGAATGGGGATATCAATTTCGTCGTATAGAGCAAAATCAAGTACAAAACTATATTGCTGAACCTACCCCTCAACCAATTCCTTTAGAACCCCCTAAAATGCCTCCTACTACTCCTCCAATGCCTTCTCATAATTATCCTGCTCTTACTACTTCTGAAATACCAGTAATGCCTTCTAAAATGCCCCCTAAGTCGCCTGCTAATGCTTATCCTAGTCAGCCTCAAAGCCCATTAACAAGCTATCCAGGACTTAGTAATCCACCTAGCAACTATCCTACTAATCCAACAGCAAGTTATCCAGGCATTAGCCGTCCACCTAACAGCTATCCAAATCAACTTAGCCCATCATCAAGCTATCCAGGGCTTAGTAGTCCACCTAGTAGTTATCCAACTAGCCCAGAACATTCAACTACTTATCCTCCTCAATCCCATCAACCCTCACAAATGCCTAGGCCATCACAACCACTTCAACCTCCTCAATTATCACAGTCATCTCAACCCCCACAAATGTCTAGGCCATCACAGCCACTTCAACCTCCTCAATTATCACAGTCATCTCAACCCCCACAAATGCCGCAACCATCTCCTTTAACTAGTATGTCAAGCTATCCTATTGCAGCCCCTCCACCAAGCTATCCTATTGCAGCCCCTCCACCAGATAGCTATCAAAGTCCATTAATAAATAAATACCCACAACCTAACTCTTTAGCTGATCTTAGCTCTAGTGCTAGTTTTGGTGTTAATCCTGTGGCTAATTCTCTAAATAATTCTCTAAGTAATTCTCTAAGTAACTCTCTGAGTAACTCTCTAAGTAATTCTCTAAGTAATTCTCTAAGCCCTATTAGTCCTAATCCTAATGCTTACTCTCAGGGCAGCTATCCAGATAATAGCAGAAAAGGAACAAATAATTACTCTAACCCAATAGGAACCAATAAATTAGCAGGTTATGAGTCTATTTTTGATTTAGTTGATAAAGATAGCTTTGTTACTAGCAAACCTGTTGAAGAGGTTTTTAATAAAGAAGTAACACCAGAAGCTATTACAGCCATAGTTAATCAATTACGTAGATCTGCATTAAAACTTACACTTCAAGAGCAAAATAGCTATTTAACAGAGTTACAAAGGATGTTTAGCGAATTAATGCAGAAAAGAGCTTATTTAGTCCCTTATTTAGAGGCTTTAATAGACATTTCTATTATATGTTTTAATGCAGAACAAGGGGTTTTTGGCGCTCAACTACTTTATTTAGTTGAACAAATTTATTATCAACCTGGTTTTGATGAATATACCCGTCACGGCCTTCGTCGCTTTAGAGCCGCAACAGTACTAAATGAAACCTATATGCGGTCAATGGCAGGTAATACAGAACAAATATCAGCATTAAGAATTTATCTTGCTCATTTTGATGAGCTTGCACCTGATGTACTTCTTTCTTACTTAAGTTATGAAACTGATAGACAAAAACAAAGGTTTTGGATGCTTCTTATTGAAGTACATAAAGAAACGGCTATTCCACAAATTATTAAGTATCTTTCTCAGTTAGATGCTACTAGTGAAACTTGGGCTTTAATAAGAAATTTAATTTCACTAGTTGGGCGTGTTCCTCCACAAGAAAGAAATGCTCAACGCCAAGCTATTAATATTTTAGGAAATTACTTAAAATCACCATTTATTCAACTACGTTATGCTACTGTAACAGCTTTGGAGACTTTAATTAGCGATGAGGCTCTACCCTATATAGTAGCTGCTTTTGATGAAAAACTTTACTCAGATAGTGAGCTAGAAGATAAAGAAAGATTAACAGCTTACTTAAAAACGCTTATCTCTTTAATTGGTAGATTTAATTCTGAGAGATCTCTTAAAGTCCTAGTAGATATTGCATTAGGCAAATATATTAATTTTGTTAATACAAAAGCCATTAATCAGCTACAACTACAAGCAATGCAGCTTTTAGCTAGTAAACATCAACTACTTTCTGCAAATTTGGTAGCTCCTATTATAGAAAAAATACGATTAATTACTAATCCATGGAAAAAACTAATGTCTCGATTCTTAGGTGATGATGATATGGAACTCTTAGCAATGATAGAAATTGTTGGAGTAATTAACACTCAAGAAGTAAAAGACTTATTAGAAGAAGTAAAAGGTCAATATGCTAATCAAGCACCAGGTAGACGAGCTAGCGAACTCCTAGCAAGGCTCTAATAGACAATCAGATAACTAGTCTTATTGCAAAATGCTAAAGGCTCGTAATTAACTAAATACGAGCCTTTAGCATTTTGCTATTAAAAGGAAATTTTGTTAAAAACTTTGTTAAAAAGTAAAGCTTATTAAAATATAAATACTATTGAAAAGTTAGAAAGTAGGTCTTGACCTAAATTTAACCTCAGTGTAGGGTAGACAGCTATGGAAAATTTAGTAATTACAAATATTGGTCAACTAATTACATTGGCTTCTTTACCGCTACCTCGTTCAGGTGATGACTTAAGTGAATTATCTATTATAGAAAATGCTGCTTTAGTTTGTCGCTCAGGTATAATTGATTGGGTAGGAAAACTTGATGACTTACCTAGCATGGATAACTATAAAGCTATAGATGCTAAAAATTCAGTAGTTACTCCAGGGCTTGTTGATGCTCATACTCATCCAGTTTTTGCAGGCACCAGAGAACAAGAATATGAATTAAAAATATTAGGTAAAACTTATCAAGAAATTGCTGCTTTAGGTGGTGGAATTCGCTCCACAGTTAGACGTACACGCGCTACTAGTGAAGAGGATTTGTTAAAAGAATCTCGTAATCATATAGATTTATTAGCCTCGCATGGTACAACTACTATAGAAGCAAAAAGTGGTTATGGACTCTCTTTAGTTGATGAAATAAAGAGTTTACAGGTTATTAAAAAGCTTAACCAAGAAAATAAACTAGAATTAATTCCTACATTTTTAGGAGCACATGAAATTCCTGATGAATATAGAAATAGCCGTGATGAATATATAAATTTACTTATAGAAGAAATGATACCTGCTGTAGCGAAAGAAAATCTTGCCAAATATTGTGATATTTTCTGTGAAAGCCATGTATTTTCTATAGATGAATCTAGAAGGATTTTAACTACTGCAAAAAACTATGGGTTAAATTTACGCTTGCATGCAGATCAATTAAAGTTATCAGGTGGTGCAAGGCTTGCAGCAGAGCTAAAGGCTACTACAGCAGACCATTTAGAACATATTGATATGGAAGGGATTATGGCATTAAAAGAAGCTAATGTTATGCCTGTTTTACTTCCAGGCTCAGTTTTTCACTTAGGCTTAAAACAATATCCACCAGCCAGAACAATGATCCAAGCTGGGCTGCCAATTGTACTTGCAACAGATTTTAATCCAGGTAGTTCTCCTACGCCTAGTTTGCCAATGGTAATGAGTTTAGCTTGTACTCAAATGCGTATGACTCCAGCAGAAGCATTAACAGCTTGTACAATTAATGCTGCATATAGCCTTGGTCTTAGTGAAAAAATAGGCTCTATAGAAATAGGAAAACAAGCAGATCTAGTAATATTTAACTGTCCAGACTATCGGCAAATTCCATATTTTTTTGGAACAAACCTTGTTAATACAGTAATTAAGCAAGGAATGATAACTTTTCAAAAAAGTTAAACTATATTTTAAAAAGTAAACTATTCTTAGCCCTTTAAGGGCTTTTGATAATAACCCAGCTAGTACTGGGAGTAGGAGGATTAATGGAAAAGATTGTAGAGTGTATCCCAAATTTTAGCGAAGGTCGTCGAGTAGAAGTAGTTGATGCAATTGTAGAGGCTATTAAATCTGTCCCAGGAGTTGTTTTACTAGACCGTGAAATGGATGGGAGCCACAATCGTTGTGTTATAACTTTTGTTGGTGAGCCAGATGCTTGTGTTGAAGCGGCTGTAAGAGGTGCAGGTAAAGCCGCTGAGTTAATAGACCTTAATACTCACCAAGGAGAACATCCTCGTTTAGGAGCAACCGATGTTATACCCTTTGTTCCTATCTCTAAAGTAACAATGGAGGATTGTGTAAGACTTGCTCGTGAAACAGGCCGACGTATTGCTACTGAACATAAAATTCCTGTATATCTTTATGAATCAGCCGCTACTAGACCAGATAGAGTTAATTTAGCTGATATACGTAAGGGGGAGTTTGAGCTTTTAAAGAAAGAAATAGAAACTAACCTAAATCGTAAACCTGATTTTGGAGAGGCTCAAGTACATCCTAAAGCAGGAGCAACCGTAGTTGGAGCAAGGCCCCCACTAATTGCTTATAATGTGAATTTAGCAACTAGTGATGTTAGTATAGCCAAAAAAATTGCTAAGGTTGTACGCTTTGGAGGTGGCGGGCTGCGTTATGTTAAGGCTTTAGGTTTTGAATTAAAAGATCGCTCAATTGTTCAAGTTTCTATGAATATGGTTAATTTTGAGGGTACACCACTATTTCGTGCTTTTGAAATGGTTAAACGAGAAGCAGAACGCTATGGGGTTGGGGTTTTAGGTAGTGAAATTGTTGGCCTAGTTCCTCAAGCAGCCTTAAATGCATGCTCAGATTTTTACTTACAATTAGAAAATTTTAGTGAAGAACAAATTTTAGAAAACCGTTTACAATCTGCTCTAAATGAAGAAGATAGAAAAGCTTCTGGTAAATCAGAGCAAGACCTTGGGCTAGCAAACTCTATAGGCTCATTTCCTGATTTAGTTGCTGCTGGGACTGCTGCTCCTGGAGGAGGAAGTGTTGCTGCTTATTGTGGAATGATGGCTGCGGCTTTAGGCCAAATGATGGGTAATCTTACTGTTGGTAAACAAAAATTTGCTGCGGTAGAATGGCAGGTAAAAGATATACTTTTACAACTTGACGAACTAAGAATAATACTTAAACAAACTATTGAAGATGATGCAGAAAGCTTTAATGGGGTTTTACTGGCAATGAAATTGCCTAAAAACACAGAAGCAGAAAAACTAGCTAGAGAAAATGCTATACAAGAGGCTACTAAACATGCTGTTACAGTTCCTCTGCGAACAGTAGAAAAATCCTTTGCTGTAATAGAACTATTAGACGACCTAGCCGAAATAGGTAACCCTAATGTTTTAACAGATGTAGCTGTTGCAGCACAACTTTCGCTAGTAGCAATACGCAGTGCCTATTATAATGTTTTAATTAATTTATCCTCTATTACTGATCAAGATTTTGTTAAAGAGAGTCAGATAAAAGTGGAAAACTTGTTAGAACGTGCTCAAGAAATTGCTGCTAAACTAGAACAATCTCTAAGAAAAAGTTTAGGCTAACGAATCTATTTATCTATTATTCTCAAAGGACAACTGATAACAATCTAGTTAAAAACTAGATTAAATTAAAGCGGAGTGTGGCATGTCGGATTACATAGAGTCTGACTTTGGGCAATCGACTTATGAAACTGTTCAAGTTATAGTTGCAGATCGGGTTGCTTATATAATACTTAATAAACCTCCTTTGAATATTTTTACTATAGGGATGATGAAAGAGATTAATGATGCTATTAATCGCTTAATGAAAATGCCTTATATATGTTCAATTGTTTTTGCTGCTAATCCTGCATCTAAAGCTTTTTCAGCAGGGGTTTCTATTGAGGATCACCGACAAGCCACTGTCTATCAAATGATAGAAAATTTCCATAATATTTTTAGACTCTTGCACTCCTATTCTAAACCAACAATTGCCGTAGTTAATGGGCCAGCCCTTGGCGGAGGGTGTGAACTAGTTGCTTTTTGTGATGTAGTTATTGCATCAGAAAAAGCTAAGTTTGGTCAACCAGAAATTCGTTTAGGTGTATTTCCTCCAATGGCTTCTGTAATTTTACCAAGAGTAATTGGAATTAAACGTGCTACAGAGATGATTTTAACTGGAGAATCTATTGATGCTCTTGATGCCCAAACTATGGGACTTGTTAATTTTGTTGTTTCAGAAGAACAGCTTGAAGAACGCACTCTAGAAGTTATATCTTGTTTTCGTGAAAGTAGTGCTTCGGTTTTAGAAGTAACTAGAAAAGCTATTTTTACTAGTTTTTATCCTGATTTTGAAGAAATACTTGCT
Organism: Acidobacteriota bacterium; assembly: GCA_016213785.1. Taxonomy (GTDB): domain Bacteria; phylum Acidobacteriota; class Blastocatellia; order Chloracidobacteriales; family JADJPF01; genus JADJPF01. The sequence goes on from JACQZQ010000019.1 coordinate 35,798, forward strand.
AAGGTAGAAGAACAATATCTATTACAACTTATGAGCTTAAAAGACCCACATGAAGGATTAAAAGCTTTTATGGAAAAACGTAAACCTGTTTGGAAGCATAAATAAAAAAATAGAGGCTATTTTTAGTTGCAAGCTAATGGTTTTAATAATGATTAGATAGACTTGCTAGAAGATATTCTAGTATGTTATTAAAGTTTTAATCATAAAGTTAATTTCATAAAAATGTTTTTATTTTGTTTTAGGAAAGATAGGATTGCTTTATGTCTGAAGTACAAAAAATAATCCAAAATATTGCTTTACCTATACATCTATCAGATGATGTTTTTTTGCTTTTAGGTAAAAAGAGACGTATACCAGATTTTGACTTAATGTTGCGACACCTGCCTGAAGAACTGCGAAAACATCTTGATCCAAATGCTACAGCCTCTAGCGGTGGAATAGGTACTTATCTTCTTCCTTTAATAGAAGGAAGATTAAAAATAAGAGTAGAAGGACAGGAGATTGTTGAAATAACAGAAGTCGAGTATTAATACCTACAAAACCCTTTAGACTCTTCTTCTTACCTTGCTATATGTTATTTTTTTATGTTATAAAAACGCTTTTGTTAATAAGCGTTAAAAGCCTTCCTATAGTAATTTGGAGATAGATAGATGAATTTTGTAGAAAAGTTTCAACTTATGGATGCAGCAGGCATAAATCGTGCCCTCTCGCGTATAGCTTCAGAAATAGTTGAGCGCAACCGAGGTACAGATAAATTAATAATTGTAGGAATACGTCGTCGTGGAGTTCCTTTAGCTGAACGTATAGCAAAGAAAATAGAAGAATTAGAAGGCGTACACCCTCCAGTAGGTACATTAGATATTACTCTTTATCGTGATGATCTTTCTACTGTAGATGTTAAACCCGTTGTTCAAGAAACAGAAATTCCTGGGGGCGTTGAAGGCCAAACAATAATTTTAGTAGACGATGTTTTATACACAGGCCGAACAATTCGTGCTGCACTAGATGAATTAATGGATTTTGGTCGCCCTAAACGAGTTCTTTTAGCTGTACTTGTAGATAGAGGTCATCGTGAACTCCCAATTCATGCCGATTATATAGGCGAAAAAGTTGCAACAAAACAATCTGAGATTGTAAAAGTTATGCTAGAAGGTTTTGATGAAGTTGAACAAGTTATTGTTGTTGAACTTGCAGAATAAAACCTTTTATTAAAATAAGTTACAACTTCTTAAAATCATTTCAACTATATGACTATCTTAGTCATTCTAAGGATTATTTTAACTATTGTGGCTTTTAATCATAAAGATTTATTAGGTATTAAGGATCTCTCAAAAGAAGAGATCCTTAGCATTCTAGATACAGCTAAAAGCTTTAAGGAAATCTCTAAGCGTCCAATTAAAAAAGTCCCTTCTCTAAGAGGACGTACTATAATCAACCTCTTTTTTGAGCCTTCTACAAGAACAAGAACTAGTTTTGAAATTGCAGCTAAACGTCTTTCTGCCGATGCTATTAATATTTCAGCCTCTACTAGCAGTGTTTCTAAGGGCGAAACCTTACTAGATACAGCTAGGAATTTAGAAGCAATGTGCCCAGATGTTATTGTAATGCGCCATTCTTCATCTGGCGCTCCTCACCAACTTGCTCGCATTTGTAAAACATCTATAGTTAATGCAGGCGATGGAGCACACGAACACCCTACACAAGCTTTACTTGACGCATTAACAATACTTGACCATAAAAAAGCAATAGAGGGTTTAGAAATAGCAATTATTGGTGATATTACTCATAGCCGGGTGGCTCGCTCTAATTTACATCTACTAGCTAAACTAGGCGCAAATCTTAGAATCTCTGGCCCACCTACTTTGCTTCCACCTGCCTTTGAACGTTTAGCAGAAGGCTATAGCGGCTCTGTAATGGTTACACCTTCAATAGAAAAAGCTTTAAGAAATGCTGATGTGGTAATGATGCTAAGAGTACAACTAGAGCGCCAAGCCTCAGCCTATTTTCCTTCCTTAAAAGAATATTCTTATTTTTATGGCTTAAATAAAAAACGTTTAGAGCTTGCAAAAAGCGATGTAATTGTAATGCATCCAGGCCCAGTTAATCGTGGTATAGAAATAGCCTCAGATATAGTAGATGGAAATTATTCTTTAATTCTTGACCAAGTTACTAATGGGGTCGCTGTTCGTATGGCAGTACTCTATCTAATAACAGGTGGTAGTTCTGCAAATGCTCAAAAAGAAGTTTTGGAAAGGTAAACATAGCAAATCTTATGCGTTTACTTATTAAAAATGGTTTAGTTATAGACCCTTCAAGGCAATATGAAGAAAAAGCAGACGTTTTAATTGAAGGTGATAAAATTGCAGCAGTCTTTCCTAATATTGAAATTGCTAATGCTCAAGTTCTTGATGCTACAAATTTAGTTGTAGCACCAGGTTTTATTGACCTTCATACACACCTACGTGAACCAGGACAAGAAGAAAAAGAAACTATTGAAACCGGCTCAAAAGCTGCTGCTATGGGCGGTTTTACCAGCATTTGCTGTATGCCTAATACAAACCCTATTAATGATAATGCTACAGTAACGCACTATATTTTAAGTAAAGCTAAAGAATCTAGTTTAGTTAATATATTTCCAATAGGAGCAATTACTAGAGGTTCTAAAGGTGAACAACTAGCAGAAATTGGGGAAATGTTTAAGGCTGGAATAGTTGCAATCTCCGATGATGGTCGCCCTGTAGGAAATTCTCAGGTTATGCGTAGAGCTATGGAATATGCAAAAAGCTTTAATCTTCCAGTAGTTGATCATTGTGAAAATAAAGATCTTGCAGCAGGCGGAGTAATGAATGAGGGCTACTATTCAACTATGCTTGGCTTAAAAGGAATGTCTCATTTGGCTGAAGAGGCTGATGTACAAAGGGACTTAATTCTAGCCGAGGCTACAGGAGCACATATTCATATTGCACATTTAAGTACAGCAGGATCTTTAGAACTTGTTCGTCAAGCAAAACAAAAAGCCATTAAAGTCACTTGCGAAGTTACACCACACCACTTTACTTTAACTGATAGCGTAGTAGTTGGTTATGATACTAATACAAAAATGAATCCTCCACTACGGACAGATAAAGACATTGAGGCTTTAATTGAAGGGATAATTGATGGAACTGTAGATGCAATTGCTACAGATCATGCCCCCCATCATGAAGATGAGAAAGCCCTAGAATATGACTGTGCACCATTTGGCATTGTTGGGCTAGAAACAGCCGTAAGCTTATGTTTAGATAGGCTTTATCATACGGGGAAAATTAGTCTAATGAGATTAATAGAATTACTTTCTACTTCTCCTGCACGAATTTTTAAGATTAACCGAGGTAGCTTATCTGTAGGTGCTTATGCAGATGTAACTATTTTCAACCCTAATCTAGAAACCTCTGTTGACCCAACAAAGTTTCACTCAAAAAGCCGCAACACGCCCTTTGCTAACTGGCGATTAAAAGGCAAAGTAATTAATACTATTGTAGGCGGCAAAATCGTCTATCAAAATTGCTAGGTTATGCCTCTAAAGATTTAATTAAAACTTAACTTATTAGCTAAATTTCTTCCTGCTAGCCCGCTTATCCCGCCTCCAGGATGCGTTGCAGCGCCGCAAAGATAAAGCTTTTCAATAGGCGTTTGATATTGAGCAAAACCCGCTAATGGGCGTAAGAAAAATGCTTGTGATAACATCATCTCGCCACCATATAAGTGACCTTCGCTTAAATTAAATTCTGCTTCAAAATCTTGTGGTGTTAAAACTTGTGATTGTAAAACTAATGATTTTAAGTTTGGTGCAAACTCACTTAGCTTAGTAATCGCTAGATTTTCCACTTGTTCTTGACTGATATTCCCCTTATAAGGCACATATTGTAGCCAAATTGACATAACATGTTTTCCACTTGGTGCAAGTGTTGGGTCAGATAAACTAGGAATACAAGCCTCAATAAAGGGTTGACTAGACATTTGACCATATTTAGCCCTATCAAAAGCTTTTTCAATATATGCAACACTTGGTGAAATAACTAAAGTTCCTTTTAGTGCTTCTTGGTTAAGACCTGTAAAACTAGGCAAATCACTTAATGCTAAATTAACTCGTGCAACAGAGCCTTTGTAGCGAATATGTTTAACTTCTCGGTTAAATTCAGGTTCAAGATCAATAGGCGAAACTAGTTTGGTAAAGCTATAGCGAGCGTCATAATCAGAAATTACTTTAGTTGCTTTTATTATCTCACCATTTTCTAGCTTAACTCCTGTTGCAGTAGAGTCATTTATATCTATAGAAGAAACTTTTGTATCAGTGAGTATTTCAGCCCCAAAGCTTTTTGCTGCTTTGGCTAAAGCCTGGCAAATTGCGCCAATTCCACCTTTTGCCGTAGTACGAAAATATCCATCACCAATTGCTAAATGATGTAATAAATTAAATGTAGTCCCACTTGCAAAAGTCCCTTGTGTTAAAGCACGAACACTTAAACTAGCAAGTAAACCTTTTAATTCTGTATTTTCAAACCATTCATCTAATAAATCTCGTGATGACATAACCAAAAGACGTATTACCTCTGGCATCTCACGTCTGCCATAAGCATGTAATTGACCTAGTAAAGTTGCTAGTTGCTCTCTTTCAACTACTGATGGATTATGTGCTTGGAGCGGTGTTATTAGATAAGCCGACTCTAAAAGCTCTTTTGCTAAATTAAGCAACTCTAGAAATTTTTGATAGCGCTCTGCATCTCTTGGAGCAAAACTTTGAATTACATTTACCGCTTCTTTTGGATCTGAAGAGAGAGTAAAGCTTTTTTGATTAGCTAATAAACTTGTTATGGAGTTACGTTCAATAACCTCTAAACCATAGTCTGATAAGCTTAATTCATTAATTATTTTAGAATTTAATTGTCCACTCATTAAGCCAAGATCAGCTTGGAATCCTTCAGCAAAACTAGTAGTTGATGCTATGCCACCAAGGTATTTTGAAGGTTCAATTACAAGAACACGTTCTTTAGCTTTAGAAAGATAAGCAGCAAGAGTAAGAGCATTTGGCGAAGAGCCAATTATAATTGCATCATAAATAGTAGTCATTAGGGTCGATCCTCCAAAATAGCCATAGCTGCATTACGTCCTGGTGCTCCTGTTATACAGCCTCCAGGGTGTGTACTACTTCCACACATATAAAAGTTTTGAATAGGTGTTCGGTAATTTGACCATTGAGGTGATGGGCGTAAGAAAAAGAGTTGCTGAAGCGATAACTCACCATGAAAAATATGACCAGCCGTTAGCCCAAAAGTATTTTCAAGATCCCAAGGTGTCATAATATGTTTATGCAAAATTATGTTTTTTAGATTAGGTGCATATTCGGCTAATGTATCAATTACTACATCTAAAAACTCAGCCTTTTTCTCTTCATTCCATCCGCCTTCAAGATCAGATGATGCATACTCTACAAACATAGACATTATATGTTTTCCAGGCGGTGCCATCCCAGGATCAAGCAGTGAAGGAATTAACGCATCCATAAAAGGCTTACGTGACCAACCCCCATATTTAGCATCATCATAAGCACGTTCTAAATAGTCTATACTAGGGGCTATTTCAATTGAGCCTCTAAGTAGTGCTTCTTTGCCTTTAGGAAGTGAAGTAAACTCAGGCAAACCATCTAGCGCTAAATTTACTTTACAAGCAGGGCTACTAATACGAAAACGTTTTATATCATTAATAAAATCATCAGGTAAATTTTTAGAGTCTACTAATTTTAAGAATGTACGTTTTGCATCAGCATTAGAAACAATAATATCTGCAAAGTATTCATCGCCATTTTCAAGTGCTACGCCTGTTGCTACACCATTTTTAACAATGACTTGTGCAACAGGGCTGTTAACTTTAATTTCTACTCCAAGAGAGCGTGCAGCACTAGCTATTGCTTGGCTTAAGCCTCCTGTACCCCCGCGAGCAAACCCCCAAGCACGAAAAACTCCATCAATATCGCCTATGTAATGATGTAGTAAAACATAGCCTGTTCCTGGCGTGCGTGGCCCCATAAAAGTGCCTATAATACCGCTAGTTGCTTTAGTTCCCTTAAGAGGTGTAGATTCAAACCACTCATCTAGAAAATCTCCAGCACTCATTGTCATAAGTCTAGCTAGCAAATAAAAATCATCTTTACGTAGTCCGCTTAGAGTGCCTTTGACTTTTGCCATAGTTGCTAGGTCGTTTGGTGTAACTGAAGTTGGATCAGGTGGAATTAGGTCAAGCAAAGGACGCACAGCAAGCGCTAAACGTCGCATTGTTCGCGAATATTCATCATAGGCTTCGGCATCACGTTTAGAATGACGGGAAATTTCATGTTTTGTAGCGTCATGATCAGGCCAATCAGCTAAATAATTACCATCAAGTAAGGGCACAAAAGTGCTTTCTAGTGGCATTATTTCAAGCCCATGACGTGCTAGTTCAAGCTCTTGGATTACTTCAGAGCGAAGTAGGCTTATTAAGTAGGAAGCAATTAAATACTTAAAACCTGGATAAACTTCTTCTGTAATAGTTGCTCCGCCTACAGTGTGACGGCGCTCTAAAACTAAAACTTGTTTGCCTGCTTTGGCTAGATATGCGGCATTAACTAAACCATTATGTCCGCCGCCTATGACAATAGCATCATACTTATGATTGTTCATAATACGTCTTTCTTTCGTGCAGGATTAAAAAAGGGTAATTTAGTAACTTTGGCATTAAATGGCCTACGATAACGATCAACATCTAAATCAATAGTGACTATAGTTCCATTTATAGCAAATTGAGATTGCAAATGTCCAAAAGCTATATATTTTTTTAATGTTGGCGACCAAACCCCACATGTTGCATAACCTATTTGTTTACCTTCAAAAGCTAGGGGCAGCATTGTACGCCAAGCTGTAAAAGGATATGGGGCTATTAAAGCTAGTTGATTATGTTGACGCTCAAATTCTTTATGGTCTATTTCAAGCCCTACTAAAGTTACTGATGAGCCTTGTTGTTTTTCAGCAAGTAAAGCTTTTCGTCCAACAAAGTTACCCTTATTCCAGCTTATTGCCCAATCTAAGCCAAGCTCAAGAGGTGTAGAAGTTTGTCCATCAATCATAGCTTTATTTGCAGGAGTATAATCAATATCAAGCATAATAAGTCCTGCTTCAATACGGGCTACATCTAGTGCCCAAATTCCTGCGGGCTGAAGTGCAAATGCTCGGCCTGCTTGAATAAGTGCATCCCAAACGGCTTCCGTGCTAGCTTGACTAGACTCAAGCCAAATCTCAAAACCTAAATCACCTGTATAACCAGTGCGCGAAATCATAACAGGAACACCAGCAATTGATGTATTAACAAAGCGATAATACTTGAGACTAGCAAGAGGTGCATCAGTCAAAGTCATAAGCAAATCACGTGATTTAGGCCCTTGGAGCGCAAGTGCTGCAATTTCTTCAGAAACGTCTTGGATTTTGACTTCCATCCCTATTGCATTATCTTCTAACCAACGCAAATTAGGTTCGGCAGATGTTAATCTATAAGTATTCTCACTTAAATGAGCAATTGTTCCATCATCAATAATTTTGCCTTGAGAGTTGCACCAAGGAGTGTAAAGCATCCCTCCAATAGAACATTTACTTACATCGCGAGTCACAAGACGGTTAAGAAAGGACAAGCTATCTTTACCGGTGATGTGATATTTACAAAGTGGCGAAACATCAATTAATACGCAAGCATTTCGTAGGGCTAAATATTCGCGGTCGTGTGTCATTTCATAGGCGCTTACAGCCCTATAGCCAGCCCATCGCCGCCATTGGTCGGCTTGCATTAAAGGTGCTGTGCGGGAATGAAAAGGGGAAGACTTAAGCATAATACCTCTTATTTTGAAGCAACAAAAACGTTATTAAATTTTTAGGAGTAGTTCTAGTTAGAAACAAACTTAAATTCTGCGAAGTAATTTATTTTATGAGATTATTGTTGTCAAGTTGATGGTTACGCCCTGTTAAATCAAGGTATTATTTATTGTTTATTAAGCTCTTGTAATGAGCCTATTTGTTTTACTTCAGGCCAAATAAGGATTGTAGCAATTACAACTAAAATCGTTCCTATTCCACCGCTTACAACAGAAATAATAGGGCTAAAAAATGCTGCAACAAGTCCTGATTCAAAACCACCAATTTCATTAGACGAGGTAATAAAAATACTATTAACGGCTGATACTCGTCCTCGCATTTCATCAGGAGTTAAGACTTGAACTAGGGTTTGACGGACTACTACGCTAATATTATCAACTGCTCCTGCTATAAAAAGCATTGAAAAAGATAATAAAAATGATTTAGAAAAGCCAAAAACTATTGTTGCTAACCCAAAAATTATAACTGACCAGAGTAGGGCTTTGCCTGCTTGTTTCAATGGAGGCAAGTAAACTAGTATAAATGCCATAAGTACTGCCCCAATTGATGGTGCAGCACGTAGCCAACCTAATCCGCTAGGCCCAACTTGTAATATATCTTTAGCAAAAATAGGTAAAAGCGTTGTTGCTCCTCCAAGTAGCACAGCAAAAAGATCTAAGCTAATTGTGGCTAGAATTATTTTTGTCTTCCAAACAAAATCAAAACCTGCAACTAAGGAATTTAATGTCATAGGCTCTTTGCTATAAGAGTTTTGTTTGCTTTTAATTAGAAGAACAGAAATTAGGCGTGCAATTCCAAAAATTGCATCAATAATATAAACTGGCAGAGCGCTATTATAGTATGCAATGATTAAACCGCCTAAGGCAGGGCCGCTAATGGCTCCAGTTTGAAAAACTGTACTATTCCAAGTTGCTGCATTTGTAAAAAGATTAAGTGGTACTAATTGGGAAATCATTGCGGCTCTAGCAGGCCAAGTAAAAGCTTTTGCAATTCCCCACATTAGAAGTAAAGCATAAAGTAGTGTAATAGAGCCTTTGTAATAAGAAAGTAAGGCTAAACCAGCGCTACATAAAGACATAAAAACTTGAGCAACTATAACAATACGGCGACGGTCAAAGCGGTCTGCTAATTGGCCTGCTGGAAGTGCTAGTAAAAGAACAGGCAGCGCTTGAACTAGACCAACCCAGCCTAGAGCCATTGCTGAGCCAGTTCGCTCATATAACTCCCAACCTACTGCTACACTTTGCATTTGCTGTCCAATAATTGCTAGTAGGCCACCAATTGAGTAAAGTCTAAAATCTCTTAATCTTAACGCTGCAAAAGGATCATGACTAGACATTAGAATTTTCTATCACCTTTTTAACTAGAGGAATTGCTTCACAAGCATAAGGAATAATATAGCCAGATAAGTTCTTTGGAATAAGTGATATAGCTGTAGCTAAATCTTTAGCAGGCTCTATTCCTATACTACGAACCTCATTTTCAGGTAAATCTGAGACTAGTACAACGTGAAACCTTTCTATTTTGTTTGCCATTGCCCAAGCCGTTTGCCCATTTACCTCATAATTACTAAAGAGTTTTTGCCCTATTTTTGTTGAACTTCCTAACTTAAACCAATCTAGAAAGTCTTTATAACCATAACCCTCTCTACACTCAGCACAAAGAATTATATGCCCACCTTCTTTTAATGCTCCAACAGCCATATCTAAAGCCTTATGTGATTGGATTAAGTTAATATCTTTAGGGCTGCCACCACAAGAAGCTATTACTAGATCACGTTTTTCTTCAATTGTGATAGTGTGTTGAGCGGCATATTCAGCACAACCTCGACGGTGAGCCGTTCGCCAATCTCCACAAAATATTCCTACAATTTCTTCTTTATCAATTACTGTATTAATTAAAAATGATGGAGATAGCATATTAACCGCTTCTTGCATATCTTCATGAACAGGGTTTTTATCAAGTCTTCCTGCACCAACTCCAATGCGGCGTTTAACATTACCTTCAACAAAATCTAATGCTAGTAAATGATTGTGTTTAATTGATTTACTTGATGCAAGCCCAGGAAAAACAGATTTTCGCCCACCAGTAAAACCTGCAAAATAGTGAAAACCTATTGAGCCTGTTAAAATTACATGGTCAGCTTCTAAGAGACGGCGATTGATTTCTACAGGAGTAGAGTAGCTAGTATCCTCTAAGTATTCTAGTTCATCATAATTATCTGGGTTATGGTCAAAGTGTTTAATTGAGGAGTAAATTTCATCTGTAAGTATTTTTCGTTTTTCTTCTTCACTCATTAAACGATGAATGCCAGTAGCAAATAAAATGCTAATATTTACAAGCTTTAAGCCACATTGTAGCAAACGTGCTACTAGTAATGGGATAACTATTTCACTTCCACTAGATCTAGTAGTATCTGAAACAACGATTACTACATTCTCTCCAATATCAATAATTTCCTCTAATGGCTGACCATCAATAGGATTAGCCATTGCTACTAAAATATCGTTTTTAGAAAGACTTCCGTTTGTTATAGAGTTTGTAGTTAATAAGCTTAGTTGTGCGCTATCATAATTAAACTCAATAGCCTTTTGTCCATATGGTAAAGAGATTTTAGCCAATTTTATTCACCTAATAAGTTATATAGCCCTTATTTTATTACACAAGTAATTGAGAAAGATATCTTGTTTAGACAATAGTAAGAAAATCAAAAGCTTGGGAACTTGTTATAGACTTATACGTCTAGGGATTTGCCCACAAAACCATTTTCTAACCATTTTAGGAGCTAAAAATGAAAAACTGTAAAACTACAGCTTTATATGTATTAGTTTTAATTTTGCTTACAAGTATGGGTGTTAATGCTATGCAAAACCCTAATAAAAAGAAATTAGTGGATACTAAAGAGAGTAAACAAGAGAGTAAAGCTATTAATCTTGATGAAGAGGGGAACATTCTTATTAGTGTCGAAAAACTTCAAAATGAATTAAGTATTTTTTTGATTGAGCAAAAAATAAATTCTGGTCAAGCTAGTCTTTTAGAAAATCAAAATATTAGAATTGCTCCTGCCTTTCCTAAAGACTGTAACACTTTTACTTTGTTATGGTTATTAGAAGGGCAAAAAAACCTTAAAGTAAACTTAAGTAATTTAGATAGTGTAGAAAAGTCTAATTCTAGTGAAAATAAATAACTTAGGTTGACTTTAGGTAGGCAGGATAGATTTCCTAAAAAAGATAAACTATTCTTTTTTGAATAGAAAACAATTATTTTTAGGAGAAAAACTCTATATGCCAATGTATCCAGAACTTATGGTTGCTCCTATGCGCAGAGAGCTAACCCAACTAGGTTTTTTAGAAATGCGTAGCCCTGAAGAAGTAGACTCACAGTTAAAAAATTCCAGTGGCACCGTTTTAGTAGTTGTAAACTCAATTTGTGGCTGTGCTGCTGGAAAAGCTAGACCAGCCATTGCACAAGCCTTACAAAATTCTGCTACTAAACCTAATAAATTAACTACAGTTTTTGCTGGACAAGACGCAGAAGCTACAAATAAAGCACGAGGCTATTTTGAAGGTATGCCACCATCATCGCCTTCAATTGCACTACTTAAAGATGGAAAACTTGCCTATATAATGCATCGCAAAGATATTGAAAGTAGAAATGCTAGTGCTATTGCTTTAGATTTAGCCCAAGCTTTTGAAGAGTATTGTAAATAGTCTAATAAAACTAGTTAAAAGCTTAGTAGGAGTTTATTTTATGAGTGAAAAAATAGAAAAATCTGATGCTGAATGGAGAGTAGAACTTACTCCAGAGCAATATCAAGTCTGTAGAAAAAAGGCTACAGAAGCACCTTTTTCTGGGGAATATTATTACAACAAAGAAGAAGGAACTTATTTATGTATTTGTTGTGGTAATGAGCTATTTAATTCTGATGCAAAATATAATTCTGGTAGCGGCTGGCCTAGTTTCTGGGAACCAATGAAATCTGAAAGCGTAAAAATCGAAAGAGATTATAGCCATTTTATGGTTAGAGAAGAAATTTTATGTAGTAAATGTAATGCTCATTTAGGACACGTTTTTGAAGATGGGCCACCACCAACTTTTACACGCTACTGCATTAATTCTATCTCACTGAAATTTGTCCCTAAAAAATAGTGATTTTATGGAAGAAAATGTTGATATAAAACAAACTTTAGCGAGCTTAGAAAAAAAACAGCAAAAACAAAAAAATATTAAAAAAGCCATTAAACTAATTAGTTTAGTGGCTTTTTTATTTAGTCTAATACTTGCTACTTGGGTGTTTTGGATAGAGCCTGATCAATTAACCATTAAAAAAACAGAAATACAGCTTTCTAAATGGCATAAAGAACATAATGGGTTAAAAGTGGCTCTATTAACAGATCTACACGTAGGTTCACCTCATATAACTTTAGAGAAACTAGAGTTTTTAGTAGCAGAAACAAATAAAGAAACTCCTGATTTAGTAGTTATTCTAGGAGATTTAGTTATCACTGGAATTAAAGGAGGCACTTTTATTGAACCTGAACCAATTGCACAAAGGTTAAAGAATTTGCAAGCACCTCTAGGAATAGTAGCTGTCTTAGGAAACCACGATTGGTGGTATAACGGTGAACGAGTAAGACAGGCTTTAGAAAAAGAAGGGGTTAGAGTTTTAGAAAATGATGCAATTAAATTAACAAGAAATGATAAAAGTTTTTGGGTTGGAGGTTTAGCAGAACCTTGGACAAGAAAACCCGATATAAAAGCAACATTGGAAAAAATTGATGAAAACCCAATACTAATGCTTACACATAATCCAGATATTTTTCCTCAAATTCCTGAAACTGTTAGCCTAACGCTTGCTGGTCATACTCATGGAGGACAGGTAAAATTACCTTTATTTGGTAGGCCAATAGTTCCTTCTGCCTTTGGAGAACGCTATGCAGTTGGACATGTTATAGAAAATGGACGACATCTGTTTGTAGGTAGCGGGGTTGGAACAAGCATTCTTCCAGTACGTTTTTGTGTTCCTCCAGAAGTTGTTATCTTAAGGATAAATCAGGGCTAAGAAATTTTCCTAGGAAAAACGCAAAGATAAAAAGTAGACTTGATGGTCTACTTTTTATTTTAAGAATAAAGTTAGATAGGTTTAAGTTATTTTTTTATAGAAAACTCAAAAGCAGTATCACCAATATAAATTTGATCCCCAGAATTTAATGGTTTACGCTGTTGTGATGGTAACATTGCCCCATTTAACATACTTCCATTAGCACTACCTAGGTCTTCAATAGAAAATTGTTTTCCATCAAAATGTAGCACTGCATGACGACGAGAAACTTTTCCAGAGCTATCATAGGAGCTTAAGTCAATTTCTGGAGTAATTCCACGTGCAGGGTCATGACGACCTATTAAAGAGGTTTCTTTATTAATTGGGAATTTTGCTGTTATTCCTGCCGAGCAATGAATGATGGTTAAAACTCCTTCGATTGTTGGTTCTGAAGCCGCCATTTCTAAAGCATAGCGGTGTTTTTCTAATGCTTTTTTCATTTCTGCCGCAGACTTAAATCTGTCTACAGGTTTATGGGCTACACATTTAGCAATGATTTCATCAATCCCTTTGGTTAATTTGGGGTTGATCTGCATTGGGCGTGGAAACCGGGTAAAATCAAAAAGAAGTAGCGGATTAGATTGAGGATCTTCTCCTGTAAGTAGATGAAACATAGTTGCACCTAAAGAATAAAGGTCTGAACGAGGTTCAACTTTACCTGCAAAAAGTTCTGGTGGTGCGTAACCCATTGTTCCTATTGCGGTTACATTTTTTTGTGTTGGAGATACAAACCTAGCTATACCAAAATCTACTAGCATAGCTCGCTTAAGCTTATTATCTAGCATTACATTTGCAGGTTTCATATCTCGATAAATGATTGGAGGGTCAAGATTATGAATATAATCAAATACTTCACAAAGCTGAATACTCCAATCAACTACAGTAGCTTCTGGTAGCCATCCTGTTTCTGAGACTTTAAGTTCTTGTTCTAAATCTCGTCCCTGAATGTATTTCATTACCAAGTAATAACGTCCACTATCGCTTGCAAAGTAGTCAAAGACTGTAGGAATAGAGGGGTGTTCTAATTTTGATAAAACACTAGCTTCGCGTTGGAAATCTTCAATAGCTTTTTTACGAGATGCCTCGTCAGGAAATTTACCAATCATTTCTTTAACAGCGCGTTGAGCTTCGGCTAAATGACCATCTGTTGCCAAATAGACATTGCCCATACCACCACCGCCAAGATGTTTTACAATTTTATACCTATTAACTAGAAGACTACCACTTGCTAGTTGTTCAGATGCTTCAGTCATTTAGATTAACTCCTTGATAGCTCACGTTGACTTGAAGGTCAGAGTATAGCATAAGACCTAATGGGAAAAAATTCCCAAAATATCACTGTTTAAACTTTTGATCCTGGGAGATTTCTTTAATAAACTAACAACAATTTAGGGATACAAGCTGGCTTACATTCTATCTGAATTTCCCATTTTATATTAAAAATTGAGTTGCTAGCAAAACATTTTAAAGTATTTTTAGCCAACCAAGTTTTAATAAAAATAAAAACCCACTAAACTATAAATAAAGAAATAAAAATTTTCTATTCCTATATTTATAGTTTTAAATAAAGTTTAGTAATAGTTTAGTAAGCTATTGAAAAATCTGAGTTTAGAACATTTTAAGATTAAAAAAGATGAGACTATTTTGGGTAGCTAATTTTTCTAAATCTCCACTGAAGCAAAATCATAATCTATTCCTAAGAATAACTCCTAGTATCTACAAGCTTTCATAAAGAAGTGCTGCCCCGCCAAGTAATGCTGCATCATTTCCTAGAGTACATTTCATTAGTTTAAAGTTTTCTAAAGCGGCTGGAAATGCACGAACTTTAAGTTGTTTTTCTATTTCTTCTTTAAGTAAAGGGTAAGCTGATGAGCCTCCACCGCCTATTACAACTGCTTGTGGGTTTAGAGTGTTTAACATTCCAGCAATTGCAATGCCTAAGGCTGAACCAGCCCGAACAAAAGCTTGTTGTGCTGCTTTATCTCCTAAATTAGCTAATTCAAAAGCTTCTCTTGCTGTAGTTGCCTTTGAGCCATATTCTTTAGCAAGACGTGCCATTGCTGTAGCAGATGCATAGGTTTCTAAACAGCCTCTTGCCCCACAACCGCATAAATGCCCATTTTCATCAATTGAAATATGCCCGATTTCTGCTGCTGCTCCATTTACTCCACGCCACAACTTACCATTTAAGATAATCCCGCCTCCAACACCTGTTCCTAAAGTATAAACAACTACTGTTTCTAACCCTTTAGCTGCTCCATAAAAAGTCTCTCCCATTGCATAAACATTAGCATCATTCTCAACAATACAATGAAGCTTGGTTTTTTCAGTAATTTCAGCCGCCATAGGATAATTATTAAGCTCAGGTAAATTTGGGGCTTTAGTTAGCCTATCCATTTTAGGCGATGCTGTACCAGGTGCAGCAATTGCAATACCTATAACATCCTTATTAGCAAACTCTAAGGCTTGTTTAGCTATTAACCCTACTATTGCTTCTGCTCCTCGTGGTGTTGGGTGCATTATACGATTTATTACTTTATCGTTTTCTACTAGGGCAACTCTTAGGTTTGTTCCACCTAGATCAACTGTGACAACAGGTTTTTTTTCTGACATGAAGATCTCCAAAAGAATTTTTTTAAATATCTAAGCATTTAATCTAGTTTGTGCAACAGGTATGTAACAATCTAGTAAATTTTCTGTAAAAATTTATTAGGCGAGGATAATTTGATTTTAATAAAAAAGCAAATAGCCTAGCAGATTTCTCTACTAGGCTTTATTTTATTAACTAGGAGTGATAACTATACCTAATAGAATGGAATAGCTAACAAGCAAAACAATTACAAATCCTGATTTGACCATTTGGCATCTTAGCGCCACCAGCATTCCACATATCTCCAACTAGTTGATTAGTGCTTGAGCTAGTGTTGCGATTAGCTCCATTTGCAGCAATTGATGAAGTTAAACCACTTACTCTTTGCCAAGATGAACGATCTAAATATGTTGCACGAGCACGAAAACCTAATTCAGCACGAATTGAATTTTCTGTAGGCTCATTGCCTTGACGAGCGCCAGTAAAACCAGTTGTACGAAATTCTTCAAATCGCCAATTTTCTCTATAAGTAGTGTTACCGTCTTTGAAAGTATGGTTTACATTAGTTCTATCAATTGTGCCTTTTTGGGCATGATTTGCATGAATTAATTCATGTGCAAGTACTACTGAAGATGCAATAGGTTCATTTTTAATTGTGCCATTTGCCTGACGCGTTGGAAGAGAAATAGCTAAATTTGGATCATAAAATACTTGGGCAGTAGAACCAACATTTGGACGGCCTGGTGTGCCTTGAGAGCCATTAGCAGAAGAAGTATAGGCATTATTTTGTACATAACCTATAGTTACTTTCTTTCCACCATTTAATAAATTATTAACCAGTGCATAGCCTTGATCATGGCCTGCTGCCCTACTGCTAGCTGCATGAACATAACCTTGTGAATCAACAGTTGTTCCTGGAGCAAATTTAGCTAAATCTTGGGCTACACGAGTACGAAAAGCCGCCGTACCTGTGACTTGAAGATTAGTTGGGCCTGTTGCTGCTGCGCTATCTACTACCGCACCTGTTGTTTTAGAAGCAGGTTGAAAAGCTGCTGAATTAATAATATTTACATTGTTAACTTTACTAGAAGAAGTTGTAGGAGATGTAAAATTTTGTATGGGGCTATCTGTTGGGTTGGTTGCTTTTTGTGCTGATAACCCATTTAAGTTAGCACTTTTTTGAGTTTGCTGGGTTTGTTCTTGTTCAATTGCAATGTTTGGAGTTGATGAACCTATACGCATAATTAGATCTCCTTGAAAATAATAGGTTTATTTGATTTAGTTATTTAATGAAAAGGTATTTTAACTAAATGAATGATTATTCACTGGTATAAGTGTTATCGCAGTTTTGTTTTTAAAAGTTGTTATAAAAAGTCAAATTTCTTCCAGTTTTTCCCGAAAAAATAAAAATAAAAAGCTAATAAAAAGTAATAGATAGCTATCTTCTTGATATAACAATATTTTAATAGAATTTTGGTTTTTTAGGAAAAGTATCTGGAAAAGTTTTTCCGAAAAATTTGCAGAGATTTTATGAAGTTTTTTGATCTTTTGGTATTCAATATGTAAAGTCAAAAATATAATATCAAAAATTAACATTTAAGGCTTTATAACTATATTTAGATCAATATGTTAATAAGATTTTTATAAAAAGCATTGGTATCAATTTAATTAGTAGTATTGCTATTAACCAACTCACTAATAACCAAGCTGTTAATAAAATCTCAAATATAGAAGAAGGTAATTTAGCAGGAATTGCAGCTAAAGGGGCTACAAACACTAATAGATTCCCCTAGCAAAATAGCAGAAAATGCCGCTACACAAAGAACTTAGGGCATTTTTTAATACTACAAAAGAGTTAACAGAAATGTTAAGCGGTTTTGTCAAAATGTTAGAATAAATGATTTAAGAATTCCAAAAAAACGCTCAAAATAATCAAGGGCAACATTAACAAAAAGTTCCATAAATTTAGAGTTACAGATATTTTTAATTTTAGAATCTAGTTTTCAATCCCAAAATCCTATCAATGGCGATTATTTACTTGGGGAGAATTTATTCTCCCCTTAATTTTTTTACAATCACCTAATGATTTTTACTCTAGTTGTTTACGAAAACGCCATACACTAATTCCAACAAGTACAATAGCAAAAGCCAGTAAAGCTAATAAATTTGGGTAAAGAATTTCTATTCCTGCACCTTTAAGTAGGACGCTACGAGCAATAGTTGCAAAATGACGTACTGGATTGATTAAAGTTAGAGGTTGGAGCCACTGAGGCATTGCTTCAATTGGAGTTGTTGCACCTGAAAGAAGCGCTATTGGTGGATTAATAAAGAAGCTTAAAAGTTGTGCTTGTTGCTGAGATTTAGAAAATGTCGCTAGAAATGTTCCTAGTCCAATTCCAGCCAGCACACATAATGCACCAGCACAATAAAGTAGTATAAGGCTTCCTCGAATTGGTATATCAAAAACAAGCCAGCCTACAAGTAAGGCCAACCAAATATCGGTTGATAAAAGCAAAAACAGTGGAGCCATTTTAGCAATAATAATTTCTGTTGCTGTTGCAGGAGTCATTAAAAGCTGCTCAACAGTTCCTATTTCCTTTTCCTTAACCATTGCGGCTGATGCTACTAAAGATCCTGTCATTACCAGTAAAATTCCTAGAACACCAGTAATCATAAACCAAGAATTACGTAGTCCAGGGTTATAGAGTAGTGCAATACGACTTGTTAAATTGGCTGGCATTTGACCATCTATGCTAACTTTTTTTGATAGCTGGCTAGATTGCTCATTAAAAGAGTTAATAATACGCTGAGCATAACCTGATGCAATTGAAGCAGTGTTTGAGTTTACAGCATCTAATGCTATTTGTACTTTGGCTAGTCCTTTAGAGTGTTCTTTAGCAAAATCTGAAGGGACAACTAAACCAGCATCTAGTTTTCCTGCACTAAGTGCTAAACTCATCTCAGAGGCAGATTTATAGTAATTAGTTATTTGAAAAGCTCTACTTTCTGTAAATGCTGATACTAACTCACGGCTAATTGTAGTGCGGCTTTCATCAACAACTCCAAGGCGTAAATTTGTTACTTCGGGGTTAAGTGCAAATCCAAAGAGCAGTAGTTGAAGTGTTGGTGGCATTATTAATGCCACAATTAATTGGCGATCATGTTTAATTTGACCCAATTCTTTCCAAAATAACGCCCAAATACGTAGCCCTAAAATCATATTTATTATTCTTTTCATAAAGCCCTTCCTATTGAATCCTATAAATTTAGTTTTCTAATTTAGTGTTTTAGGTTTGTTTAATTTACTGGTCTAGTTGCATTCTTTTCATTTTTTGCCAAGCAACAAATAGAAATATTGTCCCTAAAATTAAAAGCGCGATATGTGCAGGCCAAACCGCTATCCATCCACCTCCGCGTACAAATGCATCGCGTGTAATCTCAATAAAATATCTAGCTGGAACAACATAAGCTACCCAACGGATGCTGCTAGGAATATTTGAAAGAGGAAAAATAAAACCTGAAAGTAGAAATGAAAGCAGGAAACAAACTGTAGCAACAGCTTGAATTGTAGTAGCTTGATCTCGAATTGCTGTTCCTGTCATTACGCCAAAGGCAACATTACAAAATAGATAAATTACTGTGCCAACTAAGAAAGGTGTAGGATCTCCAACAAAACTTAGTCCAAAAAAAGCCATACCAAAAGTTACTACTAACACCCATTCAGCTAATGCAATAGTAAAAAATGCTAGCGTTTTGCCTAGGATATATTCTTGTGCAGATATGCTTGAGACATAAACTTGAAGGATAGTTTTTTGTTCTGTCTCACGTGACATTGCTAAGGCTGCAAGTAGCGGTGGAAAAAGCGCTAGAACCACCGCAATAACTCCAGGGCCAATATATTTGTCATTCTCACGGCCTGGATTAAACCATAATCTTGTTTCGGCTTTTACCCTTGAAGTAAACGCTTTAGCATTTAAGCCATTTTGATTAATAAATGCTTGGGTTAATGAATTAGCATTTCCTCGTAATATATTAGCCGTATTTGCATCAGCAGCATCAATTAACCATTGCACTTCAACTTTTTGCCCGCTAGCTAAATTTTCTTGGAAATTACCAGGAATAATTACTATTGTACGAGCAGTTTCTTTTAAGAGTGCCGCTTCAGGTTTTGTATTTGGTGGCAGTTCAACAAGACGATAAGTTGTTGAGGCTAAAATAGTTTCTATATACTGACGTGACCTTGGGGTTTGATCAAAATCTTGAATAACAATAGGTACTCTTGTTACAGAAAATGAGATTGCCTTTCCATAAAGCACCAAGAGGATTAGTGGTAATAATAAAGCTAATGCCACTGTTAAAGGATCGCGAAGTGTTTGTGTTAATTCTTTTTGTGCTTGGGCGATAATTCTAGTCATTGAAAACCTCCATAAACTTATTAGAAATAAATCTTGGAACCTAGGAGCCAGATAATTAATCTATTGGTACTTTTCCTTCTTTACGTGCTTGTTCAACAACGGTAATAAAAACATCTTCTAGTGAAAAAGGTTGTTTATAAGCTTTTAGGACTTTAATACCATCTGTCTCTAGTTGTTTTGTTATATTTTTAATTCCTGTCTCTACACTCTCATCAATAATTGTGTGCAACCTATCTCCAAATAAAGAAACACGCCAATTTTCAATGTTAGGATCGCGTTTTAATAAATTTGCAGCTTGTTGAGGAAGGTTTGTAATTAATTCTATTAAATGCCCTTTTTGAGCTTCTTTAACTTCTGTTGGTGTGCCTTGAGCAACTAATTCACCAGCAACCATAAATCCTAAACGGTTACATTGTTCGGCTTCTTCTAAGTAATGAGTTGTAACTAAAATAGCTACACCTTTATCTGCAAGCTTATTAATCATTTTCCAAAAAGCGCGACGTGCTAGAGGGTCAACCCCAGAAGTCGGTTCATCAAGAAAGAGCACACTAGGTTCGTGCATAATTGCAGCACCAAAAGCAACACGCTGTTTCCATCCGCCAGGTAAAGCTCCTGTAAGCATTTCACCTTGTCCAGCTAGTCCAGAAAACTCCAGTACCCATCGCTTTTTTTCTTCACGTTCTTCTATTGGAATCTGATAAACACCTGCAAAGAAATCTAAATTGGCATTTATAGTTAAATCATCATAAAGAGAAAATTTTTGAGACATATAGCCAATTTTTTGTCTTGTTGAACTTAAGCGTAGGCTTCCACGATCACCAGCTAATTCAATTGTTCCACTACTTGGTGCAATAAGCCCACATAACATCTTGATTGTGGTAGTCTTACCGGCTCCATTAGCCCCAAGTAATCCATAGATTTCACCGTATTTAACTTTAATCTCAATGTCTGAAACAGCATGAAACTTGCCAAACCATTTATTTAACTTATTTGCATCTATTGCAATATCATCAGAAGAATGTTGCTTAGTATGTCTATGTTCTGGAAATATTGGAGTTTTGATTTCTCCGTTTAGATTACGCAAAATCGACACAAAAGCATTTTCAAGTGTTGGTGTGCCAAAATTAATTTCACTTACTTCTAATCCTGCTGATTTAAGCGCTAATCTAGCCTGGGTTTCACTTTTAGTTGCATCTTTTACCATTACATCTAAACGATCTCCAAAACGTTGCACATCGACGATTTCATTAGTATTACTTAAAAGATCTTCTGCTTTCCCAAGTTCTGATGTGTATAGCTCTAAGCGATGTAATCCTAAAGAATTACGAATTTCTGCTGGAGTACCAACTTGATGAATTTTCCCATAATGCATAAGCGCAACCCTTGTACATCGTTCAGCTTCGTCTAAATAAGGGGTTGCAACAACAATTGTCATTCCTTCAGATGATAAACTAGCAAGTGTGTCCCAAAATTCACGACGTGAAACAGGGTCAACACCTGTAGTTGGCTCATCGAGAAGTAAAATCTTTGGCTCAGCAATTAGCGCACAGGCAAGAGCAAGTTTCTGTTTCATTCCACCACTTAACTTTCCTGCAAGCCTTTCAGTAAAGCGATCCATATCAAATAGCTTTAAATATTTGTTTCCTCGTCTAGTAGTTTCACTAGCTGATAGTCTACGCAGTTTGCCTACATAGAGAATATTTTCTGCTACACTCATATCTTGATAAAGACTAAAGCTTTGTGTTAGGTAGCCAATTGATGAACGTGCATCACGGGCGTTAGAATTAAGCACTATAGTCTCGCCCTTAGTTGCAGCCATTACACCGCCTAATATTTGAAAAACTGAAGTTTTACCTGCTCCATCTGGGCCAATAAGACCAAAAATTTCACCTTTGTATATGTCTAAGCTAATGCCTTGTACAGCATTAGTATTACCATAGCTTTTATGTAAATTTTGTAAGCTAATAGCAATTTCTGGTAATGTGGTTGATTCTAATTCATTCCAATTCTTACTAGTTAAGTTAGTAAAAGAGTTATTTTGTGTGATCTCTCTAGCTTCTAGCGTTGTGTTCATAATTATTTCCTTTTTAATTATTTCCTTTTTAGTTTTTTAGCTATTTGATTATTTTTTAATAGATATCCATTGGTTCCCCTCAACTAATACTTCACCATCAGCGGGCATTCCTGGTTTAGCAAAGCCCTGAGGATTAATAAGTTGAAGTTTTACCCCAACAACTTGTTTAACTCTATCGTCACGAAAATAAGTATTTTCTGGAGTAAAAGAAGCTTGTGGATCAATTCTAGAAACTGTTGCCTCAAGCGCTTGATTGGGGTTTGAATCAAGGTAAACACGTGCTGGTTGACCATTACGAACACGCCCAATCTCACCCTCAGGAATAAAACCACGTAAGTAGACAGCATTAAAATTGACTAATGAAATTATTGGAGCGCCAATTGCTAAGACTTCGCCAGGTTCAGCCATTCTTGTTGCAACTGTGCCATCAAAAGGAGCAAAAATTTCTAAATCTTTACGATTAGCTTGAGCTTCTTGGAGTTGAGCTTGTGCACGGGCTGCTTCGGCTTGTGCTGATTGGATGCTTGTTTGAGCTTGTCGAATTTGTTGTTCAATAGCAGAGGCTTGAGCAGCACGAATTGTTGGATTATCAAGGTTTGCTTGAGCAGCAAGTAAAGCCCCTTTTGCAGCTTCAACTTGCTTACTAGCAGCATCTACAACAGCTTTTTGTGTTTCTGTTGCAGTTCTAGCTTGTCTACCTTCACGAGCGGGCATATCACCACTAGCAACTAAAGCGCTAAATTTTTCTTCATCATAAAGAGCTTGTTGATAAGCAGCTTTTGCTTGAGCAAGATTAGCTTCAGCTGCTGCAACAAGCGATTGAGCTTGACTAATACGGCCTTCAGCATCAAGCTTTGCTTGACTTACTCCCAAACGGCTTTGCTGGAGTTCTGCTTGTAGAACAGCAATTTGTTGTTGTGCTTGAAGGACTTTTGCTTGAGCTTGATCAACCATTGATTGAGCTTGTTGTTCACGTGCTTTTAGCTGTTCATCATCAAGCATTGCAATTAATTGGCCTGCTTTTACTTGATCACCTTCTCGAACTGTTATCTCACGAATACGCCCAGTAGTTTTTGCTGCAATAGTGGCATCATCACTTTCTATACGGCCACTTACCATAATTATGTTGTTTTGATCTATAGGCTTATTTAAGAAAAAGCCTCCAGCAAAAATTGTTATACTTAAGAGCACAATAAAAATAGCTAGCAATCTAAAGAATTGTTTTGGTTTCGTCATATTTTTCTCCAATTAAATTATTGTCTAGGTGTAAAGTGTTAGTGACAGGTGGACAGATAAATCAATAAATATTATTGGTTTATCACTATGTTTTTATTTGATAGGGTTGTTGAAAGTGTACGCTCAAGATCTGTAATGGCTTTGTTATAATCTGTAAGAGCTTTTAATTTTCGTCCTCTTGCTAGTGAAAGCGCATTTTGACGATCAAGGATAAGAAAATTAGTAGAAAGCCCAGCTTCAAATTTACGTTGTTCAGCCTGATATTGAAGTTCAGCATTTGTATAAGAATTACTTGCTGCTTCAACTCGGCGATAAGCTGTAGAAACGCTTTGCAATACATTACGGACTTCAACTTCTATTGCTTGTTGTGTACGTTCTTGTTCAACACTAATTTGTCTTTCTTGGGCAAATGCTTGACCAAGTTGGGCTTTTGCAGTGCGATTTCCAAGAGCAAAGTTAATATTGATGCCTACTTGCCAACTATTAAACTTATTTTCAAATAGATTTTTTAAGCTTTCTTTATAACCACCAATAAATCTTGACTCAACACTATTATTAAATGATGAAGTAATTAAAGGTAGTCCAGCCAATTGTGAAAGCTGATTTATACGATTAAATAAAGGCTGATTAGCTGTTGTAATAGGGTCAAGAGTAGTTCGTTTACTACCTGCAAGCCCAGTACTCCCATAACTAGCAATAAAATTTACCTCAGGCTTAATCTGATTTTGAAAATATTCAATATCGATTTTATTTAAGTCTGCTTTTACCTTGTATTGCTCCATTTCAGGGCGATTTTGGAAAGCTATTTTTAATGCGTCTTTAAGCTCTATTAATTCAGAGGAATTAACTACAGGTTGCTCTACAGGTAAAAACATTGCATTCCAGAGCGTTGACTGGCTAGGTTGTAAAATCAAGGCTTTAAGATTATTTTCTGCACGTTGTACTGCTTCTAATGCAGCCTCAGCTTCATCAATTCTTCTCTCGATTTCAACACGTGTTGAGATAACATCACTAGGCGCTAGGGTTCCTTTATCAACTAGACGTTGATTTTGCTCAAGCTGGGTTTGTGCTAATTCAACGGCTTCGCGCTTTATTTCTTCATTACGATATGAAAAAACAAGATCCCAATAAGAATTTCTTACTTGAGTAATAATCTCAATTACACGTTTTCTAAACTCAATATCAGAAAGAGCTAGTTTTTTAGAGCTAATTTTGATTTTATGGCGTTCTGAATCAATTTTGCGGTTACGTAGTAATGGTTGAGTAAAGTCTAAAACAAGCCCAGTTCTATATTCAGGGTTAAGTGAATTAAATAAGTTATCACTAGTAAGCCTATTGCTTTCAAGAGTTACTTTAAGATCTGATCCTTGCCAAGGCAAACGCTTAAAAAATGTAGCTGTAGTATTTAATCCAGAACTTTCTAGTTTTCCATTTTCACCACCTGCTAAAAGTGAGGTTACAGGGCTATTACGGTGATTATAAGAAAATCTTAAATCTAGGGTTGGATCAAAAATTCCTTGTGTTGCTGCTAAATCAAATTCACTTCGTTTTATATTAATTCGCTCAACTTCAATATCGCGGTTATTTTCTAAAGCTAGCCTAACGGCTTCTTCTATTGTTAGTTGAATAGAGTTTTGGCTATTAACTCCAATTCGTTCTTTAGCTTGACTTTGTAAAAGTGTTGATTTATCAGGTGTTTGTGCTTGTGTGTTTTTAGCTATTAGTATTAGTAAAATCAATAGTGTAAGTTTTTTGCCCATAATTATTCCTTTTTTCCTTTTAATTTAATCTCTTCTACAATGGCTTTAATTAGCAAGCTATCAGCTAGTAGTTCTGCTCCGTTTTGGTATAGCAAAGTCAAAAGCGCTTTACCTTCAGCATCGATAAAAGTGACATTTCTTAAGTCAATTTGACGATATCGCTTTTTTTCACAAATAAAACTTTCTTGCCAAAAAAGCAGTAATTCTTTAACCCAATCACGAGTTAATGCACCTTCAAGCTTAACCGTAATAGATTTGTCATTGCTTTCAGAGGTAATTTTCATCATTGTTTTTATCTCCGTTCGACACTTTCACTAATGGCAAATCTCTAGCCACAAGATTCTTTACAAGCAAGAAAATATGCAAAAACTTGTAACTTTAGTTATAGCAATCATTTAGTAAATAGATTTATTGAATAAAGAAATAACTAAAAAGGTTTTTAAGGAAAAATATCTGCCGATATTTCGGTAATGCCGATATTTCGGCAGCCGAAATGTCGGCACTTTGCATTTTTCTAGAATTTTTAAAATGAAGATTGGCGAGTGATTCCAAGTTTTTGCATTTTTGATTGAAGAGTTGAGCGTTTCATTCCAAGACGAACAGCCGCACCAGTTGGGCCACTTACTACCCAATTAGTTTCACGCAGTACTCTTAGGATATGATCGCGTTCTACATTTTCAAGGGTTGAAGCTTTTTTAGCTGTAGGCAAAGGAATTTCAGGTATTTTGGGTTTAAGTTCTGTTATAGGAATTTGAAGTTCTAAGCCGCTTGTAAGGATTATTGCACGTTCTATAAAATTTTCTAGCTCTCTAATATTTCCAGGCCAATGATATTTAGTTAGTGCTGCCATGGATTCTGATGAAATAGTCTCTATTTTTTTACGCATACGATTAGCAAATTTGCTTGCAAAGTAGCTAACTAATAAGGGGATATCTTCTTGGCGCTCTCTTAAAGGAGGAATATTAATAGGAAAAACATTAAGTCGATAATAAAGATCACTACGAAACTCATTATTTTCAACCATTTGCGCAAGGTTGCGGTTAGTTGCTGCTACCAGCCTGACATCAACACGCTGAGTTCGTGTACTGCCTAATCGCTCAAATTCTTGTTCTTGCAAAACGCGTAAGAGTTTTGGTTGTAGTTCTAGAGGAATTTCGCCTACTTCATCAAGTAGAAGTGTTCCTTTATTAGCAAGTTCAAAGCGTCCTGCGCGTTGGGCAATAGCACCAGTAAAAGCACCTTTTTCATGACCAAAAAGCTCGCTTTCTAATAAACCACTAGGAATTGCAGCACAGTTTAGTTTTACTAATGTTCGTTCACGTCTTGTGCTTAAATTATGGATTGCACGTGCAATAATTTCTTTTCCTGTTCCAGTTTCGCCATAAAGTAAAACAGTAGAATCAATTGGAGCTACAGTTTCCACTTGTTTAAGGACTCGTTTAAATGTTGGGCTAGTTCCAATAATCTGCTCAAAGTTCCAAGATGAGTTAAGTTCTTCTTCAAGATAGAGTTTTTCTTGGGTAAGTTTATTTTTTAATATTTCAATTTCTCGATAAGCCAGTGCGTTTTCGACTGCAATGGCTACTTGGCTAGAGATATGGTTAAGTAGTTCTAGGTTAGTTTCTGTAAAAGCATTTTGTTTAGTGCTTATTAGCCCTATTACTCCTAGTTTGCGACCATGAGAAATTAATGGAGCAAGGCAACAAGACTGGCGACCTCCAGGAAGTAAATGCATATCATCAGCAGGAAATCTTTCTGGATCAGGTTTTTTAAGTAAAAAAGGTTTTCCAGATGTGTATACAAGACCTCCAGGTGTTCCTTCTAATGGAAAGGTTTTTCCTTCATCAAATCCTTTAGAGTCTGGAGATGAGTAATTGTTTACAAAAAGTCTTAAATGATTATGCTCTTTTTCATAAAGGGCAATTCCAACTGCTTCAAGGGGAATTAATTTACTTAGGCTTATGCCAATGCTTTTAACTAAGTCTTTTAGATCAAGATGAGAAACAACAGCATTATTAATATCAAGCAGTAGCCTCCACCTATCACGCTCACTTGCTACTTGTTGCTCAGCTTGACGCGCTCTATCAAAGTTAAGCGCATTATCTAGAGCAATTGCAATTTGACTAGCAATCTGTGTAAGAAGTAGAGCATCTTCTTGAGTAAAAGCATTTTCAGTTGTACTTACTATATTAACTGTCCCTAAGACTTTTCCTCTAGAGGCAAGAGGTGCTGAACAAATTGACTTGATACCATCCTCAATGGTTTTTTTTATTAGCGGAGATTTTATTGTTTTAAGTTCTTGATAATTAACAATAACTGTTTGTTGGGAATGTAATACTTTCATTAATGGTAATTCATTATCTATAGGGATTGACATTCCTTCTTGAACAGGGGGAGTAGCCTTAAACTCTGCTTTAAGCTCTAAGGCATAGGCTTGTAATGTTTCTTTTTCTGCATCATAGAGTGTCATTCCTGCCGCATCACAACCAGTAATTTGATAAATAGTCTCAGCAATAACCTTAAAAAGCTCTCTCATATCAAGATGTGATGTTATTTTATTGGCTATTTCAAGTAACAATTTCATTTGGTTAAACTTACGGCTTAACTCTTCTGTTAAGGCACTTTCTTGGAGTGGAGGCCCTAGATTATTCATTGCTTGCTTTTTTCCTTCTAATGCGCTTTTGGTATTTATTCGGATCTTAGTATATCGTGGCTTGGTATTATATCGTTATTATTCTTCTACTACTGTTTTAGTTTAATTTTAACAAAGGAAATTTTATGGAAAAACGGCAGTTTGGAAAAACTGACATGCAAGTAAGTCTACTTGGTTATGGTGGCGCTGAAATAGGCTTTGAAGGCGCAACTCCTGAAGGTGTTAAAGCTCTACTTAATGAAGCCTTAGATGCGGGGCTTAATGTTATTGATACAGCAGCCGCTTATCTTACTAGTGAGGAATTAATAGGAAATGCTGTAAGTGGCCGTCGTAAAGATTTTTATTTATTTACAAAATGCGGTGCTGCTGAGGGCTTTACTAAATTTGATTGGAGCAAAACAGGGCTACTTTCTCATATTGAAACTAGCCTAAGAGCCTTAAAAACAGACTATGTAGATTTAATTCAACTTCATTCTTGTAGTAGGGAAGTGCTTGAAAAAGGTGAAGCAATTGAAGCCTTAAAACTAGCACAAGAAAAAGGCTATACTCGTTATATTGGCTATAGCGGCGATGGAGAAGATGCTCTTTATGCAATTAAAACAGGGACTTTTGATACTCTACAAACTTCTATAAGTATTGCAGATCAAGAGGCTATAGATTTACTACTTCCAGTAGCAAGAGAATATAATTTAGGTGTAATAACTAAGCGTCCAATAGCTAATGCTGTATGGAGAAATAGCCAAAAACCAGAAAATTCTTATCACCATGTTTATTGGGATAGAATAAAAGAGTTAAATTATGATTTTCTTTCTAGCCCAGAGTCTTTTTCTATTGCGCTACGATTTACTTTAAGCCAAGCAGGTGTTCATACAGCAATTGTTGGAACAAAACAGCCTGGCCGATGGCAAGCAAATGCTGAAATGTTAAAAGCAGGAACTCTTTCACATGAAGAAATATCAAAAATTCGCGCTCGTTGGAAAGAAGTAGGTGGTAGCAACTGGAAGGGACAAATCTAATAATTATTTGCTAATAGCCCAGTCGCGTATGGCTGGGCTAAATGTGCTAAGAAAGATGAGCTTACGTTGACTCTAGAAATAGGGGGGTGCTAAATTAGCTGTTTTACTTTATAAGCAATTATTTAAACCTATAGTTTGTAGTTAAAAACTTAAATGCCTAAACGTACAGATATAAAGAAAATCCTCATTATTGGCTCAGGGCCAATTATTATTGGACAAGCTTGCGAATTTGATTACTCTGGAACACAGGCTTGTAAGGCTCTAAAACAAGAAGGTTTTGAAGTTGTTTTAGTAAACTCAAATCCTGCTACCATTATGACAGACCCAGAGTTTTCTGATCGTACTTACATTGAACCACTAACAGTAGAAACCTTAGCCAAAGTAATTGAAAAAGAACGACCTCAAGCTTTACTTCCAACAGTAGGTGGACAAACTGCCCTAAATTTAGCTGTTGCTCTTTCTGAACAAGGAATTTTAGAAAAATACCAAGTAGAATTAATAGGCGCAAAACTCTCAGCCATCCATATTGCTGAAGACCGTAAATTATTTAAACAAGCTATGGATGAAATTGGCTTGCCAATGCCTAAAGCAGCTTTTGTTAAAACCCTTGACCAAGCCCTAGCTGCAACAGAGGAAATAGGTTATCCAGCCATTATACGTCCGTCTTTTACCTTAGGGGGATCTGGAGGCGGTATTGCTTATAACACAGAAGAATTTGTACAAATTGCTGCTACAGGTCTAAGTCTTAGCCCAATTCACGAAATCTTAGTTGAAGAATCAATAATTGGTTGGAAAGAGTATGAGCTTGAGGTAATGCGCGATCTAGCCGATAACGTTGTAATTGTCTGTTCAATTGAGAACTTTGACCCATTAGGAGTCCATACTGGCGATTCTATTACTGTTGCACCTATTCAAACCCTAACAGATCGTGAATATCAAGAAATGCGTGATGCAGCAATTAAAATTATCCGCAAAGTAGGTGTTGAAACTGGAGGTTCAAATATACAATTTGCTGTTAGCCCTAAAGATGGACAACTACGAATAATAGAAATGAACCCTCGTGTTTCTCGCTCTTCAGCCCTTGCTTCAAAGGCTACTGGGTTTCCTATTGCTAAAATTGCTGCTAAATTGGCTCTAGGCTATACACTAGATGAAATTCCTAATGATATTACTAAAAAAACTCCTGCTTGTTTTGAACCAACAATTGATTATGTAGTAGTAAAAATTCCTAAATGGGCATTTGAAAAATTTCCTGCTACTAAAACTAATTTAGGTACACAAATGAAGTCTGTAGGGGAAATAATGGCTATAGGACGGACTTTTAAGGAAGCTTTACTAAAAGGAATCCGTTCTCTTGAACTTGGTAAATCTTGGGATATTGACCAAAGTACTGATGAAGATGAATTAAGAAGACATATTGCTAATCCTAATTGGCTTAGGCTAGCTTACCTACGCGAAGCTCTAGATCGTGGTTGGACAATTGACCTACTACATGAATTAACAGGCATTGACATATGGTTTTTAGACCAACTTAATGAAATTGCTAAAATGCAACTAGAGCTTAAAAAACATAAGCTAGAGACTCTTTCCTGCGAATTGTTTTTTAATGCTAAACAAATGGGTTTTTCTGATAGGCGTTTAGCAATACTACTTGGATGTTTAGAAAAGGAAGTAAGAGCAAGACGTTTAGAATTAAATATTAAGCCTGTTTATAAAAGGGTTGATACTTGTGCAGGAGAATTTGAGTCTTTCACGCCATACCTTTATTCTACTTATGAAGAAGAATGTGAAGCTAATCCAACAAATGAAAAGAAAATAATGATTTTGGGTAGCGGCCCAAATCGTATTGGACAAGGAATAGAGTTTGATTATTGTTGCTCCCATGCCAGCTTTGCCTTAAGAAGTATTGGCTATGAAACTATTATGGTCAATTGTAACCCAGAGACAGTTTCAACTGACTATGATACCTCAAGTAGGCTTTATTTTGAGCCTGTTACTTTTGAAGATGTAATGCATATTGTGGATGTAGAAAAACCCACAGGTGTAATTGTTCAACTAGGTGGGCAGACTCCTCTAAATTTAGCTCTTGAGCTTTTAGAAGCGGGAGTTCCTATTATTGGCACATCTCCAGAATCAATTGACTTAGCAGAAGACCGTGAGCGTTTTGGAACTTTATTAAAAGAGTTAAACATTCTACAACCTGCTAGCGGTATGGCTACATCAGTTGATGAGGCTATAAAAGTTGCTAGTAAAATAGGCTACCCAGTACTTGTACGGCCTAGTTATGTATTAGGCGGAAGAGCTATGATGATTGTCTATGATCAAAATGCCCTAGCCCATTATATGGATAATGCCTTAAAAGCCTCGTTGGGAGCGGTGTTAATTGATAGTTTTCTAGAAAGTGCTATTGAAATAGATGTTGATGCGCTTTGTGATGGAGAGACTACGGTAATTGCTGGTATTCAAGAACATATTGAAGAAGCAGGAATCCATTCTGGAGACAGTTCTTGTATTATGCCCGCTTCAATCCCATCTCAAGAATTAGAAGTAATGAGAGATTATACTAGAAAACTAGCAAAAGCACTTAAAGTTGTTGGATTAATGAATATTCAATTTGCTATTAAGTCAGGAAAGGTTTATGTTCTAGAGGTTAATCCCCGTGCATCACGTACAGTTCCTTTTGTTAGTAAAGCTACAGGTGTTCCTATTGCTAAAATAGCATCACTATTAATGGTTGGCCGTAAATTAGCAGAGTTTAACTTAGCTCCTGAGCTTGAAGTAAAAAGATGCCAGGTAAAAACCCCTGTATTTCCTTTTGCTAAATTTCCTGGAGTTGATCCTGTACTTGGGCCAGAAATGCGTTCTACAGGTGAAGTAATGGGAATAGCCGATAATTTTGGCGCAGCCTATCTTAAAGCTCAATATGGTGCTGGAAACCGCCTGCCTTCATCAGGTAAAGTGTTTATTAGTGTAAATAATGATCATAAAGATGCTGTTATAGATATTGCTCGTAGGCTACAAGACTTAGGCTTTAAGATAATAGCAACTCGTGGGACTAGGGATTCATTATTAAAAGCAGGTATTGATACAGAATTTGTTTTTAAGGTTGAAGAGGGTAGACCAAATATTGTAGACCAAATTAAGAGTAAAAAAATCTCTTTAGTAATTAATACACCTTTAGGGAAACATTCCTTTTATGATGAGCGTGCAATTCGTAGTGCGGCTACACAATATTCTGTCCCTTGTATTACTACTATTACAGGAGCAAAAGCTGTAGTTAGCGCTATTGAAGCACTACAAAAAGAACCTCTAAATGTAGGTTATTTACAAGAATACCATCAAAACCCAAATTATATTTTTGGTACACAAAACTA
This sequence comes from Acidobacteriota bacterium, assembly GCA_016213785.1. GTDB lineage: Bacteria > Acidobacteriota > Blastocatellia > Chloracidobacteriales > JADJPF01 > JADJPF01. The sequence goes on from JACQZQ010000019.1 coordinate 67,951, forward strand.
ATACCAATTTCTTAAGAAAGACTAGTTGTTATATATGATTAAAATTGTTGAATGGACTGATGAAGGCGTTGTAATGATTGATCAACGCGTTTTACCTACAGAAGAAATTTATCCTTGCTATAAAACCTATCCTGAAGTAGCAAAAGCAATTAAGGATATGGTAGTAAGAGGGGCACCAGCTATTGGTGTTGCGGCGGCTATGGGAATTGCTTTAGGTGCAAAAACCTTGCCCGATACATTAGAAGCTTTTGACCAAGGTTTTGAAAAAATCTGTCAAGATTTTGCTGAAACTCGCCCTACGGCAGTTAATTTATTTTGGGCTATTGAAAAAATGAAGTTAACTCTTGAGGCTTGTAAAAGAGATAAGCTTTCTATAAATGAGATAAAAGAAGAATTAGTTAAACAAGCAATAGCCATTCATAGAGCCGATATTACAGCAAATGAAGAAATGGGACGTAATGGTGCAGCCCTTATGCCTAATGAAGGTGTAGTGCTAACTCATTGTAATGCTGGAGCCTTAGCTACGGCTGGATATGGAACGGCTTTAGGTGTAATTCGTGCTGCTCGTAGTGCTGGGAAAAATTTAGCTGTTTATTCAGATGAAACTAGACCATTTTTACAAGGAGCAAGGCTAACTTGTTGGGAACTACAAAAAGATGAAATCCCTGTTACATTAATTACTGATAATATGGCAGGGCATTTTATGAAATTAGGTAAAATTCAGGCTGTAATTGTTGGTGCAGATCGTATTGCTGCTAATGGTGATGTTGCAAATAAAATAGGTACTTATATGGTTGCCGTTCTTGCTAAAGAAAATAATATACCTTTTTATGTTGCTGCACCTCTTTCAACCCTAGATCTAAAAATAAAAAGCGGAGAGCAAATTCCAATAGAAGAGCGCTCTTCACTAGAAGTTACTCATATTAAAGGCCAACAAGTTGCCCCAATAGGTGTTAATGTTGCAAATCCTGCGTTTGATGTAACTCCTAATCAATATGTAAAAGCTATAATCACAGAAAAAGGCGTAGCTTACCCACCTTATACAGAGACTTTAGCAAAACTTTTTGAGTAAAATACGCTAAAATATTCCTATAAAAACATTAAGAAACGCGCTAATTTAGGAAAGGTAAAAAAACATGGCCTCTTTATCCTTAGAGCATAAAATTGGACAACTGCTTTTTGTTGGTATCCCTGGAACTACTATAGATGATGATACAAAAAAACTCCTACAAACTGTACAACCTGGAGGGATAATTCTTTTTGCTCGTAATATTGAAGCGCCAGAACAAGTGGCTGAGCTAAATAGAGAGCTTCGACATTTACTAAAAGTTGTTCCTTTAATTAGCATTGATCAAGAAGGTGGTAGAGTTGATAGGTTAAAGAAAATTTGCCCTCCAATGCCTCCTGCACAGTTTTTAAGAGTCTTAGATGATGCTCGTATAGCTCATGAACATGGTGCAATTACAGCAGAATTACTTAGGCTTTTAGGATTTAATATGAATTTTGCCCCAGTAGTAGATTTAGCTGTTCATGAAGAGGCTGATAATGCTTTGCAACAACGTTGTTTTGGTAGCAAAGCACAAAAAATTATCCGCCTTTCAGGTGCATATTTAGAAGGGTTACAGAATGGAAGTATTGTTGGTTGTGGTAAACATTTTCCTGGTTTAGGAGATTCAATTGTTGACTCCCATAAAAAACTTCCTGTTGTTGAACGTAGTGAAAAACAATTAAGAGCAGAAGATTTACCTATTTATCAAGATTTAATGGTAAAACTTAACTCTCAACTACAAGTAATAATGATTGCTCATGCTTTTTATCCAGCCTTAGAAAATAGCAAGACTCCTATTGCTGCTTCGCTTTCTTCTCGTATAGTTACAGATTTGCTACGTAGTAAACTAGAATTTCATGGCCTAGCAATTTCTGATGATATGGAAATGGGTGCAATTAGCGAATCTATAGGATTTGCTGAAGCAATGGTGGAAGGGGTTTTAGCAGGCGAAGATATGATGCTAGTTTGTTCAAATCAAGATCGTATTTTAGAAGCATCAGAAAGTTTAGTCCGTGCTACTCGTGAGGGAAAAATTAGTTCTCGTAGAATAGAAACATCACTTAATCGCATTGCTAAAGTTAAATCAATGGCCTCCTCGCCTTTCACTTTTGAGCGCAATCACTTTAATGCTGTATGTGATAAGATTTCTGAATTTAGCGAAAGAATTAATAGAGAACTAAAACTTAACTAAATTGCAAACACAACTTAGCACCAAAGCATCTAATCGCCAAAAGCCAGATAAATAATTATACATAGCTTGTTTATTTTAACTAACTACGTAAAATAAATAAGCTATTAACTTATAGGAAAATAAAATGGCGACTGATAATCAAACCACTTCTTCTCAACCTACTTCTACTGAACAAAATCCAGTAAAAAAAACTGTTTTATGGGTTTATACAACATACTTTGCTGAAGGCTTGCCTTATGCAATTATCCGTATTTTATCAACCTTCTATTTTACTGATATTGGTGTTAAAGAGCGTTATTTAGGCTACTTAAACTTTTTAAGTATTCCTTGGACATTAAAATTTATTTGGGCACCTTTTTTAGACTTAATTAGTACTAAACGACGCTGGATGATAATTATACAATTTCTATTTTCTTTTCTTATGATGACTGTTGCAACTGCCTGTTATTTTGCTTACGTTCCTACTCTACCACCAACTTTTGAGGAATATATAGCTTTTGGGTATGACCTACCGCCTTTATTTAAGCATTTAACCACTTTTTTTATTTTTATTTCACTAGCTTTTGTTGTTATGGCTTTTGTTGCTGCAACTAATGATATTTCCATAGATGCTTATTATTTAGAAGGATTTAAAGACCCTAAGGATCAAGCGGCTTATTCTGGAGATCGTGTAGCAGCTTATCGGCTAGCTATGATTTTTAGTCGTAGTGGAGTTGTTGCTTTTGTTGCATATATGACTTATTTACTTCAACAGAAAGGCAATGTAAATTTGTCAGAAGCTTGGGCTTATGGATTTGGTGTTTGTGGCTTGGCAATGTTTTTAGTAGCTTGCTATCATTTTTTTAAGCTACCTGAGTTTGAAAATAAACGCCAAGAACCTCTAAAAGTAGCTCAAACCATGAAATCCTTTGCTGAAGCCTTTAGCTCCTACTTAAAACAAGATAAAGTTTTACTAATAATAATATTTATTATTCTTTATAAAATAGGGGATGAAGTACTTTTTTCTATGAATACCCCATTCTTAAAAAGAGAATTAAAAGTTTCTAATGCTCAAATGGCTTGGATTGCTGGAATTGTTGGTGCAGCAGGAGCAATCCTAGGTGCAATGGCTGGAGGATTATGGATTAAGAAACAAGGCTTAAGAAAAGCTATTTGGCCTCTAACTCTTTTAATGAATATTAATATTTGGGCTTATACTTGGATTGCTTATATAAAACCCGACCCTACAACAGTTAAAGGAATTTCTATAATTGCTTTTGTCTATTTTTATGAACAAGTAGCTTCTGGGCTTGGATCAGCAGCATTAACCGTTTATATAATGCGTACTTGTAGCCCTACATTTAAGGCGGCACATTATGCTTTTGGTACTGCAATAATGCTTATTCCTGCGGCTATAATAGGCGGTTTTGCAGGACAAATGATTGAGGCTATGGGTTATGTAAATTTCTTTATTTTTGCTTTTCTAGCCTCTATCCCATCAATGATTCTAATGTTTTTTGTCCCTATAAAAGATGAACAGAAAATTGCTACACCATCAACAAACTAGTTATAATCTATTAAGCCTATTTAGTAGCAAAGATTTTCAGACTTTTGGCAAAGAATGGTTATCTTACCTGTACAAAATAATAATTCTTGCGCTAAATTTTCCTAAAGGTGGGAACCCTTATGAATAACTCCACTAAAAAAAATAAAAAAATTAAAAGCCTTTTTTTAGCTATATTGACTATTATATTATTTGCTAATACAGGCTTTGCCCAAAATCCAGGAAAAAGATTTAGAGAACGCTTAGGTAATAATGAAATAAAACAGCAAAGATTAGAGCTTAAACAAGAACGCTTAAGACAAAAACTAGGCCAAGGGTTAAACCCTGGCTTTGGTGGAGGAATGCAAGCAAGAGTTTGGGCAAGAGCCTTAAAGCTCACAGATGAGCAAATAGTTAGAATGAGACAAATAATGCGATCTTCAGCAGAAAATTACATCTCCACACAAAGACAAGTACAAGAAAAACGCCTTCAATTAGAACGAGCAACCTTTAGTGAAAATATTAACGAAGAAGCCTTAAAGCAAATGGCAATAGAGCTAGGTAAATTAGAAGGACAAATGGTATTTTTAAGAACAAGAGTTCAATTACAAATTCGTAATATTCTAACTCCAGAGCAATTAAAGATTTACAATGAGCTAAGGTTTGGTTTTGAACCTGAGAATGATTTACAGGAGAAAAACAGTCAACCCCCTGTGGAGCAAAAAAACAATAATCAACAAAATTTGTAGCTTAAATAGAATTAATTATATAGGCATAGTTTTGGAGTTGATCACTTGAAAAATTTAATTAATGGTTTACTATCTAGGAGCACAAAAAATTCGCACCCGTAGCTTAATGGATAGAGCATTGGACTTCGGATCCAACGGTTGGGGGTTCAAGTCCCTCCGGGTGCGTTAGCAAAATCAATAAGTTACATTTTATAAAACTAAATCAAAATACGGTCGTGTTTCAAAAGAATTGATAAGGCTTTTATCATATTGTTTAGTAAAGCAACCAAAGCATTTCTAAAGTAACCAAAAAGCGCAATCAACTTTATTGAAACACGACCCAAAATACTTTACTTCCACATTCATACCCACATTCGTACAAATATTAAAATTTTAGTGTTTCTTTATCATCGGCATTGCAGATACCTGTTTTTATAGAAGTTGCTTAAAATAGATTTTAATAACTATGTCTCAGTTAGATATGTTTGGTGAAAAATGAAATTCAAATTCTATAATTTGGGGCCAATAAAGGAAACAGAACTAGAGTTGCACCCATTGACAGTTATTATTGGCCCCAATAACTCTGGCAAAACGTACATAGCATATTCTTTATATGGGATCTTAAAGGAATTTTGGGACTTAGAACTCGACAAAAAGAAACAAGAAAAATTATTTTCTCTTTTTTATAAAAAGTCAGAAACAGAATACTTTATTAAACTAAATACGGCATCAATAAAGGAAATAAGCCAAATTTTTGTTGAAGTAGTTCAAGAATTTGAGAAAAAGCTTACATTGTTTTTTCAAGATTCCAGTAAAAAGCTCTTTTCAAAAACGAAATATAGCATTACTTCATTAGACGAACAAATTAGAAAAGGTTTTGAAAGATTAATAGACTTTGACCTACTCAGTCGCTTTGAGGAAAAATTTGATTATTCAGTTAAGGAAGAAACTATTTTTTTCAAAGTAAAATATAAAGATGAAGTACCTACTATTTCTAGTGAGTCTAAATCAGAAAAAATAAAACAACTTTTAAATGAAGTAATACTGGACTACTTTTGGGTTCTTCTCGTTTATTATTCTTTTTCTATTCCATACCTTCTTCCGGCAGAACGTAACACTTTTATTACTACCTACCGACTTCTTACACACTTGAGGTATAAAAATTTAAATGAAATAGATAGAAAACGATTTACTCAACTAAACCTTTTGGGTAACGATTCATCTTTCGCTGATGTACAAAATGTGCGTTTTCCTCAACCTATAGAGGATTTTTTGGAGAGTTTATCAGCGGTTAATCTTAAACCAGCAGAAATACTTGATCCAAGAAAAGAAGATAACAATAAGTTAGCTGGTGATATAGAGATGCACTTGCAGAATAGCCATAAGCTAGATTTTGCTCTTACAAAAGAAGACGGTAGACAAGAGCTTAAAGTAAAGATTAGCGATGATTTAGTAATCGATTTATATAATGCTTCGTCTTCAATAAAACAACTTGCACCACTGTTGGTTTATTTGCGTTACATAGACAGAGGGAACAACTTGATTATTATTGATGAACCAGAAATGAACTTACATCCAGAAAACCAAGTAAAACTTTTAGAAGTATTAGGAATACTTGTTAATTCTGGATTCAAAATACTAATTACTACACATAGTCCATATTTTATGTCTCATCTTAATAATTTAGTGAATGGGAAAGTAGGTGATGAAGAAACACTGGAGAAACAGGCGAGACACTTGTATCTAAAAGATCGTCGCGCTTTTCTAAAAATGGAGCAAGTTGGGGCTTATGAAATGAGAAACAATAAGTTAGTTTCTCTAAAAGATCCTGATTATGGGATAAGGTGGGATACACTGAGTGATGTATCGGCTGATGTACAGCGAAAGTTTTTTGAAATTTCTGAAACAGGAAATACTACTAAAAATGCCAGGAAAAGACAAAACACCCCAAGAAATTCTAAAGGACAAACAAAAGAAGAACGATAGAGGAGAACTAAAACTTGACTGGCAAATATTTAATTTTCTAGAAAACCTTATTGTTTTTTATATTTTATCGGATCGGCGTGTTCCTCAAGAAAGTGGAGTTTGTTTTTCCATTACCCCTAAAGAGGAAGATGAAGGAATTTGTCTATTATTTCAGGTTGATCGAAGAGAAGATCCACTCATTAGAGATGAAAGCTCACCACGACCAGACTACCTAGCTTTTTATACTAACTCAGAAACATGCATATGCACCATAATAGAAATGAAAGGTAAAGGTGAAAGGGATTTATTGCATGGAGTTGAGCAAATAAAGACATTCAAAGATAAATTAAAATCAGAAATATCATTACATTTCCCTAAGGCATTAATCAATAAAATTAAATTCCAGGGAATTTTACTTGCTCCTCCTAACTCGCAGATCCCTAATAAAAGTATAGAAAGAGAAGCTAAACAGGGATTTGTCATTTTTCCTATACAATACCACCAAAAAGCAGAGTTGTTTAATTACATTGCGAAAGAAGTGTGCCTAACTGATAGATACAAAAATGAAAATATAAGAGTTACTCCAAAAAATAGTGAAGTAAAGTTTATAGAAAAAATTCTAAACTATAAATCTTTACACCAAAGGATTGATAGTGAAACACATACAATTGAAATCAGTGAAGATAGAGAAGGAGCTAATATTCACTATGCGTTGGAGCAAGATGGAGATTACTTAATCTTAAGCTTGGATAAACAAAAATGCTTGGTATTTATTAAAGAAAATAACGAGAAAATAAAAAACAAAATTACAACGGGATTACAAAAATTAAAAGTTTTAACCAAAGATAAGAATAGAAGTAAGATCACCTTTGAAAAAATACCATAATTATAAAAATTTCTAAGAGTAACTCTTTAGAAGATTGTCGCGCCTTCATCAGCCAACCAGCGGTGATCTAGATAATTAAACTCGCCTTGAACACTTTAACTTAGACATTATTAAATAAATAGGTATTTTGGTAATTAATTTAGAAATTAACTAGATTAATTTTTAAAAACCTTCTTATTCCTGATAATGTCTTATCTAATTTTAAAGTTAAAGAATAAATTATATAAAATTAAGTATTTATTATTATAATTAATATGGTAATATCTTGTTTTGTCAATAGTTATAGATAGAAAAGAGAGCTTAATAATCTATGAAGTTATTAATTAAAAGTATTTTTCTTTTTCTTAGCTGTTTTACTTTTTTAATATTTGCTTCTACTAAAGTTTTTGCTAGTGAAATAAATCAAAACCAACAAGACTTACGTCTTAGTACTTGGTATTGGCTTAATTCTATTGAGAAAGAAAAATGGAATGAAGATTTTCAAGTAATTGCTAAATCAGGGTTTACAGATATAGTGTTATGTTGGGGGCTAGATTCGGCTGGGGTTGCAACACAAAAAAATAATACAAAATTTGCATTAGAACTTTGTCAGAAAAATAACCTTAAGGCTTATCTTTTTGTTTGGCATCCTACTCATAATAGCCTTCCTAGACAAAAGGAATTTCAACAAGTAGATAGTAAGGATAACCTTTTATTTACTTTTAATCTTTTTCATAGAAAATGGCGTGCTACTCAGTGGAAAAGCTATTTACAAGAAATAGCAAGCACTTATCACTCAAACCCTGCATTTGCTGGATATGTTTTTGATGATACTTTTGGTCTTGGGCCAATAAATTCTTTTGGGGGTAATGAAGATAAGAGGGGTGATTTTGTTAGCTATTCTACTTATGATAAAGAAAATTTTCGTGAATGGTTAAAAAATAAATATCAAGGCTTAGATAAACTTAATCAAGCTTGGGAAGAAAAATTTGAAGTTTGGGAAAAAATAGATCCACCTCGATTAATTACTGAGAAAAATACTCAAGCTTGGCAAGATTGGACACAGGCACGAAAAGAATGGTTAGGCGAATGGGCAAAAGATACTGTAGCTTTTATTAGGGAAATAGATAAAGACTCTAGTCACGAAATCTATGTAGAAGACCTTGCTCAAGTTTTAGGAATAAATGCCTCAAGATCTTTAGAAAGTTTTCGCCCTATAACGATTAAAGACACTATTGGACTAGACTTTGGTTATGTTATGCAGCCTTTTGATGCTGTATGTGGCTATACTTTTTTTACTTGGGATAATAAAGAAGCCCTGGAAAAAGCTATTAATACAACTAAAGAAGTTCTAGAAACTACGCGTAAACAGTTAGGAAATGACAAGAAAATTATTCATACTTTTTGGGCATCAGAATTAGACTTTAGTAAACCTCTACCTTTGAAATATCCAAGTGCTGAGCAAATTACAAGTATTGCTAAACTTGCTATTAGTTTAGGGATTAAGCATGTTGATTATTATGGTTTTCGCATAGGTGATTGGCGAGTAAATGAAGAAGAATGGGTAAAGTTACGCCCAGGAACGAATGAAAATTACCCTATTACTAAGCCAATGAAAGATAGATTTTTATGTGATAGACCTGAAGTATTAAAAGTTTTATCTGAAAGCCATAAAGAGTTAAAAGGAGTGACAAATTAGATAAACTTACCTGCTCAAACAAAACTCATCCATCATTAAATCAAAAATAAAGCAATAGTATTTTTAAGTTATTTATTTAGCAGTTCTTTAACTTGTGTAGCTAAAATCATAGGATCAAAAGGTTTAGTTAAAACGCCTTTTACCCCTAGAGCTTTAAGCCTATTGATTTCAGATGGTAGTGCTTTAGCAGTTAAGAAAATTACTGGTATTTGGTTAGTTGTATTTTTATTTTGTAGCTGAGCAAATGTTGATGGGCCGTCCATAGAAGGCATCATAACATCTAGTAAAATTACATCAGGTTTTTCTACTTCAGCTTTCTCAATACCTTCAATGCCGCTACTTGCTTCAACTACATCCATTTTGCCTACTTTGTTTAGAGCAAGTCGGGCAATACGCCTAATATCGCTTTCATCATCAATGATTAAAATTTTCATAAAACCCTAGTTTATTCAGCATTGGAATTAAGTAACTCTAGAACGTTATTGCGGAAATCAGCACTACTAACACGAGTTTTTGTTAGAAACCGTGTAGGCCCTAGACTTAGCTTAGTTTTTTGTTCTCCTGTAAGATCACGGCCAGAATATATAATCAAAGATATATTTCTAAGCTTTGGCTCAGAACGCAGCTTTTCTACAACTTCAAAACCGTTTCCATTAGGAATATTTATATCTAAAACAATTAAATTTGGTAAGTTTTCTTGTGCAATACGCACAGCTTCTTGTCCGTTAGTAGAAGTGGTTACAGATAAACCTCTTTGAGAAAGATCAATGGAAAGAATTTCTAAAAGCTCTTTATCATCATCTACTAACAAGATTTCAGGAGATTTTGCAAAAGCATTTTCATGGTTTATTTTATGTAGATGACTACTAGATTTAGCTAGTATAGAAAATGCTTGATTTTTTAAGTTATTAGATTGATCATCTAAAGTCCAAACAGCAGGTAGTCTAAACCAAAATGTGCTTCCTTTATCTATAACACTTTCTACTCCCATAATTCCATTATGTTGTTCAATAATAGCTTTAGAAATTGCTAAACCAAGTCCTACACCGCCTTGTTGGCGATTATCTTTAAAGTCAACTTGTTTAAATTTATCAAAAATTGTAGACAAGTGATTGGCTTCTATACCACAACCTTGATCTATGATTTTTACTGTTGCCCATTGATTGATTTCTTCTATTACTACTTTAATTACACTATTTGCAGGTGAAAACTTTATAGCATTTTTAAGTAAATTAGTAATAGCTTGTATTAAATGTTTATGATCGGCAAAAACTTTTATTTCTGTAGTGTTAAGAGTTACAGAAATATTCTTTTTTCTAGCTAAAGCTAATATTTCTTTTGAGGATAAAACAACAAGTTGTGAAAGATCGCTGACTTCAAAATTCATTTCTGAGCGACTAGCTTCTAGGCGTTGAAGGTCAAGAATATCATTTAAGAGTGAAACAAGCCTAACAGAATTTCTTTCTGCAAGTTGTACTATTTCTTGTGCTTCTTCTGGTAGGATACCTAAAACACCAGAGGATAATAAATTAAGTGCTCCATTAATAGAAGTTAGAGGAGTACGTAATTCATGATTTATAGTTGAGATAAAGTTAGTTTTTAATTCTTCTAATTTTTGTTGGTCAGAGACTTCTCTAATATTACTAGCAAAACGTAAACCCTTTGAAGTTGAAAATTCATAAACAGAGAGTTCTAAAAAGAGCTTATCTCCGTTTTTAGAAAGCCCTTGCCAATAGATTCTAGCTTGGGATTTTTGGTTTTGACTAGCACTAGTTTGTAGAAAACTTAGCCTTGTAGCGTCTGTTAATTGAGGTATTAGCAAAGACAAATGTTTACCTATTAATTCTTCTTCTTTATAGAAAAAAACTTTCTCTGCCATAGGGTTAACTGATTCAATAATCCCATTTTCATTTGTAACTATTAACCCTAGTAACATATTGTCAATTATAGCTTTAGTTCGAGTCTCGCTTATTTTAGAGGCTTTAATATGTTGCTTTAGTTCAAGTTGAGTTATTACTTGGTGGCTAAGTCTACGAAGTGATTCTATTTGTTCTGCTTTAAGTTGGTATGGAGTAAAGCCCATTACACATAAAGCGCCTATACAGTACTCATTAGGTGTTATCAAAGGTACACCAGCGTAAAAACGAATATGAGGCTCTTCTGTAACAAGAGAACTTTTAGCAAAACGACTATCAAGCTTTGCATCACAAACTTGAAGGTGTTCTTGTTCTAAAATAGTATGAGTGCAAAAAGACTCCCTACGAGGAGTTTCTGATAGTTCAAGTCCAATTTTAGCCTTAAACCATTGTCTATCTTTATCTACCAAACTAATTAGCGCTATAGGAGTCTGACAAATTTGTTTAGCAAGATAAACAATATTATCAAATTCTACTTCTGGTAAAGTATCAAGAATGTCATAAGAGTAAAGCACTCTTATGCGCTCTTCTTCATTTGGTAAAACACAATGGTTTGTTTTAGCTTGCATAAAAATCTTACTCTTAAAGGATATAAAACTGCCAGATTTATAAATTTTATAAATTCATAATTTATTAATATTAAGATTTATTCCCTAGAAAAGCATTGAAAAGTATTGAAAAGCATTTTGTTTTGTGTTCTCTAAGTTGAGCATATAATCAATTTTAAAGAAACTAGGAAAGTTGCGTAGAAAGACTATTTTAACCCGAGGGTTTTATCTTAAGATTAAAATAGCTATCCTAATGTTTGTATATGCTCTTCTATTAGATTTACTAACTCATCAGAGAGTTTAAGAGATTCTTGTTTAGTTTTTAATTCTGTTCTTACCCAATCTTCTACTATAGTATCTGTAACTAAGGCACGATAATAGTCAAAATAATCTATAATAGATGTTTCTAGTTGATTTGCTTCAGTTTGTGGTAATTTTAGTCTTTGCTGTTCATCTACTAATTCTGATCTCAAATCTGTTAAATCAGTCTCACCATCATTATATAAACTTAGAAAGAACATAGCATAGTCATAGCGTTCTTTTTGAAAATCATTACCCCCTGTTAGTTCCTTAATAATAGCTTGTGCAACTTCATCACTTAGAGCTAATTCCTTTTGTTCTTTATCTAGGACTCTTTGTTGTGCAACACCTATTTTGCCTTTTCCAGCTTTAAGCATAAGCTGTACACGGCTGCGAAAGCGCTCAGTAGTGTCATTTAGAGTAGAGTTTTCTGTTTTAGGTGCTTGCGTTGAAGGGGTAGGAGTAGGTTTTTGTACTGGAGTTGATTCTATAGGTCTAGTTAAAACAGGCTTAACAGATTTAGTTTCAGTTATTTGCCCTGTTTGGAGAAGTTGTTCTATCTCCAAACGATGTTGTTCTAATTTTTCCCAGTCTAGAACTTGACATAAAATAGTAGGATAGTTATCACGATCAGATTCATCACGATAATCTTTAGTATATTGGCTTAAGTTGGCTAACATAGCATCTCGGATTTTTAATAATTCTTCTTTACGACCTGGAAAAGCCATTCTTAAACGTTTTTGTAAAGTGTCTATTTTTTCTTGATAAACTTCTTGGTCACTACTAGAAACACTTTCCATAAAGTTTTCAATAATTAACCAAGCAAAAAGTAATCCGCGACCATTAGCTGTACGGAAAAGTTCATCCTCTGCACGCTTAACTAAGCTTTCTAGATTTTGGCGTAGCTGTACAGAGCGAGAAAGACGCTCAATACTTTCTTCATAAGTGCCTAGATCCTCTTGGGAAAATTTGGTTTCCATTAAATCTATTGGACGGCTAAACCCGTATTTTACACTACGATGGCTAGCAATATCAGGTTGTAAACTAGTAGTAAATTTTCCATATATTAAAGTTAATGAAAATATTCTACGAGCTTCTAGTGATGGGTCTTTACCTCGAATTAAATCGCTAAGCATTGCTTTATTTTCTTGCCAAAGTGATTCATTAAAACCAATAAAAGCAATAGCTCCTTGTCTAGAATCTCTTAACTCATCTAGCCAACTTTCAGTAAAAAGACCTACGCACCTTGAATTTTGAAGTAGCTTAAGGCTCTTAGATAGTTCTTCTTGGGTGCTAATTATTGGTATTGAAAGGCTTACATCATAAAGTTCTTCTAGTAAACATTCACGTTCTGGAGATACCATTTTATCTTTAGCACCCCCTGGAAGTTCTATTTCTACCTCTGGAAATGGCTGTGTATCACCATTAACTAAACGGTCTAATAGAGCATACCAAAGTAATAAATGCCCATTATAGCGCTCATTATTTTCAGATAGCGTTGCTTCTTGGAGGGTTTGTTTAAACCTGTCAACTTCTTTAAGTATTTTTTCTCTTAAAGGCATTGCGCTAGTTTCTTCAAAGAGGGTTATAACGGCTCTTTCATACATTCCTAGACCAATATTCATTGGTTTGACTTTATGAATATCTCGCTCATCATAACGAATTACTGTATAGGTGCGGGTACGTGGTTCATTTTGATCTTTATTTTCATCTTGTTTTATTACTCCTGCGGCTACTCCTAGGACAAAAGCTTTTACTGAACGTAAATAGCGGTTACGGCCTTCATCATCGCGATAAGTAATATCACGCATCATAAAGCGGTTTTTAGTTGTAAATAAATCAATTTGAGAAGGATCTCGTTCTTTTTCACGAAAAACTCGGCGCATTTCTGGTAAAGAAGAGATTGCAGCTAAAGAAAACCCTGACATTTCCCCATAAAAGACTATTTCATAGATATTTCCAATAGGCTTAAAATCTACACCCATTGAACCACTTTGGAAGCTTTCTACCATAGTCCTAAACTTATTGTAATGAGGATTTTGGCTATCCACTCCTATTAGCATTTTATGGCCGCCTTGGGGCATTTGGAGTTCAGGCGGAACGGTTTCATTAATATGAACCCAACCTTTGGCTAAATTAAATGCATCTTCCATTTGTTTACGTACAACTGTTTCACTGAAATTAGTAGGAAAGAGCAATTCTAAAATATTAGTTTTAACTCGTTCAGAAGTTTCTGCCTCTAAAAACTCCATAATTTTATCTACTACACGGTTAGAACCAATATCTTCTTGGATTTTTTCTGTTAATGCGCTAACTGTAGGTTTTTCAATAATGGCAGCTTCTTGTAAATATGAAAGTAGCTTAATTGCATACTCAGCAATACGTAAAGGAGCTTTAATATTAATATCTGCTGGAGGTGGATTATCAACATCTACAATTACTACACCACGATAATAACGTTCTATATCTTCAGGATTATAAAGACGTAAATCCATTTTGGCGCTTTTGTCTTTATATTGGTAATATTCAGAAAGTTTAGCAAATTCCTGTTGTTTTTCTACAATGATTGTATTTACTTGAAGTAACCTAAGACGAAGCTCTTTTTCAACAAAATTTGCAATTGCTTCTACTAGCTCTATATAAGTTTCATAAACAAAGCGATAGCCTAGGGCACGAAAATAGCTATAAGCTCCTTCACGCCAGTTGTTTAACTGGACATCTACAGCTTGTTGCCAGCCTCCAGCAATACGCTGAAATGCTGACCATCCTTCCAAATCTTGTAATTCTTTGATTGCGTCTTGATATTGGCGTTGAGTAGGTTGAAGCCGCTTATCTTCTGCTGTCATAGCAGTAGTAGCTTTTTCACGATAATGAGGCCCACGAAGCACTATAGGAAGTGTACCTAAGATTTGTAAAACATAATCAAATCCATAACTAGGATGGGAGAGACGTTCTTTTAAGAGTTTTTGGAGTTCTTCTTGAGCAAGTTTTAATGTATGTTCAAAGCAAGTTTCACGAATATGTCTAACAAAATCACCCCAACGAGCAGAGTCTTTAGGGTCGTCTACACGAAAATGATCCCGATAGAAGGTTTCAGAAAAATGCTTAAATTCCTTTGCTCGACCATCTTTTAAGTCACTAGTGTTTTCAATTTTTTCATCAACTTTAACTCTACAAATTTGTTCTAAAGAGGCTTGGTCTTTAGTTTCAAGATATCGTCTTACATCTTCAAAAGTTAATTTGCAATCTTTTAAGAAAGATAGGGCTTGATCAGTAACATTTGCACGATCAGAACCACCTAGCCAATAATTCATAATGCTTGAACCTAAGCGATAGGCACAGGATTTAACTACTTGCTCACGAGGATAGTAAATCCGACTCATTCCAAAAGATGAATAACGACAAGGAAAAGTTTCTACAAGCAGTGGACGGTTATCATAACGTGCTAAATGTTCATAAACTGCTAAACGGTCTGTATATTGAGCCATATTAGAGCGAAAACTTCTTTTATCATCGCTAAATTGACCACTCTTAAAATCTTCTATTAGGGCATTAGCAATCATTGAATAAAGCCCTACATCTACAGTAGTCCCTCCACTAAACCCACGTCCATCAATAAGATAGGTGTTTTGATAGATTGGTGGAGACATATGACGAACTTCTTGTTCAAAATAAATTGGAAAAAGATGGCGATATTGATAATGATTTAACTCTGTTAAGGCTGCATAACCATTAGCTACACAACGAGGGTCTTGATTCTTAAAGACTTCAGGTAGAACTAGAACTAAATGGGTTTCAATACCTTGCATTGAATGTAGTAATGCGCCTATATCTAAAAATGCTCCTGAACCAGTACCACCAGCAGAAGAACATATTACAAAAACATTAATTGTATTTGTATAAAGCTGTAAATTACGTAAGTCAGGATGATTAAGCTTATTAAGATCGATACTTCTTAATTGCTTAAGCATTAACTCTAGTTTAGGGCGAATTTTATTAATCCCATAGTGATAGAAAAAACCTAAGCGAGAGGCTACACGAACCTGACCAGCACCTTGACCAAGATCACCTCGGTCTCGTAGTCTTTGATCGGGACGAAACCAAGGTTTAAGACGAGGATAGTTATTTACATCTAAAAACTGAGCAACATTGACTTTTAAGGAAACCCATTCATTGTCAACAAACTCTTTCTTTTTATAAAGAGGGTCTTTACTCGCATCTTTACTAGTATCTTTAGAAGAACGCTCATCGGTATCTAGGTGAAGAAAGCGAAGAATGGGAAACTGATCAATACTCCCATATTGGTCTACAATCCAGTTTCTTACACGTTGTAGAACATTTCCCCCTGTACCACCTACACCAATAAGGAGAGTTGGACGGACTTTAGCAGCATTTGCATCTAAGGAAGCTTTGCTAGGAGCAATATTTCTATAACTCATTTTTAGGATTTCCTTTTCTACTTATTAATTTCTTGTTCTATTTTATTTTTTACTCTTTTACTCTTTTACTCTTTTACTCTTCTTCTTGTTTCTTATTCTTCACTACGTTTTGATAGAAGTACTTTAAGTAAAAGATGAATAAACCAAAAAACAGCAACTACTACAAATATCGCTCGCCAAGCAGAACCAGTATATAATCGGAAAAAAATTAAGGTAAAAAGATTAAGTGAATAGAGAATAAACAAAGAAAGACCTATATTAGTAGCATCAGAAAGCGAGTAATAATTTTTTACTAGGAAAGGAATTATTGTTAAGCGAATTAAAAAGAAGAAAATTGCCGCACAACCGCCAATAAAAATTGCAGTATATTTTATAATTTCAAATCTTGGGGCATCAGGGCTTAGGCCAAAGCCTTGCGCAAGAACCATTTGGGGGATAAGTAAAAGTAAGAGTGTTGCTAGTAGGTGAGATTTTCTCCAGGTCATTTTTTATTCCTCAAGTCTTTATTTTGAAAATTTTGGCAGCTAATTATCCCTAACAACAACAAAGCTTGTCTTGGACGATCTGCTTTGATGCTTTGATACTTTACCTTAAATAGTTTATGACTTCCAAGCTAGCTAAGTAGAAAAGATTTTCTTTCTACTTCACAATATTAAATAAATATAATTTTGTTAGTCTAAAACTTAAACATTTTCGTTAGTTGCCTGATAAGCGAGGCTTTATTAAGATTTAAGAATCTTTTTACTAGAGCTTAGTGCAGGGAAGGGAAAATGCGACACTATAATGTTCCTAGGTTAGATAAAATTAGCTATTATGTTGTTTTTTGTGATTGTGGTAAAGAAATAAAACGCTTTTATAATAGAACTGCAAAAACAGGTAAAGAGCAATTTGAAGAATGGTTTTCTAAAACAAGTCCTACTGACCATTACTGTAGCATTTGTTTTGCTTTACTAAGTATAGCAAATAGTACTGATAAGGTAGAGAATTCTATAGAAAATACTTTTATAGAAGATACTTTTATAGAAAATCTTACAGCTACTTCTCCTATTCAAAGTTTTATTGATGACCTTAATTCAACATATCAAACAATTTTACTTGATATTGACCCAGAAAAATCTAGCCTAGATAGTAAAAGAGAAATAGCTAAACAACTCTCGCATATTGCTGCTACTGCTTGTGCTGCGCTAGCTCTACAACCTATTCCTATTGCAGATGTTTTTGTTATTACCCCGCTTCAAGTTTTACTTGTACAAGCAATAGGTAGAGTTTATGGAGTTCCTCTTTCAACTAAAACTGCACTAGAAGTAGCTACTAATATTGGGCTTGGCGTAATTTTACAACAGATTTTTGTTGCAATGGTAAAAGTAGGTATTCCCTTAATGGGAGGATTACTAGTTTCTACTTATGTTTATACTTCTACTTTTTATATGGGGAAAATAGCACAAATTTATTTTGAAAAAGGTAGGCCCTTGACTCCTCAGGAAGTCCAACAAGTTCAAGCTACACGAAGCCGTGCTGAGGAAAGATTAAAAGAAATTGATCATCTCAAAACCATAGGCTTAATTACTGAGGAAGAATATTTTAATAAACGAACTAAAATTCTTGATGAAATTTAGAATAAATTTTAGAGGCTTTAGGTTAGGTTTAATAGTTTCTAATACCTAGATATATTAAGAATCTTAATAAGTATTTTAATATTATTATTAGTTTATGGTATAGTTAGCAGGTAAAGTTTCTTCTCCTCTTAAAAGTTGTATATACTAATAAATAGAGAGAAATAACTAGACAAATCTATAAATAAACTTCGATTTACCTAAGTTTGAAAACTCATAAAATAAGGCATCAACCCAAAACAGTTTTTAGCTAGATATGCTAGATATTTAGCATCTTGGTGCAAGAAATGGAAGGTCTATGGAGCAAGGGAACACCTCTCTTACAATAAAAATTTCTGGCAAAAATCAACGTGGCGAAACATTTCAAGAAGTAGCAAGACTAGAAGCTTTTGGTAACTTTGGTGTACTTATCTATACTCTTCAACCATTAGGCTTAGGCGATATTATGCATATAACAGGTAATAATAATAGGCCTATTGCTTGTGGAGAAATAATTTGGGTAAGAGGGGGTGATAGTCCCTGTGTAGAAGTTTTACTACATCGTAATACTAGTATTGATGAGGTATTAGCTATTAATGAGAGCGTTGTGCCTCAAAAAACTGCTGCTCTACCTAGTCTTTCTAGTATTTCTGGAGGAGTTACAAAACCCTTATCAATTAGTAGTTTATCTAGTAGTGGCAAAACCTCTGCCCTTAGTGCTAACAGTCTTTCAGGTGCTACTAAAAGTCTTGACTCTAGTACAATTAAAGGTCTGCCTAACCTTAGCGGGACAGAAATAGAGCCTGGTTTTGAGGGAGAAAGTCTCCTATGTTCTAGTTGCAACAAAGCTAATCTGGTTACTAGTAAATCTTGTAAGTTCTGTGGTAGTTACCTTTCACGCAACACTGCTACACTTAAGTCAACTACATTAGGGAAAATCGTTCAAGAAGTTAAATCTGCACATGGTTCTGGTGCAACAGCTAGTGATAATACTATAGATATACCAAATCAAACTAAATTAGGAGCAACTACCTCTTTAAATAGCAAGATTCCTAGTGTAAACAGTGGTAAGACTGAAAATGTTAATTTATCTGGGGATTCGGTTAATTCATCTAGTTCTAGTGTTAGAGCAAGTAGGTCAGCGCGTAGTGAGACTACTGGCAGTGCTAAAAAAATTTCTGCTAAAGATAGAGAAAGGCTAAATGTATTAGCTCAGCAGCAAAAGATAGGGTTAATTGTTTTAATATTATTTTCTATTTTATTTGCAGCGACTTTTCTACCAATAGGCTCATCTTTTGAGCCAAGTCCTTTAGATGTTGTTGAACAAACAGGTTGTGTTCATGTTGGCACTCTTAAACGTCAAGCCTCTGAGGCTAATCGAACTGGCGAGCTTGAATATTGGACACAAGATAAAGATAAAACTACGGTTCAATTTATTAGAAAACCTATTACAGTTGGTAATGCTATAGCAGAACTAGATAGCCTAACTAAAGCAGGTGCAGAAGTGCATGGATACTGGTGTCCTAAGGCAGAAAGCAAATTAGTTACAAAAGCACAGTTACCTAAGAATTTAACAGGTCTTTGGACGTTTAATCCTACAGGAGCAAAAGCCAAAGATGCAACAACCTTTTCTTTACAATTAAAAGACCGCACCCTAGTTATAAAAGAAAAAGTTGATCAAATCGAAGTAGAGCGAACCAAAGACATTAAACAAGCAACTTATTATACTGGACAACAAAAACTTACAGTAATCTTAAATGATGTTGGAAATACTAAAGTTAACTCCGCAACTTTAAGAGAATTTAATTTCTATTTACCCTCAGGCCAAGATCCTGTCCCTTCAGTTGAAGGAGTTTTAAGCAACACTGTAAGACCTTTTTATATAGGTGAATATAAAGATAACGCTAGCCAAATAGACCTACGCCAAATCCTAATGTATGTTTTTGGAGGTTTATCAGGCTTATCACTAGTCTATTTAGGATTTAATTTTTATCAAATGAAATCAGTCTTATGAAAAAAGCAATTTTTTTACTATGGATTTTCTTGCTCTTAATTACTAGTAGTACTTATACCGGTATTGCTCAATCTGGCCGTAATAGCGGTAGTACAACAGATGTTGCTACACAGCTTAGTGTTATTGTCCATAATAGAACTACTGAACAGGTCAACTTAAATAAAGATAATTTAGCTCTATTTGATGGAGGAATTGAACAGGAAATAGAGTATTTTCGCTATGATTCTACAGGTGCAAGAATAATTATTTTAGCTGATAATAGCCAAACTCTGCGTACTGATCCAACCATAGTACAACAAATTGCCCAAGCTATAATTAAAGAGCTAAAGCCAGAAGATAGACTTATGGTAATAGGTTATGCTGAACAAGCAGAAATTTTTTCTGATTTTACTAATGATGTTAAAAACTTAACAAATTCTACTACACAATTTCGTAAACAAGGCTTACCAAAACTCTATGATGCTTTAGTTGCTAGTGTTGGAGATGGTTTTCGTAAACAAATAGGAGTAAGTAAACGTGCAATTGTCCTAATCTCTGATGGCTATGATAAAGATAGCAGAATAAAATATGAAGAAGCCTTAAGTTATCTTCTAAATGAAAATGTTGTAATTTATGCTTTTCAAACACCAGATCGTAGCTATGGAGCAATTCGCCCTAAAGACGCAGGGCCAAAACCTGTTGATGCCATTACGTCCTTAGCTGATTCAACAGGGGGACTATTATTTAAGGTCGATAAAGTAGAAAATATAGCTGAAGATGCAAAAACTTTAATGAAAGAGCTAAAAGAAAACTGGTTTACTCTAGCTTATAAACCTAAAGGAGTTAACTTAGTTAATACCAGAAGACTACTTGTTACAACTCCTAGTGATAAATTAACAATACGAACCAAGAAACTCCATCCACCACAACTCTAAGGTTTTAAGAAAAAACAAATAGAGAAAAAATAGCCAGCACTAGTAAAACTAATGCTGGTTATTAATTTTTTCGGGAATATAAATTTTAAGCTCTAGAAACAGTAGCTCTATTTAACTTGCTAGCTGTGCTAACTGTGTTAACTTTTCTTAAATGGCTATTAATATTAATTGTTGCTAAAGTGATTTTATGCGCTTTTAGTGCGGCTAATTTGAGGTTTTTAGCAAATACCATATTCTTAAAACATTTTTAAATTAGAAAATGAATGACTGTTCATTCAATATATCGGATTAATTTGCTGAGTTGTTGCTAGGAGGTCGGGAAAAAATTTTTATTTCTGAAATAATAATTGCAATGATTATTAAAATACCTCCAACAATGGTTCGCCAAGTGATTTTTTCACCAGCAAAAATATAGGCCATTATTGAAGCAAAAGCGGGTTCTAGGCTAAAGATAATAGCTGCTCTTGTTGCAGTGACATATTTTTGAGCAAAAGTCTGAGCAAAAATAGTTAAAATTGTTGCTATTGTACCCAAATAAACTAGTTGTAAAATCATCTTAAAACTATCAAAAGGCCAAGAATTATTAGCAAGTATTGATAACTTATTTAGTATTGGAAAAGACACAGCTAAAATAGGAAAACATATTTTTGATAAGTTAAATAAAATAGCTGCTGTAACAATTTGCCCAAGTAACAAAGGTTTTGATGGAACACGTTGTGTCCAAACTCCTGTAAAAACAATATGGAAAGCCCAAAAAATTGTACCAATTAGAGTTAATATATCTCCTATATTAATAGGCTCATTTTTTCCTGGAAGTGTGATAATAGTAAATCCAATAGTAGCTAAAAATATTGCTAAAAGGTGTTCACTAATAATTTTACTACGACTAATAAAGTAGCTAAAAAAAGGTACAATAATTACTGTAACTCCAGTAACAAAACCTGATTTAGAAGCGCTAGTATAAATAAGCCCTGCTGCTTGAAATAAAAAACCACCATAAAGCATTGAGCCTAAAACAATACCGCCTTTAATAGATTTAACATCTAGTTTTTGCTTATAAGAAATCGCTATTAAAAGTAGACTTGCAATTAAAAACCTAGTACTTAGGTAATTTATAGGTGGTACTTGGCTAACAACTTCTTTAGCCATAAAAAATGTACTACCCCAAATAAAAGTAACCCCAACTAATACTAAGTCATACTTAAATTGCTGAAGATTTTTTGTAAGAGGTAATATAGACATTAGTTTGTAGTAATTAGCTTTGCTCTATTAGCTATCTCCATTGCTCTATAATAAAAATCCTTAAATTTTTCTTCAGGGAGTGTATGTCTATGGCCTGATAAAATACCTGAATTGGCTGCTAAAACATCATATAACCCTAAATGTACCCATTCCCAAAGCCCTGAAGTAAAATTATAAGCATACATTGCTTCTGAAATAGAGTCTCTTATAGTTTGGCATTCTAGGCGGGAAATATTATTTTCTTCTAAAAGCCTTAGAGTATTTTCTTGGTCTTCAGGAGAAAATTCTGTATCTAAAAATGGGTCTAAGATATATGACCAGACATCTACACGAGAAACTAAAGGAATTTGATTTATTTGAGCCACTCTTTCTAACTCTCTTTTTAGTTCAGCAGGAATAAAAAGAATTTCACCTTGTTTAGTTCTTATTTCAGGAGGAAAAGCGGCTGGTAAAATTTCTTGTATATTAGTATAACTAACTAATCCTGATGGATAGACAGATGCGGCCTTAAAGATATAGTTTTGAAAAAAAATTCCTTCAGGTCGAAAGTAGGTTTTAGAATCTATTTCTGAAATAGGTTCAACTCCAATTGGGTAAGTTAATTTATCATAAAGATAAAGCAGTGTTTTAATGATTTCGTTCCAAATTTGTTTAATAAACTCAATCACAAAATTATTCCTTCTTATTGTTAATCTAAGCATTATTAATTATAAAGAGATTTCTAGCAATGCTAAGAAAACCTTTTAATTAAAGATTATTTCTAGCTTATAAGCAAATATTGGATATAATTACCAAATCTTTCTTGGCTTTAACAAAAATCCTAATTTTTCTAAATATACATATGTGTGCAATTTTACTAAAAAATGCTAGTTTGGTTTGTTTTGACCCTATTAACATTGATATTTGTGATTTAAGAATAGATAAAGGAAAAGTAATTGAGCGTGATAAGCCTCTTATTGCTCAACAAGATGACGAAGTAATAGATTGTTCTGAAAAGTTAGTTTTTCCTGGCATAGTTTGTGCGCATACTCATCTTTATTCAGCCTTGGCTAGAGGTATGCCACCACCAAAACAAACCCCTACTAATTTCTATGAGATTCTAAAATATATTTGGTGGAGACTTGATAGAGCACTTGATGAAGAAACTATTTATTGGAGTGCTATTGCTGGCGGGCTTGATGCTATTGGTAGTGGTACAACTACTTTAATTGATCATCATGCTTCACCTGAATTTATAACAAATTCTCTATCAATAATTAAACAAGCTCTTTCTGATCTTGGTCTTAGGGCAGTACTTTGTTATGAAGTTACCGATAGAAATGGATTAATGGGGCGTGACCTTGGCTTAAAAGAAAGCCGAAATGCTTTAACTACTTTAACTAATACTAGAGGGCTTTACCGTGCTTTAGTTGGCGGACATGCGGCCTTTACTCTAGATAATACTTCATTAAAAGCCTTAGCTGATCTAGCTTCAGAGTTTAATTGCGGTGTTCATCTTCATGTAGCTGAAGACCTCTTAGATGAAAAACATGCACCAGAGCATTATCAAATGTCTTTAATAGAACGACTTGAGCAAACAGGAGTGCTACGCCCTGGGTCAATTCTTGCGCACTGTACACATTTTGACAAAGATGCTCTAAGAATTGCTCAAATGTCAGGGTGTTGGCTAGTACATAATCCTCGCTCTAATATGAATAACAGCGTAGGCTATGCTAAAGTACTAGACTTTGGTTCTCGCTCAGCACTTGGAACAGATGGTATCGGCGCAGATATGTTTGAAGAAGCTAAATTTGCTTTTTATAAATCTCGTGATGCAAAAACCCCTCTTTCTGCCGAAAGGATTTTAAGCTTACTTGCAGGAGGCCAACACTTAGCAAGTGAGATTTTTGACGAACAATTACAAACGCTTAATATTGGAGCAAGTGCAGACTTAGTTTTATTTGATTATCCGTCGCCTACACCACTTACAGCAGAAAATTTTGCTTGGCATTTTATTTTTGGTATGTCTTCTGCCCAAGTTAGTAGCGTAATGGTTCAAGGTAAATTTTTGCTTAAAGATGGTAAATATCAAACAATTAACGCAGTTGAAGCAACGGAAAAAACACGTCAAGCTGCTATAAAATTATGGAAAAAAATGCAAGAACTATAATTAATTTAAGGAGAAAACTTTTAATTTATGCCTAGAATTGTTAAATGTGGTCTAATTCAAGCTAGTAATCCTGCTGCTTCTAGTGAATCTTTAGATGTAATAAAAAAAGCAATGATTGATAAACACTTGCCTATGATTGAGCAAGCTGCTAGTCAAGGAGTTCAAATCCTTTGTTTACAAGAAATTTTCTATGGCCCTTATTTTTGTGCTGAGCAAAACCCAAGATGGTACGGCACAACAGAACGTATTCCAGACGGCCCAACTACCCAATTAATGATGGAACTTGCTAAAAAACATCGAATGGTTATAGTAGTTCCAATTTATGAAGAGGATATGACAGGGGTTTACTATAACACTGCTGCTGTAATTGATGCTGATGGAAAATATCTAGGAAAATATCGTAAGACACATATTCCTCATTGTTTACCTGGTTTTTGGGAAAAATTCTATTTTACTCCAGGAAATCTAGGCTACCCAGTTTTTGACACAGCTTTTGCTAAAGTAGGTGTTTATATTTGTTATGACCGCCATTTTCCAGAAGGCGCTCGTGCTTTAGGCTTAAATGGTGCTGAAATAGTCTTTATCCCTTCTGCCACTGTTGCAGGACACTCTGAATATCTTTGGGAATTAGAACAAACCTCCCATGCTGTTGCTAATGGTTATTTTGTAGGCACAATTAACCGCGTAGGGCATGAACAGCCTTGGGATATTGGCGAATTTTATGGTAAAAGCTATTTTTGCAACCCAAGAGGTAAAATAATTGCACAAGCTAGCCGAGATAAAGATGAGCTTGTAGTAACAGACTTAGACCTAGATATGATCCAAGAAGTTCGTACACAATGGCAATTCTACCGTGATCGTAGACCTGAACTCTATGATGATATCTCAAGGGTAAAAAGATAAGGGTAACTACATAATTCTATCCCTGTTAAGATTAAGATTAAGATTAAATTTAGAATAGATTAATTTGAGGACTTACAATGACCAAAGAACTAACTCTAGTGCTAAAGGGCGGCACTATAATAGATGGTTCTCTTAAAGAGCGTTTTATTGGAGATGTTGGTGTTTCTGGCAATTTAATTACTGCTATTACTCCAAATGGTGAGCTAAAGGGTGATGAAGAAATAGACTGTACAGGGCTAATTGTTGCTCCAGGTTTTATTGATACTCATAGCCATTCTGACTTAAAAGTACTTAATGATCCTTCCCTTTTTATGAAAGTCCGCCAAGGCATTACTCTAGAGGTCTTTGGTCAAGATGGAATTTCTGTTGCTCCTATTAAAGAAGAACATAAAACCCAGTCAGAAAAACAGCTTGCAGGACTTCTTGGGACTTTAGGCCGTCCTTGGCCTTGGCAATCGGTTGCTGAATATCTATCAGCACTAGAAAATGTAAAACCTGGCCTAGATTGCTCTTATCTTATTCCTCATGGCGCACTTAGGCTTTGGGTAATGGGTATGGAAGACCGTGACTCAACCATTGCTGAACGTGAGGAAATGACCAAACTCCTAGAACAAGGAATGCGTGAGGGTGCTTTTGGACTTTCTACAGGGCTAATCTACCCACCATGTTGTTATAGCAATACTGATGAACTAATTCACTTATGCCGCAAAGTTGCAGAACTTGATGGACGTTTAGTTGTTCATATTCGTAGCGAAAGCGATTATATAGTAGAAGCCATTCAAGAAATGATTGATATTGCACACGGTAGCGGTGTCCATGTCCATATCTCTCACTTTAAGGCAGCAGGAAAAGAAAATTGGTCACAAATGGATGAAGTGCTGCGTCGGATAAACCAAGCACAAGCTGATGGGTTAAAATTTACTGCTGATCAATATCCTTATGTGGCAGGTTCTACAATGATGGGAGCAATTTTACCTCCTTGGGCGCATGCTGGAGGGGTTGAGGCTACTTTAATTAGGCTTGCAAGTACTTCAGATAGAGAAAAAATGGCTTCTCAGATTCTTAATAATGATCGTGCTGAGTGGGATAATTTTTGGAAATGGTCAGGCCCAGAAGGCATTATTATTTCTGATATTCCTTCGGGGAATAATCAAGATATAGTTGGCTTAAATATTGCTGATGCAGCAAAACTACGAGGTAAAGAGGCTGTTGAGTTTGCTTTTGACCTTCTTTTAGAAGAGCGAATGGGCGTTTCAATGGTTTCTTTTAGCCAATCTGAAGAAGTAGTACAAAGAATTTGGCAACTCCCCTATGTAAATGCTTGTACAGATGGGCTTTTAGGTGCTAGACCTCATCCACGCGCTTTTGGAACCTACCCTAGAATCTTAGGGCGTTATACCCGTGACCTAAAAATATTAGACTTAGAACAAGCTATTTATAAGTTAAGTCATTTAGCCGCAGAAAACCTAGGCTTAAAAGGCTATGGATTAATTAAAGAGAATTACATAGCTAACCTAGTAGCTTTTAATGCTGATACAGTGATTGACAATGCTACTTTTAGCAACCCACGCCAATATCCAACAGGTATTGAGCATGTAATTGTTCAAGGTGTGGCAGTTATAAAAAATAATAAAGAACAAGGAAAATTTCCTGGTAAAATTACACGAAAATTTTAATAAAATAACCCCAAACCTAAGAATTTGTCTTAATTAATAATCATATTTAGGAGGAAAAATTAAATGAGTATAAAAACCTTAGAATTTACTCTAAATGGAAATCTAGTTAGCACCCAAATAGAGCCAGATACAACACTTTTAGAAGTCCTACGTGAGCAATTTGGGTTAATTTCTCCTAAAAATGGTTGTAGCCCTCAAGGTCAATGTGGTTGTTGTACAGTGATTGTTGATAATCGGGCTACTGTCTCTTGTGTAGTAAATGCCGAAAAAGTAGCAGGAAAAAATGTTCTTACCCTAGAGGGTGTTAGCGAGCGTGAGCGTGATATTTTCTCTAAAGCTTTTGTGCTTGGAGGTGGTTTGCAATGTGGTTTTTGCATTCCTGGGATTGTTGCACGTGCAAAAAGCCTACTAGATAAAAAGCCTTGCCCAACTAGAGAGGAAATTACAGGGGTGCTTAACCCTCATATTTGTCGTTGTACTGGATATGTAAAAATCATTGATTCTATTGAAATAGCCGCTAAAGCACTCCAAGGTGAAGCGCTTCCAGAACAAGATTTTTCTGGTCGTATAGGCTCAAACCTGCCTCGTTATGATGGTTGTGAGGCTGTACTTGGAGATCGGCCATATATTGATGATATGAAAATACCAGATATGCTTTATGGAGCACTACTTTTTTCACCTCACCCACGTGCTAGAGTGCTTTCTATTGATCCAGCAAGGGCATTAGATATTGATGGGGTAATGACAGTTGCTACGGCTAAAGATGTTCCAGGACAACGTTTTCAAGGGCTAATTTATCCTGATTGGCCGCTATTTGTAGCAGAAGGTGAGGAAACTCGTTTTGTTGGTGATGTAATTGCGGCTGTTGCTGCCACTACACCAAAACTTGCACGCAAAGCACTAGAACTAATAGATGTTAAATATGAAGTTCTTGAACCTGTAAGCTCACCTGATGCCGCGCTTGCTCCTGATGCTCCTAAAATTCATAAAAAAGGAAATCTGCTTTCTACATCGCTAATTAAGCGAGGTGATGCTGATGAAGCATTAAAAAATGCTCCTTATGTAGTTAATCATACCTGGTCAACACAGTTAATTGAACACGCATTTCTTGAGCCTGAAAGTTGTATTGCTGTGCCTGGTGATAATGAAACAATGCAGGTCTATAGCCAAGGCCAAGGTGTTTTTGATGATCGTCGTCAAATAGCTTCATTTCTTGGGGTTACTGAAAACAAAGTTAATGTAACTTTAGTTTCAAATGGTGGAGCATTTGGAGGAAAAGAAGACCTAAGCATTCAAGGTCAAACGGCTTTGCTTGCTTTAATGACTAACCGACCCGTAAAAATTACTATTTCTCGTGATGAAAGTATTTGTCTACACCCTAAACGTCACCCAATTAAAATGCAGTATTGGGTAGGTTGTGATAACGATGGAAAACTTTTAGCTGTAAAGGCTAAAATGATTGGAGATAAAGGGGCTTATGCATCGGTTGGTTCAAAAGTCTTAGAACGTGCAGCAGGGCATTCTTGTGGCCCATATCGTGTTGATAATGTTGATGTTGAAGCATTAGCTGTTTATACAAATAATCCTCCTTGTGGAGCAATGCGAGGTTTTGGTGCTAATCAAGCTGCTTTTGCTTTAGAAGGCGCACTTGACCAATTAGCAGAGAAAATAGGGCTTGATGGTTGGGAAATTCGCTATCGTAATGCTGTTGATGTTGGAGACACTTTTGCTACAGGGCAAGTCTTTGAACATAGTGTAGGGTTAAAGAAAACTCTCTTAGCTGTAAAAGACATTTATCAAAATGCTAAATATGCTGGGATTGCTTGTGGGATTAAGAATGTAGGCATAGGTAATGGAATGCCCGAATATGGACGGGTTTTACTTGTAGTTGAAAATGACGCAACCGTCACTATTCACCAAGGTTTTACCGAAATGGGACAAGGGCTTTATACTGTTCTAATCCAATGTTTATGTGAAGAAACAGGAATTGACCCTCGTAAAGTAAAAGCTATAGTTGATACATCAAAACCGCTTTATTGTGGTATGACTACAGCATCTCGGGCAACTTCACTTGGTGGAAATGCTGTTAGAATCGCAGCACAAAAACTTAAAGAAGACTTAAAAACTCATACTTTAGAAGAGCTTATAGGAAAAGAATACTATGGTGAGCATGTAGTAGATTTTACTACAGCGCTAAATGCTAAAGTTGAAAAAACAATTACACATTTTTCTTATGGTTTTGCCACTCAGGTTGTAATTTTAGATGAAAAAGGCAAACTTCAAAAAGTTATTGCTGCTCATGATGTTGGCAAAGTACTTAATCCAAAGCTTTTAGAAGGTCAGATTGAAGGCTCAATCCATATGGGGCTGGGCTATGCCTTAAGTGAAGAGCTTAAGGTAGTAGATAGTAAACTACCTAATACAAATATTAGGTCTTTAGGCTTACTTAGAGCTAAAGATATGCCTGAGTGCCAGTTAATTTTTGTCGAAGAACATGATCCACAAGGCCCATTTGGTGCTAAAGGTGTAGGGGAAATAGGTCTTGTACCAACTGCTGGAGCAGTTGCAGGTGCACTTTATAAATTTGATGGGATACGTAGGTATTCTCTACCAATGAAAGATGCTCCAGCTGCTAAGAGTATCCCTAAGGGGTAGAGGGTGAAGTTTGCTAGTCATTATTCTTTGATAAAATAAATTAAGTTATCTTCAACTTTATAAAGTAGTGGAGCAACAGTAATTTTAGGATATCTTGAGCGAAGGCGTTTTGCTTCGCTTAAGACAAAATCAATTTCATTGCTAATTTCAAACATAGGAGCAAAGTGCATAAAGTGTTGTTCTGCAAGTTCTTGCTCCCATCCAGCAATTTCTACTAAGCCATTTATAAAGGTGTCACGTCTTGAAAATAAATTAACCATTCCACAATTATTGTGCCCTAGTAAGGCGATGTGCTTAACTTCGCCTACGGCAATTGCATATGAAACCTTAAACTCGCTATAGCGCAGATTTGTCCCACCAACTCTAAGGATATAGGCAAAAAGTTCAGGCATATTTAGCCTTTTACGGTTGTCCATACACATACCAAGAAGTAATTGTGCTTTAGTAAAGGTGTCAAGAGGACGGTTTAAGTTATGGTACTCAACAAATAAACTAATAGGAGTATCTTTATAACTGTTTGGAATATCTTCTTTAGATGAAACTGCAATTAGTTTGCTCATTGTGCTCATTGTGCTTATTATCCTTGTTATCTTTAAGGTTAACCTTAAGTTTGTGGGTTTTGATCAAATTTAATAACACTTTTTTCTGTGTTATTATGCCAAACAATACTATCTAAGTTTATTTAAAAATAGAAATAGCTATGGATAAATAATTTTTTTAAAGTAATAGAGGTATTAAAAAGTGAAAAAATATGTTGCTATTTTATTGATTATATTAACACTAGCTATATCAGCTTGTGAGAAAAATATTCCCCTTGGGGATTGGTCATTTGTTGATACAGGTACGCAGAACACATTTTTTGAGCTTAGTTTTGCATCTCCTCAGTCAGCATGGCTTACAGGTTGGTTTGAAAAAGGGCCTGAAGCAACAGAAGGTTGGCAAATACTCCAGACTAACGATGGTGGCAAGACTTGGACACCTATGACTAATCAAGCAGAACAAAAAATCAAGTATGTTTACTTTATTAATGATAAAACAGGCTGGGCAATAAACTTAACTCAAGACCTTCTTGGAACTAGCGATGGTGGGACAACTTGGGAAATTTTACGTACAGCAGGTAAATCTAAGATTAAATATAATTACAATAACCCTACAGCACCTACAGAACTTCCAGACCCAATAAATAGAGTAAAATTTATAAATGAAAAAGTTGGTTGGGCTTGGGGTGGTGGAAAAAAAGATAGCGCTGTAGAACAAGAAGGGATTTTTATTCGCACTGTTGATGGTGGTAAAAATTGGCAAAAAGTTGAATATCCTTTTACTAGCGAACTAAAAACTCTATTTTTCCTTAATGATAAGTTTGGTTTGGCCTCTGATACTAAAGCAGGTATTTATAAAACTCTAGATGGAGGTCAAACCTGGCAAAAACAGCCTGATGATATGACTAGGCCATCAATTAATGGAATTTCTTTTATAAATGAAAAGCGTGGAACTATTGTAGGTGATACTTATATTGGTTTAACAGAAGATGGTGGAACAACTTGGAAGCCTATTAAAGTAAAAGGTGCTTATCTTAATGATGTTTACTGGGTAGATGAAAATACTGCTTGGGCAGCAGGTGACAAAGGTAAATTAATGGTTTCTCATAATGGCGGCCAACGTTGGGAACATGTAAAACCCCTTTTGGATGAACCAGACCTTGCTAATATTACAAAAATTAAATTTCTAGATATCAACTCAGGCTGGGCTTATGGTAATAATGGGCTTTTGCTCCATTATGAAATGAAAAAGTAAAAGGGTTGTTATTAGACTAGCTAGTGTTGGTATCGCTCTCAAGCATTGCAGCTAGTTTGTTAGATAGAGAGGGTTTTAGCAAAGTTTACCAGAAAAGTAATTTTGTGCTTTTGATTAAATGATTAAAAATAATAGCCCAGTTGCCTCTAACTGGGCTATTATTGTGGGCTATTATTGGTGTTTTTTATCACCAATTAGGAAAAACCCTCCATTGGTAAAATTAGGCGTAGGTTTTGTAGCAGTTTTATTTTGCTGTTTTGGAAAAAGTGCTCGTGAAGGAATGTTACATAAATAGGTTTCAAATTGCGCTGAGATACAGCCATTCCAAAAAGCATAAAAACCACCTTTGCCATCATTAACAACTCCTAATGTATCTAAACCACGAGTAAATGTCCCTGTTGGGCCACTTAAAGTTTTAGAATTGCCAAAGGTTTGTCCGCCATCTCTTGATGTTGCAAGTAATAAGCCATTTCTTGAACGCCAAGCAACATTAACTGTCCCATTTTGAGCAAGAAAAACATTAGTATAGCCAGTTAAGGATGTATTATTGTCCTTAGAAACATTTATAGGATTACTAAAAGTTCTACCCTTATCAGTTGATCTTGCTAAATGGGTGTTAAGAATAGCAGGTCTTGAAAAATCAAAAGGTGGAGCTATAAGTTCAAAAGATACATAAACATTATTATTGTCTAGCGCTAAACCAATCTGAGGGAAATCAGATAGAATAGGTTCGCTATTATTATCAATAATGTCAAATACTCTTTTATTAAGAAACACTTGATTCATTTTGTTAAACCCAGTACCAGAGTCTATTGCTACTTTTATTCCTAAATTAACATTAAAATCTTCTGTCATAGCAACGTATGGGTAAGCTAAATAGATTGAGCCTTGGCTATCAAAAGCAAGTTTAGGTTGGCTACCAAACTGAATTGATTCACCTACCAAGGAAATACGCTCAGGGTTTGTAAATGTGTTACCTCTATCTTTAGAGCGAACTACAAAAATACCTACTCTTTGAGTTAAGTCTTCATCCTCGCTTTGAACTAAGCAAAAACCTGTAGGTGTTGCAATAATTAAATTACCAAGTCTATCGAGTTCCATTATAACGGATGAAGGAATACAATCGTTTAGTTTGGTTGAGCCTACAGCCATAACAGGATTAGA
Organism: Acidobacteriota bacterium; assembly: GCA_016213785.1. Classification (GTDB taxonomy): domain Bacteria; phylum Acidobacteriota; class Blastocatellia; order Chloracidobacteriales; family JADJPF01; genus JADJPF01. Next base: position 100,276 of record JACQZQ010000019.1, read on the forward strand.
AAAGGTCTTTCCTCCATCAGTAGATTTTACTAAGAATACGCCACTTTCTCCAGTAGTTGGTGAAAACAATATTGAGCCAGTAAAGGCTGCATATATTATGTTATTTCTTTCATCTACAGCTATCACTGGAGCATTTGCAAAGATATTGCTAATAGGAAATGTTTCAACGATTTTAACAGGAGTAGAAAAAGTTTTGCCTCCATCAGTAGATTGTTTATAAAATGGTTTGGCTTCAAATTCTATGATGCTATCGCGTGGGATATCAGCATTGCTATTATCTACAAATGCCATATGAATAGTACCTTTAGAATCAACTCTTACTCCATCTAATAGAAGGTTTGTGTCTCCTCTATTATTAGAAACATTCATTGGAAGACCATTAGTATGGTTTGCTGGAAAAACAGTTAGCCTTAGGTTAGTTCTCCTAGTTTTACTTCCGCTACTTCCACTAACAACAACTAAATAAGTACCAGGTGCTACACTACTATTTGCAGAAACAGTTAATGTTACAGCTTGGTTAGAACGTGCTGAAGCAGGAGAAAAGCTATAAGATAATCCTGATACAGCAGATGTAGCTGAAAGAGTTATATTGTCTGAAAAGCTATTTCTATCAAAAAGTTGTAGTGGAAAAGTAGTTTGTTGACCAGCAATAACTACTCCATAAAAACCTTTTGATGAAAGGCTAAAGTCAGGAGTCTTTGCGTTAAAGTTACTAGGAAGTTTGTTGAAATAAATATCAGGATTTTCATTACGTTCATCGCTCCAAGCAATATAAAAATCATTACCAAAAGCAGTTAAACTATCATAATCGCCATGATAGCCAGGTGCTACGCCTCTTTCTATTTCACCAAAAGACCAATTATGATTATTAACTTGGAAATTACTGCTAAAACTTGCACCTCCATTAGTAGAAGTAGCCATAAAAACATCTGTTAGACTATCAAATACAGGATCATTTCTACGATCCCACCAACGAATCCCAACAGTACCATCTGTTGTAACTGCAATAGAAGGAGAGGATTGGCTAGTGCTAGTGGTATCATCATTTATTCTTAGAGGAGAACTAAAAGTATTTCCTCCATCTGTAGATCTAATATAGAAAATATCTCCTCTATCAGCGCCTGTAGGAGTTGAAGGCTTAGAAGGTGTTGCTCCATAAACAATATGTACTGTACCTTTTTGATCTACTACAATACTAGGAAAGCTATTTGTTCTTACTCCGCTTCCATCAATACCCCCAGTAAGATTTGCAGTATTAAAAATAGAAGCTACAGATTTAGAAGGGCTAAAGGTTTTGCCACCATCAGTAGATTTAACTAAGGAGATAGTAAGGAAATCACTAGCCGTAATATCGCCATTACCAACCCTAAAATATGCTACATAGAGATCTCCATTAGGCGCAACTGCTGGCATTGAACCTTGAACGCCTGCGGAATTATCTCCTTGTGATAGGCTAATTGGTGGTAAATAGGTTTGTCCTCCATCAATAGAACGGGAAAAATTTATACTGATATTTTCAGAAAAAGTAGTCCAGCTAACATAAACATTGCCCTTAAATGGGGAATTAGCATTTTTATCTACGGTAAGCCATTCTTTATCTTGAAAATCTAAGTTATTTGCTGCTGTTGTTGTAGCATCAACAGGAGTTGAAAATGTCGCGCCTTGATCAGTAGATTTTGCTACTCCTATAATGCTCTTAACTCCTGTATCTTCTATTAAAAGAGTTAAAGTTGAGTAGTAAATCTCACCATTAGGGCCAAAATCAACTACAGCATCCCCTAAGTTTAATCCATTAGGTAGATTAGGAATGATTCCTTGTGTAAAAGTCTGACCACCATTAGTAGAACGACTATAGCCTGAAAAGTTAAGATCTGAGTTACCAGGAGCACTATTATAGCCAACAATAACAGTATTATTTCTAGCTGCAATACTACTTTCGCTTTGAGTAAGGCCACGATCTAACACAGGATTATTAACTAAAGTGTTATCATCGCCTTGTGCAAGAGGAGATATGTTTGGTATAGACCCTATATCGCTAGAAAGATTACTTATTGAGCTAGCAGAGTTTCTCTGACTAGTCAGCGGATCCATTGCCATTAAAACACCACGCTGTCCAGCGCTAGATAGTGAGTTAAAAATCTTGGGATTTTGCAAACGCTCATAACCAACGGGTTTTTGCCTAGCATTTTTTCTTTGCAAATATTGGTTATATAAAGAACTTGGAGAATCTACTCTTTTTCTAGTTTTATTTATTTCTTGAGCTAGGTTTGTTGAGGGCAAAATAAAGAATTGAGCAAATAATGTAACCAGTAGGCATTTAGCCAAAGTTTTATTTATTTCCACAGTTAATCTTCTCCTTTTACTTACTGACCACGAGTTACTATAAGAGGTTGTGCATCAAGTAGTGATTCAATGGTATTACCATCTACTTTATAAGCGATAACCTTAAAGTTAACTGTTCCTGAAAAGTCACTTGGTACTGTCCAGGTTAAATTATTATCTTTAGTTTCAGCTAAAGTGTGAAAGTGTGCGCCTTTATCAAAGGAAATTAAAACTTGAAATTTATCTAGACCCTCAATATTACTAATCCAATTAAGAGGTATTTGATCACCTGGGGATAGTTTTTCTATTTGTGGGATGGTCAAACTTATCTCTTCTACATTGTTAGGTGATGGCAAAATTCTAAACATCATTTGTGTTTGTGGCTTAGATTTTTCAAAACGGTTTTGGCTAAATTCTGAGCCAAATCTGATATCTAAAACTGCTTTATCTGTGGGTAAATTAGGCACTGTCCAGACATAATCTCTTAAGGAAGGAGAAAGTTCTGGCGTAATACGATAAGGGAAGGTTTTGCCTCCATCAATAGAAAGAAAAATCTCTTGCTCACACCAGGAAAGATTTATTTTAGGGGATAAATCTACTTTCCAAACTATTTTTACTTTTTGCCCTGGCGAAAAAGCTTCGCCTGCTTTAGGCAATAGCATTGAAATCTTAGGCGTAGGCACAGATTGCTGATTGCCTCTTTGCCCTAAAACACTGTTAGTTAATGCTGTTAGCAAGATTAAAACTAATACTATATACTTTAATGGAAACACTCTAGTGATTTGTTTAGACACAATTCCTCCTAAATGCCAAGTTTGTTAAAATTTGACATTTAATTTATTATAGTTTTGAGTTTCTAGCATAAGGTCTAAAAAATAAGAGTTGCTCTAATGCGTTATTATTAAATTATTTAGAGTTCTAGATGAGTTTCTTATTTTTTTTGAATTGAATGCTACGTATCTATTGACGCGAAATAGTTTTAATTTTTCTATCATAAAAATTGCAGTAAGTTTCCGGCGAAGGTTTATAAAATCAGGGATAAATCCTTAACTTATTATTAGTTTATTATTAATAGCCTCTTTGGGGCTTAAGATTAAGAATCTAATCGGGCTAAGCATGTCAAAAAAAGTAAAGTTATTATTGGTTTTAGTTTTAATATTAGGCGGAGCATCATATTGGTTAATAACAAAACTTAACCCTTCATTTAGTTTATTTAATTCACCCAAAGTTAATGAACGTCTAGCCAAATTACCTAAGATAATGTTATGGGCTTGGGAGAGGCCAGAAAATCTAAAGTTTATTGATTCTTCAACCACAGGAGTAGCATTTTTAGCTAGGACTATTTCCTTAAAAAACTCTGATATAGCTGTTCGTCCAAGGCTACAAGTTTTAGAAGTCCCTCCAAATACAACATTAATTGCAGTAGTAAGAATAGAGACAGATATTTATCAAAAACCTAGTTTCTCATTAGAACAAAAAGAGAAAACCCTAGAAGTTATTCTTTCTTTAACAAACTTAAAAAACATAGTTGGGTTGCAAATAGATTTTGATGCCAAATTGTCAGAGCGTGAATTTTATAAAGAATTACTTAAAGACTTACGTAAAAGACTACCTAGCAATTATCTGCTTTCTATCACTGCGCTTGCTTCTTGGGCAATTTATGATGATTGGATTAGAGATTTACCCATTGATGAAGCTGTTCCGATGCTTTTTCGTATGGGAATAGGTGGCAAAGAAGTGACAAAATATTTAGAATCAAAAAAAGATTTTACTTTGCCTGTAGCTAAAACTAGTTTGGGCATTTCTACAAGCTCAGAACTCCCTTGGCTACCTCCAAAAAGAAGAGTTTATATTTTTGCAGAAAGTTCTTGGTCAAAAGACTTATTAAATGATTCATTAAAAAAGGTAGAACTATGGCAAACAAAATAATGTTGCGTAAAATAATTTTATTAATTACTTTAACTTTAGCATTATGTTATCTTACCCCAACCTTACTTGGGTGTGGCCCAGTTTTTAGAACTGCGGTTTTTACTTATTCAGCACACCCTGACTTGCCATTAGAAGGCTTTGCTAGAGGTGAAATAGGGGTACTTAAACGAGAATATGCTCGTTCTTATTTAGTTGTTGCCTATCGCTATTTAAGCAATGAAAAACTTGGCCCAAAAGAACAAAAATCTGTACTAAATCTCTGGTATGATCGTTTAGGTGAAATAGCAGTTACAGAGAGTAGCCTAAAAACTTTTCAAATAGATGATAATATTAAAGAAGATGAAGATGAATACACACCAACAGGACACACAGGAAGTTGGCTAGAGGCTAGAAAAAAAGTTAACCCTAAAGACCCAGAAAAATACTTGTCTACTAATAAAAACGTTTCTCTTCCAGATGTTTATACTTCTTATGTAAATTGTAAAGATGATGCTTTTGGTTCTGCAACAATGGTTTTAGAGGAGAAAATAAAAACCCTAGGAGCAAATCATCCTGAAGTCCAAGAATGGGTTTTAGCGCAAGATCAAGTATTTTCTAATTGTTCTGAACTAGGGCAAGTGCCTGCTCAACTAAAACCTAACAGTAACCAAAGGGCAAAAGCCGACCGAGCTTATCAAATTGCAGCAGCAAAATTTTATAGAGAAGAATTTGACGAAGCAGCAAATTTATTTAAACAAATTAGTAATGATAAAAATTCACCTTGGCAAAAAATTGCCCCTTACCTTGTTGCTAGGTGTTTAGTTCGTAAATCAATGCTTAGCCCGCCTCCTAGCAAAGATATTTCCTTCCAAGGCTATTTTGATAGAACTATTATGCTACAAGCAGAAACTCAAATAAAAAACGTCTTAAGTAATCCTGCGCTAGAAGAATATCATCCTGCTGCTCGTAGGCTAAATAGATATATAAATTTTCACCTTGATCCTACAAAACGCTTTTCTAAACTTGTAGAAGAACTTACAAAACGCGATGGTGTTAGCTTTAAACAAGACTTAGATGAATATACTACCTTGTTAGATAAACTATCAGATGACCTCTATGATTATGAACTACCTAATGCTGTTATAGTTAAAAGACTTCCAGAAGTTTTAGGTAAACAAGACTTAACCGACTGGATACTTAATTTTCAGCTAGATACGCCTGAATCATTAGACTACTCTTTAAAAAAATGGGATGAAAAACAGTCTACCCCTTGGTTAGTATCTGCTTTAAGTAAAATTAATAGTAAACATAAAAAAGTACCTGAACTACTTGCTGCATCTGATAAAATTATAATGGATTCACCTGCGTTTCCTACAATTATTTTTCATAAAGTACGGTTATTAAAAGAGGCAGGAAAAAACACAGAGGCTTTAACTGAGCTAGATAAAGTACTTAATGCTGATATTCCTATATCAGGACGTAATGAGTTATATTCTCAAAGAATGATACTATCTAGTAATCTAGAGGAATTTCTTAAGTATGCTCAACGCACAGCCGCAGGAGAAGGTTATTTTTATGATAATAGGGAGGTTCCAGACCTATACGAAGAAACAGAGAAGAAAGAACCTAAACCTAAAATCCTATTTGACTTTGATTCTACTCTTATAATAAATAAATATTTTCCTCTTTCCTTAATGAAAGAAGCCGCTTTTAATAAAGACATACCCGCACATTTACGCAAGCGTTTAGTTATGGCTACATGGGTAAGAGCAGTAATGTTAGAAAATGATGAGATTGGCAAAGCTAGTGCTCAAGAGCTAGGAAAACTAATTCCCGAGCTAAAAGAAGGTCTAGGAGATTACCTTAATGCAACTACCCCTCAGGCTAAAAAATTTGCTGGACTATTTTTAGTTTTAAGATTTCCTGTTACCAGGCCAATTATTGAGGCTAATCTAGATAGGGAGGATGAGATAGATAAAATTAATAGCTATCGTGATAATTGGTGGTGTTCTTTTGACCCAACAGATGTGACTAGCTCTATATACTCACGTGTAGAACGAGATAGTGAAGGGAATCCAAAACCACAAAAAGAAGAAATCCCAACTTTTTTAACAAAAACCTTACTTAGTCAAGCACAAGCAGAACAAACTAAGTTAGCTGCTTTAGGTACAGCACCAAATTATTTATGTGATGAAATAGTAAAATGGGCAAAAGCTAATCTTAGTGATCCACGTGTTCCAGAAAGCTTACATTTAGCTGTAAAATCAACACGTTATGGATGTGTAGATAAAAAAACATTGGCTTTTTCTAAATCAGCTTTCCAAGTACTACATAAAAATTTTCCTAATAATGCTTGGACTAAAAAAACTCCATACTTTTTTGGAGATCAATAGAACTTTAGAATTTTAGAATTTTAGAATTTTAGAATTGTAATAAAGGAACTCTTAAGTGTTAAAAAAATTTCTTTTTAATTTATTGTTATTACTTGCCTTGATGAGTTTTTCTTGTCAGAATTCACCTGATTTAGCAAAAAGCCAAGCTGTAGTAGTTTTAACTTTTCAAGGCAAAGGTATAGTAAAAGCTATTAATCAAGATAAACAGGAAATAACTCTAGACCATGAGGAAATAAAAGACTACATGGAAGCTATGATAATGGATTTTTCTGTAGCAGAAAAAAGTATGCTAGAAAACCTTAAAGTAGGTGACAGGGTAGAGTTTACCTTAAAGTACGAAGCAGGGATAAATACTATCACCAAAATCCAAAAACTGTAGATAGGCATATGCTTTATATGGGTATTAATAAAAAGGAAATAACAAAAGTAAATGCATTAAGGATAATACTATTTTATTTTCCAAGAATAGCTTTTAAGTATTATGCAGTAGCAGCATTAGAAGAATTAGTAAAATCAGATATAGCTAAGCAAATTTGGAAGAAAACCTTAGAGCATCAACAGATTTTAGCATTAAAGCGGCCACGTTATTCAATAGGTGCAAACCATTTAATGCAGTATATGGAATGGGATTGTGCTTTGTATAAAGCAGCAAGAGAGCAAGGCATTATAGAGTCCTCTGCTAAAGAGCTTATAGAAAAAATAAATTGGACTATATTTGGTTCTGTAATTAAAATTATGTTCCAGATATCACGTCTTAGGAGCAATCATTTATTTGTTAGGATAAATTGGATAGTTGATTTAATGTTTTTATTTGTTTTTACTGCTCCATTTCAACGTCGCAAACATATTAATTCTGATGAAGTGGCTTTTGATGTGCTTGTTTGTCCTTTAGCAACATATTTTAGAGAGCAGAATACTGCTGAGTTGACTTCCTCAGCGGCCTGTTCCCTTGACCATCATATGGCAAGTTTATGGGGAGTTACACTTAGTCGTTCTCAGACTATTGCACAAGGTGACTCACTATGTAATTTTCGTTTTCACCATTTAAGGAAAAACTCACTGCTACCAGATGATCAACAAACTTAACTCTATCATTAAACTTTAGCCCTATAAGGTCTCTTAAATAGAGCTACTCTATCCTACTTTATCCTTTGCCCTTTTAAGAAAGTCGAGTAAAATAACAAACTTCCTGGAAATCAACAAAAGATCAACAAAAGATAAACTCAACTATTAAAATGATTGGCACTAAAGTATCACACTACACTATTTTAGAACATATAGGTGTTGGGGGAATGGGCAATGTTTATAAGGCTTTTGACCCTCGCCTAGATCGTAGTGTTGCACTTAAAATACTTCATCCAAGTGCTATGTTAGATCAAGCAAAACGTCAGCGTTTTATCCAAGAAGCTCGTATAGCTTCAGCCCTTAACCATCCAAATATAATTACCGTTTATGAAATAGGCGAAGAATCTGAACAGTGTTTTATAGCTACTGAGTTTGTAGATGGTCAAACACTTAGGCAAAAATTCCAAAACAACCCCATACCAGTACAAATAGTTTTAGAAATAGCAACTCAAATAGTTAAGGCTCTTAAGGTTGCACATCTAGCAGGTATTATTCATAGAGACATTAAGCCAGAAAATATAATGGTTCGGCCAGATGGTTATGTAAAAGTACTAGACTTTGGTTTAGCTAAGCTTCTAGACATGGAAATAACCTATTCTGGCGCTCGTCGCCCTTTAATTAAAACAGAAAATAACTTAGTACTTGGAACAGTAAGATATATGTCCCCAGAACAAGTACAGCATTTGCCCATAGATCACCGTAGTGATATTTTTTCCTTTGGAATACTTTTATATGAAATGCTTACTGGAAAACTTCCCTTTAGCGGGCAGAAAGCAGTAGATATTGCTTATGAAATTATTGGAGCTAACCCTTTACCTCTTAATGAAGTTGCTACAGGACTAGTTAGCCATTTTCAATTTCTAGTTAATCGATGTTTAGAAAAAGATCCTTCAACTCGTTATCAAGATGCTGATGATTTACTTAAAGATTTAAGACAGCTACATAGACGCTTAGATATATTAGCTAGTCAAATAGATAGTGAGTTAGTGCCTACAGTATTTTCGCCTGAGCCATTAGTTTCACCTGGGATTACTCGTCCTTCAGTTGTAATTCTTTACCCAGATAATCTTACTGGTAGCCCAGAACTAAGTTGGTATCGTGTTGCTTTAGCAGAGCTTTTAATAGCAAGGTTAAGCTGGAATGTGGGCTTAGATGTGGTTAGCCATAGACAATTAGCAGATGTATTTTATCAGCTAAACTATGAGTTAGAACAAGATATTGATAAACCTATGTCTTGGGAAATTGCCCGCCGAGTTGGTGTAGAAAGGTTTTTACTTAGCTCTTTTACTTTATTAAATGGAAATATCTCCTTTTCAATTCACTCCTATGAAGTTAGTACTGGACAACTAAACTTTTCTCTTATTACTAAAAGCTATAAAGATGAGGTTTTTACTTTAGTAGATCAGATTGCTTTACGTATTGAAAGAGAACTACAGATAAATAGAGATGATATTGAACCGCCTAAGGTAATAGACTTAGTAACTAATTCTTTAGCAGCCCTCCAGAATTTTGAATCAGGGTTTAACTCTTATCAAAAAGGGGATTTAGACAAAGCTAGAGAAAATTTTTTAGAGGCAGTTAAAGAAGATAATCGCTTTGCACTAGCCTACTATCATTTATCACGTATTGAGTATTGGCAAAATAACCCTGAACATCTACTGCATTTAGATAATGCCTTAGAACATTGTGGAAGAGTAAGCGAAAGTGAAAGACTAATAATTTTACTAGAGAAAGCTTCACTGCAAAAAGATTATATTAATCAACAAAGACTAGCTGAAGAACTAGTAGCACAATACCCTAGAGAAAAAATGGGGTATCTGTTCTTAGGGCAATCTCATCATTGGCGAGGGGACTGTGATAGAGCATTTATTATTTTTCAACAAGCTCTTTCATTTGATATTAGGCTTTTATTTGAAGGGGCAGAGGTTGGTTTAGGTATTAGCCAAGTAGCAGAAAGCTATCTTGATACAGCAAATTTTGACCGTCTTGAGCAATTAGCCCGAAATCAATCAAAACATAGTTGGCTATCTGACCATTTGTTAGGAGTAATTTTTTACTATAAACATAATTATTCTTATGCAGAAGCAGCCTTTAATCAAGCAGCAAGAAATACTGGCTCTGTTATACCTAAGATTTGGGATGCAAGAGTTCAAATGCTTACAGGTCGGCCTGATTTAGCAGAACAATATCTTCAACTCTTATCTAGTGAGACTACAGGTTTAGAACAAGCTTTTTGTTTACGTGATTTAGCAGAAACTTTTAGAATTCGAGGCCGTCTAAGGGACTGGTTAAACTTTTTGCTTGAACATGAAAGGGAACTAAGCCCTTTAGCTGACTTAGACCCTACTATGTCACCTTGTTTTTGGCAAGGCTATTTTTTTGAGCAAATTGGGGATGTTAAACAAGCTTTAGCACAATATGAAATGGCTTCAGAAGAAATTAACAAAGATAATAACTCTTTGGTTGAAACTGTAAATAATGTTTGGGTAAAAGTAAATTATGGTAGGTTACTTGCCTTAGCTGGTAATTATGAAAAAGCTATAGAGATTCTTGAGCAAGTAAAACTAATAGGTCGTAATATGCCTAATCAAAAAATTGAAAGACTTGCTTTATTTTTATGGGGAACAGTAGAGTTTTATCAAGGAAATTATGAGCTAAGTATAGAGCTACTAGAAAAATCTATATGGTCTTATACTAATGGGTTTGACCTAGCTATTTGTATTGTGGCTCAATGCCTACGTCAACTTAAAGGTTATCAAAGGGCTATAGAACTATTAGATAGCTTACAATCTTACACTACATTACATAGTGCTAGTTACTTTTGTTCTTCTTTACAGATAGATTTAGAAAGAGCAAAGATTTATGAAGCCAAAAAAGATTATCAGCAAGCTATAAAGCACTATAGTAGGTGTTTAGAATACTGGCAAAATGCTGATCAAGACTTTCTTGGAAGAATGGAAGCAGAGACAGGGCTTGAATTATTATCTCCTTGATCTTATTTATCTTAAGAAGACTTTTAATATATAATTTTTATCCCTTAACCTTAATAACCGTCTAGAGTTATTAAAGGTAGTTGTGATATATTTTGTTGCATATTGCTAATAAAGTAATATTTTTTTCGTATGGCTAAATCATCTAAAAGTTAATATCTTAAGTAAAAGATATTTTAGGGAGGCTGCTATTACTAGCACAAATCAACCACCACAAACCGAAGCAAAACCAGACCCACTTATTGGAACTACTTTTGAAAATAAGTATCGTATTGAAAAGAAAATAGGTGAGGGAGGTATGGGCATGGTTTATAAAGCACACCATGTCCTAATGGATCGTGCTGTAGCTATTAAATTTCTCTTAGCTGATAAAAATGTTGATCAAACAACACTAGACCGTTTTAGACGCGAAGCAATGGCATCAGCTAAAATTAATCACCCTAATGCTTGTGCTGTAACGGACTTTGGTATTTCTGCTGATAATACTTTTTATCTAGTAATGGAATTTTTAAGTGGACGTAGTTTAAGAGATAAACTAAAAGCAGAAAAAAGACTCTCACTCTCAGAAGCTGCAAAAATCCTTGTCCAAATATGTGCTGCCGTAGAAGCCGCTCATAAACGCAACATCGTACACCGTGACCTAAAACCAGATAATGTTTTTCTACAAAAAGAAGATGGCAGAGAAATAGTTAAAGTTATTGATTTTGGTATTGCCAAAATGACCAATACTGGTACAAAAACTATTGATGGTCTAACCGAAGCAGGTATGATTGTTGGAACTCCTTACTATATGTCCCCTGAACAGTGTCAGTCTGATAATCTAGGCCCAGGTGCAGACCTCTATAGCATTGGCGTAATGCTTTTTGAGATGATTACAGGCCAACTTCCCTTTAGTGGTGACTCTCCTTTAGCTGTTGCCCTAAAGCATCTTAGTGAACCTCCACCTTCTCCTAAAAAATATTTGCCAGAACTTCCTGATGAAATTGAAGCAGTCATTTTGCGGGCACTAGCCAAAAAACGCGAAGATAGACAAGAAAGTGTTGCCCAATTAGCAAGAGAGTTTGCTCATGCTGTAGGCACTGGAACAGGAATGCTTAGTGGCGATTACTCTTCTTTATTAGAAGATGACCCAATAGGAGGTGTATCTACTATTGGTGGTGGTGGTCGTGATACTACAGAAATGGATATTTCTGAAACAGGGTCGGATAAATCTGCTACTACTGCAATGAGTGCTGCTGGTCGTAAGACTACAGAAATGAGTGGAAATAAAACAAAAACCTCTTCTGGAGGGTCAAAAGCTACAAAAGGTCAAAGTAGAGCTGTTCATCAGGGTGGAACCCTTGCAATGGGACGGGAAAACACTTCAGGTGGAACCCTTGCAATGGGTAGTGCTAAACGCCTAGGTGATGAAGGCGAAGAAATAGTTTCTACCTCCTCTAAAACTCCAGTGTTTATTGGAGGAGGAGCTATAGTATTAATAGTTATTGCTATAGCAGCATGGCAATTCATAGGTAAACCAACTAGCCCAACAAATACACCAACCCCATTAACTAGTGCTAGTCCAACAGCACCTAAAATAGATAAACCTGGGACAATGATAGAAATAGCTGGGGGAACTTTTAGAATGGGGCGTGATGAGGGTAAAGATCAGTTTGGCAATGAAATAGAAGTTCAGGAAACTCCAGCACATCAAATAACAGTAAAATCTTTTCTTATAGGTAAATATGAAGTAACTAATCGTGAATATGCAGAATTTTTGCAAGCTGCTGGTTATAAAGCTCCTCCAGATTGGAATCCTGCTAATGAAGGTGCGGCTGATCAACCTGTTACTAATATTGATTGGGCAGATGCAGATGCTTATTGTAAATGGCTTGCTAAAAAGGAAAATAAACCTTATCGCTTGCCTACCGAACAAGAATGGGAATTTGCTGCTAGAGGTGAAAAAAGTATGCTTTATGCTTGGGGCGCTCTTTGGGAACCAGGCATTGCTAATACTAAAGATTTAACAGGTGGATCAGGAACACTACTAGCAGTAATTAGCCAAGCACTTACTAAAGATATTAGCCCCTTTGGTATCGTTGCTATGTCAGGCAACGTTTCTGAGTGGACTTCATCAGATGCTACATTATACCCAGGAAACCCAAATGCTATAGAAAAAGGACTTAAAATCGCGCGTGGTGGTAATTATGGAAATGCAAAAGCTGCTTCTGCTGCTACTACTAGACTCTTAAACCCACCTACTTTTAGAGATCCTCATTTTGGTTTTCGTATTGCTATGGATAAGAACTAGGTTAGAGATTAGACTTTATTAGGTAGGTAAAACTTATGAGAACAATTAAACTTATCTTTTCTTTAATATTAATTTTCTCTTTAACAAATTTTGCTAGTGCTGAGCCAAGTAGACAAGGAAAAAAAATAGGTGCTTCTGGTTCAGGAACAGCTGAAAAAAATAGTAATACTACCGGTAAAGAGACTAAACCAAAAGTAATTGGGGCAAGTGGTTCAGGAAAAACAGAAGACACCCCTACTGTTACAAAAAATGTTCTTACCCAACCCCCTCCGCCTCCGCCTCCAACCCTAAGCCGTATTGCTATTGTTACTAATGCCCCTAATGCAGAAATCTTTATAAATAACGCTAAAAAACCTTATAAAGCAGATGATGAAGGTATTGTTCCGCAGCTTATTGACCTTAAGCCAGGTACAGTAACTCTTATAGCCAAACACCCTGATTTTGATGAGCAAAAACTAGAGCTTGTTTTAGAAAAAGGAAAGGCTAAAACAGAAAAAGTAAATCTTATTTCTAAATATGGAGATATTAAATTAGGTGGAATACCAGAAGGCGCTCAAGTCTTTATTGACGGCGAAGAAAAGACTTCTATAGCAAAACGAGAAGGCGAAGAATTAACTCTAAGCCGTATTTCTAGAGGAGTAAGAAAACTTAAGATTACCCACCCTGATTATATAACTCGTGAGGAAGACCTAGAAATTAAAGCTGGAGAATTAATAGCTGATGCTAATGGTTTGGTTTTAGCTACTGCCGACTTAAATCTAACTTCTACACCAGGAGCAGAAATTTATGTTGATGCAGAATCAAAAGGTAAAGTCCTTCCATCAGGAAAAATTGTAGTAAATGGTATTAAGCCAGGTGAGAGGGAAATTAAAGTAGTTAAAGATGGCTATGAAGAAAAGAAAATTGTCCAAAAATTAATTATTGGCTCTCAAGATTTAGCTGTAAAACTAGTTCCTATTCCAAACACAGGAGAGTTCTTTGAGCCATTTAATAATGGTCTTACACAGTGGAATGCTCCCACAGATTGGAAAGTAGATGAAAAGGCTAAACTCCATGTCCAAGGCGTAAGTAAATTAGGGTATCCTAAAAAAGGAATCTTTCGGGATTTAGATGGGCAATTTACAGTTAAAATGCTTAATGGTAAGGGTTTAGCTTGGGCACTTAGAGTTACTGGAGAGGGAAAAAATTATTATCTATTTCATCTCTCTGGCCCTAAGGGGAAAACTCCAAATATGATGCGAACTTATATTTGCCAAGATGGTAATCTAGATTTAAGTAAATTTGCTCAATCAATAAAAGTTAATACTGTAACTTTAAGCCCAGACTATTTCTACAGCATAAGAATTTCTGTTAGAGGAAATAAAATAGAAACTTTTATTAAACCTAATCAAGGGCCTGAGGCAGGAACAGAAATCCCTCTAGATGTATTTATTGATGAGAGTAATACTTTTACTTATGGCAATATAGCTTTTACCACTGTTGATGGTGAAGAGACTATGATTGACGACGTAGGTATTAAGCCTGTAGAAACAGAAGAAGAAAAAGCAGCTAAAATTGCAAAAGAAAATTCTCAAGAAAAAAGCATAAGCCAAAAATAAATAGTTTTAAGAAGCTGATTTCTACTATAGAGCACGCCGCTTATTTGTAAGCCAAGCGTGCTCTATGTTATTTTAGCAATAGCATTCTTAATTAATTTGTAGTTTATTTTGTCAAAAACCATTAACCATTAACCATTTTCCAGTTACTTTATGAGGACTATTAGGAGCACCTTATGCATATCTTAAAATTAACACTACAAATATTTTTAGCTATATACCTGGTGTTTTCACCTATTGCTAATATTTATAGTCAAACTTCTGGTACTTTAGATGGTACTGTTGTTGATGAAAACAATATGCCTGTAGACGCAGCACTAGTAACTGTTACTAATCAAGATGATGGTTCACCTTATACTGCTAGAAGTAATACCCAAGGTAAGTATGTTATTGCCTTCCTTGAACCTGGCCGTTATACAATTTCTATTGAAAAGATGGGCTATCAAAAAACAGAAAAACTTAACTTTGTTATTCCATTAAATAAAACTACTGTAACCTTACCTCCAATTGTAATAAGGTCTATAAGTGCTACTCCTAGTATTGATCCTAATCAAAATAACCCTGCAAATCCTACTCCTACATCATCCCAGCCTGTTGCTAGCGCTTCGGGCAATGATGTTTTAGTAGAGCTTACAGATGCTACTAATCGTAGTAACTATGATAGTAATTTGCTTACTGCCCTCCCTTTAGGTGGGGTTAGAACTTTTGACTTTTTTGCTCTACTCTCTCCAGGGGTTCTTCCTTCTCCTGCTACAACAGGTGCTGCTGGCCCAGGCTTAGGCCCTGGTGTCGGAACCTCAGGCCAATTTTCTGTTAATGGTCGTAGAGCTAGAGCTAATAATTTTACTATTGATGGGTCAGATAATAATGACCAAGATATAGGTGTACGTCGTCAAGGTTTTGTTTCCTTAGTTCCTCAGTCAATAGAAAGCGTTAATGAGTTTCAAATTTCTACCCAAGTTTGGGATGCAGAATTTGGTCGTAATATTGGTTCACAAGCAAATGCAGTCTCTAGATCAGGTGGTAATGAAGTGCATGGAACATTTTATGGTTTTGCAAACTTTGATGAATTAAATGCGCGTAATTTCTTTGATTTAACTGGAGGCGCTTCTGGTGGAAAAGATCAAAGTAGCCGTTTTCAAGGTGGTTTTGTTTTAGGCGGGCCAGTTAAAAAAAATAAAGCACATTATTTTGTCTCTTTTGAAAGACAAGATATAAATGGTACTCAAGAAAATCATTTTGCTGTTCCTGGGCCTGATGAGCTAGGCTTTAATAGAAATCCAGATTTTAATCTTACTAAGGCAGGTAGGGCAATAAAGGCTATTTTACCACTACCTAATAATATTGCTGGGCCTTATGGAGTAAATAACTTTACACAAACTTTAAGTAATGATGCTAGTGGTACAGTATTTTCAGTTAAAATTAATCAAAATTTTGGTAAAAGTACTTTTACTGCACGTTATAATTTTACTGATGATGAATCAATTATTCCTAGTGTTGGTAATGCTATAAATGCCTCGCTTGGTACTGAAACTAGAACTCAAAACCTTTCCTTGTTTTTTAATACACAAGTTTCCCCTAGTCTTTATAATCAAGCGCGTGTTTCTTATGGACGTACTACATTAGATTTTCCTGTTCAGCCGTCTAGCCCACTGCTTTTTGGGGAAACTGCTTCTACATTAAATATACCTGAATTACTTAGGGATTTTCAGCGCCTTGGAGGGAACCTTAATCTTAGACCAGAAACTTATACTCAGGGTATAACATCTTCTTTTGGTACTTTTAATGCTTTTGGTCGTACTGGGGCATTAGGACAATTAGTTGTGACTCCTTTTAGTCCTGTAGGGGTTGATCCTTTTACTTTTCCACAAGGACGCTCTAATAACACTTATCAAATTGCTGACACAATAGTAAAAAGCATAGGCTCACATACAATAAAACTTGGTGCAGATTTTCGCCGAACACAGCTTAATAGCTTTCTAGACCGTAACTTCCGCCCACAAGCAGTTTTTGGTAGCGGATTTTTAGCTATTCCTGGAATTGGCTCTAATTTAATTTTAGGCTCAGACATTGCCTCTGCTGCTGTTCCATCACAGGTTTTCCAAGCCATTGCTACTACACCTGACTCTAATATTGGCTTAAGATTTAATGAGTATAACTTTTTTGCCCAAGATTCTTGGAGAGTTAATCGTAAATTGTCTATAAATTATGGTTTACGCTATGAGTTTACTTCTGTACCAGTTGAAGTAAATAACAAAATCGAGCAAACCTTTAATTTGCAACTTCCTGCCTCTAATCCAAATATTGCTAACTCTCAGTTTGGACAAATGTTTCAATCTATCTTTGAAAAAGTCTTAAGCAATTCTATTAGTTCACTTAATAGATTCTTAGATGGTCGCGATAAAATCTTTCGCTCTGATAAAAATAACTTTAGCCCTAGAATCGGTCTTGCCTTTGACCCATTCGGTAAAAGCACTACTTCTATTAGAATTGGGTATGGTATTTACTATGATCAAATTATTGGTAGTGTTACTAGCCAATCACGAAATGTTTTCCCTAACTTTATTCCAGTAGTTTTTGACCCAACTTTTTCTTTTGATATTTTTGGTAATGTTGTAAAAGTTGCAGGCTCTTTTGGTGAGCCTGGTCTTCTTGATGTAGGGCTATCGCTAGATTTTATTCAACCAGGATCGCTTAATACTTTGGGTTTTCGTGGGGATTTACTGCGTTTTGGCCTAGGTGAACTTCTTACAGCTACAGGATCAACAAATCCTTTCCAACGTCAAGGAGGTGGTTTAGCATTTGTTTTACCAGATGCTAATTTACGTAGTCCCTATAGCCAGCATTGGAATGTTTCTGTGGAGCATCAATTAGGTAAAGATTATGTCCTAAATGCTGCTTATGTTGGTTCAACAGGTACAAAATTAATTCGTTTTCGTACTCCTAATGGTGGGCCAAACTCATTTGTTATCCTTACTTCTGATAGTACTTTACCAAATGGTTTTCAGCCTAATCCACTAGCTCCACCACGTAAAGACCCAAATCTTGGCCCATTTACAGTAATCGAAGCCTCAGCATCATCAATTTATCATTCTCTACAACTCTCTCTTAGTAAACGGTTTAATAATGGTCTACAGTTTGGCTCAAGCTACACCTATGGTCATTCAATTGATGAAGTTTCAGATGTTTTTGATACAGCAGGTAGCTTTACTCTTCCACAAGATGAAAATAATTTACGTGCTGAACGCGGTTCGGCTAGTTTTGATATTAGACACCGCTCAGTAACCTATTTTAATTATGATCTCCCTTCTTTTACTAGGTCTTCTTTATTAAATGGGTTTCAAGTAAATGGAGTTCTTACCCTACAAACAGGTCAACCATTTACCGTTAATCAAGCCTTTGATATTAACCGAGATGGAAATCTTAATGACCGCTTAGATAGCGATGCTTTATTTCAACAAGTTGATAAAGGTATTGTAAGAATTACTAGTCCAAGTAAATCGCTACGCGATGCTCTACAACTCATTGGATCAGGTGTTAGAACAGGTGGTGTTGGTAGAAATACTTTCCGTGCTCCTGGAGTTGCTACACTGGATTTAGCTGTAGTAAAAAAATTTAAGCTTACTGATAAGCAGTTTCTTTCTGTTAGAACAGAATTTTTTAATCTTTTTAACCGAACTCATTTTGGTATTCCTGTTCGTACCTTTGGCGCACCTGCTTTTGGTCGCTCAGTTAACACTTCTGTTCCTTCTAGAGTGATTCAATTTGCAGTCAAGTATCAATTTTAAGGATGGCCTATGAAAGTTCTAGAACGTTTACGTAGTCGTGCCGCTGCTAACCCTCAACATATAGTCTTACCAGAGGGAGAAGACCCCAGAACTATTGCTGCCGCAGTAGAGATTGTTAAAAGTCATATAGGACAGGTTACTTTACTTGGGGATGAAAATAAAATTTCTAGCCAAGCAAAAGAGTTAGGTCTTTCACTAGGCAATATAGCAGTTATTAACCATAAACGCTCTTTAGATTTTAGTAAATATGTACAGTATTTTTATGATATGAGAAAAGCTAAGGGGATAACTTGGGAAGAAGCAGAAAAAACTATTCAAGACCCGCTTTATTATGGAAATATGATGGTAAAAGAAGGTAAGGCGGATGGTTCTGTTGCTGGTGCTACTAATACTACTGCTCATACAGTTCGTTCAGCATTACATGTAATTGGGCTAAAGAAAAACTTCCGTATTGTTTCTAGTTTTTTTATTATGGTTGTGCCTAATTGCCCTTATGGAGTGGATGGAAGTTTTATTTATGGGGATTGCGGCGTAGTCATTAATCCTAGTGCTGTTGAACTTGCAGAAATTGCAATTGCTTCAGCAGAAAATACCCGTGCACTACTTGAGGCTGAGCCTAAGGTTGCATTGCTAAGCTTTTCTACTAAGGGAAGCGCTTCACATGTTTTAGTGGATAAAGTTATAGAAGCATTAAAAACCATTCGTGCTCGTGTCCCAGAATTAAAAGTTGATGGGGAATTGCAGGCTGATGCTGCGCTAGTGCCTAAGGTTGGTGCTAGTAAAGCTCCAGGAAGTACTGTAGCAGGCCAAGCTAACACTTTAATATTTCCTAACTTAGAAGCAGGAAATATTGGTTATAAGTTAACAGAGCGCTTAGCAGGTGCAACGGCTATAGGCCCAATTCTCCAAGGTCTAGATAAACCTGCTAATGACCTTTCACGAGGCTGTAAAGCAGAAGATATTGTTGATGCTGTAGCTATTACTGCTGTACAAGCCCAAGCACGTAAAGCAGAAAAATAATCAAGGTTTATAAATATAAGACACATTAAACTATTGATTAGCAATAATAATGTAGGTTTTTCTTTGCCCAAGAATTTCAGAAAAATCTTTCATATATGTTGTTTTTATTTCTCGGTGTTTTTTTACTTCATCAGCCATTTCTTTTAGTGAAAGAGGAGAATTTTCTAAAAATGTTATTGCCCAAATAGGGATATGTTTTGATCTTTCAAGTAGTTGCGAAAATATATGAAGATAATGCTCTTTGGAACTAATTAACCCACTTGGACTATCTTTAACATTTCTTAACAGTTCATCATAAAAATCATTATGATTGCGTACCCAAATTTCTTTCCAACTAGCAGAGCTACTTAAAAAATCTAGCATAGAGTTTGGATTAGGTAAGTTTAAATAAAGTAAATCTGCTTTAGTTCTTACAATAAACTCAGAAACAGGTAAATTGGTTGAGCGGTTATAGCTTTGATTATCAATTATTTTATTAACCATCTTTACCATTTCTATGTAAACTTCTGATAAAGGGCGCTTTAAGTCTTGGGTTTGGCTGCAAAAAGAAAGTAGGTATTCACCTGTTAAAATACCTGCGGAAATAGCAAGAGCTTTACGTGTTTCATTATTTAGCTTATCAATATTTTTTCTTAAATTTTCTAGCCAAATTACATCACTTTTAGAAAACCAATTTTCTAGAGTAGTGTTGTCTATTTCTACTATTTCATCAGACTCAGATAGCAATATTTCTAGATCAAACTCATCTAATTGTTCGCTATTATTTTCTACTCTACCCCGAGCTATCCACCAAGCCCATTGACAAATATCATTATTGATAACTCTTTTATTCCAAAGCTTTAAATACCAGTCTAGTTTAGAAAAACCAGCAAAAGCAATAGCAACTGATTCAAACTGTTGTTGTGCGAGTACGCTTGCTTCAAAAGCAATCCAAGAATGATTATTCTGACTTATTTTCAACATTTTCTTTGCTCTTATCTAAAAAGTTTTCTTCAGATTGTGTTAACAATTTATTTACGTTTTCAAGTTTTTCTGTCTTTGACTCTGCAAAATTATTTTCTAGAAGGTAACTAGTATTTGATACTGTCATTAAATTATTTGAAGGTAAAAATAATGGCTGTGTGCCTAGATCAGGCTTAGATTCAGTAACATCTTCTTCTACTGACTCAATAAGGTCTTTATTAACTATTTCTTCAGATGAATTAATCAAATCACTATTAGGTAAAGGATATTCTTCTAGAGATCCTTTTTGCGAGTTTAAACTTTCTATAGGCTTGGATACTTCCACTGATATGTTAGGATCCTCTAAATCATTATCTAAATCATTATCTGAATTATTATCAGGTATTAGGAGTTTAGAGTAATTTTCTGGTTGGTTTTCTGTTACTAAACTTTCATTATTTTCATTTGAATTCATTTCCTGCACGGTTTCATCAGTTTCATCAGTTTCATCAGTTTCACTAGTTTCATATAGTTCAGTGTCTTCGGTTAATTTGGTAGGTTCAGTCATTTGATAAGTAGGCTTTGTTGCAAGAGTTTGAGATATTTTAGGAGTTATAAGCGTGGAGTGTTCTCTTAGCATTTCCAAAAAGACTTTTACTAAATAGGGATCAAATTCTATTCCAGCAGATCTTTCAATAATATCTTGGGCTTCCTTTATAGAAAAGGCTTCGCGATATGGCCTATAAGCTGTTAAAGCATCATAACTATCAACTAGCCTAAGTATTCTTGCTCCAATAGGGATCATTTCTTTAGATAACATATCAGGATAACCTGAACCATTCCACCACTCATGATGCCAGCGGACTAAAAGCTGTGCCTGTTTTGGTAACTGACGTTTGGCTAGTTGTTGTTCTCCAATAATAGGGTGTCGCCATAGCTCTATCCTATGCTTAAAATCTATTATTCCTGCCTTACGTAGAATGGGACTATCCATTATCATTTCACCTACATCATGTAGGAGAGCAGCAATTTTTAATGCATTTAAGTCTGCTGTTGAAACACCAACCCGTAGAGCTAAGGCTTCAGCTAAACGAGCTAATTGGCTTGCATGTGGTCGTGTATATTGTTCAAATAAATCTATTGTGTTTGCTAATTTAAGTAAATGCTCTACTGTAATAGGTTCGTCAGATATTTGACTAGGGTTACTCATTAGAAATTTCCAGTTAACTTTTTATTAATTTTGAAGATATAAAAGATAAGTTAAATAAGCGATTATTATAGCTACTAGGAATATCTCGTCAAGCGCCTAGTTCAGCGGCGAGGGAAATAGCGAGTATTAACGCGCCAACTTTACGAGTCTGCTGCAATGTTTGTTATGCGCTCTATTAAAAACTAAACTTAATTTATGGCTTAGTTTTCCTAAGGGTGAATACTATTTTTTCTCTCCCATCTTCAAAATAATTCTTCACTTCTATTATTAAGATATCTCCTTCAAGACTATAAGTGGCATAAGTAGAATTATTGAGAGCCTCTGTATCTTTAAGAAACATAGTTTTGGGGTTTTTTGATAAATCTATTTCATACAAGAGTTCTGTTTCTGTTTTTTTTCTTATTGTAGAGTCTTTAATTTTAATTTTATTATTTTCTATAATAAATTGAGCTAGCTCATTTGGTTGTACTTGTCTTATTTGGTTTCCTTTTTCTACGGAAACCGCATTCCATATACCTTGAAGCTTTTCTTGTTC
>JACQZQ010000018.1 GCA_016213785.1 Acidobacteriota bacterium
TGAAAATGCTTTTTGGCGTTCTGCTGATGCTTTTGCTAATAGGCCTGCTTTTTGCCATTCATTAGATTTACGTGATGCATCTAGGTTTCTTTTTAATTCTCCTAATGTTGCATTATAGATTTGACGATAGGCATTATTTATTTTTTCTAAGCAAGAAAATCCTTTGGAACTTGCTTCTAATTCAAGTTCTGCCACAAATGATGGGGTTTTAGCTTTTGCTGTTTTATTCTGCTTCCTCATATTTCTACCTGATTATTTTTCCTAGCATTATACTACTAAACCTACGCTATTTCTACTATTTTTTGCTTTCTACTAAAGATTTTTGTAACGTAGCGATTCATCCCTCCACTTATTTTGCTCCCGCAAAATTGAAGTGGGGCTTTCTCTCTTCTTTTTCGGTAAAATAAAGATTATAGCTGAAAAATTCTTAATTTTTCTAATCTTTTTGATAGGGTTAAATGTTTTAGATACAGGCTAATTATAGCAATTTATTATGAGTTAAAGCTTTGTTTTTAGTGATATCAATATTTTTGATATTATTTTAGATTATTTTGGATAAGAAAGCTTGATCGGCTTGAAACTTCCTAGTTAAGCACTTAATATTGAGAATGCTCACTTTTGATGCTAGTAATAATATTTAAGCTCAAAAAATCTTTTCAGGAGACAGTAATGGCTACTGGGCAAGAGACGCAATCTCTAGCAAGTTTTATTCTTTCTGAATATAAAGATAGAATAGACCTTCGTACCTATACAACAAAAACCCTTAGTAATAGCTGTGAGATACTTTCGGAAATCGTCCCAGAATTTCACTTGTCTCCTATTGTAATTCTTAATACTAGTAATTCTCCAGATAGAAAACTTTTATTAAATAAATGTAAACCAGCTTTAGAAAGTGCTAAAAAAACTTTTATTTTATATCATAAAGAATTTCCAGTAATTTCTGAAAAAAGCTGGGGGATATTTTTATCACTAGAAGATACTTTACTACTAGATTGGTTTTTTATTGTCTATTCTCCAGAAATTGCTTATTTAGTGTTGGCTAAAACAGACTCGGAAATAGAAACAGGAATTCCAGTAATAATTTCTTATGACAGAGAAATTATAAAAAATAGCTTAAGCTGGCTAGTAAATAAATTTTCTGAAATAGATAGAGAAAAATTTGTAAATAACTTATCAGAAATAGACAAAATAATTATTAGCCCTTCACAAAGAGAGTTTTACTTAACACGCGTTTTAGAAAAAGTTACTTTTAATCTTACACGTGCTCCGGGTGAATATGAACGTATAGCTCAAGAAATGGAGTCTACTCTCTATAAACTTGCTCTAACTAATAGCGAACTAGCCTTGCTTAACCGTATGCAAGAGCTAATTAGCCGTTCTCTTGATACAAAAGAAATTTATCAAGGAGTATTAAGCGCTGTTGAAGTAGCAGACTTAGAATCTGTTATTATTCTACTTTTAGACGAAGATAAAAATTTTTACCTAGATTTTAATAGCGGTGCTAAAAGAGAATTTGCCGAAAGTGCTTGTAGAACCTTTTCTAATTTGTTTTTTGAGACTCAATTACCTGAAGGTTTACAAGTTTTCTATCCTGATCAAGTCCAAGATAGTCTAAAAGAACTCTCTAGCACTTCTCATAACGCTGGAATACGCACTTTAGTTACTATCCCTTTACGTAGTCGTAATGCTACTATAGGGATAATGCTGTTAACTTCTAGTTCTAGAAGAAACTTTTCTACTGAAGATCAAAGATTATTAACTGGTATCGGCTCACAAATTGCTATAGCCATTGAAAGTGCAATTCTTTATGAAAAATCACAACGTCTTGCAAGACAAATGGGTGCTCTTTTTGAAGTAGGTAAAACTATTAGTTCTCACTTAGAAATTAGCCCGTTACTTGCTTCTATTGCAGAAAATGCTGGTAAACTCCTTGATGCAGAACATACTTTAGTTTCTATAGTATTTTCTGATAAGCAAAATAATAAAATGGATACTATGGCAGAATGGAGTTTAAATAGCGAGTCTCGTGCAATTAATTTATCTAAATTTATTCATAAAGATAAATGTCAACAAGAAGAACTAGCACAAGACCCTAGTAATGATGCATCTTTAATTAGTTTCCCTATTTTTGTTAAAGACCGTTCTTCTGCTCAAAGAAAATTACTAGGAACTTTTTGTGCTTCTCGTGATGTAAAAAACAATCGTCCCTTTACTCAGGCTGATTTAGACCTTTTACATAACTTAACTTCTCAAGTTTCAATCGCTGTAGAAAATGCTGAACTTTATGCAAAAATTATTGCTGCTAATGAGCAACTTAGAGAAGCTATTAGGCTTAAAGATGAATTAGTCTCAATGGTTGCACATGATTTTCGTTCTCCATTAACTTCAATTCAAGCTTTTAGCGAACTGCTTCAAGACCGTGTTTCAGATGAAGGTATAAAAAAATATTTAGCTATAATAAATCGTCAGTCTAAACACCTAGCCTCTCTTGCTGCTGATACTCTTACAATGTCTAGACTTGAAACAGGTAATTTCCCATTAGATTTTAAACCCTTTAGAATAAATGAATTAATAACATCTTTAATGGAAACACGTTCAGCAGATGCAAATGTTGACCTTAAATTTGAGTTTTTAGAGGAAGATATTGAAATTAGTGGAGATAGTCGCCGTATTTATGAAGTAATTGATAATTTACTTGGTAATGCTATTAAGTATTCTCCAGATGGTGCATTTGTTAGAGTTAATATTAGCAAAACAAATGATGGGGTACAGGTATCAATAGCTGATAAAGGTATGGGAATTGCTTCATCAGATCTACCTAGATTATTTCAAAAGTTTAGCCGCTTAGATAGCGCACGTCAGCGTCAAATTGCTGGTACAGGACTTGGACTCTATATTTGTCGTGCTTTTATTGAAGCGCATGGTGGACGTATTTGGGTTGATAGCGAAGTAGGAAAAGGTTCTATCTTCCATTTTGTCCTACCAATAAAAAATAATTGTTTTAATGAAACAAGCCGATAAAGAAAACTTAATTATAAGGGCAAAGTCTATTAAGCTTATTTTAATGGACTGTGACGGAGTTTTAACAGATGGAAAAATTATTTTGCTCCCTTGTGGTGAAGAGATAAAAAATTTCCATGTACTAGATGGTCAAGGGATTTCCTTAGCTAAAAATGCTGGCCTAAAAATAGGGGTTATTTCAGGTCGTCGCTCTAAGGTTTTAACTAGTCGATGTGAAGAACTAAAAATAGATTTTCTTCTAGATAAAATAGATAATAAACTCTCTGCATACAACAACTTAATAAACCAATTAAACTTAAATAATTCCCAAGTAGCTTTTATTGGCGATGATTTGCCAGACCTACCTGTTATGCAAAAAGTAGGTTTAGCCATAGCTGTTAAAACCTCTGTTAAAGAATTAAAAGCTGTGGCTAACCTAGTAACAAAACGTAAGGGCGGTAAAGGTGCTGTTCGTGAAGCCATAGAATTTATCTTAAAAGCTCAGGGAAATTGGGAAAAAACTATAGCTAAATACCTTTAATTTCCCTCTAAACCCGGCGATAAATGGTTAGGCAATTATTTTTCTTATCAATTATCTAGCGCTAAACCTGCTATTTTGTGCCTCCTTTTGAGCTTGTTGATGGTTTTTATAGCGATTGTGTATTGTCCAAGCTGCAATAAATACACCTACTGCAAGTAAAATCATTAAAATAGATAACCATTGTTGTTCCCAGTTAACTGCACTAAATACAATAATTGCAAGTTCTGTAACAAATGCAGCTTGGCTAATTCTAGCTACTACTTTCATCTGCATTAATATTCCTAGTAGCATTAAAGCTAGAGAAACAACAATTAAAATAAAATCATAAATTGCTGAAGGCTCATTACTGATAAACCTACATTGCATTACGTGTAAGAGTGTAGGTAATACACAAAGAACTGCTCCAAAACTTAACCAAAAGTTTGCTGAATCATCAGCTTTAGTTTTATATCCATTCCATAATATAAATAGAGCTAAAGGAAGGCTATAAAACTCGGTCTGTGATATTAAGCTAAACCCTAGCCAATTTCCTCCAGCTAAATAGGTTACACCACCTAAAACATAAGCTGAATTTTTATAAATATTTTTAATCACTTTATCTTCTACTGTGATACTTACCCAGCTAAAAATACTAATCATTATGATTAGGGAGATTAAACAGGGTGTTAGCTGATTATTATTAGAAGCCATTGATACAAAGCTTTGTAAGGTAAGTGCTGTAGCAGATAACCCTAGAATTAGATGTGCAGAGTTATAAATTATTGGGCTAAGCCATTTATCTTTAGTTTTTCCTGCAATATAAAATAGAGCTAACCCATAAACTCCATAAAATAGAGTTAAATAGCTAAAATCTACTTGAAAATGATCTAAGAGCTTAAATAAAGATATTATTGAGGTAATAACGCTAAGATATATCGCATAGGTTTTAGTTCTTGATAATCCTAAAAAAAGGTAAAAGAATGAGATTTCAGCAAAGAAAATAGTTCCACTTATTGGAGGGCTATTGCGAGAAAGACCAGAGATAATTCCAAAAATAACTACTATTGGTTGTGCTACTTGGGCAACACCTATACTAGCACTAGAGAGTTTAGTATTTTCCATTAGGCGATCAACAAATAAAAAGCCTATTAGTACTGGGATAAGAATTGCTGCTAAATCTGCCCAAGTATGTAGCCCAAAGTTATAAGCAAATAAACATATTGTTACTAGTAAAAGGCTAAAAGTACTATGGGAATAGACTTTTATTAAATCCGCTTTTTCTGTTAATTGAGTAGCTAGTAGGTAGAAAAACACTATAACCAAATAGCCTAAGCAAGTTGTTGAGGAAAAACTATCTAGACTGGAGTTATAGCCGCTTATTATTAGCCCTAAAGCACCAACAACTACAATTAGGTTTGCTAAAACTTCAAAAGTTATAGAAACTTGAGGATTAACTTTTTGTTGGATTAACCTACAAGCTAATAATAAATAACCAATAGCTAATATAATTTCTGCTAAATATAAATACTTATAGCTTGGAATATTAACTAGATAAAGTACTGAAGCAAGAAGAATTATTCCTATAATACCAAGTAAAGATGAGTGTAGCGTATTTTGAGCTTTCCATAAATGCCAAGACTCTTTGCCAGCAATTAAAAATAGAGCTAATACTACAGGGAACATCCTAGCAATAGTAGTAGTAGTAGGGTTGTTATCTAGAATTAAAACAGAGGAAACAATGACTAAAAATACTACTAATACATTTGATAAATAGGAGAGAGCTTGTTTGATTTCTTTCCAAAGTAGGTTTGTTTGTGAAATAACATAGTAGGTTAAGGCTAAGATTGCATAGAAGATAAGAGCTTCTTTATGTATTGGAAGGTTAAAATGATCTAAAAAAAGCTTAGAAGAAAGTATTAAAATACTAGTTGAAAAAATAGCTGAAACAAGTGCAGGGATTTCTTTTTTAACTAGGTAGCTAAAAGCTGCAAGGCTTAAGGAAATTTCTAGCCAAAAAATTGCAAGCACTATGTCACTAAAGTCTTTATTAACAGATAGTTGAACTAGTTTATAAATTGCAATTCCTATACAAAAAATAGAAATATTTTGCCAAGAAACATTTTTTTCTTCTTGTTTAGACTTAAAAGCTAAGTAACTTAAAATAGAGGTTATAATTGTTGGTAATGGAAATAATAGTAAAAGAAAGTCTTTATCTAAGGTTAATTTAGTTAAAGAAAGAACAAAAGTGCTTAGATATAATATTGCAGCTTCATAGGAAATAGTTTTTTGTTGAGTTAAGCTAGCCTGTAAACCAGCTTGAAAGATTACCGCAGTTACTAAAAAAGCAAGAATTGTAAACCAGCTAATTTCTACTCCAGCTAGAAGCATAATTATAGCTAAGCCAATTGAGCTATAACTAATAATTGCTGATACTAAGTAAATAGGCTTGTGATAAAACTCTTCTAGAGAAAGTTTTTTAGCTAAAAAGCTAATTATTAGAGTTGTTAGCGAGATTGTTAAAAAGGCTTGTCCAGGGCTTGATTTTAAGTAAATAAAAAGAGAAATTTCTGACCAATAAAGCGCTGCTATAGAAAGATAAACAAAGTAGCTAGCGCGACGAACTTTAGCAGAATAACTATAAGCAAACATTGCAGCTAAAGCTAGCCACACTGTTAAAAGTGAGTTGTAACTAGAGTCAAAATACATTTTTGTTGCAACAAATTCTCTAGGAAGCAGTGCAACTAATGGGGTGTAGAAAAGCAGTGTTAATAGAATTCCTATTTGAGCAAAATGAAAAAATGGTCGTCCAAATCGTTCTTTTGTAAAATCGCCTTCTTTAGCGGTAAAAAACCCTTCTGCAATTAAAGCAAGTATTGAGTAAGCCATTAAGGCTGTAGCATATGAACTAAAGTAAACTACATTGTTAGAAAAGTGATAAACCCCTACCCAAGTTGTAATCATTCCTGTAGCTAAGCTTAAGTAAACAAACAGAGGATCTTTTAGAAAATATGTGAGAGTTGTGTAAAGCAAAGTACAAGCTATGGCTAAAACCCAGCCTCGACCAGTATCAGCAATAAGCTCTGATTTAACTAAAAACCAAGGGTTTATTGGGACAAGTAAAGAGCCTACTAAGGCTAAAGTGCGGCCTAAGAGAGTCTGATCTGTTTGACGAACTAAAGAAATTCCACTTACTAAAAAAGCTAATGTAATTAGCATTAAGATAGCTGCTTGGACAATTGGTTGACTTAACCCATGATAAAGTTCATTACGATAATAAAGGGCTATACCTCCAACAAAAAGCGCTCCACAAGCAGCAAAAATATAGTTGATATTTTCAGAGACTAATTCTCCTAAAGATTTTTGTGGAGGAGTTGGAGAGATTGGAGGAGGTGCTGTATAGGGGCGTGATTGTCTTGGAATGCCTTGATTAACACTAGTTGATGTATTTAGTTGGGATGATATTGGTCTTGAGACTTCTATATGTGCTGTTATTAATGGTTTTGTTAAAGTCTCAGAACTATTATTTACTTTATTTTCTGTAAAAGCTGGGTCAAGAACTAAATTATCTTCGGATGGATTTGTAAAATTTTCAGCGGGTTTAACAACAAATGTATTATGTTTAATAGATGTAGTCACTTGACTAGCAGTATCAGTATTTGTAGCTTGCCCTTTATTCTCTGGCAAAAGCATTTGTAGCAAATTATATCTACGTGTGCCATAGAAGTTAAAAAGCTCTTTGTCTGCATTAGGTTGAAGTAAGTTATTAGCACGCCAAGCAGGCACTTCTGTCAAAAGATATTCTATAGATTTTATTTCTTGAGTTAACTTTTCTTTAATAGAGTCTTCTAGTTGATTATTATGTAAACTATTAAGATTACTAGAATTATTAGGGTTATCAGGGTTATCAGAATTAAGAGACTCAGGTTTTAATGTGGACATAGTTTTCTCCTTATTGCTTGAGAGACTATTACAAGTCCGACTTTAGAAACAAAATTAATTATGACACTTTTTGGGGTGTATTTTTTAAGGATATTTAATCTAAGGCTTAAATATTTTTCTATAAAAGTTTTAAAAAACCTAAGCCACTAGAAAATCTCTAGTGGCTTAAATTTTTAATAGATTTTTAAGGTCTATCTACTATTTATTATTATTATTTCCTTTTGCTGCAAGTGAAGTTTGGTTAACAGTAAAGGTTTGACCAGCAACGGTTATGGTTCCAGTTCTTGCTGTCTTTGTTACAGTCACAGAGTAAGTAACAGTACCACTACCTGTTAAATTAGCTCCTGAGAGAATTGTGATAAATGGAGAGTTACTTACAGCAGTGCTAGCACAAGAACCGCTAGAGGCTGTTACAGTGATTGTTCCTGTTCCACCATTTCGATTAAATGTTGCACTAGTTGGAGATATGCTAAATGTACAGTTTTGTGCAGGAGCACCAGCTTGAGTAACAGTAAAGGTTTGACCAGCAACAGTAAGAGTACCAGTTCTAGAAGAAGTAGAACTATTAGTAGCAACAGAGTAAGTAACAGAACCGCTACCACTACCACTAGCACCAGAGGTTACTGTAATAAA
>JACQZQ010000021.1 GCA_016213785.1 Acidobacteriota bacterium
GCTACTTGATTTTGGTATTTCTAAAAGTTTATCTCAAGACAACCAATCAAATACTACTAATATTACTAAATCTGGTACAGTAGGCACGCCTAGGCATATGTCTCCTGAACAATTACATCATGAAGAAAAACCTATAACTTACAGTTCAGATATATATTCCCTAGGAATTGTATTCTATGAAATTTTATCCAAACAGCATCCTCTTATAAACAATGGTGAAATTAGTATGCCTATTCCTGATTTTCGCTGGATATCTAAGCACCTAAATCAATCACCCAGGCTACTTTCAACCATTTGCCCTGATTTACCGACTAATTTAGTTGATCTAGTTATGAATATGTTAGCTAAAGAGCCAACAAATAGACCTTCACTAGACATAATTGGAAATGTACTTAGTAACCCTAGCCAACCGTACAAAAGCCTATCTCTATTTACATTTGAAACAGTAAAAGTGGACATTAAAGGGAAAATAATAGAAAGAAAGAAAAAGCAAGCAAGGCAATATATAGAACACTTAGGAAATGGAGTTATGCTAGAAATGGTAGAAATCCTTGCTGGAGAATTTATGATGGGAACAAGCGAGAGTGATATAGAAAAAGTTGTTGCAGAGTATAAAAGATATGGTAGAAGTGAAGAAGATGCTCGTAGATGGGTAAAAGAAGAAACACCACAACATAAAGTAAGAGTAGAAATGTTTTATATAGGAAAATACCAAGTAACACAAGAACAGTGGAAAGAAATAATGGGAGATAATCCAAGTTACTTCAAAGGAGAGGATAAACTACCAGTAGAAAATGTGAGTTGGGAAGACTCTAGTAAATTCTGTAAGAAACTATCAGAAAAAACAGGAAAAGAATATAGACTAGCAAGTGAAGCAGAATGGGAATATGCATGTCGTGCAGGAAGCCAAACACCTTTTGCATATGGGGAAACAATCAATACAGAGATAGTAAACTATGAGGGTGAGCATCCATATGGAGAAACACCCAAAGGAGGATATATAGGAGGAACAATGCCAGTAGGAAGTTTAGGAGTAGCTAACGAATTTGGGTTATATGATATGCATGGAAATGTATGGGAATGGTGTCAAGATGAGTGGCACGACAATTACAATAATGCTCCTACGGATGGCAGTGCCTGGGAGAACATACCTAGCAATAATACGCTCCGGGTCTTGCGTGGTGGTTCGTTCAACAGCCTTGCTAACGCTTGTCGTTCTGCCCTCCGCCTCAGGCTTGCGCCGGACTCTCGTCTCAGCGGCCTTGGGTTGCGTGTTGTTATGTCTGCGCGGACTCTTAAGTAAGATCTTGTACTCTTTTTCCCTATACACTTATAGCGAGCGTAGCGAGCGCATGAAAATTTTTTTTGATTTTGACATTATTTTAAAATATGCAAGAATTGTCCCACTAAAACTCTAATTTCTGTTTTGACAATTACTTGGCACTCACGTGCACTTGGCACCAGCAATTCCCGGTTTGGAAAAAATGAATTTCTTAAGTCGCGTTAGCGACGTTACAAATTTTAGCTTGGCACGTAAGTGCCAAGAATACAATGAGTTGTAGTTACATAGTCCCGAAGGGACGGCACAATCTTTGTTGTTTTTGTATCGTCCCTACGGGACTCTACGGTGTCTTGATTACTATACTTGGCAGTTACCTGCCAAGCTAAAAATAGTTTCGCCTCTTTCGAGGCTCAAGAAATAAGATTTTTCTAAACTCAGAGGCTCAAGAAATAAGATTTTTCTAAACTCAGAGGTTCAAGAAATAAGGTTTTTCTAAACTCAGAGGTTCAAGAAATAAGGTTTTTCTAAACTCAGAGGCTCAAGAAATAAGGTTTTTCTAAACTCAGAGGCTTAAGAAATAAGATTTTTCTAAACTCAGAGGTTCAAGAAATAAGGTTTTTCTAAACTCAGAGGCTCAAGAAATAAGACTTTTCTAAACTCAGAGGCTTAAGAAATAGTTTTTTTTCTAAACCGGGAATTGCTGATATTTTACCTAACTAATATTTGATGTTCAGGAAATTCTTGTTCTAGGAGTTGAGCTATCATAGAAAATTTTTTAGTAATAAATTTAGCATAAAGAGTCTTTGAACAAGGTTGTGTTAGTTCACACCAAAGAGGTTCAAATCCTTCGTCTTGATGGGTAATAATACATTGTCCTTTACGGGCTAAAATACGTGCTCCACCTATTGGATAGACTTCTACAGAAGGTTCTTCAACCTTAGCATTAATTTGTTCTCTTAAATAAGTGCGAATTTTGCTTTCTGCACGTTCTGCTTGAATTGTGGCAGGATCGCTAGTTTCGCTAACATCAATTACTAAGCGATTACAGGCTAATAAAATCAAGAAATTTAAACCACTACTTTTTTGTGGAGCGTTAGCTAAATAGTCTGATAGTTTTTTTCTATCCTGTGGAAGAAAATTAGGGATTTTATTAGCTATAGGAACTAAAGAGTTATAGAGGTCTGATACTTGATTAAAATAATCTGTCATTTTAGGATAGATTTGCTCTATGTCTTCTTGTGATGGAAGATCTGCTGGGTCTAAACTACTTAAGTAGCTAAAAAAGTTTTTTGTTAGACTAGGAGCATTAAAAAGTAGATTAAGGTGATTATGCTCTCTTATTAAACTAGTAATTAGCTCATTATTATTAGCTACTAATAAAACCGCGTCTCTTTTATCAACTCTAATGGCTAAAGATAAAAGCTTAAAAAATGTCCAACTATCTTGTTCAGGGACGTTTAAGACATTATGGATTAGGAATTCTACTTGTTCGGCATTGGCTTCATCAATAAATAAGTCTTTAAGAGCTTCTTCTTGTTGGGTTTCAACTACTTTTTCCTCAACTTTTTCGCTATCACGAACAGGATAAAGAATCTCTATTTGCTGTATTAATCCAGTAATAGAAGTAAGTAAGGTTTTTTCAACGCCAAGTAGTTTTAAGTCTTGCATCATTTGGCCTAAATAACGGCGAAAACTACTGGTAAAAGCTAGCCACGAATCAAATCTAATTTCAGGGTTATAGTAAAAATTAACGGCTTCTGCTACTTGTGGAGGAAGTCTTTCACCTTCTCGAAAAAAGCCTTCTAGTCCAACCATAATATTTTGACCTGCTGATTCGGCTTGTATTTGAACGCTTTCTGCAACCTCTGAACCAGATAATTCTATTACCAGTACTAGACGTACAAGATCACTAAATAGCCTAAGGAGTTGTCCTAGAGCTTGATAAGGAGGAAGACTTAAAAGCATATCGTCCCAAGGTTCATCGCTACTAATCTTAGTCCAAAAGTCCCAAGCCACAGGTGTACAAGTACGCATAAATGTCCATTGCCAACTTTTAGCAACAAGCCATTTAGTATTAAAACGCATTTGAATATCTTCTTTACGTGAAGCTACTAGGGCGGGTAGGTTTTCTAAAATACGTTTTAGTTTACCTTGAGAGCGGACTTCTCTAAGTTTCTCTAGTAATTCTTCTGACATTTTCCAAGTTTGGATAGTTAGATCGAGTAAGCGAATTTGGTCAGAAAGACCTAAAGAAATAAAAGGGCTAACAGGAGGCTCTTCTTGAATTTCTTCACTAGCTTTTGCTTTTACTAAACCAAGGCGAATATTTGACCCAGGGGTCATTATTGTTCCAGCCCGCATAGTAAGAAAAGTAGGGTGTTCTGGGCCTTGTTCTCCTAAAGAAGCTAAACCACTGGTTACTTGTTTAACATAATCTTCACCAAGCATTGCTATTGCACGACGACGGCCAAGTGAGCGCCAGAAATAAGAAAGAAGTTGAAAACGCCCTATTGGGTCTAGTCCGCGTGCTCCGCTTGGAAGAGAAAAAGCTTGAGAGTTTACCAGTGCCATACCTAAAATAGTTTGAAGTGGCCCACCTAATATACTATTTCTTACTAGGGTCAAATCATTTTGGCCTTCTACTAAAGAGTCTAGTAGTTGAGACATTGAGCCAAAAGCCATCTTAAATTTCACTCTTTGATTAGCAGGGTCAAGGTCAAATTCTGAAAGGCCAGAACACATAAATAGTCGATAATTATGTGATTCTCCTGGGCTGGTAATTTGTGTAGCTTCATTTCTAATAATTTCGCTAAGTTCACTGTCTTGGCGTGTTTTTAATAGAGTACCTGCATTAACTAAAATTTGTGCTGCTTCTGCACCAACACGTTTTAGGGTACGGCTAGAGTTAGCATCTTCTGTAATAATTTCCCATTCTCCACTATTATAATTATAAATACATAATTGAGATGGATCTTCTGGATCTATAGCAAGATCAACATAAGAAAAAGGCATTTCAAAATTACAAAAGTAAAACAGATCAACAATAGCTCTTATTAACATATGGGGATAGCCCCAATCTGTATCTAGATTAAAAATACCTTCAATAAGTTGTTTTCTATAGGCTTCGGCTAAAGAGTTAATAGCTTTAAGTAGGTGTAGCATATAGCCAGCCGTTTCCCTACTAACAGCTACAGCCCTCATGCTTTCCCCAAGAGGTAAAATAAAGCCAGCAGGCTCTCCAGGTTGTTTATAAAGTTGCAGCGTAGGTAGTTGAGCATCATCACTAAAGAGACTAGCCCAGGCTTTTATTTTTACAAGACCTCTCCAACTCTGACTAAATACCCTAAGTATTTGTTCAGAGCTACGAGTTACTCTTAAACTACTTTCACTACCAATAAGTTTAACAACTCTTTCTAAAGCATCTATTTTAGAGCTATAAGCCCGTAAGAAGGTTAGTTCTGTTTCTAGTAGCTCTAACTCAGCATTTAATGCTGCACGTGGCTCGGTATATTGTGTTTGGGCAAGATTACTGGTAAGGGCTAATTTGTCTAAAGATTCCTGTCTACTTCGTGTAAGAGAAGCACTATATTCACGTTTTTTAATAGAAGATTTAAGGTAAGCAATAGCATCTAATAATTCAGCCTTACGCCAGTCTATTAGGCCAAGACCAAGCTCTGTATCTCGGCTATAAAGATCTTTATAAAGTATTATTTCTTGTTCTCGGCTAATAAAGCTTTGTTCATAAAAGCGAGGATTAATACTATTGCCATCTGCTATTGGTTCAGCAAAAACATTTTCTGCCCACTTAATTAAACGTTCTTGCTGACGATAATATAAAGAATCTGCTCCTATTTGATTTAGCTCAAATGGGGTATTCATGATTTACCTCTCTAGCG
This sequence comes from Acidobacteriota bacterium, assembly GCA_016213785.1. Lineage (GTDB taxonomy): Bacteria > Acidobacteriota > Blastocatellia > Chloracidobacteriales > JADJPF01 > JADJPF01. Next base: position 5,179 of record JACQZQ010000021.1, read on the forward strand.
ACATAGGTAAAAACTTTTTTTCTACAATTTAGCACAAGTTTAATTAAATCTTGACAAACTATTTCAGCCTTTATTTTAATTTTTATCGCTCAAAAGCATAGGAATGCTCACAAAATAGCCTTTTATAATAATCAAACATATAACTATATAGTTTTACCTGACTCCCACTACCTAAAGAAAGCACCTCCCTCTTTAACTCTTCTATATTTTTTACTAAGTCATTATATTGAGATAAATAAGACCCTTCTGCTATATTAACAACATAAGAACGAATACTCCCTCCAGGTTCAAGATGAGTTTTAGGATTTCTGGGAATAACCTTAAGTAATTTATTTCCCATTAAATCATCCGCAGCAGCATCATTAATTAATTCAGAAATTGCAATTTTTTGTTTATCTGCAATCAAAAAAAAGTATTCATATAAACTATATAAAGAAATTGCATTTAGCCGACCAAAACTTTTAGAAATACTTTGTTCTAAAGAATCTAAAGGTTTTACTCCTGCATTTATTATTTGCAAAACTACTTTATCATCCTCTGCAAAGGTTAATTTCTGTTGTAAAACAGTAGGGATTTTATCAAGTGCTACTATTTTTAAGCACTTTCGTTTTTTTAGGGAAAAAATTGCTAATATTAAAACTAGGCTGGCTAAAGCCTCTCGTTCAACAATAACTCCATCATATAAAATTCTTTGATATTGTCCCACTTTATAAGTCGGAAGTACTTTATTTGCATAAAAATAACATATTTGCGTAGGTGAAAGAGGAATAAGGTTTTCGCTAGAATCACTATTAAGATTACCTTTATTTAATACTTCTTCTACTTCTTTAACCTTTAGAACAGATTCTTGAATAAGATTTTCTTGGCTTTCGCTTAAGGAAGAAACTTTGTTATATAAAACTTGTAATTCAGGTGGAAGAGGTTTAGTACTATCTTGAATATCTGATAAAGGATAGGTTTTTTCTGCTAGTTTGCTACTTAAACTTGTAAGAATATCATCATTACTTATTCTAAGTGCAGCTTCATTATTAGACACATTTTCATTAAAACTTAAACTTTTCTCACTATCTTTTAATTTATTATCATCATTATCTCGAATAATACTAATGGTTGAAAATCTTTTTGGTTTATGGCTTGGGGCTTGGTTTATTTCTGGTGGGTTTGTAATTAATTCTTGGGCTTTTATTAAAGAGCTATCATTTTCGAAAAATTGGACTCCTGGTTGAGTTAGGCCAGGATCATTTTCCAAGGGAGGGACTTTTACTTGTGCTAAGGTTGAATAGTTTTGTTTTACTGACTCAAAACTTGTAACTTCAACTGTTCTATTGGCATCTTCTAATTCAAGGACTTGAGGATTCATAGATGCTCTTAAATTTTTAGCCTCCTTTAAGAGGTCTTTAGGCGAAGTACTTGCTATAGCAAGTTTTTCAGTAGAAGGTTTATCTACTCCTATAGGTTGTGAGTTCTCAATTTTATTTGCCTGCCTAAAAGCTTGACGCAGCAAATTAGCAAAAGCTAAAACGCTTTGAAATCTTTTATCAGGGTCTTTTTCTAAAGCTCTTAATATTATTGCAGCAATATTTTTAGGAATTTCTGGGCGTATTGTAGAGGGATCTACTGGAACTTGCCTAATATGTTGCTCTGCTATAGAAGTATAGTTTTGTCCTGAAAAAGGTATCTTTCCTGTAACTAAATGGTATAGTAACACTCCTAAAGAATAAACCTCTGATCGTTCATCTAGTTCAATATTTTTACATTGTTCAGGAGAAATATAAAAAGGTAGGTCTAAAACCGTTCCTGTTGATCTAGGTTTTATACTAAAAACAATACCTAGGTGAGATAGCTTTAAGTTATTGCCTACAAGTATATTTGTAAGTTTTATATCTTGATACATTTGGCCTGTATCATAAATTGCATTTATTATTTCACATAGCAAGCTAATATAATTTATTGCTTGTTCTAGAGGTAAAACTTTTTGCTCTTTTAAGGCTCTTTCTAATGTCTTGTATTCTAGATGTTCTGTTACTATAAAAAGTGAGGTTTCATCATTTTTACCATAATTAAATATACTAATTATATTAGGGTGATTTATTTGTTTTATATCTTCTAGGGTTTTAAGGTATGTTTCTGGATCGCTTTGTAAATATTCTAATAAAATAATCTTAAGCGTAACTTTAGACTTAGTTTCAATATCATAAGCTAAATATGTTGTTCCAAAAGCCTCTGTATTTATTCGTCTATCTAATCTATACCTATTTTTAATTATAGGTAGACCTAACAAAGTAGTTTTTAAGGTTGTTTTATCTATATCACAATCTAAATTGTGATCGCCAAAACACCTACCACAAACAAAACACTCCTTCACTAAAAATATTCAGTGCAATTATTTTTGCAAATACCTGCACTGCCTCCTTATTAAAATCTGGCTTTTATATTGTCTTAGGATATTTTACCAGATTATTAAAGAACTATCTTATGCTTTACCCCCGCTAGATTTTTGGCTTACTATTATAAAATTATTTAACTTAAGTTAGAAAATTTAAGCATATTTCTTTATTTAACAAGATTACTTAAGACCTTCTAATAGAACTCTTCCAATAGATCCATTAGGAGGCTCTACATCTAATATTGTAGCCAAAGTAGGAGCAATATCACTTGGGCTAGAAGTTGTGTGATAAATGCCTGGCTTAATTTGTTTTCCCATAAAAATAATGGGTACATGTGTATCATAATGATAAGCAGTTCCATGACCTGTACCATTATATTCATCTTCTGCTTCAGCAATTTGTGCAAATGGTTTTAAGAGCATAAAAACACTTCCACTTCGCTCAGCACTAAATCCAGCAATTATTTTACGCCCAATATCTGTACTAGGCATTTCTCCAGCAACTATTTTTGTACGTGTATAATAATTAGCAAACCCTTCTGTTTTAACGGCTTGTTGTCCAAGAAAATCTTCTACTTCTTTTATTTCTAGCTTTTTATTCTTAAGCGCATCTTCATTAAGATAAAACTGCTGATTAACTAGCCCAAATATATATTTATCATCATTATTTAGCCTACCAAACTGCTTAATAAGTCTTTCTTCCATTTCTTTTCTTAATTTTAGCCCATCTATTCTTAAACCTCCCAAGTTATGTTTTTGAGCATAAGCTGGAATAGGAGCAACACCATGATCTGCTGTTAATACAACTAATATATTATTTAGACCAAAGCGTTTATCTAGCTCATCTAATAAAAACCCAATGGTTTCATCAGTCCTAATAATCATATCTTGTACTTCTTGGCTGTAGGGGCCAAACATATGACCAACTAAATCAGGAGCAGAAAAGCTTACTGTAAGAAAATCAGGGTATTGATCCTGTCCTAATTTTTCACTATCTATAGTAGCTAAAGCAAATTTAGCAAGCATTTCATTAGAAAAAGGGCTATCACCAAATTGTTTATAAAAAGCTGGGGTGATTTCTTTGCTATTACCATCTATTATATGTGGAAAAGTCTTAGTGTTCCCATCCCAAGTATCTTCATAACTTGCATCATCTTGATCAGAAATGTTGTAAGCATTTTCAGGGAGTTTTCGCTCCCAATTTTTTTGAAAGTATTGGTCTGGAACCCTTTGTTCATTAAACTTTAATACCCACTCTGGAAGTTCTTTAATAAAATAAGTGCTAGAACACATTTGACCTTTTTTCTCATTAAACCAATAAGCACCTGATCCTCGTCTACCAGCAGTAAAGACCGCCGATCGATCTTTTATTGAAACTCCAAAAGATTTAGATTGATAGTTATTACTTAATCTTAATTGATCTCCGATAGTTGTAGTAAGTAGCAGTGTAGGTGAAGAAGTGCCTTCTGTTCCAACACCTTTAACTTCACTATCATCAGAAGCCCTTAAAAATTTTCCTGTTCTGCGATCAAACCATTTATTGCCAATAATTCCATGTATTGAAGGAAGCGAACCTGTAACAATAGTTGCATGTCCAGCAGCCGTATATGTATTAGAATAAGCATAGTTTGCATTAGTAAAATAAGCACCCTGATTCATTAAACGCCTAAAACCCTTTTGACCAAATAAATGATTAAAACGCTGTAGATAATCTGCACGAAATTGATCTACCACAATTACTACTGCAAGCTTAGGCTTAAGATTTTCCTTATTACTAACCTGCCCTTTACTACTAGCTTGTAGATTATTAGGTGTAGCACTGCTAATAAAACTAAGATTAAAAATTAATAGAAAACTAACTAAGAGAGTTAAACGAGAGTATAAAGGTTTTATTTTCATTATTTTAACCAAAAAAGATTTTTTATAAATAAAAGTTTAGATATTCTACACTAAATAAGTTTTTTATGCACCTAAGTGCTCAAAGTCTTTAAAAAAGTAGGTTTTTAGAATATGTCTTGAAAAAGCCCATAAATAGCTACATAATTTTGCCTTACTATTTGTAGCCTTAAAAATTCTCACAAATCCAAAAACATATTTCTTAAGAGAATAAATAAATTTAATTATGTCTCAAACATTTCGCCTTATATTAAAAAAACTAGACATTACACTTAAGCCTGATGGTAAGCAACATGTATTAGTTTGGCTTGCTTGTAGGGGAGAAATTTATATTGGAGAAGCTTTTGCTACTGAGGATGAAGACGATTTATTAAAAGCCATTGTACAAGCTACCCTACAGGCTATAAATAAATCTGTAACTAAATTCGTATCAATAAAATTAATACATTGTCGCCAAATATTTCTTACAGAAGTTGGTCAGATAGTTTTTGTAGTAATCCTGCAAGTAGAATCAGAAAACAGCCCCTTTTTACTACCTGGAATTTCTTTATTTGCAGGTTTTACCCCTGAGGTTGCAGCCAAAGCAACGCTTAAAGCTCTAAATCGTACTCTTACTAGATATTTTTAAAAAAATATTTTTATTCTAAATCTTCAGAACTATCATCCCCTCCACTTTCTTCTTGAGAAGGCGTTTCTTGTGATTGGTCTTTCTTAAAATTCCTATGCATCATTGCATCAGCTTCATCACGTGGCATAGTCATATCTGCAATTAGTTCATTGTTTTTAGTAGTAATTTGCAAATGATTAAATAAAATTGCTGCCTCAGGATTCTTAAAACTTAAAAGAAGTCGTAGTCCTGCAACTTGTTGATTAAAAAGTGTTGCAAGATCTGAAGCAATTGCTGTGTTAGAAGCAAGCCCTCTAATAATAAAAGAGGCTTTTTCTTGTCCTAATTCCAAAGTTGCAGTATTAGCTGTAAGTGCTGTTAAAGGCAGTAGAGCGTGTGATTCACTAATTGCAGCAGCAATATTTAATGCTGCACTATCAAGCTGCGTTGAGCCTGAAGATCTTATTATTCTGACTTGATAAAGTGAACCATCTTTTTCTACCTCATAGCCAACTGTGACAGAAAAGAAAGGTTTTTCAATATCTAGATTCCCACTTTTATAAATATCATAGACCTTTCCCATAATTTCACGAATTGGGCGAGCATTTATCTGACCAAATTTAGGCGATGTGGCTGGAGAGGGCGGGGTGTCGGCTTTTGCTACTTCTTCATTAGAAGAATCTTCTGAATTATTTTCTTGATTTTCTTGATTTTCTTTGTCTTCTTTGTTTTCTTTGTCTTTTTCTTCTTTCTTCTTTTTGGCTTCTTCAGCTTTTCTTTTAGCTTCTTGGCGTGCTTTTTCTTGAGCTTTTTCTTGAGCTTCTTCCAAAGCTTCTTTTATTTTATCTAGTGGAATAGTTTTTTTAGGAAAAACTAGCATATTAGCAGGATATTTAAGCGGTTTTGCTAGTTTAGTAATTTCAATCCATTTTATATTGTCATAAACATCATCAACCATTGACATGCCTGTAAAAGGCGAATAAATCCATTGATAAAAAGACCAACTAAAATAGCTAATATGAAAGGATAGCGAGATAACTATTGCTAATACTAATTTATAGCGATAAAAAAAACCCGATCGTTCAAAATCAAGTTTTACACCAGGTCTTGAGTAAATATAACTATGTATGATAGACACTACAACATCTCCTAAAAATAACATTAACTTGGTTTAAGAGATTAGCAACGGCTTAGATGCTTTAGAAATAGTATTGAGTTGCGGGTTTAGGTGCAAGTCTATTCTACAATTTCTTAGGACTCCAGCTTAGCCTAAAGAAAGTTATAAAAGCTTTTTGTTTACCTGCAATTAGGCTATTATCTAATGCTTATCACTTTTATTCTTAATAAATATCTTAGGTAATTTTATGAAACTAACCTTTTTAGGTGGGGCTGATGAAGTTGGGGCATCTTCGACTTTAGTAGAAATAGCTGGACACCGTCTTTTAGTTGACTGTGGTATTAGGATGCAAGATCGTTCTGGGGATCAATTGCCTTGGCTTGCTCATTTACAAGAAGTAGGAGGAGTTGAAGCAATTATTTTAACTCATGCCCATATGGATCATTCTGGAGCATTGCCTGTAGTTTGTTCTACCTATAAAGTTCCTCTATATTTAACTTCTCCAACACTTGCACTTATTACAATTCTCTTACTTGATGCAGTTAAAATTATGGCTATTGAGCAAGAGCGAGAAGGAGAAATCCCACTCTATTCCCTTCCAATGGTTGAAAATGTTATGGGTGCGGCTCGTACTGTGCCTTTTTTACAACCAGTAAGTTTATTTGGAGGAGAGGTTAAAGTTACCTATTACCCAGCAGGTCATATTCTTGGTGCTGGTTCAGTAGTTATTGAAAGTAAAAAAGATGGGACAGTAATGATTACAGGAGATATTGCAGCAACCAATCAACTTACCGTTCCTGGGCTAATGATTCCTCCAGTTAAACCAGATGCTATAGTAATAGAGTCTACTTATGGTGGAAGATTGCATGCAAACCGAGCAGCAGAAGAAAAGCGCTTAATTGAACAAGCAGAAGAAGTTATCCAACGTGGTGGACAAATGCTTATCCCTGCTTTTGCTGTTGGTCGTGCTCAAGAAGTGATTTTGATTTTATCTCGTGCAATGGAAGAGAAAAGATTAACTCGTGTTCCCCTATTTATTGATGGAATGGTTCGCCAAGTATGTGGTGTTTACTCTTCATTTCCAGAGCTTGTAACACCTTGGTTAAGAAGTAGAATTAAAAAACTTGGTCGCCCTTTTTTTTATGAAGATGGCCCGGCTGTGCCTATTTGGGATCCTCGTAATAGGGATGAATGCTTAAAAATAAAACCTTGCATCTTTATTTCTAGTTCAGGAATGCTCTCCGGTGGCCCAAGCCAATATTATGCAATTAAAATGGCAAATGATAAAAAGAATTTTATTGCCATTACTGGCTATCAAGATGAGGAATCTCCTGGAAGAAAAGTCCAAGATTTAGCTCGCGAAGGCGGTGGAGAATTAACAATTGGGTTAGATAGGATTCATCTTAATTGTGGTGTAGGGACTTATAGTTTAAGCGCTCATTCTGACAGCTCACAAATTCTAGCCGAACTCCAAGCCTTAAACCCTAAAAATGTAATTTTAGTGCATGGCAATCTTGAGGCCCGTCAAGCAATTGCTCAAATGGCTAAAGATAGCGGTTTTAAGAGCGTTCTCTTACCTGATTTAACAACTATAGTAGAGATTAAAACCAGAGCTAAACGTACTACTAAAGCAGATACTAAGAAAACAGACGACCTACAACCAACTGTTGCAAAACTTGAGCTTGAGAATTTAGCTGAGTTGGCACAAAAAATTCTTGAACGTGATGGGCCAGGAAGACTCTACACAGTACAAGAAATTTTATCTTCCTGGGGTCAAGCTGTAGAAGATATTACTCAAGAAGAAATTACCCGAGTAGGAGAAATACTAAGCCATAAAAAATCCCCCTTTAGCCGTGATCGTAAACGCCAATTTATTTTTAGGCTAAGGACTTCAGGTAAAGAATTACTTAATATTGCTAAAATTGCTAAACAGACACCTAAAATTGGCATAGATTCTACAACTGCACTTACCAAAGTAGGAACACTATTTCCCTCAGAAACAGGGATTTATCATAAAGGTGCAAAAGTAGATGAAAAAATTATTACTCTATCATTTCATTTTCCTAAAGTAGCTATGGTGCTTTATCAAGAACTAATTAAAGAAGCAGAAGAACAAACAGGTTGGAAAATTCAAGTCGAACCTAAAACTCATCAAGAAGCTTTATCTGAAGCGGCTTTAGCACTTGTTCCAGATGGGGTTGAAGTACGAAAACGCCCTTCAATTCATTTAGTCGAAGAATTAGTATCAATTCATATTGAAGGAAAAATCCCTGATAATGCAGAAGAACTATCTAAAACACTTTATCAAAAAACAGGCTTTAAGCTGGTTTTCAAAAGCACAATACCTAATTTAACTCTCCCTCAACAAACTACTAGCTCAAACAACGTAGAAATGCTTAATGTTCCTAAAATGGAAATTAATGCTTCATATGCTTTTATTAAAGAGGCTTTTTCTTCATTACCTCATAAACCTTATAAAACCAGTCTTAAAGGCAATACCATTGAACTTGCTTTTATCAGTCCAGAAGTAGGACAACGTTACCAAGAGCTAATTAATGATTTAGAAAAAAAAATAGGTTGGCCTATTTCTTTGCGTCAACAACCAGATCAAATGCAACTTCAAACTGTGGCAAAGTCGTTATTGTCTACTAATTGGAAGCTACAAAAAGAACCTAGTTTTATTCCGCAAAACCGCTCTATAGCTGTTAAACTGGTAACTAAACCTTCTGAGCAAGAAATGAATGAACTGATTGAACAGTTTAAGGATTTAACAGGTTGTTTACTTGTATTTTCTTAGTTTTCTATTAAAAAGAAAGTTGGATAGTTAAAATTTTCGGTGTTATTATTGCATATCAATTTGACACATCAATTTGACCTTTAGCCCCTAAATTTAGTTTTTATGTCTAGTTTCTAGATTCTAGTAATTTAAGGAGTTATGTATGAATATCTTTGCCCATTCTAAGGCAAAACAATATTTAATTAAATCTTTCGCTATTTTATTAATAATATTTTTGGGGCTTTGGTTAACAGAACGCCCCAATAGCCCAAAAGTCAATGCCGATACACAAAATCCTTCTAAAGTTTATAGCTTTGAAAGTCCACAAATTCACCCTTTAACAATTACACCTGATGGAACTCGTTTGCTTGCAGTAAATAGCCCTGATCATAGATTAAGCGTTTTTGATATTACAGGAAATAGCCCTAGATTAATTTCAGAAATTCCTGTTGGTTTAGAACCTGTTAGCGTTACGGCTCGAAATAATAGTGAAGCTTGGGTAGTCAATTGGCTATCAGACTCAGTAAGTGTTGTTAACTTATTAACTGGAAATGTAACAAGGACAATAAATGTAGGAGATGAACCAACAGATATAATTTTTGCAGGTGGAGCAAAAGAACGTGCTTTTATTTGTGTTTCTGGAACCCGCCAAGTAAAAGTTCTTCAGCCAGATAATGCTCAATTTACTCAAGTAATAGATATTGCAGGTAAACAACCTCGTTCACTTTCAAAAGATACAAAGGGCGAGAATGTTTTTGTATCAGTATTTGAGTCTGGCAATCAAACTACAATTATTTCTGCCGAGTTTGTACAAGAATCAGGTGGCTTGCCTGCGCCCACTCCTGCAATGTCTCCTAACTTACCTCCATTTCCCCAAACAGGAATTATTGTAAAGAATAAAAGCAAAAAGAAATGGGCAGATGAAACAGGTGATACAAAGTGGTCAAAATTTGTGCCTTTTACTTTAGCCGATAATGATTTATTTATGATTGATGCTTTAAGTGATAAACCTAATATTAAAGCTACAGTAAATGCTATTGGTACACATATTGGTAATAGTATTTTTGATGCTAATAGTAATCGTTTATTTGTTATTAATACAGATTCAGAAAATGTTATTAGGTTTGAACCTAAGGTTAGTGGCCGATTTATCAAAACCCAGTTAGGGGTTGTAAATTTTTCTAATAAAAAGCCTACAGTTGATACGATAAGTCTAAACCCTCATATAGATTATTCTAAGCCTGGAAGCAGCGAAGAAGATAAAGCTAAAAGCCTTTCAATACCAACAGATATTGCTCAAGATAGTATGGGACGTTTTTATGTAGCCTCCACAGGTTCAGCTAAAGTAGGAGTTTTAGATAGTAATGGCAGAATCCAATCCAGAATTAAAGTAGGTGATGGGCCTACAGGGCTTGCAGTTGATAACACACGTCGTCAGCTTTATGTATTAAACCGTTTTGAGCAAACTATTAGTATTATTAACACAGAAGCTCAGCAAGAAACCTCAAGAATCGCCGTAGGTTATAATCCTGAACCTAATTTTGTTAGAGAAGGTCGCCAATTCCTTTATGGTGTAGAGTTTTCTTCACATGGAGATGTTTCTTGTGCTAGCTGTCATCGTAATGGTCATACAGATGGCTTGGCTTGGGATTTAGGCGATCCTACAGGTAAAGTTGATGTTGTAAAAAGCCGTTCATTTCTTGGCAATGGAAGTTTTACTTTTAATCTTCATCCAATGAAAGGCCCTATGACAACACAATCTCTTAGAGGTATTGTAGGAACTGAACCCTTACATTGGCGTGGAGACAGAGAAAAGCTTAAGAATTTTGACGGTGCATTTACCTCGCTCCTAGGCGGCAAACGTAAGCCTACAGAAGCAGAAATGGCTAAATTTGAAGCTTTTATTAAAACTCTAACTTATCCACCAAATCCATTACAAAATCCTGATCGCACATTTCCAAATCCTTCAACTGGAGGAAGTCCAGCACGAGGAGAAAGAATTTTTCTCCAAGACAGAACTGATAGAGGCGCACTTAGTTGTAATTTCTGTCATGTTGCTTTTCCATCAGGAACAGGAACAAATGGATTAATCGTTCCTGGTCAAGTGCTTTTAATGGCTAATGGTCGCCCAGAACCTCAACCTTTGAAAATTCCACAGCTTAGAGGAATGTACCAAAAAACAGGTTATTTAAGAGAACCTGGTAAACAACTCTCTGGGTATGGGTTTGCTCATGATGGGGTTTTTGATACATTACTTAATTTCTTAAAAACTATAAACTTTACTTTTAATAATGATCAAGAGCGTAAAGACGTAGAAGCTTATGTACTTGCACTAGATACAGGCACAGCACCTAGCGTAGGATTGCAAGTTACCGTTAATGAGAGCAATAAAACTCTTAACTCTACTCTTCAGACCATAATGTTACTTATGTCACAAACCGATAAAGCTAATTCTGAGTTGGTAGTAAAAGGTGTTTTCCAAGGTCGTGCACGAGGATTTTTATATATTGGAAATGGAATGTTCCAAACTGATCGTAGTGGTGAAGCACCCCTTAGCCTGCAAACTCTAATACAAGCTGTAAGTAAAGGAAATGAGCTAACATTTACAGGTGCTCCTGTTGGTAATGGCCGTCGAATTGCTATTGACCATAATGACAACGGGAAATTGGATGGTGATGAATAAATTAGTAGGTAGTAGGGGTAGAGCTAGTCTCTACCCCTACTACCTACCCCTACTACCTTGCGTTATTTTGGGGGTAGAGACCTAACTCTACTCTCTATGTGAAAAACTTGTGCTTTACTCCAATTACTTTCTACTTCATTTCCATATAAGGCTTTTACACGCCAATAAAATTTACCTTTAATTAGCCTTAGCCAGTTAAATTTAGTCTCGCTACTTAAAGAACTTACAATAATCTCATACGGCAAAAATTTTGGTGAAAGCGCTATTTCTATTTTGTAACTTGTTGCATTAGTAACCCTACTCCAACTTAAGAGAAGTTCGCTAGTTTCGTTTATCAAAATAGTATTGCCATTTAGAAAACTATTAAGTAACGGTGTCTCTAACTTATTAATAGCTATAGCTTTAGATTCATTGTATTTATTATCTATAAGAAGTTCATTACCATAACCAGGGTTAGAAAGTTTTTTTGTATTTTTAGGTGCAATATTTTTAACCTTATGGACTCTTGTCTGTCTATTTGCTTGTCTATCTGTCTGTCTATCCCACCAAAGGAAACCAACACGCCCGCGCTCATCAATAGGAACAAATTCACCTTCATCTTCCTCATTATCTGCAATATTACTAGAATCTATAGGAGAGCTTAAAACTTTAACCTCAGATTTACTTAGAGTTTCTAAAGGATCAGGGCTACCTACACCAGATGGCAAGCCTACAAATAAACTACCCCGTTCAAAAGCACGAAGCACATTACCAGGTTGAGAAGTCTCATAACGTGGTAATGGATTAAGGGGTGGTTGAACGCCTTTTTTCCTGACCTCTTCATCTGTTGGAGTATGAATAGTTTGAGTAGGTTGCGGACGACTATCAGGATTATAACCTTCACTATAACGAGTAAAGTTAAAACTAAAAGGCATTATGACTAGACCTTCTGGTAATTCAAGAGGTATTTCTAAAAGATTAGGAATATCTTCGCCAGTAAAACTTTCTTGATCAACGGCTACAAAAGAAGTGAATTCTGTTAGTAGACTATATTCTAGCCCTATACTAGTAATTTTTGCTTTAATATAAGGAGATAAATTACCTGATTGTAAAGCGTTATAGTCTAGCCCCATTAATTCATCTATTTGCTTACGCGCCCATAGTTTAGCAAGTGCAAGATTATCAGTAGTTTGAGACAAATTAATAGTAATATCTCTAGTGTATTCTTGATCTCCAAGCTTGCCTTTTAACTTAATTATTCCTGTATCTTTAGCAGAAAATCGCCCTGTGATTACTAAAGGTTTAGCAGAAAATAAGTCTGGTATTTCTTTAGGGTATATATCTGTAATAGGTAAATTATTCCAATCAATAGATATATCAGTTAGCAAAGGATTATGGATTTTCTCATAAAATCTTTTAGTAGCATCACTTGAGCTATCTTGGAGCATTAAATATTCAGCCTCGCCACGTCCATATTCTGCTATCTTATCAAGCAAAAACCTATTAACTGAGTTTCCAATACCAAAAGGAAAAATTCTAGCATTAGCATGCTTTTGAACTTCTGAAATAATTTCAAAATCATTACCTACATACCCATCTGTAAGAAAACAAACAATACGAAGATTTTCTTGGTGATCAGAGGGTTCTAAGGCTTTACAGATGGCTTTCATCATTTCAGTACCACCGCCACCACTGCGATTGGCTAAAAACTTTTTAGCTTTCTCTAAATTTTCTCTTGAAGCTATAACTGGCTCATCAAAAAGAATTTCTGTATCCCCAGAAAAAGTAATAAGGTTAAATCTATCTTGAGCATTAAGATTATTAAGCGCAAAGTTAATAGTCTCTTTAGCTTTTTCTAAAGGAAATCCACTCATTGACCCAGAAGTATCAACTAAAAAGACTAACTCTTTTGGCCTAATATCTGTTGGTAGAATTTGGTCTGGAGGCTGCAAAATTAAGGAGAAAAACCCTCTTTGCTGTTCATCCATATAAGTTAATACCCCGTCTTGAATTTTACTATTTAATACATTGTACTTAAGCACAAAATCTTTATTAGGGATAATATTTTGACTTTTAAGTTTAATTAAAGCGGTATGAGGGGTTTTCTTATATATGTCTAAATTATGGGTAGCAGTTAAGTTTTTCATATCTACCCCTGAGTCAAGACTTACTTCTATTGATAGGTCATGTCCTGTCCTAGTAGGAGAAAGTGGAGGTGTTATTCTTGACATATTTTGGGCTTGATAAGAAATAGCTGAACTATCTAAGTTTTGCTCATAACTATTACCTTCAAGATGTTTAGGTATATAACGTGGGCCAACGACTGTAGGAAAAACAAATTCAAAATTACCTTTATCATATTTTAAGACTTCTATATAACTAATAGTTACCTTTATCTTAGAATTAGGTAATATATTAGTTACATGTTGAGTAAATATATTAGGTCGTTCCTGATCCAAAAGACTAGCAATCTGTCCTTCTCTACGTGCTTGCTCATAAGTTGCTTTTGCTTCTTGGCGTTCCTTAATTTCACCTTTAATTACACGATTACCAACAATCATTGTTAAGCCATCTATAGCAGCATTTTGGGGCAAAGGAAAAGTATAAAGAGCCTCAATTTTTTCATTAGAAGTATTAACAAAATGTTGTGTTACTTTAACATAAGATGTAAAGCCTGTTATTGTTGCCTTAACATCAGTGTGGGCTAAGGCACAATAGCCTATTCGTCTACCTTCTAGAGTATAGCTCTCTAAAGCTCCAGAGGTTTCAACATTAGAAGCAAGCGCAGTAAAACTATTAATAGAATTACTTGGATCACTACTAAAAATGCTATTAAAAAATGGAAGAAAGATAATTAAGATAGATGCTGTGGCACAAAATGTTACCCAAGTTTTTACTGAAAATAAGTTGTAGAAAACAAGTCTATTTTTAACTTTTGGCTGGAAATTTAGTTGAGGGTTTAGCTCAGAATTTAGTTGTCTAGCAATATTATGCCAAAGAAAATCTGGGCATTTTGCTAAGGAAAGTTCTTTAGCAAAAAATATACCTTGCTCAATTTCTTCGCATTCTTTTTGGCAACTTTTACAGCTAGCTAAATGAGATTTAATATAACTAGCTTCTACACTAGTTAGCTCATTTTGCAAATAAGCAGAAATATCTTTTGATACATGTCGATTAAGTATTCTCATTGTAGTTCCTCTAAAACTGTTTCTAAGTGAGCAAGTTTACGGGCAAGGATTTTATGCGCACGGTTAAGGCGAGAGGCTATAGTTCCATGTGAACATCCAACTATTTCAGCTATTTCATCATATGAAAGACCTTCTACATATTTAAGTATTACAGGGATTCTAAGTTTGATATCCAAAGTACTTATTACCAGTTGGACTTCATTAATAGCCTGTTTGCGAATTAGCTTAGTTTCGTGCGAGTCTTTAGAAATTAGCTTGCTCATTTTGTCTAAAATAAAGGGAAGAAAACGTTTTTCTTTCCTCTGGATCTCTATACATTCATTAAGAACAATTCGGTAGAGCCAAGTGTTAAAGTCTGAGTCAAAACGAAAGTCTTTTATCTTAACAAAGAGCTTTAGAAAAATTGTTTGAGTAATATCAGCTACTATGCCTTCGTTATTACTAAAATGGAGTGCCAAGGAATAAATACGGTCTTTATAAACTAAAAACAGTTCATAAAAAGCATCTTGATCACCTTGTTGGCAGGCTAGAAGGATTTTCTTTATTTCTTGGCTATTTTTAAGAAGTAAATTTTGCTTCATAAACCTATTAGACTTAGGCGAGTTTTTTTACTTCATTTTTTTTAAGATTTTAAGGATTTTTTAGGCTAAACTATTTTATAGCTGTAATACTACTAGTAACATAATAGCGTTTAAGTGGTTATAGATAATAATCTTGTCCTTGCTAGGCTGGTCGTTTGGGGCTTTTAGCAAGACTGCTTTTCATACCAAGTTTCATGTAAAGACCATTGGCTACAAGATAAACAAGATGTCCAACGCCATTGATGATTACAACCTGGGCAAAGCCCTTGAGTAGTAAAAGTATTCCAAACAGTCCCACAAGCGCTATAAAAATACTCAGGGTTTTCACAATCAGAACAAACCCAACGACTAAATTTTGATGGCCTCCATTCACATAAAGGGCAGCGAATACGATTAAACCCTATCTTTTCTTTCTCTAACTCTTGTTTTGTAGTTAAAGCGTCTTTGGTAGATGTTGAGATTTTTTTCTGTAGTAACCAAAACAAAATTATTTTTATATAACGAGTGTGAGGAGTTTGTTTTTTTAATTTTTTATATTTCATAAGCTAGCCTCTTTGTATAGGTTATATCAAATTAAACTTTAGAATTAAAGGTTATGAATGCTAGGAACTAAAAAATTTTAGCCTCTGATCCGTTAGTTAAGGTTTTATATATCTTTACCTACAAGTAAAATCAAGGTTTACTTTCGCTATAAATATCTCTCTTTAGTGTTTTAGCTTTATCTAGAAAGGTTTTAATTTAGTTGTATGGCAAAATTGCCTAAGCTATCTATTTTACCTAAACCTGAAGTAATGAGTCCTGCTGGCTATTGGCCTCAACTCCAAGTTGCAATTGAAGCAGGAGCAGACGCAGTTTACTTTGGGCTTAAACATTTTACGGCTCGTGCTAAAGTAGGATTTTCCCTTAGTGAACTACCTGAGGTAATGCAAACACTTCATAAAAGAGGGGTTAAAGGCTATTTAACTTTTAATACATTAATATTTGACCATGAATTCTTAGAAGCAGCTAAAAGCCTAGCGGCTATTGCCCAAACAGGGGTAGACGCTATCATTGTTCAAGATCTTGGTATTGCCAAACTTGCCAGTAAAATAGCACCAGAACTTGAACTTCATGGTAGTACTCAGATGAGCATTACAAATGCTGATGGCATTAAATTAGCTCAAGATTTTGGTATTAGTCGTGTAGTGCTTGCTAGAGAGCTTTCTTTAGGTGAAATTAGAGAAATTCGTAAAGAAACTAATTGCGAATTAGAAATGTTTGTTCATGGAGCGTTATGTGTTTCTTATTCTGGTCAATGTTTTTCCTCTGAAGCTTGGGGAGGTCGTAGCGCAAACCGAGGTCAATGTGCTCAAGCTTGCCGCCTGCCTTATGAAATACTAGTTGATAATAAAATAAAACCTTTAGGTGATGCTCGTTACTTGCTTTCTCCAGGCGATCTTTATGCACTGCATCAATTACCTGAAATTGTTCAACTTGGCGTATCTGCTCTAAAAATCGAAGGCCGCTATAAAGATGCTGATTATGTTGCATTAACTACACAAGCTTACCGTAAAGCAGTTGATGAGGCTTGGGAAAAATCATCTGTTAGCATAACTAAATTAGAGGAATTACAGTTAGAACAAGTTTATTCTCGTGGCTTAGGAGCTTATTTTATAAGCGGCACAAACCATCAAGAAGTTGTAAAAGGGCGCTCTCCTCGTCATAGAGGCGTTTTAATTGGCAAAGTAGTAAAAACATTAAGCGAAAGTGTCATAATTAAACCAGAAAAAGAAGTTAATAAACTTGCACCTCTTAAAGCTGGTGATGGTGTTGTTTTTGATGCTGCTGATTGGAATAGTCCTCAAGAAATAGAAGAGGGCGGACGAGTTTATAAAGTTGTTATAACTAAAAATCATAATTTAGAATTATATTTTGGTAATAATTCGGTTAATTTTGGTCGAATCCGTGAAGGTGATTTACTTTGGCGAACAGATGACCCTGAACTAGAAAAAGTCGTAAAACCTTTTATTAAAACAGCTTCCCCTATTTCTAAACAACCAATAAAAGCTTTTGTTAAAGCCTATGAAGGAAACCCGCTAGCGATAGAATGGCAACTAGTAAAAAATCCTAATCTTTGTATCGCTATTAAATCAAAAAACATTTTAACTCAAGCACAAAATCGCTCTACTACAAAAGATTTTATTTTTGATCAACTTAGTCGCTTAGGTAACACTCCATATAAGTTAATAGATATTGATTTAGAGATAGTTGGAAATCCTTTTATTGCTAGTTCGCTATTAAATGATTTACGCCGTCAAGCAGTAGAAAAACTAATAGAACTTCAAGCTACACCCAAACAAATTTCTATTTCTGAGCCTCTTTTAACACTAGAAACTTCTTTAGAAGAAGTGGCTAAAATGCCTTTGCTAAAAGAAGAAGAAATGCTTTTACCTCAACTGCCTCAACTGCATCTTTTAGTACGTACAGTAGAACAACTAGATGCTGCAATTGAGTTACAACCTGCTAGCATAACGCTAGATTATTTAGATTTATATGGGCTAAAACCTTCAGTAGAAAAGCTAGAAGCTAGTAAAATTCTAGCACGTGTTGCTAGCCCAAGAATTCTTAAACCTGGAGAATCTAAGGTTTTAGATTTTTTACTTAAGCTGGGTTGTGAGATTTTAGTTCGTGCAAGTGGAATGCTTTCTGCTTTACAAGATATAGAGCATCCAAAATTAATAGGAGATTTTAGCTTAAATGCAGCTAATGTACTCTCGGCAAATGCATTATTAAATTTGGGGTTAAGTAGACTTACTCCTACACATGATCTTAATGCTGATCAAATTGCAATCCTTGCCCAAGAAGTAGGAAAAGAAAAAATAGAAGTTGTTGCTTATCAACATTTACCTGTTTTTCACACAGAACATTGTGTATTTTGTAGATTTCTTTCAACAGGAACTAGCTATAAAGATTGTGGACATCCTTGTGAAAAACATCGTGTATCGCTTAAAGACCTAAATGGCCGTCTACATCCAGTTATGGCTGATGTGGGATGTCGTAACACTGTTTTTGGGGCTGAAGCACAAGAGGCAAGCTTACATTTAGAAAAATGGTTAACTGTAGGTATCAAACATTTTCGCTTAGAGTTTGTGCATGAGTCTGCCAAAGAAGTAAAAGAAATTTCTCAAGCTTTTGAAAAAGCATTAAATAAAGAACTTCCCTTTTTAGACCTATCTAAAAAACTACAAAAACTCTCCCCTCAAGGAACAACTGAAGGAAGTTTATTTGTAGCAAAAAACTATCGTAGTCTACCATTATTATGAATTCTTTAAGTGGATTAGGTGCGTTAACTGGAATTAAAGTTTTAGATCTATCTAGAGTACTTGCTGGGCCTTTCTGTACACAGATTTTAGGCGATCTTGGTGCAGATGTAATTAAAGTAGAACGCCCTAAGGTCGGTGATGACACTAGATATTGGGGGCCGCCCTTTACTCAAGACAAAACTGCGGCTTATTTTACCTGTACTAATAGAAATAAACGAGATATCACGGTTAATCTTAAAAGCGAAAAAGGTCGTGAAATAATCACTAAATTAGCAAAACAAAGTGATGTTTTTATTGAAAATTATAAAACTGGTGAGCTTGCTAATTTTGGATTAGATTATCAGACTTTAGTAAAAGTTAATCCCCGTTTAATTTATTGTTCAATTACAGGATTTGGTCAAACAGGAATTCGCAAGGATGAGGCAGGTTATGATTTTTTAATTCAAGCAATGGGTGGGTTAATGTCTATAACGGGGAATGAAACCGACCCTGATGGAGGAATGAAAGTAGGTGTAGCGCTAGTAGATTTATTTACAGGACTTTGGGCAACAGTGGCAATTTTAGCGGCTCTAGAGTCTCGTAACAAAACAGGGCAAGGCCAATATATAGATTTAGCACTTTTTGATTGTCAGCTATCAATGCTTGCAAATGTTGCAAGTAATTGGCTTATTTCTGGTAAAAAACCAAGGCGTTTTGGAAATGCCCATCCTAATCTTGTTCCTTATCAAACTTTTATGGCAAAAGACGGAGCATTTGCTTTAGCAATAGGTAATGACAAGCAATTTCGCTTACTCTGTGAAAACCTTGGACATATAGAAATAGCAGAAGATTTTCCAACAAATGCATCTAGAGTAGAAAACCGTTCTAAATGTACAGAAAAATTACAGGAAATTTTTTCTCAAAAACCCAAAGAAGAAATTATTTTTCTATGTAAAAAACTAGATATACCTGCTGGGTCAATTAACACAGTAGATCAAGCCTTTCAAGACCCACAAACAATAGATAGAAATATGGTTATTGAGTTAGTTAATAAAAGAGGGGAAAAAATTCCTACTGTAGCATCTCCTATAAAAATGAGTCGTACACCTATTGAATATAGGTTTGCACCTCCACAACTAGGAGAAAATAATAGAGAAGTCTTAGAAGAATTAGGTTATAGCAAAGAAATAATTCAAGAATTTATTGAACAAAAAATTATCTAATCTAGTTCTAAATAAAACACATAGGATCAATAAAAAGCTAGTCTAACGGTTGAGATACTTCTACTTCTGGAATTAGAAGTTCTCCTATTTCTGTATTATCTAGGCAAAGGTGATAATTTTCCCAAGCTTCTGTATTTAGCAAATAAAAATCTTTAGCACGTAAAAACCAAAGTACTTTCACTGGAGTAAAGCCAAAAATTAAAGCTTTATATCCGCCTACTTCCATAGCTAAACATAATTCATCTATTTGAGGATCTTTAAGTATTACTGAAAATGTAGTATGGACAAATTTATTAGTAACATGGCTTAAGCGTGTTTCAATGTGAAGAATATCAGTTCTTGTGTGGGTAATTAGCCTTGCTTTAGGGAAATATTCTTGAATAACGTTTAGAATTTGAGCATCAACAAAGGGGCCAGCTAAAACATTTATAGCTCGTCCAATAATTGATGTACGCAAGATTGTCCAAATAGCAGAGGATTGATTATTTTTTTCCTGTTGAGCCATTATTTCCTCAAAAATAGATACAAAAAATAACTTTATATCTTTGTTAAATAAAAATTTATATATTGATTTCTTAAAAAAAATAAAGAAAAATTTTTTGATTTTTCTTTATTTAACGGAAATTTTTCTACAAATCAACTAATTTATATATGTGGTTTTATAGAAAAATTTATATTATCGTGATAAAAACCATAATATATAAATAAAACTATCTATATTTAGCTTGTTGCTAGGTTTTAATGAGGCTCTTATGAATGCTATAGAAGAAATTCTAGCTGGGTTAGAACAGTTTCTGCTAGCAGTTTCAACTACATCATTAAGTTATGATGAACTTTCCCCAGTACAATTTGTAAAAGATATTTTTGAACAAATAGAAAGTAAAAAACTTACTTGGACTGACAATGTTACTTATGTACCAAATATTATTCATCTCTTTGTATTTCCAACAAGAGTAAGAAAATTACAAGAAGTAGAAACAATATTTAGCAGCAAAGAATTTTACCAATATATTTATGCTTATATAGAAGCAAACAATTATAAGTTATTTGATTTTCTACATACAGAGATTGATATTTTGCCTGGAATACCAACAAAAACAAAATCAGGCCGCTTACAAGGCCGTTATTTACCAAGACTTGAATGGCCTAATCACAAACAAACGCCTAGCGGACTAGATGCTATGGTAGAAGCTACAGCAAGTCGTATTATCAAAGTTACACATCCTCTAACAGAAACTTTTCCATTAGCACTTTTGCATCCTATTAATGCGTGTGCTTTTCGAGATTATTTTTTAATAGTCAAAAGCCTAACTTATTTGGGGCGTTCTAGGAATGTATTTTCTGATAAAAAAGAAGTTCTTATGCCTAATGATTTTGCTTTTGCTCGTACATCTGATGCTATTAATAAATCTGTTTCCCGTAGACATGCAGTGATTGAATTTCGACAAGAATTATTTTTCTTAAAAGACCTTAATAGCCGTTGTGGAACAGCAATTCAGAGATATATAAATGGATGGCAACAATTTATTGCTCCAAGCGATGATAAAGGTATTGCTTTAGCAAACCATGATGTTATTCGCTTAGGTAATGCTTTACTCACATTTCGTTATATTTACCCTACAGAAGTTCCTAAATTAATGCGTAAACTCCTTTCACAAGGCTGGTTAGAGCCTAAAATATCGCAAGATCTTAAAACTAGACAATATAATTCGCTATTTTTATTTTCTAAGCTGATTAAGTATTTTGAAAATGGTGAAAAATAGGCTTTTCTACTAGCTCTCTTTTAATAACTATGCATAATTTGGTTAAATACACAAATAACCATAAATAAATACACAAAATAATTTATTAGAAAGGATTATAGGCAATGTTTTTGAAAGAAATTTTTTTAGCAGGCATTCTAGTATTTATTCTTAATATTGTCGCTTTTTCACAAATTACAGAAATGCCTCCACCTCCGCTGCCTGATCCTGCACTTCTAGCTGATATTTTTCAAGCCACTGACAACTTACAAAAACAGGCTAAAGTAGTGGAATTTAAGGAACAGCTTGGATTTCGTCTTGCATGTGTCTTACCTGAAGGACGTAGGACTAGAAATATTCAAAATCGTAATGTAGATTTTAGACAATCAGCCGATTATGCTATTCGAGCTGAGTCTGGTCAAATAATAGAAAAAAAATTATTAGAAACCCATCAACCACCACGCTTTGACTTAAATAATTTATTTAGAGTTATTAATATACCTACAATACAAGAAACTTTTCCTGGTGTAGCATCCATAAAAACAGCCTTTCTTACCTTTGTTAGCAAAGATTTTGTTAATGGTTATAAAGAGGTAGAAAGAGAAAAAATTAATAAACAACCTGCTATTAAACTAGCATTAAGATTTCGCCCAGGTCGTATCCCAATAGAAGATTGTTTTCTATGGATTGATGAGAAAACCCATGTACCTGTACAAGCAGAACTTAAAATAGGAGATATTGGCCGTTATAGTAATGTAGTCTTAAAGATTTCTTTTGATATAACTAACCTTAATCAATTGCCTAATACAATTACTCAAGAAGTAACTTGTAGCACTTATGAAGACGGGATTCCTTTGCGTTTAGAACAAACCAGTATTTACTCAGAAATTAGATCTGTCTCAAAAGAAGAATAAATAAAATAGACATTATAGAAACAAAATCTTTGCTTTCTATAATGTCTATGTTAATTACGCTTGCTTATAATGTCTAACTGTCTAACTGTCTAATTGTCTAACCATCTAGTTAATAAACCAACTAAGGTAATTTAAGTAAATACTTATTAGACTCCTTACCATTTACTGTAACCGTAATATTATTTTCTCCTGATTTTAGATTTAGCTTTTTCTTATTTCCAACCAAAGTTATAGAAGTCTCAGATTGTTTAGTTATATGATTACTAATATCCATTTGATTAATAGAGACTTTAGCACTAGTACTAAATCTAAGCCCCTCAAGAAAAAGGCTTGGTTTATTTAAAATAGCAAAAGAAACTACTGGAGCATCTGAATTAGGCTCGTCAACTCTAGCAGTTATACTACCTTTAACTACTCTAATTCTATCGTTAAAGAGGTCTGTAAAATAGATATTTCCTTTACTATCAAGAGCAATTTCTCTAGAGACTGCAAATTTAGCTAAAGTAGCTTTACCTCCATCACCATCAAAACCTGTTTTACCCGTTCCTGCTACTGTTGTAATAATATTAGTTATTGCATCAATTTTGCGAATAACATTATTACCATCATCAACAAAAAACAGATCTCCCCGACTATTTAAGGTTAAGCCATTAGGGAAACTTATTTTAGCCTTTGATGCTAAATCGCCATCACCACTAAAACCTGCTTCACCTGTTCCTGTTACTGTTCTAATAATGCCAGTTTGAGCATCTACTCTACGAATACGGTTATTAAAAGAGTCTGAAAAGAATATATTTCCTTTGCTATCAACTGTTACAGCAGTAGGAAAAGAGAGTTTAGCTTGAGTTGCTTGAGCACCATCACCACTAAAACCTGCTTCACCCGTTCCTGCTACTGTTGTAATAATACCTGTTTGAGCATCTACTTTACGAATTCGATTTGTTCTATCAGTAATAAAAAGATTTCCTTTAGAATCTAGAGTTATACCTTCAGGAAAATCTAGGCGTGCTCTACTACCAAGTATTCCATCACTTGTAGATCCACCACTACGCCCAACACCAACTATTGTATTAATAACTCCTGTAGCCATATCAACTCTGCGTATACGTTGATTTCCACCATCAGAAATAAATAGATTTCCACTAGATGAAGCAAGCCTAGGTTGATTTGCTATACCTGCTTTTGTTGCTAAACCACCATCACCTAAAAAAGCATATTCTCCAATGCCAGCAACCGTAGTAACCATATTAGTATTAGGGTCTAGTTTACCAATCCGGCTACTAGTATCGCCAAAGAAAATATTATCTTTAGAATCAACTGTTAGACCTGTTGGCCCGCTTAAAATAACTGATGTAGGTGGATCTCCAGCTTTAGTAAAGTCTACTTGCTTATTACCGGCTACAGCAGTAATTATTCCTGTTTGAGCATCTATTCGACGAATTTTTCTAGTATGGGAATCTGCAATAAATAAATTATCATTTTTATCTATTGCTAAACCTGAAGGAAAAACTAATGTTGCATCTTTAGCAGGCCCACCATCGCCATCAGAACCTTCTAAATTACTTCCTGCAATAGTTGTAATAATCCCTTGTGTATCTATTTTGCGAATACGTTGATTACCCGAATCTGCAATAAATAGATTGCCTCTATTATCTTTTACTATAGCAGAAGGCTGATTAAGCTTAGCATCCTTAGCTAAAGCCCCATCACCAGAAAAATTACCCTCTCCTGTGCCTGCAATAGTTGTAATTATTCCTGTTTGTGCATCTACTTTACGAACTCGGTTATTTTGTGAGTCTACAATTAACAAATTATTTTGATTATCAAAGGCTAAGCTATAAGGAAAATTCAAGGTTGCATCTTTAGCAGCACCACCATCACCACTAAAACCAAATCTTCCTGTGCCTGCAATAGTTGTAATTATTCCTGTTTGTGCATCTACTTTACGAACTCGGTTATTTTGTGAGTCTGCAATAAATAGATTCCCATTATTATCTAGAATAATTCCTCTTGGAGAATTAAGCGAACACGATGTAGCAAGAACTCCATCTGCACCTACACCTATTTCTCCTATTCCAGCTACTGTAGTAATAACACCTGTCTGTACGTCTACTTTACGAATAGAATTATTATTTGCATCAGCAATAAATAAGTTTCCTTTACTATCAAGTGCTACAGCAACAGGATTAGCTAAACTTGCTGCTATAGCATTTTCTCCATCGCCAAAAAAAGCAAACTCTCCATTACCTGCAATAGTTGTAATAATCCCTGTTTGAGCATCCACTTTGCGAATACGTTGATTTCTTAAGTCGGCAACAAATAAATTACCATTTGCATCTACAGCTACATCAAGTGGTTCTAATAAAACCCTTTCACTTAAAGCATTAAAACCATCACCTATATAAGAAAGCCCTCCTATAATGCTAGTAATTTCGCCTTCTTTTAACTCTGATAAAGGTTTGGGGATGATATTAAATTGCACTTGAGATAGACCATCTTTATTAAGAATAGAAAGTGTACGGCCTCCTGTAATAATTCCTGATGGAACCTTAAAAACAATTTGAGTTGAACTTTCTAGTCTAAAATCTTTAATTATACGATCTGCTAAAATTACTTGAGTATCAGCACTAAAATTTTGACCTGTAACTATAATTTCCTGACCACCTTCTACTCTAGCTATATTACTGCTTAAACTATCTATTTTAGGTGCAATTAGTAGTTCTTGGTTATTTAGTATTTTAGGCTCTAAAACCTTAAACATAGTATTATTAGCCAAATAAGCTGAATTAGGGATTATTAATTGTGTGGCTAAGATTGCAAGCAAAAAGTTCTTTCCTTTTTTCATATAAGCTCCTAACTTGGGGTTAAAGAGTATAGTAAAGAATAGTAACCTTACTATACTCATTATGCTTAAAACTCTAAATTATTAAGTATTAAGTGACTTCTTAAGTAATACCCTTAGGGAAGGCCAACAGAAAATATCTGGGTATTACTTCCTGGTACGCCAATTTCGCTTACCCAAGAAAAGAAGTTAATTCCCCGAATTGAGGTTAAATCTACATTAAAAGAACCATTTAAGGTATTTGTTGACACAATGGTTTTAGCACCAAAACTTACTCCACCATCAGTGGATTTAGCTGAAACTATTTTTAATGAGCCGTTAAAGTCTGTCCAAGACACTGTAACGTTGTTATTAATGGCTGATATAGTTGAGCCTATACCATTAAAACTATTAGGGATAATTTGAGGAGTGGTAAAAGTTCTACCTCTATTACTAGATTTAGTAAAGTAGATACTAAAACCTCCTATTGGGCCGCTATTAGCCGAAACATAAATATTGTCTTGAGAGTCAATAAAAGCACTAGTATCAGTACTAAAACTTGGTGAGCCAGTAGCTATTGGCAAAGGGCCAGTAAAAGAACGACCAATGCTATCTCCTGTAACTAAATAGGTTATTCCTGTATTTGAATCTCCATAGACAATATAGGTATTTTGTTGTGAGTCAAATAAAATATTTGTAGCTATAGCTGCCTCGCCTAGTCTAGATATATTTCTAGGTCTTGTGTTAAGAGGAAAACCTGTTTCGCTTAAGGTAGTAATATAGGCTCCTCCTGTATTATCAACATTATTAGCAGCAAAATAGGTAATAAAAACCCTACCGCTTTGATTTATATTAATTTTAGGAACTTGGGCTATTTGGTCTGGAATAGAAACAACTTGAGGGGAAGAAAAGCTTAGGCCATTATTTGTAGATCTAGAAAGAAAAATAACCCGACCCTGGTTAAACAAACCTGACCAAACTACGTAAATAATGCCACTAGGAGAAACAGCAACATCTGGACTAAAATTAAGTGTGTTTGTTTGAGAAACTTTAACTGCTGGTAAATAGCTTACACCTCCATCAATGGATTGCTGGTAGAAAATATCTTGTAACCCTTCTAAAGTATTATCATAAACTACATTAAGTTTCCCTGGGCTAGCTTTAATAGCAGTAGTTTGTTTAAATCCTTGGTTTTGACTGACTTGTCTTACAGTCTGAGCATTACTTGCAAATGGGGATAGGAAAAATACCCCCAAAAAAAAGAGGAATAATAGTTTTTTCATAAATTAAGCGCGTCTCCTACTAATTATTGTTTTATTTGTTTGCTAAAGTTATTAAGGCTTGAGCTTTGAGGTCAAAGCCTAAATTTATTTTTGAATTTAGTCTTGTTAAGCCCGATTAAGCCCTATAAATTTGCTCTGTAAAATAACGCGTAAAAAAAATAACCTTGCTATCAGTTTATTTACAATTTTTTTCTAGTTCTTTACACCTCTTAAGTATTATCCTAAAGACCAGAGACTGAAAACTAAAGTTTTATATTTTTGGAGATGCTTTATTTATGTTTGATGAGGAAAAACCAAAGTTAACAGAACGCTTTGAAGAGGCATTAGTTTATGCAACACGCCTTCATTCAAAACAAAAACGCAAAGGAACAGATATCCCTTATGTTGCTCATCTACTTACAGTTGCAGCTTTAGTACTGGAGCAGGGTGGAGATGAAGATCAGGCTATTGCAGCACTCTTACACGACGCTATTGAGGATCAAGGAGGTCTTCCTACTCAAGAAGAAATACAAAAACGTTTTGGAGAAAAAGTTACAGCCATTGTTGTAGGTTGTACAGACGCAGATACTTTTCCAAAACCACCTTGGCGAGAACGTAAAGAACGCTATATTGCTCATATTCGTACTGCTCCTATTGAAGTACGTAGGGTTTCTATTGCAGATAAACTTCACAATGCAAGATCTGTTCTTTTAGATTTTCGTCGTTTAGGGGATGAGGTTTGGAGGCGTTTTCGAGGAGGAAAAGAAGGAACTCTTTGGTATTATCGTTCTTTAGTAGAGGCATTTCGTGAAAATAATAGCGGCCTTAGCACTTCTATTTTAGAAGAATTAGATCGTGTAGTTTCAGAATTAGAACGTCTATCTTATGAAAGCTTATGAAAGTTTATGAAAGACCTTAAGAAAAAGTTTAAGAAAACTGGCACATATTGGGCGGCGGGAGGCTGCTAATTTTAAGAATACGTGCCAGTTACTAAACCCAAGCCGTATTTATCTAAAAAGCTTTTTATTAGCTTTTAGCAAAAATACTAGTTTTATCCGTAAATCTAATGGTCTAAAAAGAAATTCTTATGCCACAATTATAGTGTAGCTTAACTATTCTATATAATTAGTTTATTGTTATAAGCCTTAAAACAAGTTATTCTTTTTTGTTCATTTATGGAACGTCCCTGTTCAAAATTGAACGCATCCTTATGCACTGAAAGCTAGGTTAAATCTAAACCCAAGTTATAAAGATAAAAGTTGGTAAGTTAATAAAGGAGTCTTTTATGAATGCATTAGTAGAAAGTTCTTACACTGTAGCCATTATTGGAACTGGGTTTGGTGGTTTATGTATGGCTATCCAGCTTAAAAAAGCAGGTATTAATTCTTTTATTATTTTTGAAAAAAATGAACATCTTGGAGGAACCTGGCACGATAATACTTATCCAGGTGCAGCCTGTGATGTGCCATCACATCTTTACTCTTTCTCCTTTGAAGCTAAATCCGATTGGACACGCAAATATTCTGATCAAAAAGAAATTCTTGAGTATTTAGAATATTGTGCAGAAAAATACAAGATTTTGCCTCATATCCGCTTTAATACAGAAATTGAAAACGCTACTTTTGATGAAGGCTTAGGATTATGGCGTTTTTCTAGTACTAAAGGAGAAAATTTTACTTCTAAAATATTTGTCTCAGCTTGTGGTCAGCTCAATAGACCTGCTTATCCTAAAATCCCAGGAATTGAAGACTTTCAAGGGGTACAATTTCACTCAGCACGATGGAATCATAAGTATGACCTAGAAGCAAAACGTGTAGCAGTTATTGGAACAGGCGCAAGCGCAATACAATTTGTTCCTCAAGTAGCCAAAAAAGCTAAAGAGTTAATAGTTTTTCAGCGTACTCCAGCTTGGGTTGTTTCAAAACCTGACAGGGCATATTTAGCAATAGAAAAGTCTCTCTTTAAGCATATTCCTTTAATCCAAAAACTACATCGTGGACAAATTTATTGGTGGAATGAAATTAGATTTCTATCTTTTCAACAAAATACTTTAGCTAATAAACTCTTTCTTTGGGCAGCACAAAGACATCTAAACCAAAATATTAAAGACCCAGAATTAAAAGCAAATCTTACTCCAGATTATCCATTGGGCTGTAAAAGAATCTTACTTTCTAATGATTACTTAGAATCACTAACTAAAAACAATGTTAAAGTAGTCACAGATAACATATTACAAGTAGAAAATGATGGAATTACCTCATCCAAAAACAAATTTTACCCAGTGGATGCCATTATTTATGGTACAGGCTTTCAAAGTACTGATTTTCTAGCTCCTATGAAAATATATGGACGAAAAGGTCTAGACCTTAATCAGGCTTGGAAAGAAGGTGCAGAAGCTTACTTAGGTATAACTATAACAGGCTTCCCTAATTTATTTCTTTTATATGGGCCTAACACAAACCTAGGGCATAACTCTATAATCTATATGATTGAGTCTCAAGTAAGATATATTATGTCTAGCATTAAGGCTTTAAGAGAAAAAAACTTACGTTTCCTAGATGTAAAAAGTGAGCCTCATAGAAATTATAATAATGAAGTGCAAAGAAGGCTTAAAACCTCTGTCTGGGCGGCTGGTTGTACTAATTGGTATACAAATGCCGCAGGTAAAAACACTAATAATTGGCCTAGCTTTACATTTGAATATTATTGGCGAACATATAAAATAAATCTTACTGATTATGAATTAGTTACTTAGACTTACTTCGTCTTAAAAGTATATTTTAGTTATAGACTACTATCTTTTTGCTATTTTCAACCAGAGGAAAAGACATTTATAATCTCTAGTTAAACCGCCAAAATTTTATTTTCCTTTAGGAGGTAAAAAGGTCATCTAAAAGATTTTTAGATGTAAAAACCTTAAACTTTATGAAACTTAGACTATTACTTACTACTTTAGTGTTAACGCTAGGTATGTTTTTTGCAGCTTGTGCTACAGATTCAGTAGCAAATAATAACTCTACTACAGCTAATAAATCTGCTCCAACTACTGAAAGTAAAGACCTTTCTGTTAATAATGTAAATTCTAATACAACAAATGCTGGCCCAACTCTTGGTGCACCTGCTCCAACATTTTCCTTAGAAGACCAAGATGGTAAAAAGGTTTCACTATCAGACTTTGCAGGTAAAGTTGTTGTTTTAGAATGGATTAATCCAGATTGCCCATTTGTTAAGCGTCATTATGATGCTAAAACTATGACCACTACAGCCAATAAATATAAAGATAAAGATGTGGTTTGGCTAGCAATTAACACAACTCATTATATGGGTAAAGATAAATATAAAGAATGGATTAAGACTCACAATCTTTCCTACCCAATTTTAGATGACCATGAAGGCACAGTAGGAAAAATGTATGGAGCAAAAACTACTCCTCATATGTTTATAGTTGGAAAAGACGGAAAACTTGTTTATCAAGGCGGAGTTGATGATGATAATGCTGGTGATAAAGGCAAATCTGCTATCAACTACATTGATCAAGCTTTAGCAGAATTAACCGTTGATAAACCTGTTAGTGTTGCAACAACTAGACCTTATGGATGTTCTGTAAAATATGCTAAGAACTAAGTCAACTTTATCTAGCAATAAAAATAGCCCAGTGATTTGCTGGGCTATTTTTATTATGTTCTATTTTAGAAATTAAAACTAATAGTGTTAGATGTAATTCCATTTACTGTTACTGCCACTGTATTCTGTCCCTTTTTAAGACCAAATTTCTTTTTACTTCCCTTAAGTTCAATTTTTGTGTCTGCTTGGCTACTGATTGTGCTACTTACATCAACATCATTTACCCTTACAATCGCACCTGAAGTACCAAAACCTGAGCCTAAAACGGTTAAAGTGGGTTTAGTAAAAGATGCAGTACTTACCATTAAACTGCCTGGAATTGTTATATTAAACATAGTCTGATCACTTAACCCACCAGCATTTGTTACTCTAACTATAACAACACCACTTTGAGCACCCATTTGCGGAGCAATGCGAATCACTCCATTACCTGCGCCATTATCAGTTAGTGAAACATACGTTGGAGCACCAATTAATGAGAGAGTTAGACCCATTTGATTAATTGGATCCATTACACTTACATTAACCATTGCAACCTCTCCTGGTTTTACAGTTTGACTAGCAACAGTATTTAATTTAGGTGGTCTAAGCATCTGTACAACACTAAGCTTTACCATTTGAGTACGCACTATTTGCCCTGAAGTACCTGTAACAATAATGTTAAAATCTCCAACTGTTGCATTTGCGAGAGCATTAACTGTCAAAGTTGAACTAGCACCAGGACTTACACCATTTTGTGAAAAGCTTAGCCTTAAATTGCTGTCTGGTGGGTCTACTGTTGCAGATAAAGAAACCGAGTCACTAAAGTCATTGATGGCTTGAGTGCTTATATTAAAGCTAGTTGCGGCTCCTAAAGGTACTGTTTGAACAGCAGGTCTAGCAACTAAAACAAAATCTCCTGCTGGCTTAGGTGTAATAACTAAACGAATCATTTCTTGACGAGTTACTGAACCGCTTTGACCTGTTAGAGCAATACTAAATACACCTGGCATAACACTGCTAGCAATATTAACAGTTAAAGTAGCCATTTGTCCGCTATTTATACTAGTATTAGATAAACTTAGCGAAATCCCAGAGTTAGGAGGGTTTAGCACTGTAGCTAATGAAACAGCGCTGTTAAAACCATTTAAGCTATTAAAACTAACACTAAACCTAGCAATTCCACCAGCTTGAATATTTTGTGAAACAGGCGAGACATTTAGAGAAAAATCAGGAGCATTTGCAGAACTACCCAATAATTTCATAACACGAATAGCATTATTAAAAGTATCTAAAACAAATAAACTAGAGTTACTATCTAGGGCTAAAGCATAGGGACTATTAAGTCTTGCTTGTGAAGCTAAATTCCCATCACCGCTAAAACCTGTAGTTCCTGTGCCAGCAATTGTACTAATAATACCTGTTTGAACATCAACTCGACGAATACGATCATTTTCTGAATCTGAAATAAAAATATTACCAGCATCATCAACTACTATGCCCTTTGGAAGTCTTAAACTTGCTGATGTAGCAACACCACCATCACCGCTAAAATCATCCATACCATTGCCTGCAATAGTAGTGATTATTCCATTTGTGTCTATTTTTCTAACTCTACTATCATCACTATCTACAATATATAAATTACCCTTGCTATCTATGGCTAAAGAGCGAGGAAAAACAAATTGAGCAGCCTTTGCCATCCCTCCATCACCAGCAGACCCCATCATTCCTGTACCTGCAATAGTTGTAATCATCCCTGTTTGAATATCTATTCGTCGAATTCTTCTATTATCAGAATCAGCAACAAAAAGATTCCCCTCGCTATCAAGAGCCAAACCATGTGGAGAATTTAATCTAGCTTTTGTAGCCAGACCATTATCACCACTAAAGCCCGATGCTCCTGTACCAGCAAAGATAGTTATCATTCCAGTATTTAGATCCACTCTTTGGATCATATTTCTACCAGTATCAGAAATGTATAAATTATCTTCATCTACGGCAATTCCACTTGGAAAACGCAAATTAATATCTAAAGCAGATCCTTCTAATACTCTTCCATCATCGCCGCCATCGTCTCCATCATCTCCATCATCGCCGCCATCATCTCCATCATCGCCGCCATCATCTCCATCGTCTCCATCGCCACCATCACTATCATCATTATCGCTATTGCTACCGTCATCTTCTCCAAATTCCTCGCCAAGACCATCATCGCCTAAATTAGGGTCTACATCGTCATCACCTACAAGAGTATCTGCAATGCCTTTATTTGTATCTATTACAACTACTCTATTGTTAAAAGTATCTGCTATATAAATAAACCCTTCTTGATCAATCACCATAGCCTCAGGGTAATCAAAACGAGTATCCATTACACTACCTTTAAGAGTAAAGCTATTAGTTCCATTTCCTGCAATAGTTGTAATTATGCCATCAACTGTTACACGACGGATTCTATTATTCCCAGTATCAGAGATAATTAAATTACCTAATCCATCTACAGCAATAGATTTAGGAAGATTTAAGCTAGAAGTAGTAGCAGCACCTCCATCACCACCAAAAGCAAGTTCACCGCTTCCAGCAACAGTTGCTATTACACCTGTTTTAGCATCAACTCGGCGAATTCGGCTGTTAACGGAATCTGAGATAAAAATATTACCTAGTGTATCAATCTTAAAATCTTCAGGAGAATTTAACTTAGCAGTGGTTGCAGCACCTCCATCACCTGCAAAGCCTTTAGTCCCATCACCTACAACGGTTGTAATAGTTTGAGTACTTGGGTTAATACGACGAATACGACCACTTGATGAGGCTAGGAAAAAGATATTATTAGAACTATCTACAGCAATAATTTCTACTGCTCCAATTGCAGTACTAGTAGCTATTGCTCCATCTTCACCGATAGTTTTATTACCATTACCTGCAATAGTTGTAATCAGCCCTGTTTGACTATCAACACGGCGAATCCGGTTATTGCCAGTATCAGCAATTAAAATATTTCCAGCTAAATCAACAGTTATACCTTGAGGAAACCGTAAACTTGCATTTGTAGCAAGACCATTATCACCGCTAAAGGAACGTATACCATTACCTGCAACTGTTGTAATTATTCCTGTAATAGCATCAACTCTACGAACACGACTATTACCAAAATCTGCAATAAATAAATTTCCACTGCTATCTAAAGCAATACTTTTAGGCAAGTTCAGGCTTGCAGCTAAAGCCGATGTCCCATCACCAGTAAAACCTCTTACACCGTTGCCTGCAATAGTTGTAATAACGCCTGCTGTATCTATCATACGGATACGATGATTACTAGAATCAACTACAAAAATATTACCAGCCCCATCAACTGCTACACCTTCAGGTCTATTTAGACTTGACTCTAGGGCATCTCCTCCATCGCCTAAGAATGGAACCCCACCAGCAAAAGTAGTAATTTGACCATTTGTTAAATCTTGTAATGGGTCAGAAAAAATTCTAAATGGCCGTTGGATAACACCGCCACGAGTACGAATTGAAAGGGTTCTAATACCAGGTGCTTGTTGTGAAGGGACAGTAAAACGTAGTCTAGTAGAGCTATCTATTGTTGCTCTAACAACAGCATCCCCTAAAATCACATCACTCTCTGGAGCAAAGTTCTTACCTGTAACAATAATTTCAGTACCACCCTGTAAACGATCACTATCTTGAGTCATACTAATAATTTGTGGAGCACCAACAGTCACAACTTTTACAGCATCCCTATCACTTGTAGCATTACTATCTAAGACCAAAGTCTGATTTCCTCGTACCACAACACTAGAAGCTTGACCAAAACTAACTCCAGGTTGAGCTAAAGAGATCATTTGTCTTTGTTTAGGATCATCTGTTATAAGCTTTGCACCTGATTTATCTACTACGTAAATATTACCAACGCTATCAACGCTAATTGAAGTAGGTTGATTAAATTCAAATTCACTATCGGCTAAAGCAGAAATATCTTGAGAAGCGCTTTGATTAATTGGCCCAACAGTTGTTACTTTTCCATCTAAAGAGACTGCTCTAATACGGTTATTACCCGTATCTGCAACCAGTAAAACAGTTTGTTGTTGTGTACCAAAAAAGCTAGTACTAGCAGATTGAAGGCTAATTGCAGTAGGGCGATTAAAAGCGGCGGCACGGCCTTGACCATCGGCCTTTGAAGCTATGCCTGGTTGACCAGCAACTAAGCGAACTTGTTTTTTATTAAAATCAGCAACATAAATTGCATGGTTTCCTGTATCAACAATATAAACATTACCTCCTAAGTCAACTACAACACCTTGAGGAGAGCTAAAAGCAGCTTGTTCAAAAGGAGTTATGTCATTTCTATTGATTCCTGGGCTGCCATTACCTATTACCGTGATAACCTGATCATCAAAACCTACTTTTCTAACACTATGATTTAATGTATCTGCAACATAAGTACCACCCTGAGGGCGATTATCTAGAGCAATTGCTGTAGGGCCAGAAAAAAGTGCTTGGCTCCTCTCACCATCGTCTTTACCTCGACTACCTAATTTACCTGCAAAAACCTTTGCTTCTGCATTAGTATTTATTTTTTTATAAATAACATTACTAGCAGGATCACTAAGGTAAATAGCTCCCTGTGCATCAACTTTAGTATCTCCAGGAACTTTTACACCACTACTGCTATTTACTCTTGTTACAACAATAAAAGTAGAAACACTCTGACTACCCATTTTAGCTGTAATAGTGGCATATCCTCTTTGCAAACCAGCAACCATCCCTGTTTGAGCATCAACATTAGCAATATCAGGGCTATCAGAAGTAAAAGTAGCACCTGTTACTGGCTGACCATTACTATTTAATAAACTTAGCTGTAATTGTTTACCTTCATTAATTACAGGGTTAGGATCACGATCTGGGCCTGTTAATACTAAAGTGCTACTTTGCAAAACACTAGAAACAAATATGTGAGTATATTTTTGATAAGTTGCTAAAAAAACTCTAGAGCTTGCAAATAATGGAATAATAAGCACACATAAACAGATTAGAAACTTGCGAGATAAATATTTAGTCATATGTTCCTCTTTTTATCATCTTGGTTAATACTTAGTGTTTAAGCGTATTTAGTGGATCATCTAGACCATAAATCAAAGTATCTTCTAGGATAGATTAACTATCAAGCTAAATATTGTTAAGACTTAAAAGATATTTTGTCTCTACAATGTTCCTAGAATATTAAGACAAATCTGATAAAGAGCTAATTTGTTAAATTATAAAAAACTATTTGACAAGAGGTAAAACTTTTATTAATATGTGCAAATATATGCATATATTAATAGAAAACCAATTAACAAGAGAAGCTGCTGCTAATAAGATATTGGATGTAATAGATTCAGAGTTTTTTAAAGCACTAGCAGAACCTGTGCGTATTGAAATAATAAAAGTGTTACTACTTTATGGCCCGGCGGATATAAACTCAATATCAAAGCATATGCCTCAAGATCGCTCTGTTATCTCTAAACACCTACAGATACTTTTTAGAGCAGATTTACTTAATTGTGAGAAAAGTGGTAGACACCGTATTTACTCTCTAAAGGCAGAAGCCTTTGTAGGGCAATTAGAAAAGATTTTTACTACTGTACAAAAGTTGGTTGCTTGTTGTTGTCCTTCAACTAAATAATTTTTTGATTATTACGTGCATACATACGCATATATATATTAACTAATGTTTTCATCAAACTAACCCTAGCTTAAATACATAAGCTAATTATTATTTAATTTTTAACTTACTTAATAAAGAAGGATTTATGAATATTATTAAAGCTCCTATAAATGCTAGTACTGCATGGCTAGGTAAGACTATGTCACTAGAAAGTAATTGGATACACAAACTACAAGGATCTGAACTTGCAGAAATAAACACTGCTTTAGAAAAAGCAAAATCAACTAATAAACCTTTACCAGAGCTTACTTATAAGGATTTTCCTTTAACTAATTTAATAGCAACAATAAAAAGTTGGCTTAAAGAGCTTAATGATGGGCTAGGTTTCTTACTTATCAAAGGTTTACCAGTTCAAAACTATAGTCAGCAAGAAATAGAAATTATTTATTATGGGTTATCTCTATACTTAGGGAAACCTGTCAGCCAAAATGCAGCAGGTGATTTAATAGGCCATGTCCGTGATACTGGAGCTAATAGCAAAAACCCTGGTGTAAGGCTCTATCAGACTCGTGAAAAACAAGATTTTCACTGTGATGGTTCTGATTTAGTAGGACTTCTTTGCTTAAAACGTGCTAAAAGTGGAGGTTTAAGCCGTATAGTTAGCTCTATGTCTATTTATAACAAGATCTTAGAGTCTAGACCTGATTTAGTAGATTTGCTATATCAGCCAATGTATTTTGATCGTAATAATGAAGAGCCTATAGGAGAGCCACCATTTTTCCCTTTACCAATTTGTCATATTAATCAAGGAAAACTTAGGTTCTTTTACATAGGCTGGTATATAAGAAAGGCACAAAGGCACAAGGAAGTGCCTCGTTTAACAAAGCAACAACTAGAATTACTTGAACTAATTGAGCTAACAGCTAATGATTCTGAGTATTACTTAGATATGGATTTTGATGTTGGGGATATTCAATTTCTAAACAATGGGGTTATTTTGCATTCAAGAACAGAGTATGAAGATTATGATGAAGTTGAACTTAAACGTCATTTGCTTAGGCTTTGGTTAAAAACGCATGATTTTTCTGTCGTCGAAGATATACTTAGAGAAGGTATCTTAGCTAGATCCAATCAATAATAAGCAATAATAAAATTATTTATTATTCCATTATTCATTGACTACATTTGGCTTAGAGATACTTAAAATAAGGTCTTTAACCTTAGATTCTATTAAATCTCTAACCTCTCTAAATTCTTCTTTAGACATATGTTTAGGGTCAGGGATTTTCCAATCTTCTCTATGTTTTGCCATTACAAACGGGCACTCATCACCACATCCCATTGTAATGGCATACTCATATTCGTCTGTAGGAATATCTTGCAAAGATTTAGAAGTATGTTTGGTAAGGTCATAGCCAAGTTCTTTCATTGTGTCTATAGCTTTAGGGTTTACATTTCCAGAGGGGCGAGAACCTGCACTATAAGTTTTAATTATTCTTTGACCATGAATTTTGGCAAAAGCTTCTGCCATTTGGCTACGACAAGAATTTTCTACACATACAAATAGAACTTTTGGTAACTTATTCATTATAAAACACCTTCTTATTTATATTGTTTTGCACAGTTTGATTTCTGTATTGGGTAAGTTTTCTGGAAAATATTTTTTTTCAAACCAAAGAGCAACATTAACTAAAGCTATTAAGGCAGGCACTTCAACTAAAGGCCCAATTACAGCCGTAAAAGCTGCTCCATGATGAATGCCAAAAGTTGCTACTGCTACAGCAATAGCTAACTCAAAATTATTTGAAGCAGCAGTAAAAGAAAGTGTAGCTGATTCAGAATAGTTGGCTTTTAATTTTTTGCTTATAAAGAATGAAATTATAAACATCACAACAAAATAAATTAGCAAAGGAATAGCAATCCTAATTACGTCTAATGGAAGCGCTACTATTACTTCACCTTTAAGAGAAAATATTATAACTATTGTAAATAATAGGGCTATAAGAGTTAGAGGACTAATTTTAGGGATAAAACTTGTTTGATACCAATCTTTTCCTTTGAGCTTTATTAAAGAAAACCGAGTGATAATTCCTGCTAAAAATGGAACCCCTAAGTAGATAAAGACACTTTTAGAAATTTCTAAAGCTGTTATGTTTACTGAGGTACTTTTTAATCCAAACCAACTAGGTAAAAGTGTAATAAAAAAGTAAGCATAAATTGGATAAAAGAAAACTTGAAAAACAGAGTTAAAAGCTACTAGACCAGCACAATATTCAGAATCGCCTTTAGCTAACTCATTCCAAACAATAACCATAGCAATACAACGAGCAAGACCAATCATAATCAGCCCAACCATATATTCTGGTTTGTCATTTAGTAAAGCTATTGCGAGTACAAACATTAGTATAGGGCCAATTACCCAATTTTGTACTAAAGACAAGCATAATACTTTGAAATTACGAAAAACTTTTCCCATTTCTTCGTAACGTACTTTAGCTAAGGGAGGATACATCATCAAAATTAATCCTATAGCAATAGGAATGGATGTTGTTCCAACGCTTAAAGTATTAAGCATTGGAACAACATTTGGACAAAAGTAACCTAAGCAAATACCCAAGCCCATAGCCCCAAATATCCAAAAAGTTAGAAATCTATCCAAAAAAGATAATTTGCTTGCTACACTTGGGGTACTCATAAAAACATCCTTTTTTGAACTATTAGCATTTTTTAGATAAACCAACTAGATTTGCTGTCTCACTAGTTCCACAACAAGACATAGCAGTCTTTGAAGTTTCTGAAATAGTTGTTTGATTAGAAGTAGTGTCTACTGGAACTTCTTTATTTTCATCAGTTACACAGCACATAGAGGTTTCTGCTAAATTATCTTGAAGCACTACAAAAACTTCCCATTCATTGCCATCAGGGTCTTGTGCCCAAGTTTTATCTTGGATTGCATAACAACAGTTTGTTTGCATTTCATCACGAGGAGTTAAACCAAACTTTATCCATTGTTCGCGAACTGCCATGACATCTTCAGTTGTTGCAACCTGAATTCCAAGATGAGAAAGTGCACCTCGTTCTTTTACTGCTATTTGATTAAGTGCTAAGTTAAGAGGTGGGTTTGCTACATCAAACTTTGCATAACCATTGCGAACTTTTGATGGCTCAACACCAAATAGCTTTTTATAAAATTCAATACTGTTTTTAACATTACTAACGTTTAATGATATATGTGCTTTAAGACTTTGTATTGGTAAGCTGTTCATAATTTAGATTCTCCTTTTATTTAATTTATATGCCTAAACGAATATATTGTTATTATGTTCCAAAAATAATATATGTCAAGTCATATATCACAAAATTTTGTAAAAAAATAACTATTACAAGAAACAAGAAAAAGAAGTTTAATCTAGAGTTTTTAGGATTATGTTTTTATACTTTAGCAGACAAATTAAGTTACGATTACTAAACTCCAATGGGTAAAGAAGTTTTAGGTTGATAAGGTTTGGAGTTTTATTAAAAGTCTTAAATATTTTAATATTGCACTATTATTGTTATGTATTGTTATGTTTAGCATAGAAACAATTCTACTCATCTACATATAACTGTTATGCTACATATAGTTTTCCAATGCTAGACAATGTATATATATAATTGATATGCTATCTTATAGAAAATATATTATTTACACCCATTTACATCGTAATCTACTAATAACACTTATATGATAGTACTAAATACTATATGGTCAACATCAGGTAATTTGGCTATTTGGGCTGAGAGTTTATTACTTTTTGAGCAATTTCTAGCCAGGAGAGAAAAAAATAAAACAGCTAATAAACCTAGTAAAAACCAAACTAAAACCCTAGAACATCCTTTTAGTTGCCCTACTAACTCAATATCAGAGATAATAAGTTTATACTTTCAAATAGACAAAAAACTTTTAGAATCAGAAAACAAAATATTATCAAGAAAGCTTTTGGCTAATAAAAAAGCGAGTAAAGATAGTAGCAATTTAGTTACACTATTTTTACCAACTGCTGATAACCTACCCCAACCATCTCATCCATTATTTAGAGATTTAATCTCTGAGCATAAACCAAAAGAATTATCAGCCTGGCAAGTTCCTAATCTAGAACTAAAAACGGATTTAGCCTTAGATCTTTTGTTGTCCTTACCTAGAAAAGCACCAACAGGAATTATCTTTAGCGATTCTTTACTATTTTTTAGTGAACTGGCAAAATTTGCCCTTAAATTAGTTGTTCAAGGAAAAATTCTTCCTACTATAGAAAAAAGAGGCGATAGCTTTTTTGCACGTTGGCAGCCTATTCTTAATGCTGAAGCAGAAATATTTCAAACAAAACAGTTAATGGAACTAATGCCTCTTTCACTATGCTGGGCAATTGGGACTCCAAAACCAAACACTACCATCACAACTATTTTTCAACTAGCTTTGAAATGTCTAGTTGATGGGCTAGTTAGAAAAACTTTATCAGGGACTAAGCTTTTTACTGCTAATAAAAAATACTCTTCCACTCATCAAGAATGGTTAACGGCTTTACTCTCAGAACCTAAAATAACCACTGACCAAACAGAATTAAATTCTTTTTATAAAGTAATTAATAATTGGCATAATTCTGCTTTTAAGGCTACAGGACAACTACGCACTTGTTTTCGTCTTTCTGAACCTCCTTCTGAGCCTCAATTTGTTGAAATTATAAGAACTCGCAAAAGAGCTATAAAGAAAACGGCTGAAGAAAACGAACGGAAAACAGATTTTCTCCCACAAACAACAAAAGAATGGAAGGTAGATTTTCTTTTGCAAGCAATAGATGACAAAAGCCTATTAGTACCTGCTGAAATGGTTTGGAAAACAAAAGGTAAAGTCCTTAAATTTTCTTCTAGAGAGTTTGAAAACCCACAAGAGAGGCTTTTAACAGATCTTGGCAAATCAATTCGCCTTTACCCAGAACTTGAATCAGCCTTAAAAACGGCTAGACCCATTTCATTATCTCTAGATACAACAGGAGCTTATAAGTTTTTACGAGAAGTAATGCCACTTCTTGAACAATCTGGTTTTGGGGTGTTAGTCCCAAGCTGGTATGGTCGTCCACTACTTCGCCCAGGTGCAAAACTTACCGCTCAACCTACAAAAAGCAAAGCTACTGGCTCAAGCTTACTTGGGTTAGATGGAATTTGTGATTATCAGTGGAAACTCGCTATTGGTGAAGAAGAACTATCTTATGAAGATTTTCTTAAACTAGCTAAATTAAAAGTACCGCTAGTTAAAATACGCGGGCAATGGGTTGAGCTTAAGACAGAAGAAATACAGGCCGCAATAGCTTTTTTTGAAAAAAAACACTTATCAGGAGAGATGACTGTAAATGAAGTTTTGCGAATAGGGTTAGGGTTAGAAGGTGAAAAACTAGGTGTTCCTGTTGTTGGCTTTGAAACTTCTGGTTGGTTAAAAGAGTTTTTAGCTGAAAATAGCGAACAAAAATTAATCCAGCAAAAAACCCCAAAAGGCTTTGTTGGCAAGCTAAGACCTTATCAAGAGAGAGGGTTATCTTGGTTAACTTTCTTAAATAAGTTAGGGATGGGAGCTTGTTTAGCAGATGACATGGGTTTAGGAAAAACTATTCAACTACTAGCTTTACTTGTATTAGAAAGACAAAACTCAGATACAAAACAAAATCCTACATTGTTAGTTTGCCCAATGTCAGTAGTAGGAAATTGGCAAAGAGAAGCAACACGTTTTGCTCCAAGCCTAAAAGTACAAATTCATCATGGGGCAGAACGCCTTACTGATAAAGAGTTTGTAGAAGAAGGGCAAAAAGCTGATTTAGTTATCACTACTTATGGGCTAGTTACTAGAGATCAAAATTTACTCTCAGAAGTAACTTGGGCAAGAATTGTTTTAGATGAAGCACAAAATATTAAAAATCCTGATGCTAAACAGACTAAAGCTATTCGTGGTCTTGCTAGTCAAAGCAGAATTGCATTAACAGGAACACCTGTAGAAAACCGCTTGTCAGAACTTTGGTCAATAATGGAATTTCTTAATCCTGGTTTACTTGGGTCAGCTAGCAATTTTAGTAGACAGTTTTCTACCCCAATAGAGCGTTATAGAGATAAAGAAAAAGCTACTCTGCTCAAGCAATTAACACAACCTTTTATTCTTCGTAGATTAAAAACAGATAAAAAGATTATTCAAGATTTACCTGAAAAAATTGAAATGAAAACTTTTTGTAACCTTACTTCTGAACAAGCATCACTTTATCAAGCAGTAGTTGATGAAATGATGCAAAAGATTGAAAAAAGTGAAGAAAAAAGTATTGAACGTAAAGGTATGGTTTTGGCTACGTTGATGAAATTAAAACAAGTTTGTAACCATCCTGTGCAAATGCTGCAAGATGGTTCAAGCGTGGCAGAACGTTCAGGTAAATTGGCTAGATTAGAAGAAATTATAGAAGAAGTTTTGGAATCTGGGGATAAAGTACTTTGTTTTAGTCAATTTGCTGAAATGGGAAAAATGCTTAAATCACATCTTCAAGAAAAATTTGGTTGTGAAATCCTATTTTTACAAGGCGCAACAACTAAAAAAGCTCGTGACAAAATGGTGGAAAGATTTCAATCAGACAACGGGCCATCAATTTTTATTCTTTCACTAAAAGCAGGTGGTGTAGGTCTTAATTTAACAGCAGCACAACACGTTATCCATTTTGATAGATGGTGGAATCCTGCTGTAGAAGCACAAGCAACCGACCGAGCTTTTCGTATTGGGCAAAAGAAAAATGTTCAAGTAAGAAAATTTGTTTGTATTGGAACAATAGAGGAAAAAATAGACCTCCTTATTGAACAAAAGAAAGAACTAGCTAATAACATTGTTGGAACAGGTGAAAATTGGTTAACTGAACTATCAAACAGCGAACTACGCCAACTTGTTGCATTATCAAAAGATGCAGTCTCAGAGTCTGCATCTAAAATGTCTACAACAAGTAAGAAAGCCAAAAAAGTCTCAAACTAACTTAGGAGGAATTTATGTGGGGTTGGAATAGGAGAAATTCTTCTGGGCCTCGTCCAGTTAAAGATGGTATTAAAGCTAAGAAACAAAGAGGCACGATAGGGGAGACTTGGTGGTCAAAAAGGTTTTTAGAGGTATTGCACTCATTTAACATAGGGGCAAGGCTAGATAGAGGACGCAGTTATGCACGTAGAGGGCAAGTTATAAATATAGATATAGAAGAAGGTTTAGTGAGTGCTAAAGTACAAGGTTCCCGCTCAACACCTTATAAAATCAAGATAAAGCTAAAGGCATTATCCAAAAAAGAATGGGAGCAAGTAGAAAAAGCTCTTGTAGAGAGAGCAATATTTTTAGCAAGCTTACTAGCAGGAGAAATGCCTAAAGATATTGAAGAGGCATTTATAGGAGTAAACCTATCACTTTTTCCAAGCCGTATATCAGATTTAAACACAGAATGTAGCTGCCCAGATTGGTCAAACCCTTGTAAACACATAGCAGCGGTTTATTATATTTTGGCAGAACAATTTGATGAAGACCCATTTTTGCTTTTTACTTGGAGAGGTCGCACTAAAGAAGAATTGATTGAAAAACTAAGGTCGCTCAGAGGGGTCGGCACAGATCTTGATATTAAAAATAATTCTCAAAAAGAAGTACCAAACATTTTGACTTCAACTTTGCCTGAAGTGCCAATACCAAGCCTAAATGATAGCTTAGAGAATTTTTGGCAAGCTAGGGCAAGTTTTTCAGAGCTTTCTTTTCAACTAGAAAAAGTTTCTGTACCTGATGCAATGATAAGGCAATTAGAACCATTAAGTTTAAGTGTTGCAGATAAAAAAGTATCAGATATTCTTTCAGAAATCTATAGAGTATTATCAAATAAAGCTATTGATAAAGCTTTTAATAAATAAAAATTGGTAGCGGTCTAAAATAATACTATTGCTGATAATTTATTGTTAAACCTAGTTTTGTGGTTAACAATAAACTATAATTGAGTATATTTTTTCACCACTACCAATTTTTCTACTCTAGATATTTTAGATATTTAATGAGCTAAATTTTGGTGGTCTTTTGCTCAGTTAAAATCACGTAAACTAAAAATAAACGTTGCAGATGTTCCATTAGCAGTAATTATCAAGGTATTTTGGCCTGCTTTTAAGTTTGCTTTTCTTCTTGCACCTTTGATTGTTAGAGTGCTGTCTGTTTGGCCTATCAATCTACTACTTAAGTCTTGACCATTAATCATTATTCTTGCACCACTAGACCCAAAACCTTGTCCTGTAACAAAAAGGAGATTTTTCTCTCTAACAACGGAACTTATTATTACAGCCCGATCAACTGTTAGATTAAAGCTAGTTTCTGAGGTTAAGCCACCTGAATCTATAGCACGGACTGTTACTCTACCGCCTTGATCAAGGGATCTTGGGGAAAAGGTTAAGATTGCGCCTCCACTTACATCGCTACCCACATTTATTAAAGAGAGTGGGGCTGTAGGAACAGAAAACCTTAGAGTATCATTATCTGGGTCACTTGCACGAACTGTGACTCTTAAAGTATCTCCGACTTTTACTCTTTGATCTGGCACAGTAGCAATCATTGGAGCACGATTAGTGGCTGTTACAAAAATAATAAAAGAAGCAT
Source organism: Acidobacteriota bacterium (assembly GCA_016213785.1). Taxonomy (GTDB): domain Bacteria; phylum Acidobacteriota; class Blastocatellia; order Chloracidobacteriales; family JADJPF01; genus JADJPF01. The sequence continues at coordinate 49,556 of JACQZQ010000021.1, forward strand.
TAGAAAATAGACCTGTTGTATTTGTTGCAGTAACTGTACAAACGCTTTGACCAACATCTGAGGCCTGCGGAGAAATTACTAAAGTTAGTCCCATTATAGTAATAAAATTGCCTCTATCACACTTAATACTTAATGTAAGAGGTTGGCCTTGAGGATCAGTAACATTTACATTTACTCTAACAGTCTGTCCAGCTTGGACTGTTACATCAGGAACTACAAAATTAGGCATGATTTCATCATCTATTGACCTAGTAAAATTTCCTGACAGTACCAATTTGTTTTCTTTATAGATACTAATATTTTTTATAGTTTTGACCGAAATAATTTGTTTTGGAAGAGGTTGGATTTCATCTAGTTGGCTTTTACTAGGTTGTGAGCTATAAGAAAATTCAATTGCTCCTTGCTTATCACTCTGTTTTATATCAATGATATTTGAATCAACTGCTAAACTATATTCTGTGTTAGGTTCTAAATCAGTAGCAATAACTTGAAATTTTTGAACTAGTTTTTTACCAGTTTTAACAAAAGTTTTTGCCATTCCTGAACTAATTTGAGAATCAACATTTTTTAATGTTGCTATTTGTTTTTGCCCCTTTTCATTTGCTAGGGTTAGGTTTGAATTCCCAACAACTAAAAGCAACATTAATGCAGTAATACCTGCAAAAATAGCTCTCAACATAATTTCCTCCTTTACATTTACAAATATTTGTTTTAACAAAAGCTAATCTTTAGGCTTAAATCATACCTTAAACTACAAAACCTATTACATCAATAGGAACTTAGACCGATGAGCAGAATTAAGCCTAGATCAAACTATTATGTTATAGCTAAGCCTCATTCTATCAATAAATTAAGCCTTAAAGTACGAACTCTCCCTAAATCATCTTGGCCTGTAAAGAGTACTTCTTGTATTCCTATTGGCCCACTTTTTTGTGCTTTTAATGAAAAGCTTAAGCTATTTTCTGTTGTAGACTGTATGTTTGGCGTAAGTTTTAGTTTTAATGAATCAGTATTAGGTGCAGTTACAGTTACTCTACCAGTAAAATTAGCAATTCTATCAATCCTAATTGGGAAAGAGAGTTTTTGTCCGCGAGTAATTTTCAGTTGTGGCGAGTCAAAAACTAAAGAAAAATCAGGTTGAATTACTTTTAACATTGCTAAAGTAGTACTAGAAATTTGCTCTCCACCACTATTTCTAGCTGTTCCAATAAGAGTTAGCTTAAAATCTCCTTGAGTATTAGCACTAGTACTAATTTGTATTACATCTGTATTTCCAGAGGATACTAAAATTCTTGGTGCAGTAATTTTAATGGTTGGGTCTGATGGCTCAACCATAACATTTAAGCTGATTTCTCCTCTAAAATTACCTGCTGTTTGTGAGGCAAGAGTAAAACTAGTGCTAGCACCTGCCACAACTGTTTGTAAACTAGGGCTTACGCTTAAAGTAAAGCTCTCTTGAATAGGGGTAATAATACTAAAATTACCTTGGCTAATACCAAAACCGCTATTACCTACTTGATCAATAGATGTAACTCGGATACGCGCTTGTGTAGTAGGTGAGTTTGGTATTGTAAAAATAAAGTTTTGTGCACTTGGGGCTAGGCCTTTTGCAACCGATATAGGGAAAGTTGCTCCACCATCTAAAGATAAATCAATGTTATGTTGAGTTATAGGGGAATTATCTGTTGTTTGCCAATCTATACGGATTTTATCAGCTATCTTAAACATATCTCCTGATTGAGGAGAGCTAACTCTAACTATAGGAGCTATTTTATCTGGAGCAAAATTTTTTACTAGTAATTCTACATTAGGAACACCCCAACCTGTTACAAGGTCATAACCTCTTGAAGCTAAAAACCCTTTTGCACCTGTTTGAGCGCAAGGACTACGAGGAGAAGTATTATTATTACCGAAAGTTACATCTCTAAAAACTGCTGCTCCTGAATTATTAAATTGCTCTTTGCCTAAACGATAAATTTCGCTATTAGGAGAGCCTTGTACAGAACCTTTGGCTTGATTTATTAAAGCCATAATTCCAGCCCAAAGAGGTGCAGATTGACTAGTACCAAAAGCAATAAAGCCATTACTATTTACAATAATTGCTGTACCTGGATTACCTGCAAGTAAAGCAATATCAGGAATAACACGTTTTGTTCCTGATGGAACTCCTCCAGGAAAATCACTAGTCATTATTTGGTAGCTTGGGCGAGCAACTTTTTCGCTAACCCCCCCTCCTGTAGCACCACCTCCCGTTGTTAGAGGGTTTCCATCACAGTCAAAACGCACTCCTGGAGGCTCATTCCAGACGCTTTCTTGACGAACACTTGATAAATCGCCAAAAAAATCATATTCGCCAATAATTTGTGTCCCTCCAACAGCTGTAGCGCCATCATAACAAGCAGGGCAATTTATTGCAGCTTGACCAGAAGTACCACCAGGAAAACATTCTGCACCTTCATCGCCTCCTGCAATAAAAAATGCTATTCCTTGGCTAACACCTTGTAGCATAAGCATTTGCTCAGCAACACTAAATACATTTGCTTCACACCCTCCAAAACTTTCACTTACAATAGGAATCTTAAGTGTATTAATAATAAATTGTTCTGCTAAAAAAATATTCATAGCAGTAAGTTCTGGAATTAAGATTAAATTTATTTCTGCCATTGGTGCAATTACTGAAACAGAGTCTATATCTAGTTCAGCCTCACCTTGAAATCTAACAGGAGGCATTTCTAAGCCTGGAGGAACAAATCTTTTAACATTAGTAAACGGTAAATCAAAGAGTTGACGGTGTAGATTAATATCATCATCTAAAACATTGGAATTAATAATAATTGCAACTCTTTGACCCTGACCTTGAATACCTGAATCAACAACGGGGGCAGTATTATAGGCTAGGGCAAAGTCATCAGGCCCAAAAAAAATAGGGCTGTTACCAATTTGAAAATTTTTTTCTATCTTTCTACCTTCTCTTACAGCATCTTTTAACATTTTTTGTTGTTCGGCAGAAAATGGGCGCAATTTGCTATTAGTTTTATATAAATAAGCATCGTTTAACCCATAAATATCACTAGCAATTGCTTTTAGTTCTTTAGGCAAAAGAGGCGCTTGGCTATTAGAATAAAAGACTCTACTGCTGCTATCTTCATATTCATTTATTTCTAGCTGAAAAGCTTTTTCTATAATGCTAGTTTGAGCACTAAAACTAATAGCTAAACGATTAGGCCAAGTTTCTTCTATGGTAAAACCTTGTGATACTAGCCAATTAATTGCAGTATTTATTTCACTGTCTGAACGTCCAAAACGTTTTCCAAATTCCTCAGGATTAAGCCATTTATGATAATTTGGTGAATTTTGGTCATAGAGTTCTTGGATTAAATTTCTTAACTCTATTTCTTTATCTAGCTTAAATGCCATAATTAAATTGAGTTTTCTATCAGCTTTTAGTTGGGACAATTTTTTACTTCTAAGAGCTAACTCTGGAACTTGTCCAGGTTGAAGTTTTTGTTTATTTAGCTCTATAACTTGTTGGGTAGTAAGACTATTAGCACTACTAGGTATATTTTTTTGCTCACCTAGCAGAATAAAAATTAAAGTTAATAATAAAATTAAATAAAAAGTCTTTTTTAGGTAGTACATAAAATTTTCCTGATTTAAATAATAGATTTAGTTGATATAATGAAGGCTAGCTTTAATAATAACTTACGTCAATCACTTTCTGTTAAGATACTACTTAAGCGAACTATTATTTATTTTATTGCGTTTAGCTAAAAAACTCTTTGACTCTTTCTTACAAAATTTTTAATTATGAAACCCTACAAGACTTTTGCTATTTTAATACTATTAAGCTATTTCTCTTTAGTATCATTTGGACAGGTTTTACCTAGCAAATCAGTTACTAGTAATAGTGAAGAAGATTTTCTAGTAAAAATAGGTACGGATTTAGTAGCTCTAGATGTTACAGTTACAGATGTTAAAGGTAATTATATCTTAGACTTAAAGCCAGAAGATTTTGAGATAAGAGAAGATGGACAATTGCGTCAATTAGATTTTTTTCAACCATCAACAGAGTTAAAAAATACTTCGCTTTCCTTAGTTTTAGCCTTAGATTTATCAGGTAGTCTTTCAATTGAAGAAGCAAATTTACAAAAAGAAGCCATAAAGAAATTTACTAAACAACTAGACCAAAACTCTTTTTGTGCTTTAATGGGGTTTAATTACAAAGTTGATATTTTTCAAGACTTTACTAATGATCATAAAAAAATAAATAATAAATTAGATAAAATAAAAGACTATGGAGGCTCAACTAGAATTTATGATGCACTCGATCGTGCTGTAACTATGTTTAAGAAAGCGCCTTTAGTGCGCGGAGGTAAGCGTTTACGCCCTGTTATATTAGTAATTACCGATGGGTTTGATAGCTCAAGTATAATTGATAAAAAAGAGCTTATCCGCCGTGCTAACTTAAGTGGTGTTAGTATTTATAGTATTACTCTGCCATCATTTTCCCCTCTTCTTAACCAAGCTTCAAAAGAACGACTCCCGACTTTACTAGATGTTTCAGGTGTTACTCGCCTAACAGGAGGAAGAGATTTTTCTGTTAGTAGCCAAAATTATCAAGAAGTTTTTGAAGCTATTGCTAAAGAATTTGCCTCTAGTTACACTCTAGCCTATCATTTGCCTAAAGAACACACTTTTAACACTCTTCATAAACTAGAAGTAAAAGTTAAACGCTCTGGTCTAATGGTTAGGGCTAATCGTGATAGCTATTTAGTACAAAACAAACAAAAATAGACTATAAACTTAATGTATAGATAATTTATGTATGAAATATTTGAACATACAGCAGATTTAGGATTACGTATTAAAGCTTCTGATCTTAATACCCTTTTTTCTGAAGCAGGAAAAGGTTTCTTTTCCTTAATAGTTGAAAACATTGATGATGTAGCTTTAGTCGAAACCTTAGAAATTAAAGTAAATGGTCAAGACCTTGAGTATTTACTTTTTGATTGGTTAAATGAACTGCTTTATATTTCAGAAACACAACATTTAGTTTTTTCTTATTTTAATGTAAATATTGATAACAATGGCTTAACGGCTAAAGTATCAGGAGAAAAAATCGATTATTCCCGCCATATTTTAGATCACGAGGTAAAAGCTATAACCTATCATGGCTTAGTCTTAAAAGAGGAAAAAACTGGTTGGCTAGCAGAGGTTATTTTAGATATATGATAAACTACGTAATCTTATATTCTTTTAGTTTTCTCTTAAGAGTAGTTAATGAAATATTTAGGGCTTGCGCTGTATGAGTTTGGTTTTTCCCCAAATTATAAAAAGTTTTTAATATATGTTGGCGCTCTACATCCTCTAAAGTAAGTATTCTATTATCTATAACTTTAATATCATTTGGTAAAGTATTTTTTTTAGTGCTATTTATATCCAAAAGCTCTGAAGGATGTATTTCAGGGCCAGGCTGTAGAATTATACACCTTTCAATAATATTACGTAATTCACGAACATTTCCCGGCCAATAATAATTCTTAAGTAATTCAAATTCTTCATTAGGCAAAATTAACTGACGATTAGGAGCAAATTTTTTTATAAAATAGTCACATAGCTTAGGAATATCTTCCCTTCTTTCCCGTAAAGGAGGTATTTTAATTCGGATAACACTTAAGCGATAAAACAGATCTATTCGTAATTTTCCAAGCTCTATAGCTTCTTCTGGGTTAGCATTAGTAGCAGCAATAACTCTAACATCAATATTTCGGCTATTTTCACCTCCAAGCCGTCTAACTTGTTTTTCCTCAAGCACACTAAGCAGCTTAGTTTGCAGTGAAATAGGCATTTCTCCAATTTCGTCTAAAAAAAGAGTTCCTTTATCTGCTAGCTCAAAGACTCCTTTACGTGTAGTTACAGAGTTTGTATATGCACCTTTTTCTGAACCAAATAACTCTGCATCAATAAGTCCTTCAGGCAAAGCAGCACAATTTATACTAACAAAAGCCTTTCTCTTTCCTTCACTGGAATGGTGTATGGCTTTAGCTAAAACATTTTTACCTGTTCCTGTTTCACCTGTAATTAATACTGGAGCATCTGTTAAAGCAGCTTTTTCAACTAGTTCTTTTATTTCTAAGAAAGTCCTTTCACTTCCTATTAATAAATTTTCATTTTTTTCTTGGTTGTGTGTGTAATTATGGATCTGCTCTAAATGTTGTAAGGTAGCAACTTGTCTTTCAGCTATGCTAATTTTAACTAAATGTAGGATCCTTTGTTTTAAGACTATCCAATTAAGGGGTTTGGTAACATAGTCTGTTGCACCAGCAGCAAAGCCTTTTTCGATAGACTTTATATCTGACATAGAAGTGACCATTAAAATAGGAATATTTTTTCCTAACGCACTTTGACGGATCTTTTCACAAGCAGTTAACCCATCCATTACTGGCATAGCAACATCCATTAAAATTACATTTGGGTGCGAAATTTCATAAAGTCTTAACGCTTCTTGTCCATCTTCGGCTTCAATTACTTGATATCCTTCAGCCTCAAATAATAGTTTGACCATTTCACGAATATTTTTCTCATCATCTACTATCATTAGTTTAAGCCCAGTAAATGATTTTAGTAAATCACTCATAACTATAGCCTTTGCCAACACCTCAATATACATTAGCTAATAAATACACTAGGTTAATAGCACTGAACCATTATTAATAGAGTCTATTAAATAGTACAACTATTTTTTGTGTAGAAAAAATACTATTTTGACCGTCATTTTTGATTACTAATCTAGCAATAATTATTAACACTACAGAAATTTTATACTATATATTATTTACTTGGAAAGTAATGTAGGGTTAAATATTTTATAAATACTTTAGGTAAGGCTTAGAAGGCTTAGTAAGTTAAGCTAGTATGTAATCACTGGCTTGAGGTTGGTAGCTATAATTATTACTAACAGAAGAGTTTTCTTGAGGAAATATTTTTTCCATCCATTGACTTGCTTGTTCAGAAATTTTTCCTAATTTATTTTTAACACTTATCAGACTAATGGATAAATTAATATCATTTAAGTTTTGGGCTTGTAGTATCATAAAATCTACATCACTAATAGTTTTTTGAATTTCTTCGCACAAAGAATTTACTATATTTCTTTTTCCATTAGTAAGAAAAGTCGATTTATTTTTTTGAGATAAGAAAGTAAAGGTTTCTTGGAGTTCTGCAACTAAAGTAACTATACGTCTAACTAAAGCATTTTGTTGTACTTGTAGAGTATTGTCTAGGACTTGACCTTGAGATAACAAAGCATTTATTTCTGTTTGGCTTAAGGCTAATTTTGAATATTTTAGGTTTAGAGTATTGCTAGGAGATTTTTTAAGTAGATCTGTAATCTCTTGAGTACGTAAATCTAATTGTTGTTCTATTTCTGTCACTCCAACATTAGAGTAGGTTTCTATTAATGTATCTATTCTACTTTCTGCCACTTTACTTGCAACAAATTGTTGGCTATTTTTTACTTTACTAGGTTGGTTAGTCGTTTGATTTTTTTGATGATCAATTTCTTCTAATTCTTCATTAGCTTGATATAGAACTTCAAAGATTTTTGCTGTTTGTTTTAATTCCTTATTATGTTTTTCATAATCTTCTGCTAAAACCTTATCTAAGTCTTCAATAAAGACTTTTGCTTTACTTAAATTTAAGCTAGACCCATCTTCTAAACCTGCAACAGTATTATAGCGATGACCTAAGATTTTTGTGCATATCTCTAAAATCTCTGCCTTTTCTGATGAGAGTTTTTGAAATTGTTTTTTTAATTCTAAGTCCAGTTTAGCTACTGCTAAGACAACTTCTTTATGCCAGAAATCTGTACTTAGAGATTGTTTTAACATTCTTGCTTTACTTAAATAATCATTAAGTATAAATTGATAAAAACTTTCCGTAGTACTTATTTTTATAGTTAATTCAGAAATTTCTAATAATATTTTTTGTGTGTCTGTTGAGAGAGGTAACTCTTCTATTGCAACTATATAGTCCAATAAATTATTTAATTGGTTTGGTGCTATTCTATTGCAAAGTTCTGCTAAGATTAACTCAAATTTACTTATATCTTCTTTACTAGTTGGTTTAGTTAGACTTAATAAATAAGCTAAAGCTAGTAAATCTTCATAGGTAAGAAGTGAATGCTCTATATCTTGGCGTAGTAATTGAGCAGACAAATTATTAGTATTTTCTTTTATCCATACCAAATATTCCCAAAGGTTTTTTCTTACTACAAGCAATTGGTTTTTCAACTCTTCACTACTTTTATCAATAATTAATTCTTTCAATTTTTCTAAAGATTCTACTAGCTTTTCTTCAGTATATGTATAGCCAATTATTGTTATTTCGCCAAGTTTTTCTAAAATATCTTGTGCTTCTCTAAGCCTTTTATAACAATTGGATAAAAAGTCTAATTGATTTTGATAAAAACCTATTTCCTTATCTGAAAGATTAACAAATATAGCATCTTCCATTAAAACTTGTTCATATAAAAACTTCATAACAACCTCCTTAGTTTTTTGAGCCTCTACTACCCTGCTGGTTTGCAACTAAGCAGCCATACCATAAAGAGGAATATCTACCTTGGCTTTATCAAATAAATTATTTATTTGTTTAATTGCTTCTTCTAATCTATTCTTAAATAAAATTAATTCTAAAACTTTATTATCATCATTTAATTTACTATATTCAGTAATATAATTAGTAATATTATTAGCACTTTCTTTTGCTTGAGATAAATAGTATAAAATATTATGTAACCCTAAAATACCTCTAGAAGTAATAAGTAAATTAGATCTATCTTTATAAAAAGCTACTATTTCTTGTAATTGAATTGACAAGGCTATAGCTCTTTTGAAAAAGGTAAATAACTTATTTTTTCTAGAGGTTAACACCTTTACTTCTTTATCAGTTAATACTAAATCTGAATATCTTAATTTAATTATTTGTCGTGAATTTGTTAAAAACCTTTTTTCCAAGATATATATTATATTATCACTACTATCTTCTAATTGTTCTTCTGCCCATTTTTTTTCTAAAATATTAAATATTTTTATTCTATTACTATCAATGTTTTCTGCTTCTATTATATAAGGAAATGTATTTGTTTTAGTCTTTCTACTTATCTTGTTAAAACTAATCAAATTACTGTTCTCAAAATTAATAGTTGTTGTTTGTGTAAGAAGTTTGGAGCTTATTATTTGTTTATCTTCTAAATTATCCTCTTCTGAATTAAGGTTTACTATTTCCCAACCTTTTTCACTGTTATTTATATCTACCTGACTAGCAAGTCTTATGTTTTCAGTTTTCTCGACCTTTTCAAGCTTCTTTATTTTCTCTATTTTCTCTATTTTCTCTATTTTCTCAACTTTTTCTATTTCTTTGCTTTTAGTATTTATTGTTTTGTTAGCTTCTGTAAAATCAAGGGAGGCTCTTTTTTGATTAGCATTACTACTTATAACTTGTCTAATCATTTTCCCAATATATGCAATTTTTGATAGTTTTCGGTAATTGTTACTATACTCTTGATTAATCCACAAATTAACCTCATTAACAAACTCATAAGTCTTAAATAAATCCAAAACCCCAGTATTATTTTGTTTTGTTAATTGGTCAACGCCTTGTAAAAGCAAGGTGTCTAGGTTGTCTTTAATAAAATTACACTCTTTCTCTAGTAAATTAGAAAATTGCTCGCTTAAAATTATGTTTGTAAACACTATATAAGCTAATACATCTGGATACCAAAAATTATTTTGTAGATTTTTTTTAACCTCTCTTATTTTTTTTATTAAATCACTTTTTATTAGGTTTTCAAAACTATTTACTGTTTGAACTTGTTTATTAATATTCATTATTTGGCTTATAATATGTGAATATAATATATAATTATAATTAGCATTTTTATCAAATAATAAAACAATATTTTTAATATTATCTAAATTTTTAATATTAGAAACTAATTTACCTAAGAGTAACTCTACTTTTGAATGATTTCCTATATTTTCAGAGTGTAAATAGAACTCAAATTGTAAAAGTGTAATAATATCTTTTTTTGTTAAATTATTTTCTGTTATATAAGCTCTTAGTAAATCGATAGTTAATAGATTATTGTTTTTTATTAGATCTGTTTCATATAATGATAAATATTTTTCTATTAATACAATAAATATATTCATTTCTAAGACATTTTGATTAGATATTTCTTTAGAAAATTTTTCTTTTAATGATTGTAAATATATAAATAAGTTATTCTCAATATTAACTAAACTAGATATTTTATTGTTTAATTTATAAAGAATTTTATGGACACTATGTAAAAGTTTAAATTTATTTGCTAACAATATAAAATATTGCTTAACGTTTTCTGCATTTTTATAAGGTTCACTTCTTAAATACATAACGACCTCCAATTTGATTAGTCAAATGATTTGGAGTCTTTTATTTCTTAACCTTATCTTCAACTTACTAGCTAAGAAAAAATTGTTCGTAAGCATAAGCCTATAATTTCTCTAATACCCTCTAAATAGCTTTAACTGTTTCTACTATACTTAAGTAGTTTTTCATTAGCTTCTCAAAACAGTTATTACAAATACATGTACTACCTTCTATAGTACTTAAACCATTAGGCTTATTGCACCAGGCACATATAACAGGAAATCTATTTTCAAAACTAACTTCTAATATAGTTTTTGGGACTATAACCATATCAATTTGTTTATTTAACATAACCCCTCACCTAACAGCGTCTCGTAAGTTTAACTTTTGCTTTTTTTCTACTGCAAACAAAATACCAAACTGACACTTAGACCTAATAAACTTTTCTGTACTTAAATAAAATTGATAATATATTTGGTAAAATATTGTTTTTAAGTATGTTATAAGAATAAAATTTGTCTTTTTCTTATTAAAAAGATATTAAGAATATTTTTTAGTAATAAATTTAGCCAAAGTTTTATATCTAGTAGTTCTAAAATGGTAGGCCAAAATAACCCACTAGGCCAAATCTACCTACTAAATACTAAGCTAAAAGCTGTTTTTTTCTGCAACAGTTCTGATACTAGAAATTGACCCACTTTCCTTAGCAACGTAAAATAGAGTTTTTAAAATATTCTTATTATTAAGTAACTTATGTCACGAAAAACCAAAAAAGAACTTATTCTGGAAACCTTTCTTGAAAATGGTTTTTCAGAACTAACAGATAAAACCATTAACATAATCAATTCTCGGCTAGTAGAAATCTATGGTCGTGGTGCGGTGGCATCTGCTGCTTATATTGCTCAAACTTTGATTAATAAAGGCCAAAAAGTTTATTTTCTTGAACAGCTAGACATTTCTGGAGAAATAGAAAGCTTTGCTAATTCTTTGCATACATTAAGCTTTGATACTTTAGCTGATGCAGAAAAATCTATCCTTCTTTTAGATAACTATTTCCATCAATCTCAAAGAGAAGGAAATGAAGAAGGAGTATTTTATTGTAAGGATTTTGCTAGGAGAGCTAAATTAAGAGCCAAATTAATTTCAGAAAATGAAAAGCTTACAGCAGAAAAACGTAAATTAAAGCAAGAGGTAGCATTCTGGTTTGAAATCTGGCTAGCTACCCCAGAAATATTTAAGGATTGGCTAATATTAAGAAAATCCTCTAAAGATTTTCAAAAGCAATTTGGTATTGAAATAGAATAATTTACAAACAATTAGGAACATCTTAATGAGTGAAAATAAAGAACTTCTATTCCCTGACAATTTTCTTTGGGGAACGGCTACGGCATCGCATCAAGTAGAAGGAAATAATAATCTTAATGACTGGTGGGCATTTGAACAAGAACCTAACCGTATTCACGATGGGCAAGTTTCTGGTGATGCTTGTCGCCAATATGAACTCTATAAAGAAGATATTTTACTAATGCACGAGTTACACCAAAACTCACACCGTCTTTCCTTGGAATGGAGCAGAATAGAACCTAGTGAAGGTAAATTTGATCAAAAAGCTATAGATCATTATCGCAATGTATTAGAAACTTTACATAAATATAAAATTGAGCCTCTTTTAACGATTCATCATTTTACTAACCCACAATGGTTAAGAGCTAAAGGAGCTTGGGAGACTGAGGCTGTAATCCCCTATTTTGAGCGATTTACTGAGCTTGTAGCCCGTGAATATGGTGATTTAGTTCGTTACTGGGTAACAATTAACGAACCTATGGTTTATTCAGTAATGGGTTATGTTTTATGCGCTTGGCCTCCTGCTAAAAAAAGCCCAAAACTTGCTTTTGCATCAGCAACAAATATGATGCGTGCTCATGCTGCGGCTTACCATATCCTACATACAAAGGCAAAACTTAAGCCTATAGTGGGAATTGCTCATAACATACGTATTTTTGACCCTGCAAATCCTAAATCTTGGTTTGATAAAAAAGTAGCCTCAATGCAAGACTACTCATTTAATGAAGTAATTATCCGTGCTCTTACTGAAGGAAAACTTTACTGGCCGCTTGGGTCAGGAGAAATTCCTGGAGCAAAGGATTCTATGGATTTTATAGGTATTAATTATTATTCTCGCGATTTAGTGGCTTTTAATCTTCTAGCACCAAAGCTTATGTTTGGAAGAAATTTTCCTTCGCCTGAGGCAGAATTAAATTTATTTGGTTGGGAAATCTATGCTGAAGGTCTTTATCGTTTGTGTAAAAGAATGTCACAGTATGGCCGTCCTATTTTAATTACTGAAAATGGAATCCCTGATGATACTGATGAACAAAGACCTAGAGCCTTACTTGACCATTTAGAAGCCGTACATAAGGCCATTAGTGAAGGAATTGATGTAAAAGGTTATTATCATTGGTCATTTATTGATAATTTTGAATGGGCAGAAGGTTATAGAACTCCCTTTGGGCTAGTAGAAGTTGACTTCCAAAACCAAAAGCGTACTGTTAAAGATAGCGGTAAATTATATGCAGAAATTTGTAAGTCTAATCGTATTACTCCTGATATGCGTAAAGGGGTAAAACCTCGTTCTGCAACACCTAAAAAACATTTTAATTTATATACATATGGAGAGAAATAATTTATGTTAGTAGTAATGCGAACGCAAGCAACCGAAGATCAAGTGCGCCAAGTAGTTGATACTATTGAATCAATGGGGCTTCGCGCTCATCCAATCCCAGGTGCTCAACGTACAGCAATAGGTATTACTGGAAATACTGGAGCAATTGATGCATTAACTTTTGAGTTATTGCCAGGTGTTGCTGAAGCAATTCGCGTTTCTAAGCCTTATAAGCTAGTTAGCCGTGAAGTAAAACCTGACCGTACTATAGTAAAAGTAGGTCAAGTTGAAATTGGAGGCGGTGATTTAGTTGTAATTGCTGGCCCTTGCTCAGTAGAATCCAGAGAACAAACTTTTGCTGTTGCTAATGCAATTGATCGATATGGAATAAAGCTATTTCGTGGAGGAGCTTATAAACCACGTACTTCTCCTTATTCATTTCAAGGTCATGCCGAAGAAGGTCTTAAAATCCTTGCCGAAGTACGTGATGTTTACTCTATGGCAATTGTGACAGAAGCTATTGATAATGAAAGCCTCGATCTTGTTGAAAAATATGCAGATATGATTCAGATTGGTGCTCGCAATATGCAAAACTTTTCTCTGCTACGCCGAGCAGGCCAATGTCGTAAACCTGTAATGCTTAAACGTGGTATGTCAGCTACTCTAGAAGAATTCTTAATGGCGGCTGAATATATTATGGCTGAAGGAAACTACCAAGTAGTTCTATGTGAACGTGGAATTCGTACCTTTACAGATTATACTCGTAATACCCTAGACCTATCTATTATTCCTGCGGTACAAAAACTTAGTCATTTACCCATTATTGTTGACCCAAGTCATGGAACAGGACGACGCGAACAAGTAACACCTATGTCAAGGGCTGGAATTGCTGTAGGCGCAGATGGAGTTATGGTAGAAGTCCATTGCCAACCAGAAAGAGCACTCTCTGATGGGCCTCAAGCCTTACTACCTTCAATGCTTGGTGAACTAGTTCAACAGCTTAAGGAAATTCATCAGGTTGTTACTAATTTGGCTGTAAGTGTTCGATAAGTCAACCTAGTAGACCTACTAGGATTAGTAGGTCTATTAATAATATTTCTTAATACTTATTCATAGTGAAGGGCTTCGGCAGGAGGAATATTTGCGGCTATACTGCTTGGATAAAGCCCGCAAATTACAGTTAATAAGGCTATTATTGCCCAAGAAATTAGTAGAGTAATAACATAGACTTTAATGCTTACAAAATTCAAAAAACCTAATAAAGGAATTTGAATTACAATTATAGTTCCCACAAATAAAGCTATAGAAGTTATTACTAGCAACTCTCCTAGAATTTGGTAATAAATTTTGCCTTGAGTGGCACCTTTAGCGCGGCGTAGACCTATTTCTTTAATTCGCTGAGTTACACTTTGCCAAAGCACCCCAGAAAGTCCTAATGCAACCATTATCATCAAAAAAACTGCAACAATAGATGCCGTTAAAATAGGGGTCAATGTGCTTTTCATTCTTTTATAGCGAATATCTTCTAAAGCTTCTATATTAAAAGACCAATCTTTAGCAATAGAAGTAAATGTTTTTACTAGTTTTTCTTCAAGTGCTGCTGGAGTTCCAGGGCGTAATTTAATAATAAAATGATCTACTAATAGCATTTTTTCAGTATCAGTACTACTAAGGTTATTACGCTGGAACATATAGCTTTTTAATTCTGCTAACTCTCCATCATCACGAAAATCTGAAACTAAACCAACAACTTTATAGACCTTTTTTGACTTAAGACCTGACTCAAAAACTTTTCCTACAGCAGACTCTGAACCATAAAGCTCTCTACTAAGTGCTTGGTTAATTACTACTGGGGTTTCACTTATAGCATCATCTTCTTTATTAAACCAGCGCCCTTCTAGTAGCTTAATATCTAAGACTTCTGGGAGTTCATCAGTAACATAATTTATTGCAGGGCTATAAGATTTACCAGCAAACTCAAACCCTGTCCTCCACTCATTATTATCAAAAGGAATTACATTAATTCCAGCAAGTGCTTCTACTTCTGGAAAATCTTTTGCTGCCTGCATAATTTTTTTTGCAATTTCTTGTTCCTTAAGTTTATCTGCTTCAGGATTATAAGCACCTGTATCTATTTGAACAGCCCAAACATCTTTGTAGCTATAACCTAGTGGATACATATAGATATCTGTAAAATAAATACTAGATACCATTACAAGAAAGACTACTAGAAAAGAAATTAAAACCTCCATCATAATTAAAAAATTAGCTTTTTTTCTATTCCAAACAATCTTAAAAAGTTGTTTTATCATTATCTTATTCCTCCACGTAAGGCTTCAATAGGATTAAGTTTAGACATTTGCCAAGCAGGATATACGCCTGAAAGAAAGCTAAAAAATATTGTTGTCAAAACTCCATAGAAAAATACTCTATAATTAAGCTGAAAATTTGCATATTGTATAATATTACTTTGATTAATAATCAATAGAACTACTATTGAACCTATAAACCCTAAGATTGAACCTATTAAAGTTAAAATTAAGTTTTCAACAATAAATTGCCCTACTAAAACCCAAGAAGAGGCTCCAAAGGCTTTACGTACCCCTATTTCAGAAGCTCTTTCTAAAATTCTACTGATATTAATATTAATTAGATTTACGGCTGGAAGTAACATAAATAGAACCATTAGCCCAATAAGAATTAGAATTAATTTAGTTGGATTAGGATCACCTAAAGCTTGACGAGAAATAATTTCTAAAGAAGTGTCAGCAAAACAAGTTATTTTGTTATATTCATTCTTAAGCTCAGCAGGAAATTCAAAATTATTCACCCTTTGAGCAAACTCAGTTTTGATACTAGGAAAATCATCAGGGCTTTTTGCTAGTAATAATCCTACACAGCGTCCTAGAACTTCTCTACGATAGCCTTGATCTTTATTAGTAGAGAGAGGAACCCAGATTTCAGAATGGGCAGAGTTACAAAACTGTGAGACATCTTCAACAACACCAATCACTCTAAAGTTCTGGCTATCGGCTTCAATATACTTTCCTATTGCACTTTCATTAGGAAAAAACTTTTCTCTAGTACTTTTATTTATTACTGCAACAAAGTTAGCTTTTTCCTCATCTTCGTTAGTAATCGGGCTACCCTCTAAAAAATTAAACTTTAGGATTTTCCAATATTCTCCATCTGTACGTTTAAGAGATGAAACAATTTTTTGACCGCGCAAATAAGAATTTACTGTCTGGTTTTCCATAAAAATAGATATTAGTTCAACGTTAGGTAAATTACGGGCACACTTATCAAGTAAACCATAACCAGGATTCCCATTCCAAGTAGAGTCTGGCCCCTTCATTTCACCAAAATAAATGCCCAAAGTACGCTGCATATTTACTTCTGGAGCAACTGGCGCAAACATATGATCAAGCATTGCACTTATAACAATTAAAACTGTTAGGGTAAAACTTATAGCAAAAAGACTAATAAATGTAAAAATTTTCCTACGCATCAATACTAGAAAAGCAATTTTTATATAATTCTTTAACATAGTTTCCTCGCTTTAATTTAAGTGGTGTTTAGCCAACTTGACGGCCATCAAATATGCGAACTATACGTTTAGTCCTTTCTGCCATACGTTTATCGTGAGTCACCATAACAATTGTAGTTTTTTCTTCATTTAACCCAACAAGTAAATTCATTACTTCCTCGCCCATTTTGCTATCTAGATTTCCTGTAGGTTCATCTGCAAGTAAAATCTTAGGTCGTCCGACAATAGCCCTAGCAATAGCAACTCTTTGTTGCTGACCTCCTGAGAGTTGTGAAGGAAAATGATAGATGCGAGCAGTTAAACCAACATGTTCTAAAGCCTTAAGCGCCATTTGTCTTCGCTGTGAGCTAGAAATTTTACGATAAAGGAGTGGAATTTCTACATTGTCTAAAACACTAAGGTCATTAACTAGATGAAAGCTCTGAAAAATAAAACCTATTTCTTGATTTCTTAGATTAGCTAAGTATTTGTCTTTATAGCTTGTTATCTCTTTTCCATTGATAAGAAGTTGTCCTTTTGTTGGCGCATCAAGTAATCCCATTAAATTTAGTAAAGTACTTTTGCCACAACCCGAAGGCCCCATTATAGAAATAAATTCACCTTCTTTAACCTCTAAATTAATATTCATTAAAGCTACTGTTTCAACTCGGCTGGTACGATAAACTTTTTCAATGTTATCTAGTTTTATCATTTATGACACCTCTCTTAATTTTTTATACTTTAGTTTTAATTTACTTTGATTTCCTTTAAGTGAATGTAATCTCTCATATCAGAAATAATTACCTCATCACCTTCTAATAAACCCTCTATAATTTCATAGGTATCAAAACTAGCAATACCAATAGTAACAGGCATTTTTATAGCGGTATCTCCTCGAATAATAAAGGCTTCTTGCTTTCCATCACCATTAGCAAAAGGGCCTTTTTTAATCTGTAAGACACTATTTTTTTTACTAGTAATTATAAGTACATCTGTTCTTAAATTAGGACGGAGTAATGAACTTGTTTTATCTTCTAAAGTAATAGCTAAAGTCATTACTCCGTCTTTTATTGTAGGAAGGATATTAGCCAAAATACCATTAAGATAATCTTCGTTGATTTTTACCTTAACATTTTGACCAATAGAAAGATTCTTAGCGTGTATATCAGAAATGCTAGCTTCGATTCGATAACTTTTTAAGTCTGCAATACGAGCAATTACATCACCTTTATGAATAGTTGTTCCTACTTCTAGGACTACCCATGTCAGCACACCATCACGATCTGCTCTTGTAGTAGCTAGTTCAAGAAGTCTTCTAGCTTCATCTTGTTCTTTTTTTAGAGTACTAATCTCTAGGTCTAATCCTGCAATTTCTGCCTTACTAGCTTCTTCTGCATTTTTCTTTGCTGCTTCAAGTTGCTCAAGCTCAATTGCAGTTTTTCTTTCTAAAAGCTCTGATTGTCGATAAATATTTTCTGGAAGTAAGCCTTGCTCAAAAAGTTTACGGTTTTGTTTAACTTGGGCTTTAAGAGACTCTAAATCTAGTTGTTTTAGTTTTTCTTGGCTTTTTATTTGATCAACTTTTTCATTTAGAGAAAGTAGGGTTTTCTCTTGTCGGTTTTCTCTTAAGGAGAGTTCTTGGTTAATTTTCTCTAGAGCTAAAATAGAGGCATTTGTATCTAATTCTATAATTGGCTCATTTTTTAATACTTTATCACCTGCATGTTTAAGAATATTTAATACACGTGCATCTATTGGGCTAGAAATTACCTGCTCAAATTCTGGTATTACTTTGCCTGATGCTGTAACTGTAGCTTCAATTGCGCCTCTACTAACTTGCGCTGTACGGATTCGTACACGTTTAATTGAAGGGCTTAACCAAAACCAAGCAAAAGAAAAAGCTCCTATTACTATTGAAATGATTAAGATAGTACCAATAAGCTTTTTTGCTATATATTTTATCTTATATTGGCTATCTATTGGGCGATCCATTTAATTTAGCTCCTAGAAAAATTGTTTTACCTTCTTTCTGTTATTAAAAAAGCAAAACATATACCAAAAGCTAAATTGTTGATTTAATAGATAGTTTTAGATATTTATATTAGACTAGTTGTCCAGCTACGTACATAAAACTGTACGACTTCGTACAGCAAGTATTTTTACTACTTACTGTGGTTCTTGAGTTTTAACTTTTATCTCGCTAAAAGTTAGGTTTGCGCCAAAAAATAGTTGGTCTTTTTCTATCTTATAGTTAACCTCTGTTAATGTAATTGCTTGGCTACCTTGAGGTAATACAAGATTAGTATTAATTACTTTAGGCAAGATTACAGGTTTTATTAAAGTTGTAGTATCGACAGAGACATTTTGAGAAGTTTTTATATCTTGACCTATCATTTGGACAGGGACACGAATATCAAGGT
Source organism: Acidobacteriota bacterium (assembly GCA_016213785.1). GTDB lineage: Bacteria > Acidobacteriota > Blastocatellia > Chloracidobacteriales > JADJPF01 > JADJPF01. The sequence goes on from JACQZQ010000021.1 coordinate 68,577, forward strand.
GAACAGAGATTTTTTTAGCAACAGGTTTTATTTGAAAATCTTGTCCTACTTGTTCAAAGGTAAAAGCTATTTGATCGCGTAGACTTACACCAATTTGAGGGTTTGCATCATATTCAAAACCTATTTGTTTACCACGTGCTTGAGCTTGAATTTGCCCAACAGCATCAATAAATAAATTAATTTGTCCATTCTGCATATTTTGAATCTCTGCGTCTTTTAAGTCTAAGGTTCCGTCACCATTTTCAATATCTAAGTAGTTTTCATACTTAGCAAATCCAAGATCAGATTTAGATGATATTACCCTACTACGCATTACCTTAATTATCACATCACGCGTAGTAGATTGGGCAAATTCATCTGCTAATAAGTCTAAAAAATGACGTTTAATATTTATAGAAAAATCAGTTCTACTAGCTAAGTTTTCTGATAGAATGTCTATTTGTTTGTCTAGGTCATTATTTGGTAAAGCATTTTGCTCTTGTTGGACAAAAAAACTAGCAGGAGAAGGGTTTATTTTAGGTTTATTTTTTTTCTTTCCTTCAGCTTGACCTTGAGTAATAGAGAGGTCTTGAACTTTTGCAAGTAAAACAAGTCTGCCTTTTAATGCAAGTAAATCAATAATCTTAAACCTGCCACGAATACGGCGGGCTTCAGTGCTTAATTCATAAGCAATCGGCTTGGTTTGGCTAAATTTATCAGGCTCAAAAATGCGATCAAAATCTAGCTCTAAAGGCAAAGTAACAGGAGGAAGTAGTTTTTCTATTTGTTCAGGAGAAACTTTTGGCAAAGTACTTGTACCTGCTTCTGAATTGGGATTTTGAATATCAACTATTTGGAATTTTGCAACTAAAGAGTTATTTTCATTTTGTTCTACAGAAAGTTTTGCAGTGATATTTAACATAGTAGTAATATCAAGCAAAGGGTTTGTAGAAGTAAGTTTTGTTTCAAGCTGAGCTAAAGCAAGCCCGTTAAGGAAAAGCATTCGAGATTTTATTACAGTAAGATCAAAAAGATTTGCAGCATTAAATTTCCTTTTAGTTAGCTCAGATAATAAATTGTTAAAAAACCTTTCATTAAAAATTAAAAATAAATCTGCACGGTTACGTTTTTGGCGCTGCTCTAGTTTAGTTTTAAGTTCGGCTAAGGTACTTAAACGTTCTTGTTCTAGCTTTTCGTTTATTAGAGTAAAGGCTTTAGATTCTGTTATAGAAGGTTGTGGTTTTATTTGGTCGTTATTAGAAGGCTCTTGAGCTTTTAATGAAAAAGAAAGGCTGTTAAATATTAGTATAATTGCTATTAAAAAAATGCTATTAATTTTTCTTAAAAATCTAAAATTTTTCTTCATAAATAATTTTCCATAAAATAACATAAAATAAAATCAACCCCAATAAATCTTTTCAATTGCTTAACAAAACTTAACTTAGTAAAAACAATTCTTAAGGCACAATTTCTTAAAATGCGCGTATCCTTAGTTCAATAAAAATTACTCCCAAAGAAAATATTAAAAATATATTTGGAGAGCTATTTTTACTAAAAGAAAATATTAGTCAAATAGGAGCCAAATAATGACAAATCACACATCAAATTTAATTAATAGACGCAATACATTAAAGTTAATTGGTGCAGCCGGAGCTATGGCAATTGTAGGATGGGCTAGCAAGCGCGAAGGTTGGTTTTTAAGAGAATGTAGCCCTACAGTAAGTGCAGATTCGCTTTCTTGTGTAGCAAAACCTCAACAAACCGAAGGCCCTTATTTTGTGGATGAAAAGCTTAATCGCTCTGATATTAGGCTTGACCCTACTACTAATACAATGAAAGAAGGCACGCCATTCAAATTAAAATTTAATGTTAGTAAGATTAATAACGGTGCATGTAGTCCTTTAGTTGGCGCATATGTAGACATTTGGCACTGTGATGCAGAGGGAAGCTATTCAGACGCAAGAGATAGATCTTTTGATACAAGAGGTCAAAAATACTTACGTGGTTATCAAATAACTGACACTAATGGAAGTGTTGAATTTCAAACTATTTACCCTGGTTGGTATTCAGGTAGAGCGGTTCATATACATTTTAAGATCCGTCTTTTTGCAGCCGATCAAAAAACCTATGAATTTACATCACAACTTTATTTTGATGATTTACTTACAGATCAAGTCCACTTACAAATGCCCTATGCTAAAAAAGGCTCTCGTGATACAAGAAATAGCCGTGATGGTATTTTTAGTAATGGCGGTAATCAATTAACGCTTAATGTTACTCAAAACACAGAAGGTTATCTAGCAACATTTGATATTGGATTAGAAGGAATTACTCAATCAGAAACGCCTACTGGAACACCACAGATTACAGGGGCTAATATAATAGGTAAAAAACTAATAGTAACAGGAGTAAATTTTAGTACATCAGCAATACTTTTTTTAGAAGGTGAAAGACAAGCTAAAACTCAAAATGATTCATCAAACCCAACTACAGTATTAATAGCTAGTAAGGCGGGAAAAAAAATAAACCCTGGACAAACAGTTAGGCTCCAAGTCCGAAACTCTGATAACACTTTATCACAAGAGTTTTTATTTACCCGCCCTAATTAAAAATTTAATCTTACTGTTAAACCAATAAAAGCTATATTTATTTTTAAGCTATTATCAATTACCTTTTTAGAATGATTGATAATAGCTTTTTGATTTATTTTTGATTTATTTTTGGATAGTTAGTTTATTTAGGATAGTTTCTGATATTTTATTTAAATGGCATATTTCATCTACAGCTCCTAAGGAAATTGCTTCTTTAGGCATTCCAAAAACAACACAACTCGCCTCATTTTGTGCAATTGTTATAGCTCCTGCCCTTCTCATTTCTAATAACCCTTCAGCACCATCTCTACCCATACCTGTCATAAGCACCCCAATAGATTTATTTTTTGCACTTTTAGCAACTGATCTAAATAGTACATCTACGCTAGGGCGATGACGAGAAACTAATTCTCCTTTAGATATTTCTACAAAATAACCCAAGCTACTGCTATGAACTATCATATGATAATTTCCAGGAGCTATTAAAGCCTGACCTCTTAAAAGTAGATCTCCATTTACAGCTTCTTTTACTTGGATTTGACAGGTTTGGTTAAGACGTTCAGCAAAAGTGGCTGTAATTTTTTCTGGCATATGCTGAACAATCACTATAGTGGGGCTATCAGCAGGCATAGATTCTAGTACTATTCTTAAAGCCTCTGGCCCACCTGTAGATGCACCTATAGCAATTATTTTATCTATAGTTAAGGATTTAGTAAGATGTAATTTTTTATTTATTTTATTAGGTTTTTCTAAATTTGAATGGAGTTTTTTTCTATGCCCACGCCTAGCTTGTGTAGCAGCCTCTATTGCATCTAACAAAATAGCTTCAGATTCTTCTAAAAAGCTTTGTATCCCTATTTTAGGTTTGGCTATTACTTCTGTTGCTCCTTCTTCAAGCAGAGCTTTTATAATATCCTCTCTATTGCCAACATTTAACGCAGAACAAATAATTACAGGAATAGGATCTTTAAGCATTATCTTACGCAAAAAAGTAAACCCTGTCATTTTAGGCATTTCCAAATCTAAGATAATTACATCTGGTTTAGAGATTTTCATCTTTTCCATTGCAATTATAGGATCAGATGCAACAATAACCTGCATTCCTGCCTTAGAAAGCAATAGCGTCATAACTTGCCTAACAAGTGCTGAATCATCAATTACTAATATAGTTAGCGGTGCTTTATCTGCAATTGACATAAACTGTTGGTATAACGCTACGGACTTGTTCTGTCATTTTTTGTAAACTTTCTGAGTGTCCTAAAAATAAATACCCTGATGGAGAAAGATAGTTTAACAAACGATTAATAACTTCTATTCTTTTATCGTTACGAAAATAAATTAGAACATTCCGACAAAAGATCATATCAAAAAGACCATTTATTTTATAAGTATTATCATTAAGGTTAAGTTGTTGAAAGTCAATAATAGAAACTAATTCTTTACTTGCTTTTATTTTCCCTGCCTGAGAGTTAATGCCTTTTAACATAAAGCGTTTAAGATATTTATCTGGAATTTCTTTTGTTTTTTCTATAGGCCAAACTGCCTTTTGAGCTTTTTCTAAAACATAGGTTGAAAGATCTGTTGCTAGAATCTCAATATCCCATCCTGAAAAATTAGAAAAATAGGCTAGCAAACTCATAGCAAGCGAATAAGGCTCCTCACCAGATGAACAACCTGCACTCCAAACTCTAATTTTCTGAGGCATTAAATTAGCTCCTGCTCTATTAATAAAATCTGGAAATACTTTTTTCTCCAAAAAATCAAAATGTTGGTGTTCGCGAAAAAAATGTGTTTCATTAGTACAAATTCTATTTAATAGCTCTACTAATTCACTAGAATTTATTTTAGTAACATAGCGATAATAAGCAGAAAAGCTTGTTAGATTAAGTATTTGAAGACGTTTAGAGAGTCTTCCTAGTAATAAAGCTTTTTTACTTTCAGAAAGAAAAATGCCTGATTTTTTATAAATTAAATCTTGAAAAAGAGAAAACTCTTGATCTGTTATGGAAAATATATTTTGAGCTATCATGACTAAAATTTTTAGCTACTTTCGTGACTATTTTTTAATTATTGTTGTGATTATTTTCTTGTTGATTTTCTACTTCTTGATTTTCTTGGATTTCTTCTACAGGTTCAATAAATGTTTTTGAATCAGGTAATTGATTAATTATTACTAGCTCTTCTTCTGATAGAATTTTAACAATATCTAAAATAAGAACAAATTTCTTCCCAACTTTTCCCATACCTAACAAATAATTTAATTTTATTTTTACCCCAAAGTCAGGAACATTTTCTATATCATCAGAAGAAAAATCTACAACTTGATTAACATAATCTACCATAATTCCTAGTAAAGTTTGTTCTTGCTCATAGTAGTTTTCAACAATTACTATACAAGTCCATTTAGTAGGTTTACTTTCAGCTAAACCAAATTTCAAAGCTAAATCTATTACAGGAACAACCCTTCCACGCAAATTAATAACGCCTTTTATCCAAAGAGGAGTTTTAGGCACTCTTGTCAGAAAATCATAAGTAATAATCTCTCTAACACGTAATATTTCTATAGCATATTCATCTGTAGCAATAAAAAATGTAAAGTATTGTGTTGGTGTAAAGTTTTTTTCCATCCTTTCCTCCCCTTTCTCCATCCGTTTCTAAAAAGGCTCAAAGTCTTGTTCATCTTGAGCTAAAAGGCTAGGTTTTATTTTATTTTTTGAGACTGATTTATTAAATGGTTTGCTAGTTTGCCCTTTAGTTAAGACTTGTGAAGGAGATGAGTTAGTAGGTTTATAGATGCTATTTTGTTGACTTAATTCACCTATTTGAAAAAAAGCTATTAATTTTTGTAGAGCTTCGGCCTGAGACAGAAGTTCTTCGGCCATAGCTGATAGTTCTTCAGCAGAAGATGCATTAGTTTGAGTTACTTGATCAACTTGATTCATTGCCTTATAGATTTGAGAAACCCCTATAGATTGTTCTCTAGAAGCAGATGAGACTTCTTGAACTAAGTCTGTTGTTTTGCGAATAGAAGGAACTAATTCAACTAATAGTTGGCCTGATACTTCAGCAGTTTTTACACTATCTTCAGCAAGACCTGCAATTTCTTTTGCTGAAGTTTGGCTTCTTTCTGCTAATTTACGGACTTCTGAAGCTACAACGGCAAAACCTCTTCCATGATCTCCTGCTCTAGCTGCCTCAATAGCAGCATTTAATGCTAATAAATTTGTTTGATAGGCTATTTCTTCTATTATAGAAACTTTATTTGCAATAGATTTCATTGCTATTACAGTTTCTTTTACTGCCCTACTGCTTTCTTCAGCGTCTTTTGCGCTTTTAAGTGCCATTTGTTCAAGTTGACGGCTATTATCTGCATTTTGTGTAATTGAAGCGCTCATTTGCTCTAAGCTAGTAGTGGTTTCTTCAACAGCCGCAGCTTGTTCACTTGTACCTTGAGAAAGATTTTGAGATGATCCTGCTATTTGTGTTGAAGCAGAAGATAATGTAGCTATTCTATAGTGTATTTCACTAGCAATTTGTATTAGCTTTGAAGACATCTCTTTTATTGCCGACTGAAGTTTTCCAACCTCATCTTTACTTATCACCTCTATATCATTACGCAAGTTTCCTTGAGCAAATCTATATGAAACATCTACTATTTCTAAAATAGGAATACTAATGCTACGCGTTATTATAAAAGCTAAACTACCAGTAAGAAGTAAAGTTACTATTAGTATAAAAACCATCACTAAAATAGATCCTCTAACTAAATCAGTAACTTTGGGAATAATGCTTTCCATACGAGAAATATTTTCATCAGAAAAGTTTTTTGCAGTTTCTTCAAGTTGCCTAATTTCGTCTTTATATTCACTTATAGCCTGATTACCTTGTTGTGGAGTAGTAATAGTTCCGCTACGAATTTGACCTATAATTTTATTAAATCCTGTTTCATAAATAGACAAATTTCTGTTCATTGAGATAATTATGTCTTTATCTTCTTTTAATTTAGCAAGCCTTTCCAAAGACTTAAGATCTTCTGCTAGCATTTCTCGTTGTTTTGTCCATTTTGTTATATATTCTGCCACTTTATCTTGAGAATCTATGTTTAAGAAAATATCTTTTTCAAATCTTCTTAGACAAAGAGTATTTGCTCTAGCACTAGCAGAATATTCATCTAATTTAGACTCTACTTGTAAAATCTGTAAAAATATTGCTGATAAACTACTAATTTGCCAATAACCAACCCCAACAATAATAACCATTAAAGTTAATACCAGCCCAAAAGCTAATACTAGTTTTTGACCAATGCTAATATTTCTTAGCATAAGATTGCCTCCATTTAGATATGTAATTAAGTTTGATTATAAAATTTGGAGTTATTATATTTATTAGCTAACGGCTAAGAGATTTATTTTCTATAAGTAATAGTCTAAGAAATTGCTATTTCCCTAGTGTTATTTTCTATAACAATGCGTAAAATACTAGGAATATCTAGGATTAAAGCTATCTTACCATTACCTAAGATTGTAGCTCCTGATACTATAGAAAGTTCTTCAAATAACTTCCCTAAGGATTTGACCACAACTTGGTTTTCTCCATAAAGCCTATCAACAACTAAACCTGCTCGTTTACCGCTATATTGAACAACTATTATACTTTCGCGAGTAGAAGTCTTGTGGTTTCCATTATTTAGGTCAAGCAATTTATTTAATCGCACATATGCTATAGCATCACCTCTAAGATTCATTACACCTTGAAAGTCTTTCTTTTGAGATTCTTCTAAAGGAAGCTCTAGGCACTCAACTACTGTATCTAAAGGGATTATATAAACTTCCTCTTCTATTCCAACTAAAAACCCTTCAATAATAGCTAGGGTTAAAGGAAGCCTTAAAGTAAAACAAGTTCCTTCATTTAGCTGGCTATCTACACTAATAGAACCTCTTAGGAATTCGATACTACGGCGTACAACATCCATTCCAACACCGCGACCAGAAAGTTTTGTAGCGTGTTTTGCCGTAGAAAAACCTGATTTAAAAATTAGCTGATAAATTTGTCTATCTGTTAACTGTTCATTTTCTTCAACATACCCTAATTCTTTAGCTCTTTCTAAAACCTTTTGCTTATTTATCCCTACTCCATCATCAATAATTTGTATAACAATATTTCCCGAATCGCGAAAAGCTCTTAGTATTATAGCCCCAGCAGGCTTTTTTCCTCTTCCACTTCGTACTTCAGGTAGTTCTATTGCATGGTCAACCGCATTACGAATCATATGTGTTAGAGGTGCTCTTAGGTGTTGAACTATTGATGTATCAACCTCTACATCTTCTCCTTCAATAATTAGCTTGATTTGTTTACTATGATCTTTTGCTAAATCTCTAAGACTACGAATATAGGACTGAAATAAATCCCTAAGAGGTATCATCCTAGCTTTCATTACTAGAGTTTGAAGCTCTATAAAAAGACTATCTATATCCATATTAGCCTCTAAAGCTTTAGAGCTAAACTCAATAGGAATATCATCTAAGGACTGTCTTAGCCGACCTCTAGCTATAGTTATTTCGCCTGTTAATGTTAAGAGTTTCTCTAGTTTTTCAATATCTACTCTTATAGTTCTTGGGTTTTTACTAGCTTCTTTATAATTTGTAGGTTCTTGGTTTTCTTCTACTGAAATTAGTTCTTGAATTTCGCTATCTTTTACGGGCATTTGTTGTGTAAGTCGTTGTAACAATATTTTATGAGCTTCTTTAATTTGCTCATTTCCTGCTAAAGTTTGTGAAATTATTTCTCTTAAAACATCTACTGTTTCTAACAAAAGAGAAATAATTTCACTAGTAACTAAAATGGTTTGCTTACGAATACCATTAAGAAAATTTTCTAGGATATGTGTAAAGTCCATTAGGTATTCAAACCCTAGCAAAGATGAATCACCTTTTAAGGTATGGATATGGCGAAAGATAACTTCAATAAGTTCTCTATCTTCTGGTCTAGTCTCAAAATCAACTAAAGCTTTTTCCATTTCCTGAAGATGTTCTTCTGATTCAACTAAAAAAATTTCTAAGATGGCCTGACGATCTATTTCCATACTACTCACCTAAGTATTTTCTTATTTTTGTTATAAGGTCTAAGTTATTAAAAGGCTTTAATACATAGTCTGTACAACCACTTTCAAAACCTGAATCAATATTTGTTGACTCACCTCTAGTTGTTACCATAATAATTGGAGTTGTTTTTGTTTCCTCTCTACTTCTAAGCTCTTTACAAGTCTCAAACCCATTCATTTTAGGCATAACAACATCTAAAAGTATTAAATCAGGTCGTTCTATAGATGCTTTTTCAAGAGCCTCTAAACCATTCTTTGCAAAAACTAAATCATAAGCGCTACTTAGAGCTAATTTTTCTGTCATTAAAACAACACTAGAATCATCTACTAGCAATAATTTCTTGCGCACTACTCCCATACTTTAGTCCTCCTAGTTTTAAACCAAAGCAATTCCTAGTTAGGTTATTGAAATAACCTAGTATTGTTTTCTTATTGGGTTGATTATTTTGTAGGATTGATATTTTTTTATATCAATGTTTTGTTAGGGCATTATTATACTATAACTTTCAGGATTTAAGTTATAAATTATTTACCTATAATAAATAAAAATTTTGGTCATGTTATAAAAGAATTGATAAGGATAGGGTTAGCCTGTTTTGTAAAGTAACCATAGTGTATCTAAAATAATCAAAGAGCATTATCTACTTTATTGAAATATGACCATATTTTTCAACTAGCATAAGTCGTATAAACATTAAAAACAGGAAAATACTTTGATTCTTTAATAACTATTCTACAAAATCATTTTTGTAGAATAGTTATTGCTGGCTATAATTAGGAAAAAGAAAATCTAGCAATAGAGCTTAGGAGTTCATAATGTCTAAGAAGATTCCTCGTTCACCTAGTAATGATTACACAAAAGAGATAGCTGAAAATCGCAGACAATTTCTTAAAGAGCAAACAAATGTAAGTCTAGAGCATGTTGGGCAATTTTCTTTTGAACCTTCAATGCTGCCAGGCAATATTGAAAATTTTATAGGCGTTACACAAGTTCCTATTGGCATAGCTGGGCCGCTTTTAGTTAATGGGGAAGAGGCTCAAGGCGAATTTTATATTCCATTAGCAACTACTGAAGGTACGCTTGTAGCTAGTTATAATCGTGGGATGAAGTTGCTACGTGAATCAGGCGGTGTAACTACTACAATTAGCGATGATGCTATGCAACGTGCACCTGTTTTTATTTTTGCCAACGCAAGACAAGCCAGAGAATTTGGTAAATGGGTAAAAGAAAACTTCTTGGAGATTAAAAAACAAGCTGAAAGCACAACCAAAGTAGGCAAATTACGAAATATTGAACAGTATTGTGCAAGCAAGTTCTTATTTCTACGTTTTAATTTCACCACAGGCGATGCAGCAGGACAAAATATGGTTAGCAAAGCAACAAAAGTTGTGTGTGATTGGATACGTAGCAATTATCCGCAAATTGAGCACCACTATTTAGAGTCTAATTTTGCTACAGATAAAAAACATTCTAGAATCAATATGCTAAATAGCCGAGGTAAAAGAGTTACAGCAGAAGCAATTATACCAAGGCATTTACTAGAAAAGATGATGCATACAAACTTGGATTTAGTTTATAGAAGTAGAAATATCAGTAATTTAGGAGGCTTTCTTTCTGGAGTAAATAACAATGGAGCGCACTCTGCAAATGGCATTACAGCCCTGTTTATCGCTACAGGCCAAGATGTAGCAAATGTTACTGAATCATCAGCAGCACTTGTTTATGTAGAAATAACCCCAGAAGGTGATTACTACTATTCTATTACTATACCTTCTTTAATTGTAGCAACTTATGGTGGTGGAACAGGTCTAGCAACACAAAAAGAATGCTTAGAATTACTTGGTTGTTATGGAAAGGATAAAGTAAATAAATTTGCTGAAATTGTTGCAGCAACTGTACTTTGTGGAGAGTTATCACTAGGAACTGCTATAGTTTCAGAAGATTGGATTACTAGCCACGAACAATATGGACGTAATAGACCTTAAAACTATAACCTAGTTAACCTTAATAGCATTCTTGGCTATGGTATTAACTTAATCGATATAGCTAGGGGGAATAGAATGGTTAATAGGAAAATTTTATATATTTGGGTCTATTTCATTAGAAAATTTTCTTCTTATCCATAGATAATTTTGCTAGGTTAGATTTTATATAGCTACGTATTTGCATTGAAACATATGGATCATTTGAGAGATCGCGTAGGTCTTTAGATAGCATTCCTTGTAAGAAATGTAAGGCTAAGCCTAAAGTAATATGTCTAGTGCGAAGTAACGCATAGCGAATATCATAGCGACAAGACCATCTACCATTAAGTGCTAACAATTCAACCAAATGAGGTTTTATTGTAGACTTGCGAACTGTTGAACAAACAATGCTTTCTTTTAAGAAAGGGTTAGTCAAAACAGCTGAGACTACTTCTCTGCTCCCATCGTCTAATAGCATTGCTAGTAGGCGTTCTGTATTAGCTCGTTTAGCTAGAGTTAGTCTTTCACCTAAAGATAACTGAGAAAGCTTACGACATAATTGTTCTTCGCCAGCAATCCGAACCTCTGGAGCAACAGCAGGAACAAGCATTACAGTTAGAATATCAAAAGTAAACATCTGCCCTATAAATTTAAGTGAAATAGATGCAGGGGTTTTAGGGTTAAGAATTAAGTGTTTTTTGATATCGTAGCTAGCTAAAACCCTTTTATCAGAAGCAACTCGGCGCAAAAACTCAGGGCTTAAGTCTTTTCTCTCAACCAAAATCCTTAATTCTTCTTCAGAAAGGGTTTCATTATCAAGTAGTGCATTTAAGACTTCTTCAGCTTTATCAAAAAGAAGTACTTTACGCTCTTCGATATTGGCATGTCGAGCTTGCATAACTCGTTGATATAATTGAAGTAAATCCTCTTGTGGAGTAGTCATAAAAGTCCTTAATCAGCAACTGCGCCAGCTTTTTTACGTTCTAGTTTTAGCTCTAAGGCTCTAGCTAGTGCGCTACGTGGGTTAACAATTCCCCAGCCTTGGCGCTCAAAACTTACGTGTGGTAAGCGTTGAGAGGTTTTTATTAAAATTTGTTTTACATCTTGAGGTGTTAAATTTGGGTTAGCCTCAAGCATTTGAGCTACAATTGAGGAAACAATTGGGGCAGCAAAAGAAGTTCCATCAACATGTTTATAGTGTTGGGAAATAACATTATTAGAACTAATTTTAATTTGTACAAGATGACGAATCAAATAAATATCTAAAGAAACGGCAGCATCAAGTTCTGGATCAACCCCTTTATGCTCAGCAATTACCCTACGAATTGCATTATCAGGAGTTTTTTCTAATTTTTCTAGTAACATTGCTTGAGTAGCTGTAGGAGTACCAGGCAAGATGGGAGCAGCAATCCAAATTCCAGGTGCAACAACTTCTGGTTTTTGAAGTCCGTCAATAGTTGGCCCATAACTAGAATGATACATATCATCAGTTTTTGGGTCTAAGGTGTTTTTATCATCCAAACCACCAACAGCAATAACAGAAGGTGAGCTAGCTGGAGGAATAACACCGTGATTTTGCTGATGACCAGCATTTCCAGCAGCAGCAATTACAATTATTCCTTGACGTACAGCTTCTTCTGCTGCTTGACAGAGGCTATCGTGTAAATAGGAGATCTCATAATCTCCTCCACAAGAAATATTAACAACTCTAATATCATATTTACGTCGGTTTTTTATTACCCATTCTATTCCCTTAGTAATATCATCATGCTTAATACGGTGCGAGCTACCGACTTTAACTAAGACTAGCCGAGCACTTGAAGCAATACCGCGATATATACCACCAGACAAATAACCATTACCAGCAGCTACTACCGAAGTCATCATTCCATGCCAACTTGAGACTTCTCTTTCCATTAGTTCTTTAACACTTGAGCGATTAGAAAAGAGGTTTTTATAGCCTACTATTCTTATTTCTGGGCGTGTTAGGTCAGGATGCCAATAAAAACCTGAATCAAGAAAAGCTATTGTTACTCCAGCACCAGTAAATCTAGTACTTGCACCTAGTCGATGTGAGGTAGGGAGAATTTTTAGTTCTTCTTCACATTCCTTGTTAACATAGGTATCTAGCTCTGCTTGACCAGAAATAAATCTTTCTACACAGTCATTACAAACAAAGTTTTTACCATTCCACCTAGGAATATTAGCTCGTATAATTCCTTGGACGTATTCACCTAAATTATTACCATAGCGTGATTGTTGCTCCTCAACTTCACGAAAACAGACCGAACAGACTCGTTTTTTCATCAAAAGAAAGCTCCTTGCACTTGAGGCTCAAACTAACAAACCATTAAATTTGAAAGATTTTTAGGGGTTTTATATAGTATTTATAATAATTTCAAATTTTTTATTATACATAAAAACAAATTATTTCTTGAAGTAGTAAAATTAAGAGTGTAGTTTGTCGCTTGATTGTGTTTAAATAATAGCTTTATAATGTAATCTAATAATGGCTCATTTTATAACTTATTTAGATATATTAATAACAAAGATAGTTATGCGTTGTTTTTATTAACCTTGTTTTTATTAACCGAAAGGAATCATTTGTGGTTAGAGAATCGACCAAATTAAAAAAACAAAATGATGCTATGGACAACAGCGAACGTGCGGCTGGTGTATTTATGCAACTTCTAGCACTTTTGCCAGCCGAACAACAAGATATAATGTTAAGTATAATAATGGATGAACAGCGTTTACAAGAGCCTGAACGCTTTCAAGAGCTTTTTTATGCACCTCTTGAACATCTAGATTTAGAAACTAACCGATCAGAGATTGTTCGCTTGCTTCTAGAGCTTATTCCTGTTGAGCAACTTGTTCCCCCAATTTATGAAAAATACCGTCCTATGGTAGCAGATGCAGCTAATGTAATTTTAAGTAGCCTCAGTCAAGAACGTTTAAGAATTAAGCTAGTAGAACAAATGCTACTACCATTTGAGGCAACATTGCCAGAAAGATTAATTAGTCTAATTGCTAGAATGCCGACTCTACAAAAATTAGGACAAATTATTGCACGAAACCGCAACCTCCATCCTAAATTCCGTAAACTATTACAAAAACTAGAAAATGGTATCAAAGACGCTACTTATGATTCAATACTAGCCAAAGTAAACCAAGAGCTAAAACATCAAATTAAAGCCTATAAAGTTAAAATAGGTGGTCGTTTTCTAGCTGAAGCAAGTGTTTGTGCAGTAGTTCCATTTACTTGGCATAGTCCTAATGATGGAACGCGTCGTAAAGGTGTCTTTAAGGTAATAAAGCCTTTTATTAATGGTTATTGGACGGAAGAGCTAAAAATTTTAGAAGTTTTAGCTAATTATCTAGATCAAAATCGTAACCGTTATGGACTACCTACTATAGGCTTTCGTGAACTCTTAAAAGAAGTTCGTGAACTCTTAAAGAAAGAAGTAAAACTACCTATAGAGCAAGAGAGGCTACTTCAAGCTCAAGAATTTTATGCAAAAGATGAAGATGTTCGTATTCCTCAACTTTTGCCAATGAAAACTGATTCAGTAACAGGTATGGAGTTTTTGGAAGGGCAAAAGGTTACAATAGCGGCAAATCGCTTTCCAGAAAATCGCCGTAGAATTGCTGAGCTTGTATTAGATAAATTAGTGATTTCCGTGTTATTTAACATGCATGATGAAGCCCTTTTCCATGCTGACCCTCATGCAGGTAACTTATTTTATAGTAAGGAAAATGATGAGCTAGTTTTATTTGATTGGGGTCTTAGCTGTACATTAAAACGTTCTGGTCGTCGTGAAATTGTCCAATTAATTCTTGGCTTTATCCTTAATGACCAAAAACGTGCTATTAAAGCAGCTTGTGCTTTAACAGAAGGCAAATTAACTCGTGGTCAAGAAGTCATAATTGAACGTAAAGTATTAGGTATTTTTGCTTCACTTCCTAAATTTCCATTAGTTAGATTAGAACCACTTACAAGACTACTTGATGAGTTAATTTTAGATGGAATTCGTTTTCCAGCAGAGCTTTTAATGTTTCGCAAAAGCTTATTTACTTTGATAGGGGTTTTATACGATGTTGACTCAGAGTTTAACATTGACTGGCATTTGACCCATTCATTATTTAGTCAAGTAATTCGTGAAGTCCCAAATAGACTAACCCATTCCCCTTGGTCATATAACTATCCTACTCAAATTACCACTTGGGATTTGCGAGGAGTAGTTTTAAGGTTGTCACAAATTGCGGCTCAGTTAGGATTAGAACTAGCACAGCTTTTAGCTCAATTTGGACTCGAGAAAGCTACAGAAGCACTCTATAGTTCTGGATTTCCTTTTGCTCGTCCACTACCAGCAAAAAGTTAGTTAACTGTTGATATTTAAGTTAAAACAAAATAGCCTACTCTTTTTTTAAGGGGTAGGCTATTTTATTTAATAGTGGTTACATTTTAAGGGGTAATCCCTAAGTTTCTTACTATTTGTACTAAAGTTGGAAGGCCAACACTTTTATCAAAAATCATATCTAAAGGAATATTTTCTTGCCTAGCTTTTTCTAGCATTTCTGCATTAGCAGACATAAGAATTATTTTTGTATTTGGAAAATGATATCTAACATACTGGCAAATATACCACCCACTTTGATCTTCTTCCATTTGTGTATCGGTAATAACTAAATCAAAACTATGTTGTCCAGTTGTTAAAAATGTCCAAGCGTGTTGTTCTCCTGTTGCTTCTTGAATATTTGTATAACCTGCTTTTTTTAGAAAAAGTATTACTCCCATTCTCAACTTTTCGCTATCATCAACAACTAGAATATTCATATCCTGCTCCATATCATAATTACATTATTTTACCCAATTTTTTTAACTTACAATTTAGTTCTTACTTTTTGCTTTAGCAGTTTTTTCTATAGCACTGGTATGATGTCCACCTAATAATTTATTAAGAATAACTATATTAATACCATAAGTTGCATCAACTCCAGCAAAACTTAATTCCTTAGAAAGAGTCTCGCCTGGAATTAGTGGAGCATCAGAGGCATAATAAGCAACATTAATCATAATATCATCACGAAGATAGCCTAGTTTATTACATTGATGGAGTTTACGAACATAGGGAATTCCTTCCATTTCTAAGCCAAGGATATGCCATTTTTCATAATATTCATTTAGCATTGAGTTATTTTGTAGAACTGTGCCAAGCACCGTTAGCATTGGCCCATTAGTATAGACTCTACTAGTAGCAATTACATCTGTAAAGTCTTCTTTTTTTAGACCATTTCCATTAGGAAAATCATAGATTTCATTTCTACCTTGTTGAAGTAAATAAGAAGGAATCATAATTCCACCACGTTCTCCTACCACAGTTCCAGCTTTACCCATAATGGAAAAACTATGAATTCGTTTTTGAAAACTCATTATTAATTCTTCAATTATTGTTCCTGCTTGTTCACCAAAAGCATAATCAAAATTAATAATAAGCGGTCGTGTTTGCATTAACTTATCACGATCAACAACTAAACGTGGATCTATTAAATTAAAATCGATTTTTGTAAGGTCTATAACTTGACAATCAATACCTACCATAAAAATATCGGGTAATGCAGTGATACCCAAGCTTTCATCATAAGCAATCTTGCTAGTGCGAATATCTGGAAGACTACGTAAATATCCTTTCATCAAATAATAGATCAAATTAGTATGATGAACAGTATTAACATGTCTCTCAATTAAGTCTAGCGCCTCTGTATCTGTAGAATTAGCACGACCCCAAGACAAAACCTCATCTTCGTGTAAACGAGCATACCCAGAAAGTACATTTACTGTACTATGAGTATTACTAGAGATTATATGTATTGGGCGCTCTTCTTTTCCAGAAAGTTTTCCAATAAAATCAGCAATGCGTTGGCACCATTTTCTAGCTGGGCCTCGGGAGTTAATATTGCTAAAAGCCCTATGCATTCTAACAAAAATGGTAGGTAGGTGTTCGCCTATGTATTGTAAACGACTAAAAAGTTCTCCATCCCATTTATGATCAAGAAGGCGCAGAGATTCCTCTGTAGTTCCTAAGTCAAAAGCTAAACGAGCCATTAAGCGGTTACGCCGCTCTAGTGAAACTTGAGCTTGAGAGGCTGCAATTTGTCTAATTTCATCAAGTAAAGGGCGACCTGCTAGCAGGCGATAGATTTTTGTAGCTTCAATAAAATAGCTAGTTAAAATAGACATTAAATCTAGAAGTTCTGTAATTTCTTCTCTTACAACAATTATAATTGTCTCTGGCCCAATCTTAAAAGAAGCCCTACGTCGTGATGGAGAACGTAACGGGTTAATTCCTGGTTGAGCAGAAAAATTATTTGGTACACTTTTTTGTAGTAAAATCTCTCGTACTTCGTGAATACCTTCTGGTAGTCTAGCAGTAGAATAGAGTATTGCATCTACGTCTATTACTTCAGTCTTATCACAATAGCGATGCAGACTAGGGTGCATTTTTTGAAAAGCTGGAACTAGTTGTGCAATATCAAAAAAACCTTTTAGTGTTCCATGTCTAACTTCTACTTCAAACCATTCTATAGCTTCTTGTGTTGCTTCATTCATTAATTTTTTCTCCTACAAACAACTTAATCCCTAGCATAGTCTGGCTATTATAAGTAATCTTTTTAATATTATAAATAGCTCTTAAAAACTAAAATATATTTTTGGCTATAATAACAAAAAGCGCGCAATTTTTAGCCCGCTTTTTTATTGATTAACTAATTTTATCCTAATCAAACTACTATTAACTTACCAATAGCTTAATAGCTATTATGCTTTCTTAAACCCTTAAAAAGCGATCATCTTTTAGAAAGTTACCATTTTCTTATTACAATCTATGTTTTTTGTTTAACCCTCTTGTATATTGATATCCATATAAGTATTAAATAGAAGATGGTATGGAGTAAAAAAGATGGAAAGTAAATTTTTAGACACAAAATTAAGAATATAAAGAAGATATGAAAAATTGATAGGAGGACTTTTAAATTAAAAGTAAGTCAGAGTGTAGCAAAAGCATTCTTAGCAATGCTAGAAGGATGGTGGACATTTGCAAGCACACAAACCGCATGGAGATTTTACACGTTTTGGCTTATGTAAATATCTTATGTAAATATCAATGTATTTATGGCTGGGCAGGGACTTTAATTAGATATTTTTTCCCAACTTACTAAATCACCTACAAAAATTTCTCCATCGTCTAAAACTTCTGCAAAAGCTCCTCCACCCCAATCGGCTTTCATTGCTTCTCTTAAACCCAAAAAAGCTTCATCCATTCGTTCACAAGGTTTTGTCTCTCCTAAAATACGTAATCGACAATTTCCAATTTTTAAGATCTGGTTTCTAGTCTTTACTAAACTTATCCCACTTATCATTAAGTTTGCACGTCTAGAATTAGGGTCTAGATTAGTTTGTAAATCTTTCATTAAATTTTGCCATACTTCTTCTTCTATTATGGTAACTTGCCGTTTTCCGCCTTGATTAGCATTACCTAATAGCCCTTTTCCTGTTACTAAAGTAGCTGAACTGGCTTTGTCCATTGGGCCTCGCTTCATTCGCTTAACCCAAATTGCTTTAAGCTGTCCTTTAGTTATTAATTCACTCATTAACTATCTCCTTTAATGACTAGAAGCTACAGATGATTTATCAACACCAATTAATTTTGCTAAATAATCTTCAAACAATTTAATTCTCATATCAAAAACTGATTGCTGTATCATTTGTATTAAGTCATATTCCTCGCGAATAGCTAAAAGAATAAAAAGTGACCAAAGCATTCTTTGTCGTTCTGGTTTTAAGTACTCTTTACGCTCTTTTGCACCAGCAATACCCGCCTCTTCTTGGACTACAGCTTGTTCAACATCTGTATGCATCTCCTTTAAGAGTTGTAAATTAAGCTCAAACATACTTAAAAATCTGTTTTCATAATCTGGGTCATCACGGTAATAAATATTGCGGTACTGATAAAATTTTAGACATATTTGCTCAGCAATAGCTTTAGGCATACTTACTAATCTAATAATTTCATCAGGAGTTGCTTGAGAAAAATTATCAAACCTGTTCCATCCAGCAAATAAAAACCTATTAACTAGTTTAGCATCAACTTCTGGTATTTGTTTTAACACAAATTTTACTAGTAGTACTTCTTTACGCTCTACAAGGTCAGTTTCAGAAATAACTAAAGCAAAAGTCTTAGGTTGTAGTTCAGAAAGCTTTAAATAACTATGTGCTATTTGTTGGGAAATATCTGCATTAAAGTTTGCTTCCTTAAAAGTCATAGACCTTGTTCTTTGACTATTAATTACTAGTTGTAGCTCTACTAAAATAGCTCGCATTTGCAAATAATTTAATTTTTCTGCCGAATTAATTAACACTGCAAGCGCAGGATCAACTAAATTTATCCAAGAAACAGAAAGAGGTCGGTTTGCTTTCCAATTACGGTATAGTTCCCGAATAAAATCCTTTAGTGGTTTAGCACAGGAAATAGCTATAGCATCAAACTTATCTTGTATTTCCTCTTGATTAAAATCTGTAGCTTTTTCTATTTCCTGATCCAAAAGCAGATTAATTGTTTGTATAGTGGCATTTATATCTAAGTCGCTTGAATTATCTGCTAAATCTAGAGGATCATTATTAATTTCAATATTTTCAATCTTTTCTACAGCACCTGTACGTAAAATAGGATCATCAATAAAAGCCTCTTCATATTTAGAAGCTACTTCTCTAACTTCAAAGTTAGTTTGAATATAATTTACTAAAAGGTTTTGCTCTTCAGATAAAGGATTTTTTATATAATTTATTGATAGCTCAATAGCTTGAAGACAAGCTTTTAGGTCATTAGGTGCTAAGACTCGTCGGTTTTCATAATGTTCTAAATAAAACTCTCTCATTACACCTAAAACATAAAGTAGGACTTGATCTTGTGTTTCTCTCATTAAATCAGCACATACTTCTCCTGATGTTTTATAATAATTAAACATTACAGGTCTTCGCTCAATACGTTTAAGGTTTAACTCAAGCATTACAAAACCATCTTCTATATAAAGCTCTTTATGTTCTTCCTTATGTCCATCAATAATTAACATCTTATGTTTAAAGAAATAAAGTAAAATTTTATAGATTTCATGTTTAGAAAGACGTGTTGCCTTACGTATATCTGGCAGAGTTGTATCTTGTGCTAAGACATTCCATACAAGACGATATTTTTTAGGTTCATCAGTAAGCTGTTCAAAGCTTGTATAAACAATATTAACGGGTCTTTGCCTAAAACGTGAATTTGGTTGAATATAATTACTACCTATTTGTGTAATTTCACCTCGTCTTAATAACCCATTAGATACTAGCCTTAAAGTATCTAATTCTGTATTTTCCATAAGAGTAGGTCTTTGAGCAGGTTGAATATAAACATATTCAATTTCCCCTGCTTCTAGTAAAAAGCACCAATAAAAGGCTTCTTCCCCTGTTAATTGATGGCTAGCTACATTAGCTTTCCAAATATTACCTTTATGAAAATCAATTTGACCGCTAACACCATCCTCTGCTGTTACAAGTAACCGGCAACTAATAGCTGAATCAACAATATAGCAAACTGCTTTAGGAAGATTTTTACCAATAGCAAAGCGTTGCAGCATTCTTTCATTAGCAAAAAAAGTCGTTGGTTGTTGAGAATTTAATATTTTTTCTGCTTCTGCTACTAAAGGATTTTTTTTAGACACTTTTTCAATTATTTCTCGGCATAGTTGCATTACTGGTTCTGTTTTCATATGAGCAACTAACCTTAGTAATTCTATGGTAGTTTCAGTATCACCAAAAAGAGAAAAAGAATATTTTTGACGTTGGATTTCTTTCCAAATTCTAGCAGCTATAGATTGAATCAAGTAACTGCCTACTGGAATTTTACTAAATCTATCTACTATTTGTTTTAAGTCCCCTGTTTTTTGATAAAAATCAACTACTACTTCTAAGCCTTTGTCTAGTTCTATATCAATTAAAGCTAAAACAAGCTTTTGGCAAAGGTCTGCGGCTTTGGCGTTTTTTTCTGTCTCTACTTGGCGAAAACGAGCTATTAATTTTTCACAAGCCTGATCGCCTCCAATAAAAGATAATGTAGTAATAATTTGGTAGATAAGTTGACGCTGGGTATTTTTCTGCCAATAGTTATCTAAAAGAGTAACTGCTTCATTTTTCATTGCCTGATCATCACAAACTATTTTTCCAAGTAGTGATGCAATATTACGGGCATAATACCAAGGTTGAGTAGGTGCATTAGTAGTTAATTCATCAAGTAGCATACGATAAATATCTTTACCATAGCATTCAATCATTCTAAGCAATGTACGTCTAGCTCTACGATCATCTGCTATTTGAATATCATTTAACAAATAGTGTGGGTGCCAAGAAATAAATAGCGACATTGCATCTCTTACTAAAACTCTGTCATGCTCAGAAGAAACATAGGCTTCAATATTTTGTGTATTAAGAAGTTGTCCCTTCTCTTGAAATGATGTTAGCTGATATAGATCAACTTGCCAATTATTAGCTACATCTTTAATTAAATGAAAAACTTGAACACTCTGATAAAGAAAATTATCATTAAATAAAGATACTGATAAATCGGCAAGCTGGGTTAAGTAATTTTCTGGCTTAAAAGTCTCTTTATTTTCATATTCATTGTAACGATCAGACTCGTTAGCTAAAAGTATTTCTTTTTTAATCTTTTTATCTTTTATTAAATCAACAAAGTCTGCGAGAATATTTTTTATTTTTGTCTGACATTCTTTTACTTTTTCAGCTAATTTAGGCTCCTTAAAGTTATATCTTTTTTCTGAAGATAACACACTATAGGTTAGATTTTTATAGACACCTTCATTAAATTGATCTTGATGGACAA
The DNA here is from genome assembly GCA_016213785.1 of Acidobacteriota bacterium. GTDB lineage: Bacteria > Acidobacteriota > Blastocatellia > Chloracidobacteriales > JADJPF01 > JADJPF01. Next base: position 90,146 of record JACQZQ010000021.1, read on the forward strand.
CAATTTCTTTACGCTTTTCTGCAATAAATTTTTCTTGGTTTTGGTTGCGAATTAAACCTATAGGTCTAATGTCTTGCCAGCGAAAACGCTGAAATATTTCTGCTAGTTTTTCTTGTTCTTCAACAAGGCAAAAGCTTATTAAAGCTTGTTCAAAAGCAGGAAAAAACGAATAAATATTCTTAAAATTGACTATTTGGTAGAAAAATATATCAAAAACCTTATTACGTGCGCCTGTTAGAAGTTCTAAAAAAGGTATTTGCTTAATCTTTATTGCCCATTGCATTACTAAATTAGCAACATATGGAGCACCTTTAGAGATTTCTAAAACTAAGGATGGAGCAACAATTAAAGGTGCTCTTATTCCTGCTAAAAACATATCAAAATCTGAAGTTAAAGCCAGTGATTTAACAGCTTCTATTAAACGTGGATCAACAAAACTAGTAGTATTTTCATCATTTTGGCTAACAGTTTGCCCCAAACTATCATTTGTATCTAAAGCCAAATTTTTATCAAAAGCTTTTGAAAAAGTTTGTTCACTAGAGATATTTTTTGGTTCTTCTAAAGGTCTTGTAGCTTTCTTTAAGTTTATATCTTCATCAGTAGTTTTTTGAGATGTTTGGGCTAAAAGAGAAGTAGGAATAGTATTAGCTCCCGAGAGTCTTGGAGAGTTTGCTCTTGTAACATTGCTAGCTCCATGATGTTGAGTTGTATAAAGACTGCTTAAATCAGTTGTATCTCTAGGAATTCTAGTAGGCTGTGCTATTGGTGGTGTGAAAGGTGTTGATATTTGGGGATTTGGAGCAAAGATATTAGCTTGTCTATTTCTTCCTGTGCTTTTAGGAGCAAATTCTGAAGATCCTTGAAACATAGTTTCTTGCTCAACTGTCTCTAGCTCTCGTTTTAGTTCCAAAACGGTTCGTTGTCTAGCAACAACATCTAAATGTATTCCACGATGAATGATTTCTCCTAAAGTTGGTGTAACAGAAGGTCTTAATTCACAAAGAGGAGTAACTTTTCCCATCATAGCAATAGGTACAGTACCAGTTAACATTTCATAAACCATCAAACAAATAGTAAAAATATCAGACCTAGCATCTAATGGAACTCCATACATTTGCTCAGGAGACATATATTTTAATGTCCCCATACTCCAATCTTCGTTAAGGGTAGGACTAGAGGATTCTTTCATTACAGCAATACCAAAATCCAGAACACGAGCCATTCTTTCACCATCATCAAATAGTTGAATCATAATATTTTCTGGTTTGAGATCACGGTGAACAATGCCTTGACGATGAGCCTCATGAAGACCTGCACAAATTTGTTTTGTTATATTTATAGCTTGGCGTTCAGATAATTGACCTTCTGTTTTTAATAACTTACGTAAGGTAATTCCTTCAATATACTCCATTACAATATAAGGAGCTTCATCTGAAATAACGCCAAAATCCGTTACCATTACAACATTTGGATGAGTTATTCTAGCTAAGGCTTCTGCTTCTCTTTCAAAGCGCACTAAATTAGCAGGATTGGCAGTGACTTGGGCAGGATGCATTAGTTTAAGGGCAAAAGTTTTACTAAGCTTCAAGTGAGTTACCTTAAATACTTTTCCCATACCACCTTGCCCAAGTAGTTTATCAACGCGGTATTTACCTTCTATATTTGTTCCTACAATAGGATCACAAGCCTCTAAATCACTAGTTGTCTCATTCATCTCATCAGCCATAATGCCCTCTAAAAATATTGATAAAATAGTAAGTATATAACTCTTATTTCTTATTAACAAACAGCCTACAGCAATCTACGAATTAATCTTATAACATTTATTTTGAGCCAAAATAAAAATACCCTAAAACCACTAAATATCTGCTAAATGCTCTTGCTAAAGTCATTAAAATAGCTTTAATCACTTTGGAATAAAGATTAATTACTTCAAAATTAACTAGCTAACAATATGTCTACAGAAGAAAAACTTGCTATAGTACTTTTTAATTTAGGAGGGCCTGAAAATCTTGATGATGTGCGCCCTTTTCTATATAACCTATTTTGTGATGCTGAAATCATTAAACTTCCTTTAGAAGCAATGAGAAAACCTCTGGCTTGGTTTATTTCTACCTTTCGCTATAAAAAATCTAGTGGCTATTATAAAAAAATAGGTGGAGGCTCTCCCCTACGCCGTATTACTGATGAACAAGGCCAAGCACTAGTTAAAGAGCTATCCCTTAGAGGAATTAAAGCCACTAGCTACACAGCTATGAGGTGTTGGAAACCCTTTACAGAAACCGTTATAGAAAATTTAGAAAAAGACGGTATCAATAGAGTAGTAGCACTACCTCTTTATCCCCAGTTTTCAATATCCACAACTAGATCAAGCTTTAGACACTTTATCAAAGTACTTGAGTCTCGTGGAGGCTTACGCCAAATCCGTCGTCACTATATACCTGCTTGGTATGACCATCCTAAATATATTGATGCTTTAGTAGAAACTATAGAAATAGCTTATAAAAAGCTTCCTAATCCAGATTTACAAGCAACACATTTAATTTTTAGTGCTCATAGTGTACCAGAAAATTACTTAAAGCAAGGGGAACCTTACTTAAAACATACTAAAAAAACTGTTGAGCTAGTTTTAGAAAAACTAGGAAATGCTCGTCCTTGGACACTATCATTTCAAAGCAAGCTTGGGCCAGTAAAATGGCTAGAACCTCTAACAGATAGCGTAATCCGTAAATTAGGAAAAGAAGGTGTAAAACAAATCCTTATTGTGCCTGTAAGCTTTGTCTCTGACCATATTGAGACTCTTTACGAATTAGATATTTTATATAAAGAAACTGCCGATGAAGCAGGTATTGCACATTTTATTCGTGCACCTGCTTTTAATACTTTGCCTAGTTTTATTAGTGCGCTTGCTGATATTGTTGAGGAAAAATTAAATAAAGTAAAGGCTCTTAAGTCTTAGTTTTAATATTTAGCTTAATTTATAAGCTATGCCGTTCTAGAACTTGGCGTTTTACTTGCTCTGGCTTAAAATATTCTATTAATAGCTTCTCAACTAAAAAAGCTTTTTCCCTATTTCCACAAGTAAAAATATCTAAAGCTAAATAGTTATACTCCGGCCAGCTATGTAAATTTATATGACTTTCGCTAAGAATTGCTGTGGCAGTAAAGCCTTGTGGGTTAAATTGATGAAAATAAATAAATAAAGGAGTTAAGCCAGCTTTATCTACAATTTGACGTAAAGTAATTTCTATTTGTTCTTGGTCATCAACCTTTTGTTGATAACCTTGTAGATCTAAAATTATATGAACTCCAATATGCATCAGTTTATTTATTTTTACCTAAAATTCCCGTAAAACTAAGCTTGACGAAAGAATGCTATTGCTGCTTAACTTAAAAAATCAACAATTTTTGTAAAATTCTACACGTAATCGGGTAGTGGTCAACAAAATTGGTATAGGAAATATTTAATTTATTATTATAAATTGCGTTAATTAATTGATAAAATAGTAGTTTAATAAAAATTGGCATTGTCTTATTTTTGGCACAAGTTTTGATGGGCGAAAGGACAATTCATCAAATTTATAAAATTTAAATAAAGCTGGTAATGTGTTATGAAGTTAATGGTTAAAATCACTCTTTCACTTCTACTTATTTTTAATTTTGTTCTAACTGCTTCAGCACTAACAATTCATACAAATTCTTATAATACTAGTAGTTTTGAAGCAGATCAAAAAGGCAAAGGTGGCGGTGGTGGAGATCAAGGCGGAAATCGTGGTGGTGGAGATCAAGGCGGAAATCGTGGCGGCGGTAGCCGTGATAACTCAGGTAGCCGTCCTCCTGAAAGATATAATCCCCCTCCTCCCCCTCCTCCAAGAAATGAGCCTAACCGCGACAACGGCAAAGAACCTCGTGTGATTGTTCGAGAGGAAAAAGACGGAAAGAAAAAAGGTGGCGGTGATTAAGTAGATTAAGTAAATTTATTAGAGCATTTAGATTGTTTAAGTTAAAACCGTGAATAATTTTATTCACGGTTTTTGCTTTTTAAAGAAAATTTTCTTATCTTTTTTTTGACTTAAGAGAATCTACTATTGTGCCCATTCTAGCGCGGGTATCTTCAGAAAACCAAATATTAAGAAAATCGCTATCTCCAAGCCGTCCAAGCATTTCTAGTTTTTCAAGTCTACTAGCTGACATATCACGTTTAATACAAGCAAGTGCTCCAAAGTGTTTTGAAGCCATTTCTTTCGCTAAAGAAAAAGCTCTTTGTTCTAATTTCTCTAAATCACATATTTCATCAACAAATCCAACTTTTAGTGCTTCTTCAGGGCTAAAAAGAACACCTCGATAAATTGCATCAAAATGTGAAGTAACTGGAAGTTTATCTTTAATAATTTCAAGAACTTGGCGAGGGAAAGGTATTCCAACTTGTATTTCATTGACCCCAATTCGTATATCACCTTTTGCCATAATACGATAATCTGTTGTTTGAGCTAAAATTGCCCCTCCAGCAATTGCATTTCCATTAATTGCTGAAATAACAACTTGAGGTATTTTCATAAACCTCATAAAAGTGCTATTAAACTGTGATAAAAACTGTGATAACTGTACTCTGTCATACTCCCAGAGTTCTAATAAATTAAGGCCAGCAGAAAAAAATCTATCATAGCCAGTTAATACAACACATCCCGCAGGTCTTTCCTGCAATTGATCTAAGATTTGGTTTAATCCAGCTAAAAAGTTTGCTCCCATTGCATTAGCTTTTCCTAGCTGCATTCTAGCAATGGCTACCCCATCCTTATATTCTACATCCATAAAAACTCCTAGTAGACAGTATCTTTTTGGTTGATAAATATTAATCTAGTTGCTAAATAATATCATCATTATTTGACTGGTTATTCACCTAAACTTTGTTTAATTGTTAGGGAATTATATGTTTGTACAACTAAAGATAGGCTTATAAGCATATTTTCTTTTATCTAAAAAAAATTGTAAACTGAGTTGGTTTTCCAATTTGACTCTCTAAAGAAAACTCAAAATTATGTTTAGTTAAAATCTCTTGAATTAGCATTAACCCTACGCCTTGACCATTTTCTTTAGTACTAAAAAAAGGTGTAAATAGCTTTGCTTGGGTTTCTGCCTTAATACCTTTACCTGTATCTAAAATCGCAATATAGCTCTTTCCCTTTTCTTTACCTATTTTAATAGTAATAGTGCCCTCATTTTCTATTGCTTCAATTGCATTTTTTAAAATATTAACAAAAACTTGTTCCATTTGGATTTTATCCATTTCAATAAGCTCAATGTTTTCTCTAACTTCCCAACACCATTTAATAGAGCGTTTCTGACATTCTGAGCGCAGTAAAATTTCTAGACTCTCTAGGATTTGTTTAACATCTGTAAAAGAAACTTTTGGGTTTGGTAGTCTAATTACTTCTGCAAAACTATTCATAAAAACATTAAGTTGTGAATTGCGCAATATAATTACACTAAGAGCATTTTCGTAATCTTCTTTATCTTCTTCTATTAATTGGTTTTTATAATTAAGGCAAGAGTTTAATAGCGAATTAGTAGCAGCAACAGAATTATTAATCTCATGTGACATCATACGAATTAGCTTTTCATAAGCATTTTTTTCTGAATAACGTAGTTCATCAGTTAATTCTTCTAGCAAAAAAAAACGCCTTGTAAACCCTCTATCTATAAATTCTGAACAATGGCACTTAATACGCCTACCACCTTGTAAAGAAATAACATTTGATTGGTATAATCCCAAATCTAGCAATGTATTAGAAAAAGGTTTAGGTAAAACATTTAGCTCTTTTCCTAGTATTTCTTTTACCTGAGTTCGCAAAATTTTTTCAGCACTAGGATTAGCACTAGTAATTCTGTTGTCAAAATCACAAATTAAAATTCCTGAAGGAGAAGCAGTTAAAATCTTATCTAAAAAAAAGTTTTGTTCTTGTATCCTTATTCTTTCATCTTTTAGATTATCAACCATTTTATTATAAACAGATATTAACTGATCCATTTCTACTTGACCTATTGTTTGGAAATGTGAGGTAAAGTCTTTTTCTTCAATAAATTGCACACCAGAGTTAATTAATTCTAAAGTACCAAACAAAGAATTGATTAACTTAATACCACAAAATAAACTTACTAAGAAAAATCCTTCTAGGAAAAATAGCCAAAATGGAAAGAAAAAAAAGATACCTAAGGCCAAAGCAGCAAAAACACTATGAAGCGCTAATAAATAAAGAATAAATCTAGTGCGTAATGTCAAAGTTTAATCCCATATTTCTCAAACCTACGATAAAGAGAAGTCCTTGTTAATCCTAAAGATTCTGCTGTTTTAGAAATATTTCCTACATGGTGTTTTAAGCATTTTAAGATCATAGCCTTTTCTATTTCATCTAAAGTCATACTACCAACATTTGGAAGACTATTTATAGACTCTATTTCATTTTGCTCAAAGCTTAATGAAAGAGCAAAGTCATCTTTTTGTAAGATATTTTGGCTAGTAATTAATACTGCCCGCTCAATTACATGTCTTAATTGACGAATATTACCCGGCCAAGTAAAACTCTGTAACCATTTAAGTGCGTCATTACTTATACTTAAGTCACTACGATTATAAACATTTCCAAGAGTTTTTAGAAAATGTTTTACCAAAATAGGAATATCATCAATTCGTTCGCGTAAGGAGGGTAGGTGTAGAGAAATTAAGTTTAAGCGATAAAGTAAATCTTCTCTAAATTCTCCCTTAGCAACCATATCTGAGAGCGATCGATTAGTAGCTGTAATAATACGTACATCTACAGTTTGGCTACGACTTGATCCTAACACTTCGTAGGTGCGGTCTTGTAAAACTCTTAGCATTTTAACTTGAGAACTAGTTTCTAGATCTCCTATTTCATCTAAAAAAATAGTCCCCCCTTGAGCAACCTCAAATCTACCTTTACGGTCTTGTGTTGCACCAGTAAAAGCGCCTCTTACATGTCCAAATATTTCGCTTTCAAAAAGAGAAAAAGGAATTGCCCCTAAGTTAACCTTTATAAAAGGTTTACCACAACGTTTACTATTTTGGTGAATAACTTCAGCTAAAACTTCTTTTCCTGTACCACTCTCCCCAGTAATTAAAACTGATGCATCTGTAGAACTAACACGAGTAGCAATTTCTAATATACTTAAAAAGCTTAAGCTATTTCCAATACAACTACTTATTTGATAATTAGCTTCTAGTTGCTCACGGGTTATATTTTTTATTTTTGGAGATTCTTTATCAGCCTCAGTTAGACCTAAAACTGTTTTGACCGATAAAAGTAATTGTTGGTTAGTCCAAGGTTTAGTAACAAAATCTGCTGCGCCCGCCTTCATTCCCTTTACAGCTAAAGAGATAGAACCCCAAGCGGTAATTAAAATAATAGGTAAGGATGGATAATGATTTTTTATTTCTTTTAATAGATCTAAACCTTCCTCTCCTGTTGTTTCACGAGAAAAGTTCATATCTTGCAAAACTAACTGAAAACTTTCTTTGTCTAGTTTTTCCAAAGCTTCTTTAGGATTATAAGCAATTTTAGATTTATATCCTGCTTGCTTAAGCATTAAAGCTAGAGAAGCTGTAACTGACTGATCATCATCTATAATTAATACTGTTGCTGTCATAAATAGCCCTTTCCAGCAAAACTATAGCGAATCTCTATTAAGAGAAAAACAGTTATAATTAGAATAAGTAATTATTTTATATTAGGGGTTAAGTCTTCTTTATAGAGTTGGTTATAAGCCCAGTAGTTATTCATTACTTTATAAACATAGTCTTTAGATTCTTGGAAACCAACTTCAATCACAAATCTATCAACTTCATTGCTTTGAGAACGAGCAACCCAGCGTCTAACAGCCGCTTCGCCTCCATTATAACTAGCAGCAACTGCATAAGGATTATTCTTAAATTCTGCAAACAAATTGCCCATATATTTACCAGCAAAATTAATTGCTACTGGCGGTAAATAAAGGTCATTTTGATTAAAACTAGAGATTTTTAGCTCACTACCTATAGTATCTGCTGTAGAAGGAATAAATTGAAACATCCCACGAGCCGCAGCAAAACTTTTAGCTGTAACATCAAAACGGCTTTCTTGACGAGCAATAGCTAACATAAAGCGAGGATCAACATTTTGAGCTTGGCCTGAAGTGCTCATTTCATCACGATAAGGGGCAGGATAAATTAGTTCTGCAATATTTCTATCTAATAGCTCTAGCTTAAAGTCTGCTGGGAGTGTGCTAGCAAAATTACCTTCACCATAATTTATTGCAGCAAAAGCATGACTACCTCGATTTAAGTAGACAGCCATAGAATAACTACTAATTAAAGTGCTAGTTGAACGATTAATTTTACTACGTTTTTCCTTTAGAGAAATATCTACTAGGTTACTATTCTCTTTACTAAAAGTAGGTTCAATACACTTCTCAAGCGATTCATTTTCTAGTGAGTTACTAGCTAAATCTTTAGCTCCATTGCTAGCACGAAGTTCAAGTGCTCCTTCATCATAAAGCCCTAAGAAAATGAGTTCATCTGCTAATGCTCTATGGGAGCGACTGGTTTGATTTCTACTGGTAATTAATTTTCTACCAGCAAAATCAATGTTATAACTTAAAAACTTTTTATAACTAGGAAGATTGCTATAGCATTCTTTTAACATTTCTATTAATTCTTGGCTATTTCGGCTATCACTTAAGCGTAAGGCTTGGTTAAGCGAATTTTTTGCTAAAACATAATTACCACTTGATAAATCTTTTTGAGCATTTTCTAAATAAACCTTAAATTTAGCATTGACTATATTTTTTGTCTTATTATCCCGCTTAAGTATTTCTAAGCGAGCAGTTGCTCTATGACTATAGTAATTATTTCGGTCAATCTGAAAAGCTAAATAACCTTCTATTGCCTCTTCGCTTCTACCAAGTTTTTCTAGGCAAAAAACTCTCATAAACTCTACTTCAGCCCTATTAGTAGCACCTGGAGCATTCCTAGAAAGGTTTTGGCTTTTCAGTTCTGTAAAAATACCTAGGGCTTGATTGTAGTCTTCGCTAGTCAAATAAACTTTTGCTTGATTAAAAAGGGCTGTAACACCTGTTACATCTGAGCTAAAACGTTTATTTGTACGCTTACACCATTCTATAGCATCATTTAGTTTACCCGCAGATCTATAAGAATCAATTATATTTAAGTGTGCTCCATCTACAGAATTGCTATTAGGATATTCATTAATTAATTTTTGGTAACGTGCTATAGCATCTTGGTATTTTCCTGTATTTTGATAAGCATGTCCGCCTTGATAAAGCCCAAGCTCAGCTTGTTTAGTGTTAGGAAATTCTTTGTAAACCCTATCATACCACTTAAGTGCATTTACATAATCATAGTCTATATAATAGCTACGCCCAATAGAAAAAAGGGCTTCAGCTAAAGAGTTACTTGAAGGAAATTGCTCTAAAAGTTGTTGGTAGAGAGATATAGTATCTTGTGAATCGCGGTTATGTAGATAAACCCTTCCACGAGTAAGAAGTTCTGTTTCTGTAACAGTGCGTTTTTCTATTCTATCAAGTTCATCAAGTTTTTTTGCTGCAAGTAGGGCTTGGTCATCTTTTGAGCCGCTTAAAAGCTGTTCAAAAACTGCTCTAGCTGCTTGATTTTGTTTTTGTTGTAAATAAATAAGCCCAACTTGTCCTAAAGCTTCACGGCCTAAAGGAGTTGTTTTACTAGCACGAGCGCGAAAATACTGTAGTGCAGAGTCTAAGTTACCATTATTTAAGTTAATATCAGCTAAACGTCTTTCTGCTGTAGGCTTTAATAGACTATCTGGAAATTGGCTAATAAGTTTTCTTAAGTGCTCTCGCTCTAAAGATAAATCCTTTTGTTCGCGTGCAATTAAGGCCAAATGCCATCTAGCATATTCACCAAGTAGACTATTTTGACTAATTAAAGAATTATAGCTTTTTATTGCACTAGCAAAATCATTTCGTTTTTCTTGTACTCGACCAAGCAAATACTCATAATTATTAATACGGAAAAGCTCTAAATCTTTGTTTTGAATTAGCTTTATTTCATTTTCAACTAAAACATAATCTCTTTTAGTTAAAGCAGATAAAACATTTTGGTGTTTAGGTTGAAGAACTTCAAAATTATCTGCTGAAATAGGTTTAGTGAGCGAAAAAGCAAGAAGAATTATTAAGAAAAATTTGAGTATACGCATAGTTTTACCAATATATAACTTAATTTCTGGGCTTTATTTAATTATTTGATGCTCATAAATAAAAGACTTTTAGCTTAATGTTTTCTTTTTTTATTCGTAACTTTATCTGCTTGTGAGGTTGTTACTTGGTTATTTTATCACCAACAAATCTTTTTAAGATAGCTTTTAGAGCAAGCTTATATATAAAGAGTTTTACTTATTTTGAAAAATTTTATCCAAAAACCCGGAAATATTTCTGATGTCATGCAAGTTTTTTAAACAAAAAAAACGACCTTATATAGTAAGGCTAGTGTGTTTCTCTAGAGACTTATATCCCAGCGAGAAATATATTTGGAAATATCTCCACTTTTATCTTTCTTAATAAACACACTAGTCACCCCTTTTAAACTTTCTAAAAATTACTACATACCTCTCTTAAAAACTAACTTCTTGTTTTCCTTCAGCAGTGTTACTGTAAGAAAGAATATTTATAGGGATATTTAAGTTTTTACTAATAAATTCTAGATATTTGTTTTCTTTTTCAAAAGTTTGATAAACAGCTTGGCAGTCTTTTAAGATTTCCCCAAGTTGTTTTTGGTAGTCATGAGAAGTTTTAGTAGGTGCTTTAATTTTAGTAATTACTTTACTATCAGAAGTTAGTTCAAAAAATTTATTTAATAAGCCTGTATTATTACCTCTATATTTATAGCCAGTACATATCTGCCAAACAGGTATATTACTTAAACGATCTAAATTAGTAATAGCTAAAGAGTTTATATTTTTAGCTATTTGACAAGCATACTCTGCTGCGACTAAATCAAACCATCCTACACGAAAAACGCTTTGCCAAGGGTTTACTTTATTATAAGGGTCTGGAAGCTCTTTAGTTAAAAGCTCATCTTCAGTAACAAAAGGGCCTCTACCATGTCTAGTGCTATAGGCACGTAAAACACCTATGTTTTTTATAATTCCTTTATAAGAAAGGCTTTTAAGTAAACTACTAGCATTATCAAAAGTAGTACAAGTCTTTGTGACATATGGATAAAAACCCCGCTCAAAGTCAAGTAGCGCTCCTTGCGCGCCTTCAAAGACTACTGTCCCATCAAATGATAAAATTTCACTTAATAATTTTTTATTTCCAATAGTTATTTTACTGATAAAATCCTTATAAGCTAATACTAAATCTTCTACATAATCTCTATTTTTAAGCCGCTCTAAATATGGTTGTAATTCTTCATTTTGATGTTGTGAAAAAATTTGTTCAGCTAAATCCAATTTGATTTGCCATAAAAATCTTAATTTTTGAGAAGCTATTTTAGAATCTAATAAGTCTTTGATAAATAAAGCCTTATCTTTTAAGTAATAGCTATCTAGAATAGTTTGCCCTACACCTTTGCCACAGCTTCCATGACGACTATCGCCGCGAGAAATTTCCTGCATTTGGTTGATAATTTTATGAAAAGGCGTTGTAACTAAACAGTTTTCATCAACTATTAGCCTTGATAGTGCATCATAAATGCCTTTTTCCTGTAAAACTTGATTTTCTTTAAGTAAAGCTAATGGGTCAACTGCCATATAATGAGAAAGATAGCTCTTTACACCTGGAACTAGAGTCCCAGAACCAAATTGAGCAAAGCAATGGGTAACACTTGAGGAAGTAACCACCTGATGAGCGGCTTGAGAACCTCCATTAAACCTAATAACTGTGTGTGCGCTATACTTGCGAGTAAGGTAATCTACTGTTGTTCCTTTACCTTCATCGCCATAACCTAAGCCAATAACTATAAGTGCTTGTTTTGTCACAAATATTAATTTCTAATAAAAATAAGATATTAAATAAAGAGTTTATTTTTACTAATATAGCAGTGTTTTCTAAGTTTTTGTTATAAAATTGGCGAGGCAATTTGTCTCACTGTGGCAAGAAATTTGCTGGAAAGTGTGTGCTAAAACTTTTTTCTTTCTGGAGGTTCATTAGAATTTGCTTTTTCTGGAGAATCATTGTGTGTTTGATAATAACGTTCTAGTTCTTTAATAGAGCCTTTTTTATCATAAAATAATATAAACGCTATAGCAAATAAGCTTAATATTATAAGTAATACTATCATAAAAGCCTCTTAAAAATTAAAAATAGCTAGAAAAGTTCAACCATTATTTACAAGGATAATCAAAAATTGTTCCTAGTTTATAAAGAGAAGATTTTTATAATAAAATTTTTCCAAATTAGTAAATATTAAGGGAGCATTCTAAGTGAAACCACTAAAGTTATACTTAAAGGTTACAGTCTTAATAGTTGCTATTACAGTTGTAACTTTAGGAGTAGCAGTTTTACCACTAATAAAAAAAATTTCTGATGTAATTATTCTAGAGAAAAAGGAAAAAACAGAGCTTTCTGCAATAAGTTTAGCTACAGAAACAGGCCAACAAGACCAACCTAACGATAATGATAGGTTAAGTCGTGAAGCCAAAATAGTTAAAAATACTCGCTACACTTTTACTTTAGTGCGAGTTTATCGTTTAACAGAAAACAATTTAGTTGAAATTGCAGCAGCAGAAGGAAGCCTTTTAAGCCAAGCTTTCACACAAACAGAAATTTTAAATGTCCGTCAAAGTAAAACTATTCGTCAGGATTTTTCTGATGGCACAAACTCAAAACTCTACCGAGTTATTGTCCCTGTAAAAAATAAATTGGATAAAGTAATAGGAGCCGTTGAGATAGTTTCTAGTCTAGATGCATCTCTTAAAACTATTGAAGAAACAACTACTTATTTATTAGAGGTAATAACGGTAGCTGCATTAGTTACTTTAATTAGTTTTTATTTAATGATGAATAGCTGGGTTTATAAACCTCTTACTAAACTTTTAATAGCAATACAAAAAGCTGAGTCAGGAGACTTATCTTCGCCAGTAGAAATAAGAGCACCTGATGAAATTGGACTTATTAGCCTTAGTTTTAATGAAATGCTTTCAAAACTAAAAGTTTTATCAGATGAAAAGGAAAAACACCAACAGCTTTTAACCAGAGAAATTGCTAGAGTTACTAAAGAACTTTGGGCTTTAACAAGACAATCTGCTGACTTAGAAAAACTTGCAGTTGCTGGACAAACGGCTGCTCAATTTGCTCATGAAGTAGGAACACCTCTTCATGTAATTAAAGGTCATATAAATATATTAAAAACAAAGTTTTCTGGTGATGAAAAAGCTAGTCAAAAACTAGAAATCATACTTGAACAAACTAAACGAATAGAAACAATTGTAAGAAATATGCTAGATCGTACTCGTAAAAGTGAAGTACATAAAGAACAAACTCAAATAAATCTACTAGTTGAAAAAATTTGTGAAGCATTTCTTCCTAGTATAGAAGAAAAAAATATTAAACTAAAAGTAAGTTTAAGCCCAACATTACCAAGTGTTTATATTAATAAAGAAATGCTTCAACAAGCTTTATTAAACTTAATGAATAATGCTTTAGACGCTACAGTTAGTGGCAAAATTAAAGTTAGTACAATTTATGAGAGTACTAAAAATGAAATTATTATAGAAATTCAAGATACAGGACATGGGATAAGCTCAGAAATTGCTAAAAGAATATTTGACCCGCTTTACACAACTAAGGAAAAGGGAAAAGGTACTGGTCTTGGTTTAGTCATAGTCCAACAAGTAACACAAGAACATAATGGACGAGTTGAATTTGATAGTCAGTTAGGTAAAGGTACTAGTTTTAGACTTTATTTGCCCATAAATAGCTATAAAACTACATAGGTGTAAGTTTTTATGAAAAAAGTCTTGTTAATAGATGATGATAAAGCCGCATGCGAACTAATGAGTGAAGTTTTTGACTATCATGGATGGCAAACTAAAACGGCTCAAACCCCTCAACAAGCAAGAAAATTAGCTGAAGAACAAAAATTTGATTTAATAGTTAGTGATATCAACTTAGACTCTAATTACTCAGGCTTAGATTTGCTTAAGGAATTTCGTACTAGTACTCCTGTTATTTTAATTACAGCATTTGGATCTTTAGAGGTAGCCTTAAAAGCACAAAAAGAAGGTGCTTGGGAGCTTTTAAGCAAACCTTTTGATTTTGAAGATTTAATTAAAATTGCCGATAGAGCAGTTAAAAATAAAGAAACTGAGACTCAAATAGTAAAAAACCAACCTTGGACAGATACTCGTATTCTTGGCCGAAGTACTGCAATGATGTCGCTTTTTGTCCAACTTGCTAGAGTTGCTCCTTCTAGCTCTACAGTACTAATTATGGGTGAATCAGGCACAGGAAAAGAGCTTGTAGCCAAAGCAGTTCATGAAAATAGCCCTAGAGCTAAATCATCGTTTGTTCCAATTAACTGTGGGGCAATAACTGAAACCCTGTTAGAAGCAGAGCTTTTTGGTCACACTAAAGGAAGTTTTACTGGTGCTGTAACTGATAGAGTAGGGCTTTTTGAGCTAGCCAATGGAGGAACTCTTTTTTTAGATGAAATTGGAGAAACTTCTCCTGCTATGCAAGTAAAACTACTACGCGTTTTACAAGAAGGAGAAATCCGAAGAATAGGAAGCCTTAAACCTATCATAGTTGATGTAAGGGTAATAGCTGCAACAAATCGAGACTTAGAAACTGAAGTAAAAGCAGGTCGTTTTCGAGAAGACCTATTCTATCGCCTATCAGTTGTTACACTAAAAGTACCTAGTCTAAGAGAAAGGGCTTCAGATATATCTTTATTAGCCACAAAGTTTTTAGAAAATATGGCAAAAAGCCTTAAAAAAAATTTCGTTTGGTCAGAAGAAGCTTTAACGCTAATGAATAGTTATACTTGGCCTGGTAATGTTAGAGAATTAGAAAACTCTGTTGAGTCTGCGGCTCTACATACAAGAGGAGACATAGTGGAAGTAGATGATTTACCAGCTAAAATTCAATCAACTTTAGTAAACAGTAGTAAACAAAAGCCTTCAGAGCTAGAGACTCTATTTAGCAACCTACCTAGTTTAGATGAGCTAGAACGTAGATACATCCTTTATGTTCTAAACACTACAGGACATAATCGGACACGTGCAGCAGAAATTTTAGGAATTGATAGGCGTTCGCTTTATCGTATAGCTGAACGTTTAGGATTTAACCTAAATGAAAACTCACCAAACCCTAATCAAACTAACTAATCAAAATGAGACAAAAAGTTGCTTTGTGTCAAATTACTGAGACAATTTGTCTCACTCTTAAAAAACTTTTCTACATCTAGGCTTAAACCCTTTCTATTTCACCCTTAGAAAGCCCTAACATCTTGGCATAAGCTTTGCTAAACCTATAAACAAGAAAATAACTAAAAGAACTTACTTTTAGTTGATATTTAGTCAATTACATCATTTGATTTTATTCCAGGAGAAATTTATGAAAAAAGCTCTCGCCATTGCGATTACTTTTTTAATGTTAACTTCTGCCGTTTTTGCTTCACAAAATAAAACAGAAAGTAAAACAGAAACCAAGGCTGCTAAAACGGCTCCATCTACTAAAGCAGCCCCAGCAGCTAAAGCTAGCACAGCAGATTCTACTACGGCTGCTACCGGTACAGAGAAAAAACATCATAAAAAACATCATAGAAAACACCACAAAGCTACTCCTCCCGCTTCCAAATAAACATCTTTTACAACTGCACGCCTCTTAGTCTTCGTTTTTATGTCACGTCAGTAGTTTATGGACAAATCTACTGACGTTTTTCTTTTTTGTTAAATAGCTTAGCAAATACTAAAGTGATATTATGTCGATTTCAGTTAAATAGTTAAACTTAAGGTTGTAAAGTAGTCTTGCGGTTAACGCGCTCAATTTGTTTTGTTACATACATAATTTTAAGCACAGAGAAGATAGCATAGGAACATCGCCCAAGTCTTGCACTAAGTTGAGTTACAGTTAATGCCTCGTTTTTTAATGTTTCAAAAACAGCTTTAGATAAACCCATAAAAGCTTCTTCCCCAAGCCAAAGTAATTGGTTTTTAGCAGGAGTAAAAATGTCTTGTGGATGGATTTTTCTAGTCATTTCCTGTAGTTCATCTTGTTGGCGAGCCGCTTCTATTAAAAGCGCAGAAGCGGGCTGTGAAATATCAAAACTACTACTTGTGTGATGAATAGAAAGGCTCTTAAAATCAAAACTACCCTCTTTTAGAGGTGGCTGGAAAAGCTGGTAAAAAGCATCTTCGCCTTCTAGAGTACCTAAAAAAGCTCCTCGAATTTCCCCTTCTTCAAAATTAACTTCTGCTATAGGCTCTTCTAAAGCACTTACTATTGACAATGTTCCAGTAAGCCTAGAACTTACAATAGTTTGAATAATAGTTGTTAAATCAAAAAACTTTAAGCTTCCCCGAAATTGTTCTTTACGTTCTATACGTGTATTTTTAGTCAAAGACTCTAAACGTTGGGCTAGTAGCGTGGAAAGAGAGCGGCCAAATTCTGGTAAGATATCTAGAAGCGATAGAAAAACACTTCGGCTTATTGTAAAAATTTCTCCTCCTCCAGGCATACGAGCATAAGAGTTGTAATTTGAACCTGTTAACATCTTAAGCTCACCTAAAGAAGTAGACGACCCCATATAAGCAACAGCACGTAAGCGTCCAGGTTCGTCTTCTCTACAAATCTCTACTATCCCATTTTTTACTACATAAAATTGATCTGATGGTTGTTCAGACTCAAAGATTGTATCACCTGGATATATCTTAAGGACTTTTCCATGATTATAAATAACTTTTAAAATTTCTTCGCTAAGACCACTAAAAGTGTCACAATCTTTAAGAAATCTGACATCTAGGTTCTCTTGTATGTTTTCCTGTTCCATGTATTTAGCAATATGTAGAGTATAGAGAGTTAAAGGTTTTATTGCTGCTTATATTATCCCAGGATTAAAAACACATCAAGAACTAGTATGCGATAAAAATATACCTAGGAAATCATTACAGGACAGCCATTTAAGCTGCCCTGTCTAAGAATATTCCCTAGTAGATTTAGCGGGTAGGCGTTTGAAGCTGAATACCTGATTTACTATCGCCTATTACTAAGGTAAGAGGCCCATTATGACCTTTAATTCCCTCTGCGCGAGCTTTTTCTATTTCAAGTTGGAGTTCTAATTTCTTTATTTCAAGTAGTGCTGGATTAGCATAAGTTTGTGCTTCGATTTGCTTAGTCTTAGCAGAGACCTCAGCAGCCTGCAAGCGTGCCTCTTCAGCTTGTTTTTGTTTTTCATTGGCAACTACAGCACTTGCAGCTTGTTCAATACGGTTATCTAAAAATTCTGGATTACCTATTTGCACACTTTCCATATTAAGTAAAAGTTGGCTAGCTAAAATGGGTCTAAGCGTTTCAACAATTCTTTTTTGTATAGCTTCTTGATTAGCATAAATATCATAAGCATTATAAGCAGAAAAAGCATTTCTAGCTTCAGTTTGAACAATACCATGTAAAATTTCATTACGACGTTTATGACGTTCTGCTTCATTAAATCCAAACTTACGTATATATTCCATAACTTTACCTGGTTCTGTAGCAGCAGTTACACTTACAGGAACTTGAAGTGCAGCGTTATCTTTAGAAGTTACTCTAGGGGTTGTAGTTTCTGTAAAAGAGCGTATGTTTACTTCATAAGCACGTTGTCCTGGTAACATAGTTGTAAACCAACCATCTGAAGGAGTATAAACTCGCTTAATTGAACCCCATTGAGTAAATATTTGTACTGTACCCTCTTGGGCGTATTCAATATTAGCTATAGCCAAACCAGTTGTAAGAACAATGACAATTATTGTAAAAATAACAGCAATCGTTTTAGCGTTCATAAAAATCCTTTCTCAGTAATACATCTAATCCAAAGTTTTTAAGACTTATTTAGTTGAGAAATTACATAGTTAATCTTTTTTGCCAATTTGAGTTGAGGCCAAAAAAGCGTCAAAATTTGCAGAAGTTTCCATATCAGTTTCTCTTGTTCCATCAAGTGTCCATTTATAAAGATACCCATTATAAGGCAACATTATAATACTTGTATGCCCCCGCTCTGGTGAATTACCTACTACAATAGTAGCAGGTAAATTAGCCACTTTGATTTCTTCTGCTCTAAGAAGTTCAGTAAAAACCTTTTGTTTTACTAAACTATTACCTAATTTCTTAGGCTCAAGATCGCTACGATCAGCCTTAGCATCTCTTAACGTAACGGTCAAGCTCATAACAGGTAAAGAGCCTGTTCCAATTGGGCCAGGGTTTGACCAAAGTTTTTGATCATCTTTACGAATGTATGAAAATACTTCGCTATCCTTTTTTTGCTCTTGACGAGCAGAAATCCATCCTTTAGGTAAAGTGCAAGAAACCTCTCCCATCTTCGGTTTAACTACTGACGGGGTTTCTACTGCTTTAGGTGTTTCTGTTGGGTTTGTTTTTTTAGTGTTTTCTGTTGACTCAGAGCAAGCCATACTTATTAAAAATAAAGTACAACAAAGAAAAAGTACCTTTAAGTTCTTTAACCTTAACATTGCTTCTACCTAACTAGAAAAGATTTGTGTTTATCTATTGTCATGATAGCCAGCAACTTGTTAGACTAGCAACCCTAAATTTAGGACTATTCCAGCTAAGGATAGTCTAAAGATTGTGCTAAAATTTCTTAAAACCAAATAATGTGCAGTAGAGAATAGAAGAAACTAGTTTAGCTTTTGCTATACTAAAAAATTCTGATATCACTTATTTAGTTGACCAAAGAAAAGTTCTTAAAATGCTGCTTTCTTAAGGTTTCTATAAAAAATGGGTTAAGCAAAAAATAAATTCTTAATTATCAATATTTTACGACAAAGGTAAAAAAATGAGCAGTGTACAAGAAAAAATTGACAAAGCAAATAAACTCCTAGAAGAAAAAAAAGTCTCTGAGGCAGAAAAACAATTACGCCAAGCCGTAGAGCTAGACCAAAACTCTATAGTTGCTAAAGTAGAGCTACTCAGACTACTAGGACTACTAAAAAAATGGACTGATTTTGATAAATTAGTTGACGAAGCATATTTTTTAGCTAGTGATAACGCTGATGTACTTACATTTAAGGGGATAGCTTTATCTCACCAACAAAAGTATTCCGAATCTATAGAATACTATCAAAAAGCCTTAGAGATAAACTCTAGTTTAGTAATGGCTTATACTAATTTAGGTACAGCATTAAGAGAAACTGACCAACTAACTCAATCTGAAGAAGCTTTCCAAAAAGGCTTAAATTTAGAGCCTAATAATTTTCATTTGCACTATGAATTAGCACAGACTCTAGTTTATCAAATGAGATTTGATAGTGCAGCATTTGAACTATTAGAAACACTTAAGCTTAATCCCAGATATGAAAGAGCATATCTTTCACTTGCAAAGCTTTACCAACAATTAAAACAAAACGGTCAAGCTGTTGAAATATTAAAACAATGTTTAACAAATATTCCTACTTCAGAAGATGCTTTAGTTTTGTTAAAAGAGATTTTCTTAATAAATAAAGACTTTAAATCCGCTTATAAACTTTGGGAACAAGTCGTTGTTCAACGAGGCTTAATGAGTGATTTTCTTGAGTTAAGCAAAATCTGTTTACTAGCAAACAATGCTCCTCAAGCAGAACAAATTCTCCTTCGCGCCGCAAGCATTAGTCCTAATGCTTGGCAACCACATTGTTATTTAGCTGAACTCTATGATTTAGCTGGAGTTACAGATAAAGCAATAGAAAAATATAAGCTTGCCATTAGACTTGGTAAAGATGCTTATGAGCCTTATTATTCTTTTGGCATACATTTAATTAAAAAAGGCGATTTCCAAGCTTCTGTTAAAGAATTTTCTCAAGCTTACAAACTTGCTCCTAATGAGTCTAGCGTGGTCTATAATTATGCCGTAGCTTTATGTAAGACTAATAAATTAGCTGAAGCTAAAAGTTTGTTAGAAGCTTCTCTTAAAGTCTCTCCTCAGCAAGTTTTTTATAATGAAATGAATAACTTACTAAGTATAATTGATAGAGAGAGACAAAAATCTACAACATCAGCTTAAATTTTACTCTAGTAAGGAAGTTTACATAAACTCTAAGATAAGGCTTAGGGTGCTTAAAAATTAATGCGTAGTACTTTTATTATTGGTCAAGTTTTTTCTGTTTTGCTATTACTCCTAATAGGAGTTTCTCCTGTAATGGCAACAGAAAATTCTGCGCCAGAATTAAAAATAGGACTCTTTAATTTACTTAAGCCTAAAAAAATAGATATAAAGCTGGTTGATAATGAAGTTGTTTTAATTAAAACATTTTTTGAAGGATCAGAAAATAATCTGATAAAATCATCTCAACCTATTTTATTTACTCCAAAAGAGACTTTAAGCCTAGTAGCAACTAATAAAGGAATTATCTGCTATTTAAAAAATCCTAACAAAGAGATTAAGCGACAGTGGATAGCTAAAACATTATCGCTTTCAGGTAATGGTTCTTTAGAGTTTTATGTAGCTAATCGACTGACAAGACAAATTCCTGCAAAAGTAAATTTTCAGCTATCAAAAGATTTGCTTCAAACAATTTTATTTACTGATGAAGAAACCAGTGTAGAGATAATTACAGCATCAGAATTATCTGCAATTGATAATATAAACTCTAAACAGGCGTTGGAAAGCTTTAAGGCACTTTCTATTACTATTCGTAGCTACTTACGTAATGAGCGAGGTCGTCATAGCAAAGAGGGCTATGACATATGTGATAATACACATTGTCTACTTTATTTTGGTCAAGATGCTTTAACTAATAGTAAACAAAGAGATATTATTGAGCAGTCAATAAAAGAAACAACTAGACAAGTTATAAGCTATGAAAATAAAGTTGTGCCAGGTTATTTTACAGCTTGTTGTGGTGGTCTTACAGCATCACCTAAAGAGGTCTGGTCAGGTAAATATCTAAACTCATATGTTTTTAAGTCTATTAACTGTAATTATTGTCAAAAAGACAGATTTTATCAGTGGGAACGCTCAACTAAAACTAAAGCTATATGGAAAGCACTTAAACAAGTGCTAACTTTTGAGCCTACAGAAAACACAAAACTAATAGCTAAATATAATAGCAATGGAGTAGTTATATCTCTTTTGATTAAAGAGCGTAACCATCAAATTAAAGTTTCTTCTGCTAAGTTTCGTCATTTAGTAGGACAAGAATTAGGATGGAATTTAGTTTTAAGTAATTTTTATAAAATAATACCTAAAGGACAAGAAATAATATTTCAAGGAAAAGGATTTGGTCATAATTTAGGGCTATGTTTAGCAGGCGCAAATGAACAAGCCCGTCAAGGTTTTAGCTACTCTGAAATTCTAAATTTTTATTTTCCAAATACTACTTTATCCGAAGTTCAATAAACTTACTTAATATTTTTAGGAATACTCTATGTACTTTAATAAATTTTTATACGTCATATGCTTTTTTATTTGGAAATCGCGAATTATGGAGGCTTTAACAGCATTTTCTAATTGGCTATCTGCTTATGGAGTATTAGGAATGTTTGTTATTGCCTTTCTTGACTCAACATTTGTTCCAATTCCTAGCGGGCCTGATATATTGTTAATAAAGCTTTCTGTAGACAACTATCAATTCCCTCTTAAAATTGCTCAACTAGTCCTAGCATCAGCTATTGGTTCGACTATTGGTTGTACAATACTTTACCTAATCGCTAAAAGAGCAGGAGAAAAAGCACTACAAAAAATTAGTGAGGAAAAAAGAAATCGAGTCCAAGGACTACTTGGGCGTTATGATATTTTAGCCCTAATAGTTGCATCTATTTTACCTCCTCCTTTCCCCTTTAAGCCTTTTATCCTTTGTGCAGGCGTTTTTAATTTTAAGTTACCAAGGTTTATTACAGGTCTACTTATCGGTCGCACATTACGTTTTGCTCTATTAGGTACATTAGCATTTTATTTTGGCGAATCGGCAAAAGATTTAATAGCTAGATATGGAATTAAATTATTTTTAGGTTTTATTACTATTTTAGCAATACTTTATTTAGTTAAATTTTTAATAGACAAAAAAAAGCCTAACACAGAGGCTCAAATAGCTATTAACAGCCAATCCTAAATTAGTTATATTTTACTAGAGTAATAATTAGTCTTACCCTAGGGCAATATACTAAAAGGTTTAATTTGAATGGCAAAGATAGAAATAAAATCTCAACATCTTGCTAAAAGGTGTGAAATTTGTCATCAATCAGATAGTTTTGACCCCAAAACTAATATTTGCTATCGTTGTCAGTCAGCTTTTTTCCTCCCTAATAAACCTAAAGAAAATATTGATGATATAAAAGATGCTCTAAAAGCGCTTAATTCTCATATTGCTAATGTTCGTACAGATTTAGAAAAGCATCAAAAAAATCATATTGATTCAGTTTTTACTTTTGATAAGCTAGTAGTTAATTTTGGCAATAAAGTAATTAATTTTGTCGATAATCTAGAAGTTAAGTTTTTTCAATATAAGTTAAAAATAGATCGATTAATTATTGCATTTTTTTTACTACCTATTTTGGTAATAGTCTTTATTTCTTTAATTGAACTAAAGTTTGACTTATTTATAGGATTACTTTTAATTCCTATATTGCTATTAATCCTTTTTTGCTCAAAAATGCTAGAAAAGTCTTAATTGGAGTAAGAAATAATGTCTAAGCTATATACATTAATACTATTGTTATTTGTATTTCCTAGTCTAGCCTATGGGGCAGAGTTCAAAATTGTTATAAGGGTGGTAAGTGGAGACACTATCATCGTAGATGGTGGTCAAGCAGTTCGTTTAATAGGTGTTTTAGCCCCTCAAAACGAAGAAGCCGCCGAAGAAGCCAAAAAATTTCTTGAAAAACAATTAC
This sequence comes from Acidobacteriota bacterium, assembly GCA_016213785.1. GTDB lineage: Bacteria > Acidobacteriota > Blastocatellia > Chloracidobacteriales > JADJPF01 > JADJPF01. The sequence continues at coordinate 113,213 of JACQZQ010000021.1, forward strand.
TTGCTGAAGAAGTCGATTTATATAATGACAACATTAATAATGCTGTTGCTCATAAAGACCAATATGGAAGGCGCTTAGCTTATGTTTATCGAACCTCTGATAACTTATTTGTTAATAAAGATTTAATTAGGCGAGGCCTATGTTTTTACTCTTCTCTAAACTTACAAAAACACACCACCACATTTTTACTTGATCAACAAGACGCACGTAAAATGAAGTTAGGAATTTGGCAAGATGTAGCCTTTTCTCCTCAAGAAGAAGCTGACACACTAAAACTACCTTATAAAGAACCCGCTTTTGAGTTTAAACCTAAATATAAAACTCCTGATCTTCGTGTAGAAATACTTTGGGCTAAAAAAGCTGATCCAAAAGTCAAAATAGTGCGTAGTGAACCAGAAGCAAAATTCTTAGGTAGTCTTTATAGTGACCCTGATTTAGGTAATGGAAAAGTACCATTACTTGTACAAGTAAGGAAAAACTTTGCAGTCGAATCAACAAAATATTATCAGGAACAAAACATAAAATTAACTATTGAAACCGAAGGAGATCTAGCAGAAACATTAAAATTTACTGCTGAAGGAATGGATCAAAAAGATGCTGATAGTTTTTGTGCAGTACCACTTAATCGTGAATTATTCGCGGGTTTAGAATTTAAACAAATAATATTTACTGATGGAGGACAGTTTTCTTACACTTACAAAATTGAATAAAAAACCTTTAGGTGTTACTAAAGATACTGATAATAGCCTAGCCTACCACCTATGGCTAGGCTATAAAAAAGAGAAGAATTCTTTACTCTTCTACTACCTCTTCCTCCTCTAATTCCTCATAATCTTCATCAGCTGTATCTAAAAATTCTTCTAAAGAAAGAGAAGAAACCATTTTTAGGTTATTTTTTACAAACTTACTTGCAGCACTACTTAATAGCATAGTTGCAGCTTTTTCTTTTGATTTTGACAACCCTTGTAAAACCATTAATTCTAAAGCTCTATCAATAGTCTTATTGCTAGTAACAGAAATTTGGCGGGAAGATTTTAATGGTCGTCCTATACGTATTCCTTTTTCAGCTTTTTCAGCTTTTTCTTCTGCTGTTCTAGCTGATTTACCTTTTGGCATATATTTTCTCCTAATTAAAGATATAATTAAATTTGAAAATTTATCCTAGATATTTTAGTAAAAACCTTTGTAAAATATCTGATATATTGATTATTTCTTATATAAAGATTATATTCAAAAATAATTTTTTTCAAAATTATTTTAACTACTTTTTTAACAAAAATTAATAAAATTTTAACTAACAAAATTATAAAGTAAAAACGTTTAACATATTCTCCAAATAGTGAGTTAATTAACTTATGTATTTTGAAATATTTATCAAGTCTTGTCTAACCGCAATGATTAACAATATTTCCTTAACTAATATATTTAGTTTGCATAGCAAACTAAATAGAGAAATTATCTATTTAGAAAATAATATATCTAAAAGATATCAATTAAATATTTATCGCGCTCAAGGTGGAAAAATCCGATTAGAAAAACATGATCAAGAAGAAAAAATTACCACTATTCTTAATGGATCTCTTGGCATTGAAAAAACAGAAGTATTATCAAAGAAATCTCCATTATTAGTAAAAATTATCTCTCAAAATAAAATAACAGAAATAAAACGCTCTGTAAGAATATATCCACGTAACTTCTTAGCTCATATAAATGAGTATAAATATAGTTTTAAGGGACTGCAATTAGTAGATAATACTTCTATTTATGTGCTAGATTTTTTAGATGAAGATGTGACTTATTATTTTGATGCCTCTAGATTTCTTTGTGTAAACCTATTTGATAGAAGAAATAATACTAAAACCTATTATAATAATTATCAAAATATTCAAGGAATCTTTACACCTCTTGAGGAAAAAACTATATCAGAAACTCAAATACAAATAGATACTATTGAAAATATAGAATATAACTTAAAACTAGATGAGGATTTATTTAAGGCTGAATAAATAAAAGCTACTTTAACATTCTTACTAAAACACACATTATTTTGAGAAATTAAAGAGCTATCTTCTAGAAGATTAAAAATACTTTTTTGTTAGCATTATTTTGGAAATACCTATAGTTTTGATCTTTGGAGTTTCTTTATTTTACTTATAGATAGTTCCATAACCAAATTGTGGAATTATTTGTCTTGCTAAGTAAAACATAATTTACAAGGAAAGTTAATTTTTCTTAGATTTAGTAGATTGTTTAGCTGTATTAGAAATACTAGAAGTATTAGCTGGTTTTTCTTCCTCATTAAGCCGTTTTGTTATAGAAGTTGTTGACCCAGCCTTTGCTGCCATTTTTTGGTCATTATTGGTAGTAATATTAATAGGTTTTGGTGGCGGTGCCATACTTCTTTCTGATTTATCTTCAGAATTAAATCCAGGATATTTAATTCTATTATGATAAACACTACATAAGGTTTGAATTAATGACTCTCTAACTTGATTAAACTCTCTCATAGTCATTTCGCATTCTTCTAATTGACCATCAGCAATAATGTCATCAGTTATTTTCTTTACTATAGTTCTTATACTCTCTGGTGTTGGCTCATCTAGTGTTCTTGATGCTGCTTCAGCACAATCAGAAAGCATAACTATTGCAGCCTCACGTGTTTGTGGTTTTGGGCCAGGGTAGCGATAATGTTCTTCATTAACTGGCTCACCTGTCTTTGAATATTGAGCTAAAGCTTTATTATAAAAATAATGTAACCGCCTAGTCCCATGATGCTGTGGGATTATGTCAATAACTTCCTTAGGTAGCCCTGATTCTTGCCCCATTAAAATACCTTTTTTAACATGCCCTGTAATAACGCTAGCACTACGTTTTGGCTCCATTTTATCATGAGGATTTGGCCCTCCTCCTTGATTTTCAATAAACATCTCTGGAGCCATCATCTTACCTATATCATGATAATAACAGCCTACTCTAACTAGCAAAGCATTTGCACTAATGGCTTCAGCAGCTGATTCTGCTAGACTACCTACTAACATTGAATGCTGTTGTGTGCCTGGTGCTTGAATAGATAAATCTCTTAAAAGAGGCAAATTCATATTAGAAAGCTCTAGTAACTTAACATCTGTTAAAATATCAAATAAAGATTCCATAATAGGTAAAAGTAAACTTACTAGAGCAGCAGTTAAAAGCCCTCCTCCAATACCATAAATAATATTGTATACATAAACTTCTATACCTACACTTTGCCTATTAAATAGCATTACAGTAATAATTGCTAAGGCATTAATTAAGCCTACTATAGTACCAGCACGAGTAATAGAGTTACGATGGCGATAGCGCTCAACTCCATAAGTAGCCGCTGTAGCGCTTAAAGTTGCATAAATCATTAACCCTAAATCCCCGCCAGTTAAAAGCCCTGTAAAAAAACAGACAATCAAGCCACAAAGCTCTGCGGCAATCGCGTCTAGTAAAAATGTCATCATTAAGGCTGAGGCTGCAAAAGGAATCAAAAACTCATAGCGGATTGGGCTACCAACTAAATCAAATGTCATTGCAACTTGTTGGCAAAGCTCTAAACCTAAACGAATTAACAATGTTTGAAAAGCTAAAGTAAAACAAATTACTGAAAAAGATTTAGCACTACCTAGTTTTTGACGTAAAGTAGTTCTACTAGAAAACTTTCTTAGAGCAAATACTGTAGCTGTCATTAAAATAAATAACCCAATAAATTGCCCTAAACGCTGACGATAACTACTAGCCTGCTGTAAGGCTCTTACTTTTTGTAAAACTCTGCCAATATAAGGAGTTACAAGCTCGCCTCTACGAGCAATTATTTGGTTTTTACGAAACTGTGTTTCTATTGGCGATATTTGTTGGCGTGCTAAGGTTTTAGCAGCATTTGTAAGAGATTCACTATAACGTAAATTTGGTAGAACTAAATTCCTAAAAGTAATAGCAATTTGCTTTTTCTCATCATTACTTAATAGTTCTATATTATCGATTTCATCAGCTAAAGCTTTTTGTGCTCCTTTTAAGTTAACTATATCTCTACTTCTTAGCTCACCTCGTTCATTAGTTTGAATATTTTGAAAAGTAATTCGTCGTGCAGAAGCCTCTTTTGAACTGTCTGATGTATAAATATACCCACTCATAGTTTTGTCTAGAGCAGATAAAAACTCTTTTTGTAAAGCCGCATTAAATTGTTTTTTTACAAGCCAATTAAGTAGAACAGTATCTTTTCCTAGAACAGTATCAGATTGAATTGTAGGAACAAAATCTCTTAAAAATTTTTCAAATTCTGGAGAGGAAAGCTCTTTTTCACTTAAACCACGATTAAATTTTTCCTTTATCGCAGCCTGATATTTATTTTCCATCTCAGTTAAAGATTCATTTAGAGCACTAACTACTTGATTACGAGTTTGTGGATTATATTCAAAGATAGGAGCAACATCTTCTGCTACTTGCTCGCGTAATTTTTCTGTAGCGTCCTCATCAATAATTGAGAAATCTTGTGGAGCAACAACATCTACACTAACAATTCCATTATTTATAACTGATGTGGTAGAAACCCCTTGATAGGTAACAATAGCTAGAGTAAATACTAGAGCGGTAATTATCATTCCAGGAGGAGAACTAATTCTTTCTGGTAATGTGGTTTGTAGTTGTTTAAGGTAGCGCCGCAATGCTCGCCAACGCTTTTGAATTGTATTACCTAAACCTTCGCTACTTTTTGGCTGTGTACTGCCCATCTTTATATTTTAAGTCCTAGCTCTAATTAATTACCGAGCTAATAAGTTGAGGTAATTCTATAAATTGACCATTAGTTAGAGCAATTTTCCCTAACTGTTCATCAATTTTTTCTAGTAACATATCTAAACTATCTTGTCTTACTGCTGATATTGCCACTGCATTATGTAGGCGACAAAGATTTTCTATCTCTCTTTTATCTAGTAAATCACTTTTATTAAAAACAAGTAAACGAGGTAGATTTGCTAGATCAAGTTCTGAAAGAATCTTTTCTACTGAAGCAATTTGATTTAAGTAACGTGGGCTAGCAGCATCAACTAGATGAATAAGCAAATCAGAATCTTCCATTTCCTCTAAAGTTGCCTTAAAAGCAGCTAGTAAAGTCTCTGGTAAATCACGAATAAAACCTACTGTGTCATTTATAATTACTTCTTGTAAACGAGGAAGTCTAAGAAGACGGCTACGAGGATCAAGTGTTGCAAACATACGCTCTTCAGCTAGTTCATTACTATTAGTTAAAGTATTAAGTAGAGTAGATTTACCAGCATTTGTATATCCAACAATAGAAATTACAGGTATTCCCTTACGAGTACGTTTAGCACGTCTAGCTTGTCTAGCAGTACGAATACGCTCTAATTGTTGCTCAAGCATTTTGATTCTTTCACGTACACGACGACGATCTACTTCTAGTTTTGTTTCACCTGGGCCACGACCGCCTATACCACCCATAAGACGAGACATTTCTGTTCCCTTACCTGTTAACCTAGGTAACATATATTTAAGTTGTGCAAGCTCAACTTGGATTTTACCTTCACTAGTTGCAGCTTGTTGAGCAAAAATATCTAAGATTAATTGGCTACGATCAACTATTTTTAAGTCAGCCGCTTCATTAATTAAACGAACTTGAGCAGGAGATAAATCTCGATCAAAAATAATCATATCTGCCCCAAGTCTCATACTGCGAATAATTAACTCCTCTAGCTTACCTTTACCTATTAAATATTTTGAATCTAGCTCATGACGGCGTTGTATAACTGAGTCTAAGACACTTACACCACTAGATCTAGCTAGCTCTTTTAGCTCTTCTAAAGACTCTTGGGCTTCGGCTATTCCACTAGTAGTTACACCTATTAAAATAGCCCCCTCCTGCACTTTCATTTGTTTTTGTGGTGCAGTAAGTCGCGCAAACTCTTCTTCTAAAGATTCTATAAGTTCCAAAAAATCTTCTGTTAGTTCATAAGGTGGTCGTGGTTCTAAAAATCCCCAATTACTATTAGAGAAGGCTGTTAATTCTCCTAAATCGCTCCCTTTACTAACAGGTATAAGATGAGCAGCTTTTACTAGTCCAGGTAGCCCTGTTCGTAAATCAACATCAATAGCAGCCATTAAATCAAGCCTTAATAAAGCCAAATCCGTTAAGTCATCTTGTGTTAAAGGCTCACCATGTAGATGAGTATGTAGACACCTTAAACCACGAAAACGCTCTTCACCAGCACGAACCCGCTTAAAATCAGGGAGTTCTATTTTTTTTGCATCACCTACAATTACGTACTCTATCTGTCCTTTACGATTAACTAAAACTCCTAATTGACGACCTAACTCTAAAGAAAGTTCTGTAAGCAATCTAGCAAAGTCTTGAGTTACAATATCTTTTGGTGGAATACGACGTTGATAGATTTTTTCTAAACGACGTAATTGGTTAGGTTTTAATCCTCGTGTATTACCGTAAATATTACTAATAGTTATTCTCCTCTATTAAACTAGATTTGCTTGTTTTTTATAGCTTTTATAGCTTTTATAGCTTTCTACTAATTGTAATTTATATTTTGCTAATAGCTTTTTCAACTATTGGCTTAATTTTATTACAACTATCTAAGAGTTTTTGCCTGGTGGCAGAAAGATTACAAGCTGCATCTATTTGTTGACGATCCCTAGCCGAAGAACTTTCTGTTTCTAATTCTTCAGCAATTTTTTGCGACTGTAAAATATAAAAATTTAACTTCATTAAATGAGCATTAGCTAATTGCGGAGAATCAGAATGCAGTTTATATAAAGCTAAATTTTCCTGAATCTCTGCAATTAAAGCCACACTACGTTTTAGTACATCATAAGTTAAACGTGTAAAGTAGCTATCACTAGAAGCAGGCTTAAATGCATCAAATTCCCAGGAAGATAATACTAAAGTAGAGTGAGGAAGATTAAGAATTTTTACTGCTGATGGTCTAGGGCTTGTTTGAATACCTTTGATCATTTCATTAAGCGAGCTTAAACGCTCTTGAAGCCCAGTATCATCAACAGGAGATTCACTATCTAAGTTACGTTCATTAAGTGCTAACGCAATATTTTCTACAGCAGGATTGCTTACAGCATATGGATCTAACCCATGTATTCTTGCAGTACGTTGCAACATATCGCGAACCTTTGCCAAATGTTCTAGATAAGGCTGTGTTTCATTATAATCTGTTGCAAATAATTCTGAGGAACGGTTAGAAAATTCTATTGCAGAAAACAATCCATCTTGTGAAACAGGATTTATAGGATTTTGCATCACTTCAGCATTAGAATTAAGAAGCGCAAGAGAAAACTTCTTAAGTTGCTCATTTTCTTCACGATAAAAATAATTAAACCTATTACGCAACTCTACATTTAGCTGAACACATTTAGAAAGCACTTGAGTACTATAAAGACTTTCCCCTAGTTCATTCTTAAACTTACGCACTTCTGCAATTACTCCGCTAGAAACTAGTTGATCATAAGAAGAAATAGCTCTTACTTGCTCAGTATAATAAATTAACTGAGCAGTTGCACCTAAAGAGCCTACAGGAGGATTATTTCGCCATTTCTTAGGTAAAAGCCTAGAAATAGCTTCTTCTAGTTTTTCTTCACTCTCAACATTAATATGTGCAATACCTTGCTCATCCACCCAGGAAAAAGCCCTTGCAAGTAAGTAATCAGCCTTAGAAAAATCATCTGCTGTTTGTTTATTTTTACCTAGAAAATATTTTGCCCAAGAAGATAATTGTGATTCATCAATATCAGTACTTTGCTCTAAGTAAGCTCTTAAGTCATAAGGTGAAATGCGTAAATCTAATTGAGCAAACCATTCACTAGTAGCAACTACTTCATGTGCAACAGTTTCTAGTCTTGTAAGTACAGCAGGAGATGAATTTTTTTGAATTACTTCATATAAAACTTTAAGTGTTCCATATAGACGATTAAGATCAAAAGGTGGCTCTATTAAGTCCTCATCGCCTAGTTGATAAGATAGTATTTCGTAGTGGTGTTTTATTGACCAAATTAGCTTAAAATCTGATAAAACTCGTTTATAAATTTGTAGTAGCTTTGGATTTACTGAGTCTTCAGAACTCACAGGTTTAGCGCCCCCAAAACTTCAAAAAATTAAAATTACTTTTGCAATAATAACATATTCTACTAGAGAGATTTAGTAATTTATTTAAAGTCTTAGTAGCAGTATAAGCAAAAAAATCTTAGGATAAGAAATCCTAAGATTTTTTAACAGTCCCAACCATCTAACCCAACAAGAACAGGGCTAGCTAAACATGTTTCTAAACGCGACTAAAGCCCGACCTAAGATAGAATTACCACTACTACCACTAGGAGCTACAGTAATTTCTAAAAGTCCAGGATTAGCACCTCTTTCTTCTTCAAACATATTTCTTAGACAAACAGCAAAATGTTGTGGGCTAACTGCTCCTTCTTTATTTACTGTAATAGAAGTTGCTGCAAGTGAAACTACTACCTCATCCTTTCCTTCAAAATCTATGGAGAATTTTTTTACTTGACCTCCTCCAACAATTCTAGATAGCGCTTCTGGTAAACATACCCAAAGTAAATCTCCTACTTTATAACCTTCATTTAATTTAACCTTTAAGCTAATTGCATCTCCAACATTAATTTGACGTTGAGCGCGTCCATCTTTTTCCACTGAAACTTTTATTGGTATGGTGCTATTAAAGCTAGACCAGTCTTCCTCAATTATTCTAGTTATTTCAACGGGAATAACTCCTTCAATTACATTAATTGACTCTATTTTATCAGTAGTAGTAATAGCTTCACTCCTAGAAACTCTACTAGCGTTTATTTCTAGTTTTCCACTCCCACTAACTACTTTAGCAGCTTGAAGTTCTGACATTAAAGCTATTGCGGCTACTGAATCTAGGGTTGAATAAAGTCTTCCATTTTCCCCTAAATCTTTTACAACTTTATTGGTTAAAGCCAATGCATTTATATGATCAGAACCCATTCCAGCGCGAAATAGAGTGGCTGCGGCAAAAGAGGCTTCTGCACGCCTACCTACTGAGCCGCCATAATAGTGATCATTAACAGGGGCAAGTTGAGTTTTACTATTATCAGCATATTTACGGACTATCTTTAATGCCTGTTCTTTAGCATTACTACTAAAACGTACAGCAGCATAAGCTTCTTCACAGGTATTAGGATTTTTTGGCGGCCAATCAAGTTTATATGCTGCGCTTGCATCCTTAGCCATTTCCAAACCCTCTTCTATAGCTTTAGCAAGTGCTGGGCTAGGGCGGCCTATTTCTCTAAGCAAAGATAAATTCCAAAGATAACGCGCAGCCTTAGGGCCATAATAATCATTTGGTTGATTAGAACTCTCTGGATACATCTTAAATCCTCGCCCTTTTAACCACATTGATTTTTCTCTACGAACTCCCGCAATAATAATTCCTTCTGCTTGACTACGACGTTTTATGTCTGCTCCAGCAAAAGAATACATTGCACAAGCTGATAGCATTATTGCAGCAGTTTGCTCGCAACATGCATGCCCATAATTTGATGTAGCATCCACTAAAGCCTGAAAAGGTTTGTCTAGACTAGGCATTACCCTAAGTCCTATTACATCAGAATTTGGTTCTAAAGAAATTTTTTCTCCTTCTCTAACAAAACAAAGCGCTTTAGATAAATACTTAAATTTACCAGGAATATTAATTCGTTTAGCAACATAGTCAACTCGTTTATTTATAGGGTCTTCAGCCATTACTTCATAATCACCTGCAACAGCTAAAAAACTTACTTCAGCCCTTGAAGCATTAATTAATTCTTTTTGGTCTAGTGAGCGACCATCATAGACTAGCTGTACTGGTTTCTTATCACAGGTTACAATGACTTGGATTTGTCCAGATGTCGATCCTAAATGGACACGTCCTATCGCAGTGTCGGACGGATGGACAAATAAAGGAATATCTAAATCAGCAAAAACTTCCTTTTCTGCCCTAAAACGTGTTTCACTACTAGCCCAGTCTAAGCCTGAGATAGCAAAAGCTTCTACAATATAATCAGCAAAAGCATCCCCAAGTTCTAAAGTAATACTTGCTAGACCATTTTTTACTTCTACTAAATCAGCAAAAAGCACTTCTGGATCTTCTACTGTAGTAGGTTTAGAACTACTAGTTCCTTGCCCTTCAGAATCTTGACTGCTTTCACTTTTACTTACACTTGGCATAGCTTTTTTAAGGCTACCTGTAGGGAATGAGGATTTTCCAGCAGTAACGGGTGCAGCACCAATAGTTGTAGACTCAAGAAAAGCTTCTGCAACTGGAATTGCACCTGCCCCTGGAGCAGATGCAGGTACTGGCATCATTGGCATAGGTGTAAGTCCTAGAGTCTGTACTGGAGCAATAGACCTCATTGCAGTTGGCATTGGAATAGAAGCAAGCATAGGCTGACTAATATAATTACGTAATTTATCTTCTGGATTACCTAGCATTAATTTCTGAGAAGTTTTTTCAACTAGTTCTTTTATTTGTCCAGCTAAACGGCTAGAAGCTGTATCACTACTAAGTAATCTTGCATCCTTAACAATTAAATAAACAGCAGAATTGCTATCTGACTCTAATTCAACCTCTATTTTTATTTCGCTACTTGGACGGCATACTTCAGGAAGTTTAATTTTAGGCATTATTTCGCTAGGTGATACCACTGCTGCCCAACCTTCCCAAGCTTTTCCTTCTATATAGGCTCCAATAGCTAAAATAGCTGTAGGTGCAGGTATATCAATTTCTATTACATCTCCACTAGTTAGCATCTCAAAATTAAATTGTTTTCGTCCGCCTGTCTTTAACATTTCATAAGGTGGATAATCTCGTAGGTTTGCTAAATCATCATCATTAATCATATGAGCAAAGTCTATCCAACCATCTTCAATTGCTAAACGAAGTGCTGCAACAGCTTTTCTACAGTCTCCCTCACGAGCATAACAACAGGCTATATAATAAGCATAATTTGGATGAGGAGATGAAAGAGTTGCTCGTTTTTCTTCAAACATCACTCTAGCCTGAGCATACTTACCATCATTAAATATCTTTTCAGCAAAACGGTAAATTTCATCTTCATTTGCTGGATGAGTAGCAGTATTAGGATTAACTGCCCCGCTACGAGGTGACGGAAAAGTATGATCAATTGCTACAACACAAACTGACTCTGCCCGAGTACTAGCAATTAAACGTGCTTGAGCGCTATCAACTCTTTCTAATCTAAAAGGTGCATTGGAAATGGTAGCCTCTTCTAAAAAAATCCCTCTTACTTGTTGGCTATTTTCTCCAGGCATTAATGAACCATAAACTGTTGTTCCTAAAAAAGAAAAAGGGGTTTGTTTACGTTCAGTAGCACGACTTCCAACAATTGGAATAGTAGCAGTACGCGAAGGATCACTTACTAACTGGACATTTATCGAGTGTGGCCCTTCACCACTTAATGTAAAACTAGTTTCTAGATTGCCCTCAAGAGCTTCGGCTTTATTAATAGCAACTCGGCGACCTCTATCTGTTAGTTCTAATTGAACCGCTCCATTAACTGAAACACCAAAGGCTTCTAGACGAATTTTTACAGTAAGTTTATCTCCCTCTAAACGACGATCGGTTAAACTTGCTACTAATGGAGCAAGCCTATATTCGGCAACCGTAAAACTACAAGCAGGCTCTTCTTTAGGAGCATTACGGAATTTAACCTCATAGCTACCTGAGGGTAAATCTTTAAGTAAAAGCGTAGCCGCACCTGCTGAATTAAAACGTATTGAGTGACGAGAAAATTCTGTAGAGTTAGAAAAAACCTCTATCTGCGCATCTGTATCAGGATTAACTGGATCTAGCAGTAAAAGATGAACATCATCTTTTTTCTCTCTATAAATAGCCTTATCGCTAGTAATACTAGCTAATCTAAGTTTTGGGACACTAACAGGTTGAATAGAAACTGCTGGTAAAATTAATTGCTCAGGCCCAAGTAAGGAAAGCACTTGAGAATGTAATACAGATTTACCAAAAAAATGTTTTGTCCAGGCAAGGCCGGGTTGATCAAAAATTTCCTTTTTTACATACGCAAAAGCCTTACCTAAAATAATATAATCAGCTATTTGATTAGCTAAATTCCAGTCCTGTGTTATTACTTGATCTCGTTCTAAGGATTGAGAGTTTTTTATCAGCAAGGCTCCACAACTTGGACAATATGAAGAAGTAACCCTTCCAGTAATATTATAGTTACAACTTGGACAAAACATTCTGACCTCCTTTTACTAGCTATTAAATTCTAAATAAACTCTTATAGCTATTTACTTAATAGCTTTTATATTATTAGGTTTAACAAACAGTTTATCAGAAATAGGAATGTTAAATTCCCTTGTATCATAATTAATACGTAAGACTTGTTTTCCATTTTCAAATAAATCTACTACGTAAGGAGTCTTAAGTGAGTTAATATCAATGTACTTAAAGAAACGGTTTTCGGCTTTTACTCTTTGCCCTTCATAAGTATCTTTAGGGAAACGTAAAGCAATAGGAAGTTTAGTCTGTGGGTCAAAAAATAGTTCTGCTTCTTCTTTATCCAAATAGGTTAATTTTACTCCTTCGCCATATTGACGCGGCCAAAGTTCTTGACGTGGAATATAGGTAATTTCAATAGATGGATCATTCCACCCACCCCTAAGAATTTTGTCTACTTGATAGCGTAAAGTGCGAAGGAACCTATCTTTTTGTGCTTGTGTTTGATCTCTTAAAAGTTCTGAGTCAGAATCATAAGTCCAGTTATGTTTATCAGCATTACTTTGAATAAAAAGTCTACCTTGCCCCTTAAATTCAACTCTTTCTTTATTTGGAAGCAAAATATAATCAATAAAGCTTTGTGTACCGCGCTTATCTGGCTGAATATCATTGCTATCAGGAACAGTTTCTCTATAAGGAGTCACTAACCCTTGTGATTTTTCACTTTTAACTGATAGATAAGCTTGTCCGCCTAAAGCCTCAATTGAGGCTTTAATTAGGCTTGTAGCTTTTTCCTTTGATTGTGCTGGCTCTTCTGCTTTAACTAAAGAGCTAATTAAAGTCATTAGGCATAATAGCAAAAAAACCTTTTGTAACATTAAAACTACTCCTGTCCAGCAAGTTGTCGTAATTGTCTAGGTGTAAGTAGCCAATGTAGCATACCTGTATTTTGTGGATCGTCTCTATCAAGCTCTATACAAGCAATTCCACCCTTTTTTAGTGGAACATTTCTAACTTCTCCATTAGAAGTTAAGTAAGAAATTAAATCTCCTAAGTGCGGCTGATGCCCTACTATCATTACTCGGTTATCTGTTTTGTAATGGTTAAACTCCTTAAATAAATCCTTAAATTCACTATCGGGGGTTAAACTATCTGTTTCTACAACTTTATCAGAAACCTTAAACCCATAAATTTTACAAACAATTTCAGCAGTTTGCCGTGCTCTTACATAAGGACTTGTTAAAATTAAGTCTATTTTAGGAAGTAAACGTGTTAGTCCAGTCGCGTTTTGTTTCATTTTTGCTATTCCATAAGCGCTTAAAGGTCTACTCTCATCAGACTCAGACCAATCAAGACGCTCTACAGCAATAGCATGCCTAAGAATATAAAGCTCCATTTTCTACCAAAACTCCTAAAAATAAAGTGTAGCTATCTAAAATAACCACAGAATCTTGTCATTAAAAGTTTTTCTTTGCAATGCAAAAAATCCTTCCCTACTAAAACAAACTTTTCCCTTCTATAAAGCCTCTAACCTCCAATAAACCCCATAACTTTCTTACTAAAAGAACTAATTTATGAAAAATCTATTTATCATTAGCAAAACAATATTTTTTTATTTTCTAATAGTATTTTGCTTGAGTACTATTTCTAGTTATGCTCAAGAAAATTCTGATGCAGCTATAACTATTGACTCTACTTTAGTAAATATCCCTGTAGTTGTAAGCGATAGACAAGGAAGATACATAAGTAATCTTAAAGAGGAAGACTTTGCACTTTATGATAATCAGGTAAAACAATCTATTGCATTTTTTGATGCGGCTGAAGAACCGCTTAATGTGGCTCTTCTTTTAGATACTAGTAAAAGCACTAGTGCAGTTTTACAAGATATTAAGGCTGCTGCTTTTACTTTTCTTACTCAACTCCGACCAAAAGATCAAGTTTTGGTATTAAGTTTTGATAATGAAGTTAATTTCCTTACTCCATTAACTAGCGATCGCTATATACTGCAAAAAGCCATTTCTCAGGCTGAGATAGGCTATAGAGTTGGAACTAAGCTTTTTGATGCAGTTAATCAAGCTACCTTAAAATTAAAACCTGCTAATGGCCGTAAAGCTATTGTTTTACTTACAGATGGAAAAGATCATGGTAGTTATTTAGAAGCCGATGAACTGCTTGATAAAGTTATGGAATCTAACACCTTAATTTACACAATTTTCTATAATACTAGACTGCCTCAAATCTTTGACCAACCTAATCAAAACCCAAGAAATAATTCTGGCTGGGAAAATTCTCCTCTCCCCTTTCCAAGAAGAAAAGGACAAGTAACTTTTCCCCGCTTTCCTCGCACTGATAAACAAGATCGCCGTCAAGATCGTCGTCAAGATCGTCGTATAGAAAGAATTAGGGAAAAAAATGAACAAGCAATAGACTTTCTTACTGAACTATCTGAAGTTACAGCAGGTCGGATGTATCAAAGCGAAGTAACAGACTTAAAAAGAACTTTTGGCTTAATTGCTGATGAACTGCGCCACCAATATATCTTGGGCTTTTATCCTGATAACTCCGACTTTACAGAATCTCCTCACACTATTAAAGTTTTGGTAGCTCGTAAGGAACTAGTTATTCGTGCTCGTCGTAACTACCGACTATTGCCAACGACAAACAAATAACTTATACAAAAGAGCTAAGAAAATTTCTTAGATTTCTTAGGAGGATATTTAATGAGTGAAGATCTAGAACAAGTGTTTGTCTCATTAGTAAAAGATAGCTGGAAAAAATATAATGAAGACATTTATAACAGTCGTGTTGATGATATGTTAGTTGGGGCTGTTATTTATTCTAATGTAGAGCTAGGCTACTCCTTAATTGATATTACTTCAGATGGTGTTTACCATCACTTACGTTTTGAACATTTACCCACCAAACAAAGAGTTATTTTTGAATTAAGAAACTTAACTGAAGATTTGCTATCAGCTAAAGTACTAGGCCGACGCGCAAGAGTGGTAATAGGCTATGGCTGTCAAGTACAAAACTTTGGAACACTTTGGCAAACCCTAAAAGCAGAAGTAAAAAGTAGCTTTGTTGATAGCACAGAACCAGGTGTTATAACTTGTGATGCTGATGTCTCATCAGGCTACATATATGCTCAAGTGCCTTTGTTATTTGACCTAGACCAATATTTTGGCGGAAACTATCAAGTCAATTATGAACTTTTACAACACCATATTAACGCTACAGTTCATTCACTTGCAAAATATTTACAAGGTAGATTAACAGCCTAGGAGGATAAAAAAATGTTTTCTTTTTTAGCTAAATTTCAACATAAACAAGAAATGCGAGAAAGTAAGGATGAAATCCTAATAGGCGAAATAGTTAGAGCAATGACTCGCGCAGGTAATATTCCTATAGGGTTTCGTGCTAGTGATGATTGGCAGTCAGTAGTATTTAAGCCAGTAAATGACCAAGTACTAAATGTTATTGTACTTATGCTAGACCGTAAAACAGGAGATAACGCTATTCAACAAGCAATTTTTGGTAGCAAAGCTGTTATCACCATGCAATGTGAATTAAAAAATTACTTGGTTGATCCTGATGACCTAATCAGAATGTATAAAACCGACCTTAAAAACATTTTTAAGATGCCACTTCTAGGAGAAGTTAAACTAGACCACCAACTTAACTCAATTCTAGCAACTAAAAAACTAATTATTGAAATAGATAATTACATTCTTAAAGGTGAGCAAAGTGTCAATAACCTAACTAACTTACTTACTACAAACATCACAGAACTGCGTGGTAAGCTTGCTCCTTATAAAAAAACCTAGTAAATCAACTTGGGAGAATAAAATATGGATCACCTAGTATTACTGTCAGAGCTAAAATCTTTAGGAACAGAACAAAATCAAAAAATTTATAAACGTCATGGTGTAAAAGGAGAACTTTACGGAGTTAGTTTTGCTAACTTAGAAAAGCTTAAAAAGAAAATTAAGTGTGATCATCAACTTGCTCAAGAACTTTGGGATAGCAAAAACCATGATGGACAAATTCTTGCAACAATGATTGCTGATCCTCTAAAAGCTACTGACAGTTTGCTAGAAAAATGGTTATCCGACGTAGATAATAATCCTTTAGCTGACGCTTTCTCCGTTTATGTGAGTAAAACCTCTTTTATAAAAGAGAAAATGGAAAAATGGATTAAGTCAGAAAATGAATGGATTAGCCGAGTGGGTTGGGCTTTACTTGCACTCTTAGCAAATTCAGATCAAAAATTGGGTGATAAGTTTTTTGAAACATATCTTAAAATTATAGAAAGAGATATTCATACCCAGAAAAACTTTACTAAAGGTATGATGAATAGGGCTTTAATTGCCATAGGACTAGTTAATAAAACTCTAGAGGAAAAAGCCTTAGCTATAGCTGCTAAAATAGGGAAAGTAGATGTTGACCATGGAGAAACTAACTGTAAAACTCCTGATGCCATTGAATATATAAAGAAAACTGTTGCTTATCGTGAGCAAAAAGCGTCAAAAACTAAAGTTTCTAAAGCTAAATAATCAAAAATTAAATAAGATAAAACAAAGTAAAATAGAGTATTTGTTTAGATCTTAAAACCTAAGAAGTTTAATAGATTAATCAAATGAAAACCCGTCTTTTTGTTTTAATATTTTTTCTACTGTGCTTTACCAAACCTTTTTTGGGGCAAAATGAAATTATTCATAATGATGCTTACCAATATTTAGAATTCCTCAGAGAAGAACAAGCAGAACTTGATTTCCAATTAAAACACCAGGAAATTACCTCTTCATTTTATAAACTTGCTTCAACTCGCTTAAGTATTCTTAGGAACTTAATCATAAACTATGGACGTGATAGTCAAATGAATCGTATGCCTGAATACCATGTTGTGTTGGCACAAGAACTTGAAACTTTAATCCCTGATGGCCGCAACAAATTAAAAAAAGCTAAGCCAAGCCAAATAATAGATCAAAAATGGCTTTTTCATAAAACCATTACAAAAGGTAACACTTTTTATATATTAGAACGCCTTAGTGATACCCAATAAATAGGAGACTTTAGTGAAACAATCTATCTTTATCGCCTTTTTGCTTTGCCTATTATATTTTTCTATAGCCAGCCCACAAGAAACAAAACAACTTACAAACTCTCCAAATCTTTTAGAATATAAATTGGCCTCAGCAACAGAATTACAAGAAGAACTCTGTACTGTTCCTAGTGATAACTCTGAAAGAGAACTATTTATGGCTAAACTCTTTATCCAAGCAGGCGCAAAAATTCAAGAAGTTCAAAAACAGGCCATAGATATTTCTGATAAACCAGCTAATAACATTTACGTAGTCAAACCAGGAAAAACTCAAAATATTATTGTTGTTGGGGGCCATCTAGACCATGTTAATGTAGGTCAAGGAGTAATAGACGACTGGACAGGAGCTTGTGCTGTTACAAATATTTATCAAGCAATTAAAGATATCTCTACTAAACATACATTTGTGTTTATTGGTTTTGCTGGCGAAGAAAGAGGACTTTTAGGTTCTCGCGCTTACCTTAGGGCGTTAACAAAAGATTCTCTATCTCGCCATAAAGCTATGGTAAACCTAGAATGTTTAGGCGTAGGAGAATCATTAGTTTGGGTTAATGGTTCTGACAAAGAACTAGTAGATACAGCACATAGTGTAGCTAAAAGAGAAAATTTACCCCTATCTAATCACACACTTAACGGAGTTGGTGCAGATTCTAACTCATTTCGTGAAGCCAGCATTCCAGCTATTACTATAGATGGTCTGCCTGTAGATAAATTTTCCTTTATCCATTCACCCCAAGATAAATGTGAAAATGTTAATCAAAAATTTTATTATGATTCCTATCGTTTAGCTGTAAACTACTTGTTAGAATTAGATAAAATCGATAACCTTCTTATAAATACTAATGAACAACCATCAAAACCTTAACGAAGATTTACTAGCACTAATACTAGCAATACGCAGTCATTTAGAATTTTACCAACAACTTGGACTAACTCATATTGAACCCACTAGTTTAGCTTCTAATAAGCTTTTAGATGTTTCTTCATTGGACACTAAAAAACTTGATGACTTAAAATCAGAAACTTTAGAAGATATGACCAAAAAAATTACTCCTTCAACAGATCAACTTTCCCTATTTGAAACAGAAGAAAATAATCAAATACCTTTATCTCTTCCTTCTTCTAAAAAAGCTTCTTCAATAAAAAGATCTTTAGGAAAGTTAACCTTACCAGAAATCCGCTCTGAAGTAGGTCATTGTTGTCAATTATGTAATCAAGCGACTAATGTTGTTTTTGGAGAAGGTAATTCAAGCGCTGAACTAATGTTCATAGGCGAAGCTCCTGGAGCAGAAGAAGACGCAACAGGTAGACCTTTTGTTGGTGCTGCTGGTAGATTACTAGATAAAATTATTGCAGCTATAGGGCTTAAGCGCGAGGATGTTTATATTACCAATGTCGTCAAATGTCGTCCACCTAATAACCGTAAACCAACCAACGATGAAATGGAGTCTTGCGAGCCTTTTTTATTTAATGAAATAGAGGTAGTAAAACCTAAGTTAATTGTTACTCTAGGAGCAACACCCCTCACTTCTTTATTAAATGTTAAAGAAGGTATAACTAAAACTCGTGGTCAATTCTATGATTTTAATGGAATTCCAGTAATGCCAACCTTTCATCCCGCTTTTCTTTTGCGTGTCCCTGAAAAAAAACGCGAAGTTTGGGAAGATATGAAAAAAGTAATGACTAAATTGCAAGAAATTAGAAAAGGAAATAAATAATGCGTTGGATCATTTTTTTTACTACTTTGCTAGTAATATTTACTAGCCTTTCTATCAAAGCCAAACAAAGCTTTACACCAAATTTGAGCACACAAAATAAAATAGAAAGTATTTACACAGATCTTTCTTCGGATAAATGTAAAACTCTTGAACTTGATGAGGAAAGCGCATTTTCTAGTCAACTTTGCCAAGGGATAGAAGGCTATAAACTTTTAATAGAAGATTTTGACGCACGAACTTCAATAACAATAGTTAGTCCTGATGGTAAAAAACACCCTCTTAGATATCCAGAAGTTATTACTTATGGTTTTTCTTCCTTAGGAGAAAAAGCTGAATGGAGAGTGATAAGAGAAGGCAAAATCCAACCAATTGCTTTAATTACTAGGCTAAACGCAAATGAAAACCCAGAAAATTATAAAAAAATAACATCTTATTTAGTGGTGAGCAAAATAACAAAAAACAAAATTTGTGTAGTTGCTAAAATACTGCCTACGGCAGATGCAAACTCTAAAGCAAGACAAATAGCAGATAATTCAACAAACAAACCTTGTTTAGAATCAAAAATTAAATAGAAAATAAAGGTTGCTTAAGGAAGATTTTTGAAAATAAAAGAGGCAAAAGGAAGATATAAAGAAGTATTTAAAATGGAAAATCCGGCGACTACCTAGTTTCCCACCTCCTTGCGGAGGCAGTATAATCGGCTCCAGAGGACTTAACTTCCGTGTTCGAGATGGGAACGGGTGTAACCCCTCCGATA